>CALWMN010000004.1 GCA_944381935.1 uncultured Mediterraneibacter sp. | reverse complement strand
AAGAGAATGAGCCACATCACAATCGTGCTGAATGAAAGATAGGAGGGCATTATGGGACAGAAAGTAAATCCTCATGGTTTGAGAGTCGGCGTTATCAAAGACTGGGATTCCAAATGGTACGCAGAGAAAGATTTCGCTGACAACCTGATTGAAGACCACGAGATCAGAACATTTTTAAAGAAGAGATTGTATAACGCCGGTATCTCCAGAATTGAGATTGAGAGAGCTTCCGACCGCGTGAAGATTACGGTTTATACAGCTAAGCCGGGCGTTGTAATTGGAAAAGGCGGTTCTGAGATTGAAAAGGTAAAAGGTGAACTTGCAAAATATACAGATAAAAAGCTGATCGTTGACATTAAGGAAATCAAAAGACCGGACAAAGACGCACAGCTTGTGGCTGAAAACATTGCCCAGCAGCTTGAGAACCGTATTTCTTTCAGACGTGCGATGAAATCCTGTATGTCAAGGACAATGAAGGCAGGGGCGCTTGGAGTAAAGACTTCTGTATCCGGACGTCTTGGCGGTGCTGACATGGCGCGTACGGAGTTTTACAGCGAAGGTACAATCCCGCTGCAGACACTCAGGGCGGACATTGATTATGGATTTGCAGAAGCTGACACAACTTACGGAAAAGTCGGTGTAAAGGTTTGGATTTACAAAGGCGAGGTTCTTCCGACTAAAGCAGATAAGGAAGGGAGAGATAGATAATGTTAATGCCAAAAAGAGTAAAACGTCGTAAACAGTTCCGTGGTACCATGAAGGGAAAAGCCTCAAGGGGCAATAAGATCTCCTATGGTGAGTACGGCATCGTTGCAGCAGAACCATGCTGGATTCGTTCCAACCAGATCGAGGCAGCCCGTGTTGCCATGACACGTTACATCAAACGTGGCGGTAAAGTATGGATCAAGATCTTCCCGGACAAACCGATCACAGCAAAACCTGCTGAGACCCGTATGGGTAGCGGTAAAGGTACTGTTGAGTACTGGGCTGCGGTTGTAAAGCCGGGTCGTGTAATGTTTGAGATTGCAGGAGTACCAGAGGAAACAGCTAGAGAGGCACTTCGACTTGCAATGCATAAATTACCTTGCAAATGCAAAATTGTTTCTCGCGCAGACTTAGAAGGCGGTGATAACAGTGAAAACTAATACATTTGTAAAAGAATTAAGAGGAAAATCCGTAGAGGAATTAAATCAGGAATTAGTAGCTGCTAAGAAGGAACTCTTCAACTTAAGGTTCCAGAATGCCACAAACCAGTTGGACAACACAAGCAGGATCAAGGAAGTAAGGAAGAATATCGCACGTATCCAGACTCTGATCACAGAGGCCGAAAGAGCTTAGTGATGCTTGAGCATTTGACGAGATACTTTCGAGTCTAGTGCGAAGATCGAAGTTGGCGAAAAGGACTACCGTATTTCCTTGTTAAAATGATTGAAAGGAGAAAAACCGTGGAAGAGAGAAATCTTAGAAAAACCCGTACGGGTAAAGTGGTCAGCGACAAGATGGACAAAACGATTGTCGTTGCAGTTGAGGACCATGTAAAGCACCCGCTTTATAAGAAGATCGTAAAGAGAACTTACAAACTGAAAGCTCACGATGAGCAGAACGAGTGTAAGATCGGAGATACAGTAAAAGTTATGGAAACAAGACCGCTGTCCAAGGACAAGAGATGGAGACTTGTGGAAATCATGGAGAAAGCAAAATAATTATTTGAAGGAGGTTTACCTGCATGATACAGCAAGAAAGCAGACTGAAAGTAGCAGACAACACAGGTGCAAAAGAATTACTGTGTATCCGCGTGCTTGGCGGTTCTACAAGAAGATATGCAAGCATCGGCGATGTGATCGTTGCGACTGTTAAAGATGCAACACCAGGCGGCGTTGTTAAAAAAGGTGATGTCGTAAAGGCTGTAGTTGTCCGTTCTGTAAAAGGTGCGCGTCGTAAAGACGGTTCCTACATCAGATTCGATGAAAATGCTGCTGTTATTATAAGAGATGATTTGAATCCGCGTGGAACACGTATTTTTGGACCAGTAGCCCGTGAGCTCAGAGAGAAACACTTTATGAAGATCGTTTCCCTTGCTCCGGAAGTACTGTAGGGAGGTGCCGAAGATGTCAACTATGAAGATTAAAAGAGGCGACACTGTAAAGGTCATCGCCGGAAAAGATAAAGACAAAGAAGGCAAAGTTATTGCCGTAAACAAAAAAGACGGTAAGGTTCTGGTTGAAGGCGTTAATATGCTGACGAAACACACGAAGCCGAGTGCTGCGAACCAGAATGGCGGTATTATCCATCAGGAAGGCTACATCGATGCATCCAATGTTATGTATGTACACAAAGGAAAAGCAACAAGAGTAGGCTTCAAGATGGACGGCGACAAGAAGGTTCGTATCGCGAAATCCACAGGCGAAGTGATTGATTAATTCGAGGAAGGAGGGCCAGAACTTTGAGTAGACTGAAAGATCAGTATCAGAATGAGATCGTTGATGCAATGATCAAGAAATTTGGATATAAAAACATTATGGAAGTGCCGAAGCTCGACAAAGTTGTGATCAACATGGGCGTGGGCGAGGCAAAAGACAACGCAAAGGTACTTGAGTCAGCGATCGCTGACATGGAGAAAATCTCCGGACAGAAAGCCGTTGTCACAAGAGCAAAGAACTCTGTGGCTAACTTCAAGATCAGAGAAGGTATGCCGATCGGATGCAAAGTTACGTTAAGAGGCGAGAGAATGTACGAGTTCGTTGACCGTCTGATCAACCTTGCACTTCCCCGCGTACGTGACTTCAGAGGTGTAAACCCGAACGCGTTTGACGGAAGAGGAAACTATGCACTTGGAATTAAGGAGCAGCTGATTTTCCCTGAGATCGAATACGATAAGATCGACAAAGTCAGAGGTATGGATGTAATCTTCGTTACAACAGCCAAGACTGACGAGGAAGCACGTGAATTATTGAGACAGTTCAATATGCCGTTTGCAAAGTAAGGAGGGAAATTCATGGCTAAGACATCAATGAAAATCAAACAGCAGCGCAAACCGAAATTCTCTACAAGAGAGTACAGCCGCTGCAGAATCTGCGGACGTCCGCACGCGTATCTGAGAAAATATGGAATCTGCCGTATCTGCTTCCGTGAACTGGCATACAAAGGACAGATCCCGGGTGTTAAGAAAGCGAGCTGGTAGGCCGAAAGCAACTTGGCGAACTGTTTTCGAGCCTAATACGAAGGCAGATGCTCTGAGCAGAGCGAAGAGACATCTTCCCTATGTAGATACAGGCGCACGGAACTGTTCCGATTCCGGCAAAGTGTATTTTCTGCCGGGCTGGAACAGCCCCAACCTCAGCATGATTATAAACTGAGAAAAAATAGGAGGAATCACAAACATGACTATGAGCGATCCGATTGCAGATATGCTTACAAGAATCCGTAATGCAAATACTGCAAAACATGATACAGTAGATGTACCGGCATCCAAGATGAAAATTGCCATCGCAAATATTCTGCTTGATGAAGGATATATCGCAAAATATGACCTTGTAGAAGACGGACATTTCCAGACAATTCATATCACCTTAAAATACGGTGTTGACAAGAATGAGAAAGTCATTTCCGGACTGAAGAGGATCTCAAAACCGGGACTTCGCGTTTACGCAGGCGTAGAAGATATCCCACAGGTTCTCGGGGGACTCGGGACAGCGATCATTTCTACAAATAAGGGCGTCATAACAGACAGAGAAGCAAGAAAACTCGGCGTAGGCGGAGAAGTTCTCTGCTTTGTGTGGTAAGCACTGAATATTGGCATTGAACACGTAATGAGTGCAAGCATTAAGCGCAGCACAAATTTAGTGAGAAAGCCCATCCGGAAACTTGGCGAGGTGTTTTCGAGCTTAGTTGACGGATGTTACCGCATGTTAATGTGCGCTGAGGCGTACGGACGCGTACTGGGTAGTATAAGCTCCCATAATGAGACTGAAAACAGAGCAGCCAAAAGCCGCTGCTCCGAAAATCTAAGTTAAGGAGGAACAGGTATGTCACGTATAGGAAGACTGCCGATTGCAATTCCCGCAGGTGTGAATGTGGAAGTTGCAGAGAATAATGTTGTGACCGTAAAAGGTCCTAAGGGAACTCTTACAAGAGAGCTTCCGACTGAAATGGAAATCAAAGCGGAAGGTGAGCAGGTAACTGTAACAAGACCGAATGATTTAAAGAGAATGAAATCTCTTCACGGACTGACAAGAACACTGATCAACAATATGGTGATAGGCGTTACCCAGGGATACGAGAAAGTCCTGGAAGTAAACGGTGTTGGATACAGGGCTGCAAAATCAGGAAATAAACTGACATTGAACCTTGGATACTCTCATCCAGTTGAGATGATCGATCCGGAAGGCGTGGAGACGGTTCTGGAAGGACAGAATAAGATTACAGTCAAGGGGATCGATAAAGAAAAAGTGGGACAGTATGCGGCTGAGATCAGAGACAAGAGAAGACCGGAGCCATACAAGGGCAAAGGTATCAAGTATGCTGATGAAGTGATCAGGCGTAAAGTTGGTAAGACTGGTAAGAAATAAATAAGGAGAGTGTGAAAATGGTTAGTAAGAAATCAAGAAGCGAAGTTCGTAGAAAAAAACACATGAAATTACGCAACCGTTTCAGCGGCACTGCGCAGAGACCGCGTTTAGCTGTGTTCAGAAGTAATAATCATATGTATGCCCAGATCATCGACGATACCGTTGGAAATACTCTGGTTGCCGCTTCCACTCTTCAGAAAGATGTGAAAGCAGAACTTGAGAAAACCAACAATATCGAAGCAGCAGCATACCTTGGAAAGGTAATTGCCGAAAAAGCGAAAGAAAAAGGCATTACAGACGTTGTCTTCGACAGAGGCGGCTTTATATATCAGGGAAAAATCAAAGCACTGGCAGACGCAGCAAGAGAAGCTGGGCTGAATTTCTAGGGAAGGGAGAACACAGATGAGACAGGAACGTATTGATGCTAGTCAGATGGAATTATTAGAAAAAGTGGTATCAATCAAACGTGTTACCAAAGTTGTTAAAGGTGGTCGTAACTTCAAATTTACAGCTTTAGTTGTTGTCGGCGACGGAAAAGGCCATGTTGGTGCAGGTTTGGGAAAGGCTACTGAAATTCCGGAAGCAATCCGTAAAGGAAAAGAAGATGCAATGAAGAAGATGATCAAGGTCACGCTGAATGACAATGACAGCATTACACATGACGTGGTCGGAAAATTCGGAAGCTCTTCCGTACTGCTTAAAACTGCTCCGGATGGTACCGGTGTTATTGCGGGAGGTCCGGCACGTGCCGTGATCGAGATGGCAGGAATCAAGAACATCCGTACAAAATCACTGGGATCCAATAATAAGCAGAACGTAGTTCTTGCTACACTTGAGGGACTTAGAGACGTTAAGACACCGGAGGATGTTGCAAGGCTTCGCGGCAAATCAATTGAAGAGATCACAGGCTAAGGAGGTAAGATTGAAATGGCGAATTTAAAAATTACGTTAGTAAAGTCTACAATCGGAGCCATACCAAAGCATAGAAAAACGGTAGAGGCCCTTGGTCTCAGAAAACGTGGCAAAACAGTTGTATTGCCGGATAATGCGGCTACCAGAGGTATGGTACAGCAGGTCAGACATTTGGTGAAAGTAGAAGAAGAGGCATAAAAAGATAAGGAGGTAACGTCATGGACTTATCAAACTTAAGACCGGCAGACGGTTCAAAACAGAGTGATAATTTCAGAAGAGGCCGTGGACATGGTTCCGGAAACGGCAAAACCGCCGGCAAAGGCCATAAAGGGCAGAAAGCACGTTCCGGAGCGGCAAGACCGGGATTTGAAGGCGGTCAGATGCCTTTATACAGAAGAATACCGAAGAGAGGGTTCACGAATAGAAACTCTAAGACAATCGTCGGTATCAACTTAAGCGCCCTTGAGGTATTTGAGGACGGGGCTACAGTATCTGTGGATACACTGATTGAAAATGGCATTGTGAAAAACCCGAGAGACGGGGTTAAAATTCTTGGAAATGGAGAGTTAACTAAGAAGCTCACAGTTCAGGCAAATGCATTTAGTGCAAAAGCTGCTGAGAAGATTGAAGCACTTGGTGGAAAAGCAGAGGTGATCTAATGCTGAAGACAGTACGTAGAGCATTTCAGATAGAGGATATAAGGAAGAGGATTCTTTATACATTTGCGATGCTTATCGTTGTGAGACTTGGATCACAGCTCCCGGCGCCGGGCGTGGATCCAACCTTCATTCAGGAGTTCTTTAAGAATCAGACCGGTGATGCATTCAATTTTTTTGAAGCATTCACCGGCGGTTCCTTTACGAATATGTCCATTTTTGCGCTGAGTATTACCCCTTATATCACATCTTCCATTATCATGCAGCTCCTTACGATTGCAATTCCAAAACTTGAGGAAATGCAGAAAGAAGGGGAGGACGGAAGAAAGAAGATTGCAGCCATTACCAGATATGTTACGGTAGGGCTTGCGCTGATCGAGTCTACAGCAATGGCCGTTGGGTTTGGCCGGCAGAATCTGCTTGAGGAATACAATTTTGTGAATTGTGCGATCCTCGTATGCACATGGACAGCAGGAAGCGCATTCCTTATGTGGATAGGCGAACGGATTACGGAAAAAGGGGTGGGCAATGGTATTTCCATTGTACTTCTGATCAATATTCTTTCCCGTGTGCCAGATGATTTTGTTACACTGTATGCACAGTTTATTAGCGGAAAAAGCCTTGCCCAGAAGGGTCTTGCGGCAGCTGTCATTCTTCTGGTACTGCTTGTTGTGATCGTCTTTGTCGTAATTCTTCAGAGCGGTGAGAGAAAGATTGCAGTGCAGTATTCCAAGAAAGTGCAGGGGAGAAAAACGTATGGCGGTCAGTCAACACACATTCCGCTCCGCGTAAATACAGCAGGAGTTATTCCGGTCATTTTTGCGTCTTCTCTGATGCAGACCCCTATCGTGATTGCACAGTTCCTTGGAAAAGGCAACGGAACAGGGATCGGAAGCCAGATTCTTGCGGGAATGAATTCCAATAACTGGTGTGACCCGGAACATCCGGTCTATTCGGTCGGTCTTCTTGTTTATATTGTTCTTACAGTATTTTTTGCATATTTCTATACGTCGATTACATTCAATCCGCTGGAGATTGCAAACAATATGAAGAAGAACGGCGGATTTATTCCCGGAATCCGTCCGGGGAAACCGACAGTGGAGTATTTGCAGAAGATTTTGAATTACATCATCTTTGTCGGCGCATGCGGTCTGATCATTGTCCAGGTGATTCCATATTTCTTCAACGGTGTTTTTGGAGCAAATGTTTCGTTTGGGGGAACATCACTGATCATTATCGTTGGCGTTGTGCTTGATACGATCAAAAAGATCGAATCGCAGATGCTTGTAAGAAATTACACGGGATTTTTGAACAATAAAGGAAGCGGAATGAAAAACAGTTTCCTTGGATATTAGAAAACATTTAGCTCGCCCTGTTTTATCCGGACAGATAAAACCTAGCGGGTTAAATGTGTTGTTAAGGAAGCCATTGTATAGCGTATGAAATCAGGGCCGCCATGCCTTGACGATAAATCAATCAGAAGGAGGTTATCATATGAAGATTATTATGCTGGGAGCACCCGGAGCCGGAAAAGGAACCCAGGCGAAGAAAATTGCAGAGAAATATGCAATTCCCCATATTTCCACAGGCGATATCTTCAGAGCCAACATAAAGAATGGAACCGAGCTTGGGAAAAAGGCAAAGACATTCATGGACCAGGGGCTTCTCGTTCCCGATGACCTGGTCGTTGACCTGGTCGTTGACCGGGTAAACCAGGATGACTGCAAAAACGGATATGTGCTGGATGGATTCCCGCGCACCATTCCCCAGGCAGAGGCGCTTGACAAGGCGCTTGCAAAAATGGGGGAAAAGATGGATTATGCCATCAATGTAGAGGTCCCCGACGAGAATATCGTGAACCGTATGTCAGGAAGAAGAGCCTGTGTGGACTGCGGGGCAACCTATCATATAACATATGCTCCGACCAGAAAAGAAGGCGTCTGCGATAAGTGCGGAGGGGAGCTGATTCTCAGAGACGATGATAAGCCTGAGACAGTCCAGAAAAGGCTTGGCGTATATCATGACCAGACACAGCCGCTGATTGATTATTATACAGAAGCAGGTATCTTAAGAGAAGTCGACGGTACAGTTGATATTGACGAGGTATTTAACGCAATCGTCGAGATACTCGGATAAGAATATTGGAAGTCCCCGCCTTCAGGGGAACTGGGGGCGGGACTGGGAATGAAAGTTATGGACAGACGGAGGATTCAGGAGGATTAAGAATGTCAAAAGCTGACGTAATTGAAATTGAGGGAGTAGTGGTAGAGAAATTGCCGAATGCAATGTTCAAGGTCGAATTGGAGAATGGACATATCGTACTTGCCCACATCAGCGGCAAGCTGCGCATGAATTTTATTAAAATACTTCCCGGAGATAAGGTGACGCTGGAGATGTCCCCATACGACTTGAGCAAAGGGAGAATTGTCTGGAGAGACAAATAAAAGGAAAAAAGTAATTGACTTTAAGATACATTAGATGATATACTATGAAATGGTCATTTTTGGGATGGTGTGTCCAAAAATAGCCGGTTTATTGTAGGCAGAGCAAAGCAGGGAAGGAGGATTTGACATGAAGGTTAGATCATCAGTAAAACCAATTTGTGAAAAATGCAAGATCATCAAAAGAAAAGGAAGCATCAGAGTTATTTGTGAAAATCCGAAGCACAAACAGCGTCAAGGCTAGAACACTTGGTGAGAGCAAGCCGTTAAGCGCAGCTTTAACTTAGTGTGAAGCCCGTTCGCGAACTCAGCGAGTTTTTTCGAACTTAGTGAGGCGAAGGTCCATCGTTGTTTTGTGTAATAAATTAGGCGGTTAACAGCGCGACACGCCAGGAGCTGTGTGGTGCTGTTTGATATACAGTAAGTATACACCGTTCTGTACTCAGGTACCGCAGACGTGTATGTGATTGTATATTGCTTATAATACCCGGCGTTTGCATTGGCGGATATTTCGGATTCCGTGCCGGGAAAGGGTGTGTGGATACACATGCCTGGGCTGGGATATCGGTCCTATGAGATTGGTAGGATGCTGCTGAAAGAAGACTCAGAAGTGCAGGAGCACACAGGCGTCCGCAGCCCCAGTTAGGGACAATATGAAACTCTGTCAAGCCATGCATGGCGCTGGCAGGAACGCTGTGCAGACGAGGTCTGCAGACAGCGATACTGGAAGTGGAGGATGTGGCGCACAGCCACAGCGAGATGAAGCGAAGCGGGATTGAGCATGCATGGCGAAAGGAAACGACAGAAACGTATGTAACAGAGAAACAAAAAAGAAAGTGGAGGAAAGACACATGGCTCGTATTGCAGGTGTAGACTTACCAAGAGACAAACGTGTAGAAATCGGTTTGACTTATATTTATGGGATTGGAAGAACAAGCTCAAACCGCATCTTAGCAGAGGCGGGAGTGAATCCGGATACACGTGTAAGAGATCTTACAACTGAAGAGGTGAAAAAGATCAGTACGGTTATCGATGAGACACAGGTTGTAGAAGGTGATCTCAGAAGGGAGATCCAGCTTAATATCAAGAGGCTCAAAGAGATTGGATGCTACCGTGGAATCCGTCACAGAAAAGGACTTCCGGTGCGTGGCCAGAAGACTAAGACTAATGCAAGAACATGCAAAGGTCCGAAGAGAACTGTAGCAAATAAAAAGAAATAGGAAGAAAGTAGGTTAGTTTAAATGGCAAAGAAGGTTGCAAAGAAAGTAACAAAAAGACGTGTCAAGAAAAACGTTGAACGAGGACAGGCACACATTCAGTCATCTTTTAACAATACGATTGTTACACTGACTGATACACAGGGAAATGCTCTTTCATGGGCAAGTGCCGGCGGTCTGGGATTTAGAGGTTCAAGGAAATCTACTCCATACGCAGCTCAGATGGCAGCTGAGACAGCAGCCAAGGCAGCATTAGTACATGGTCTTAAGACGGTAGATGTATTTGTAAAAGGACCGGGTTCAGGAAGAGAAGCAGCTATCCGCGCGCTCCAGGCATGCGGGATTGATGTTGTCAGCATCAAGGATGTGACACCCGTTCCTCATAACGGATGCCGCCCACCAAAACGCAGAAGAGTATAATTTTATCAGTATTGTGGAAGTGATTAAGACAGCGGCAAGATACAGCCGTCTGCATGTATGAATTTAGGAGGATAAACATGGCAGTAAACAGAGTTCCTGTTCTTAAAAGATGCCGTTCATTAGGAATGGACCCAATCTATTTGGGAATCAGCAAGAAATCTAACAGACAGTTAAAAAGATCAAACAGAAAAATGAGCGAGTATGCTCTTCAGTTACGTGAAAAGCAGAAAGCAAAATTCATTTACGGTGTATTAGAGAAGCCTTTCAGGAATTATTATGCAAAGGCAAAACAAATGGAAGGAATGACGGGTGAGAACCTGATGGTTCTTCTGGAGTCCAGGCTGGACAATGTTATGTTCCGCATGGGATTTGCAAGGACAAGAAAAGAGGCAAGACAGATCGTAGATCATAAGCACGTGCTTGTAAACGGAAAACAGGTTAATATTCCGTCTTATCTTATCAAAGCCGGAGATACTGTTGAGATCAAGGAGAATAAGAAAGGTTCACCGAGATATAAAGATATCCTCGAGACTACGGGTGGTAATCTGATTCCGGATTGGCTGGATGTTGATTCTGAAAATCTCAAAGGTACGGTAAAAGAGCTTCCTTCAAGAGAAGCAATCGACGTTCCTGTAGATGAGATGTTAATCGTCGAGTTATATTCTAAATAATATCGGCTGCCTCTGATGCGCAGAATTTTTAGATATAACATCGTACCCCCTCGACATATTTTAACCCATAAGGAGGGTTTGTGTAGTGTTTGATTTTAATAAACCGAATATTGAGATTACAGAGATTTCAGATGATAAAAAGTATGGAAGATTTGTTGTAGAACCTCTGGAGAGAGGATACGGGATTACACTTGGAAACTCTCTGAGGAGAATCATGCTTTCTTCTCTTCCGGGAGCAGCGATCAGTTCTGTAAAGATTGACGGTGTTCTGCATGAATTTAGCTCCATACCGGGGATCAAGGAAGATGTAACAGAGATCATCATGAATTTAAAATCACTGGCGATCAAAAACACATCCGAATCCGATGAAGTAAAAACTGCGTATATCGAATTTGAGGGAGAAGGTATTGTAACAGGTGCCGATATCCAGGCAGATTCCGATATTGAAATCGTAAACCCGGATCAGGTTATCGCTACTTTGAGCGGCGGAAAAGACAGCAAGCTGTATATGGAACTTACCATCACCAAGGGTCGGGGATATGTAAGCGCAGATAAGAACAAGTCGGACGATACACCGATAGGCGTTATTCCGATCGATTCTATTTATACTCCGGTTGAACGTGTGAATCTCTCTGTGGAGAATACGCGTGTCGGACAGATCACAGATTATGACAAGCTTACTCTGGATGTTTGGACAAAGGGAACTATGCTTCCTGACGAAGCGGTGAGCCTCGCGGCGAAAGTCTTAAGCGAACACCTGAAGCTGTTTATCGATCTGTCAGAGGTCGCACAGGCGGCAGAAGTCATGATCGAGAAAGAGGATGACGAGAAAGAAAAAGTTCTCGAAATGAGCATTGACGAACTTGAGCTTTCCGTACGTTCCTACAATTGTCTGAAGCGTGCCGGAATCAATACGGTAGAAGAGCTTACCAATAAGACTCCGGAAGATATGATGAAGGTGCGTAATCTCGGACGCAAATCATTAGAAGAAGTTCTTGCAAAATTAAAAGAACTGAATCTTGAGCTGAATCACGGCGACGAGTAAAATATTGTTTAAATTCCTGCCGGTAAGACCGAAGCGCGCGGCGGGAGCATTTGATTAATAAGACCGAAGATGCATAACCAAATGTGTAGTCATAGTTCAGGCATACATCGGACGGGAGAAGATAACATGCCCGTATGTGTGGTTTTGCGAATGGCGCGGCTGAACTATGGCGGAAGGATTAGGAGGAAATTAAAATGGCAAAATATAGGAAACTCGGCAGGACATCAGGCCAGAGGAAAGCCTTGCTGAGAAACCAGGTAACAGCTCTGCTTAACAACGGAAAGATTGTCACAACAGAGGCAAAGGCGAAAGAGATCCGCAAGATCGCAGAAAAGCTTATTGCGATGGCTGTAAGAGAAAAGGATAACTTTGATGAAGTTACAGTCACAGCAAAGGTTGCCCGTAAAGACAAAGACGGAAAAAGAGTAAAAGAAGTTGTAGATGGAAAAAAAGTTACAGTCTATGACGAGACAGAGAAGAAAATCAAGAAGGATCAGCCGAGTAGACTTCATGCAAGACGTGAGATGCTGAGAGTTCTTTATCCGGTAAGGGATGTACCTGCAAAAGGGGCCGGAAAGAAGAAAAACACAAAGAATGTTGATCTGGTAGAGAAGCTCTTCACAGAGATCGCACCGAAATACACAGACCGCAACGGCGGCTATACGAGAATCGTCAAGATCGGCCAGCGTAAAGGCGACGCAGCAATGGAAGTACTGATCGAGCTCGTATAAGAATGATAAAAGAGAGGCATAAAAAAAGATTATCTGATTCAGATAATCTTTTTTTATGTCAGCTCATCCATATATTCTTTCAGATGTAATAGCAGTACAAACAGACAATGCTGAACTAATTCGGCAGTGCCAATGCCAAATACAGGGGATCCGAGGGGACATCAGATCAAAGTGATGGCCTGATACAAAAACCCGACAATTCAGAAACTCCAAAAACCGGAGATATGTCGGAACCTGTATTATATATCATATTGCTTTTTGAAGCAGGAACAACGGCAATAGCAGCATACCGGAAAAACATATGGAAATCAGATAGGCTCTGCAGCAGTAAAATTATATACTTATAAAAAAGGGACAGTTAAAATAAAATTATCTGTCTCTTTTTTAGCGTTTTGGAACAGAGCAGTGTTTCGTCAAAATACACAATTAATGTTAAAAAAATAACGTTAAAATATTAACAAATTTATATTGACAAATATTTAACAATAGGATTATACTAAGCTCATGAGAAACAAGAGAAAATTCAATCAGGAGGAATTATCAGGATGGCAGAGAAAGAAAAAACAACAGTGCCAGAGACCGTCGACAATGTGGAAGCACTTGAGGCGAAGATGAAAGCGATGCGCGAAGCGCAGAAGGTATTTGCAGCCTTCACACAGGAACAGGTGGATAAGATCTTCTTTGAGGCGGCTATGGCAGCAAACAAGCAGCGGATTCCGCTGGCCAAGATGGCAGTGGAAGAGACAAAGAGAGGCGTCATGGAAGATAAGGTTATCAAGAATCATTACGCGGCAGAATATATTTATAACGCATATAAGGATACAAAGACATGCGGCGTGATCGAGGAAGATCCGGTTTATGGCATTAAGAAAGTTGCTGAGCCGATCGGTCTTGTTGCAGCTGTAATCCCCACAACAAACCCGACTTCAACTGCAATTTTCAAGACACTGATCTGTCTTAAGACGAGGAATGCAATTATCATCAGTCCCCATCCGGCGGCAAAGGCGTGCACGATTGCCGCTGCAAAAGTTGTGCTGGAGGCGGCAGTGAAGGCAGGCGCGCCGGAGGGCATCATCGGCTGGATTGACACACCGTCGCTGGAACTGACAAACACGGTTATGCGGGATGCGGATATCATCCTGGCCACAGGCGGCCCTGGAATGGTGAAGGCGGCATATTCATCGGGGAAACCGGCACTGGGCGTTGGAGCCGGGAATACACCGGTTATCATCGATGAAACGGCTGACGTCAGAATGGCGGTCAATTCCATCATCCATTCAAAGACATTTGACAATGGCATGATCTGCGCATCTGAGCAGTCGGTTACGGTACTTGACAATATATATGACGAAGTGAAAAAGGAGTTTGCATACAGAGGATGCTATTTCCTCAAGCCGGGCGAAGAGCTGGACAGGGTACGCAAGACAATTATCATTAACGGAGCACTCAACAGCAAGATTCCCGGAAAATCTGCTTATGAGATTGCACAGCTTGCCGGGGTAGATGTGCCGGAAAATACGAAGATCTTGATCGGCGAGGTAGAATCTGTAGATATTTCAGAAGAATTTGCCCACGAAAAACTGTCTCCTGTACTTGCAATGTACCGGGCAAAAACATTTGACGAGGCGCTTGAGAAAGCAGAGCAGCTCGTAGCTGACGGCGGATACGGGCACACATCCTCCCTGTTCATTAATCCCTCTGAAAAGCAAAAGATCCGGAAGCATTACGAGGCAATGAAAACATGCCGTGTCCTGATCAACACACCGTCATCCCACGGCGGAATCGGTGATCTGTATAACTTTAAGCTTGCGCCTTCACTTACGCTTGGATGCGGTTCCTGGGGCGGAAACTCCGTTTCAGAGAACGTTGGAGTGAAACATTTGCTGAATGTGAAAACGGTTGCCGAGAGGAGAGAAAATATGCTGTGGTTCAGGACGCCAGAAAAGGTTTACTTTAAGAAAGGCTGCATGCCGGTGGCTTTAGACGAGCTTGGAACGGCAATGCACAAGAAAAAAGCATTTATTGTGACAGATACCTTCCTTTACAAAAACGGGTATGTGGAACCGGTGGAGAAAAAGCTCGATGAAATGGGGATCCGGCACACATGCTTCTATAACGTGGCTCCTGACCCGACCCTGCAGTGCGCTGAAGAAGGCGTGGCACAGATGAGGGCATTTGAGCCGGATACCATCATTGCGCTGGGCGGAGGATCTGCGATGGATGCTGCCAAGATTATGTGGCTGATGTATGAGCATCCAGAAGCGGATTTTGAGGATATGGCGATGGATTTCATGGATATCCGCAAAAGAGTGTATACCTTCCCGAAGATGGGAGAAAAGGCATATTTCGTCGCAATCCCGACGTCTTCCGGGACCGGGTCAGAAGTCACGCCGTTTGCGATCATCACGGACGCCGAGACCGGAGTGAAATGGCCGATTGCAGATTATGAGCTGCTCCCGAATATGGCGATTGTAGACGTGGACAATATGATGACCCAGCCAAAAGGACTGACGAGCGCTTCCGGTATCGATGTTATGACCCATGCTATCGAGGCATTTGTATCGATCATGGCGACAGATTATACAGACGGGCTTGCCATGAAAGCGGTTAAGATGGTATTTGAAAATCTTCCCTCCGCATATGCAAACGGAGCCAATGACCCGAAAGCAAGGGAAGAAATGGCAAACGCATCCTGCCTGGCAGGTATGGCATTTGCAAATGCGTTTCTGGGCGTGAACCACTCAATGGCACATAAGCTTGGCGCATTCCACCATCTGCCGCACGGGGTTGCAAACGCTGTGATTCTGACAGAGGTCATGCGATATAATGCGGCTGAAGTGCCGACTAAGATGGGCACGTTTTCCCAGTACCAGTATCCCCATGCTCTTGCAAGATATGCAGAGCTGGGACGCTTCGCAGGCTGCAAGGGCAGCACAGATGAGGAAGTGTTTGAGGACTTTCTGGCGAAACTGGAAGACCTGAAAGAGAAGATCGGAATCAAGAAGACGATCAAAGATTATGGGATCGATGAGAAATACTTCCTTGAGACTCTTGATGAGATGTCTGAGCAGGCATTTAACGACCAGTGTACAGGAGCCAACCCGAGATATCCGCTGGTCAGAGAAATCAAAGATATTTATCTGAAGTGTTATTACGGGAAATAGGCTGTCTCTGTTGAAAAGAAGTACCTTTATGTAGGAGGAATATATATTATGCAATTGGAAGAAAAGAAATTGATCGTAAAACGTCCGTACAAGGAAGTCTACAAATCGGGAAACTGTATTGTAAAAATATTCAGTGAAACACATCCAAAGTCTGATGTCTTTAATGAAGCCCTGCTCACCGCGCGTATAGAGGAGACCGGGCTGGATATCCCGAAGGTAAAAGAGGTGGGCCGGATAGACGGCAGGTGGGCGATCGCTATCGAGTACAAGGATGGCAGGACGCTGGAAGAGATGATGAAGGCGGACAGGAAGAATATGGAGAAATATATGGCGGATTTCGTGGAGCTGCAGCTTCTGGTGCACAGCAAAACCTCTCCCCTTCTCAAGGGAATGAAAGATAAGCTCTCCCGCCAGATCAACAGCCTGAGAGAGGTAGACGCAACGACGAGATATGAGCTTCTCACCCGCCTTGAGAGTATGCCGAAGCATAATAAGGTCTGCCACGGCGATTTCAATCCAAGTAATGTGATCGTGGGAAAAAACGGTGAGATGACGGTAGTGGACTGGGCGCATGCCACTCAGGGCAATGCAAGCGCTGACGCCGCCATGACATATCTTCTCTTTGCACTGAAGGGCCAGGAAACGGCCGATATGTATCTGAACCTGTTCTGTAAGAAGAGCGATACGGCGAGGCAGTACGTGCAGCAGTGGCTGCCCATTGTGGCAGCCGCCCAGCTGACGAAGCAAAATGAGCTTGAAAAAGATTTTCTGATGAAGTGGATCGATGTCATCGACTATCAATAGAAAAAAATCAAGGGTTCTGTTTCAGATGAAACAGAACCCTTGATTAATATGAACAGATTACCAACTGGTGAAAAACAGGTTTCCGCCAATGTTTATTCCATCCCGATTGGTTGACGGCGCATACAGGAAATAGTAACAGTCCGCCACGGCAGAGAGGCGGGAGCCGTTAATGGCATCCTGGGCAACCTGTGTCGCGAGACTGCTCGGCCCTCTCTCAAGCGCTGCATCCAGACGGCCTGTCCAGACCGGTTCAAACTGTCCGCTGGCATAAATGACAGAAGAGATACTGTTGCCGAACCGGGAACTCTCCACCCGGTTCATAATGACCGTTGCGACGGCGAGCATCGCATCATAATCCCCAATCGCTTCACAGTCGAGCAGTGCAGCGAGAAGCGTTGCTTCGTCAGCGGAGGCGCTCACAGATCCGCCGCTTACGACGCTGCCGTCATAACCGCCGCCGCCGGAGCTGCCTCCGGAAGAACTGGATGCGGCTGCCTCGGCAGCGGCCTGGCGCGCTGCTTCCTCCCGTGCGAGCCGTTCCGCTTCCTCTTTACGTGCCTGCTCAAGCTGCCGGTTGACTTCTGCCAGGTTAGTGGAAGTTGCATCAGCCTTTGCCTGCAGTTCCTCCTTCTGGCTTTCAAGAGAAGCCTGCAGTTCCGTGAGGGAAGCCTGCTGCTCCTCCAAAGCTGCTTTTTCGTCTTCAATCTGCTGGTGGATCTCCATCAGATCCTCCAGAGCATTCCGGTCATACTCGCTCAGGCTTTCAATAAAATCTGCCTTGTTTAAGAAGTCAGACATGTTCTCGGCAGAAAAAAGCATCTCCAGAAGTGTTGCGCTCCCGTGTTCATACATATATTTAATACGGGATTTCATATCTTCATATTGCTTTTTTTCATTTGCCTCGGCTTCCTTGAGGTTGTCCGTCGTCCTCTGGATTTCGCCGTTAAGAATTTCTACCTGCATTTCGGTAGAAGAAATGTTGTCACTGAGAGATACAATCTCCTGATTGATTCCTTCAAGTTCCTTTTCAAGGGCGGAGGTTTGGTTTTCCAGACTTTCTATATCGTCCGTTGCATGCGCCGGGAGAACAGAAAGTATAAAAGCAACAGAACAGAGCAGAGCGATACCCGCCCGTATCCTGCGTTTTCTGTAGATTTCCATAATCTCGGTTCCTTTCTTAGAAATTCTTTACAGTTATCAGGTATCCATTATACTATAAATTGCCTTATTAATCAAACTCTGTTACAATATTTTTATAATTAATTAAGCTATGCAAAGGACAGGATAAAGCCGCAGGCGGAATCGGGCGTGCATGGCTGGAAGCGGAGAGGGCGGGACATTATGATAAAGATGATAGGATTGGATCTTGATGGAACATTGCTCACAGAGACGAAGCAGATTCTTCCCTATACAAAGGAAATTTTGAAAAGGGCTCTGGATGAGGGCATTGTTGTACTGGTTGCGACAGGGCGCCCCTGGACGGGAGTGCCGGAAGAACTGAGAGAATTTCCGGGAATGAGATATGCGCTTACGGCCAACGGCGCGAGGATTCTTGACACATTAGGGGGAAGGACGCTCCAGGAACGGCTTCTTTCGCCGGAATCAGCGAAAAAAGCGTTGGAAATCTGCGGAAAATATGATACATTACAAGAGGTGTATTTCGATGGCCAGGGTTATGCTTCGGCGAGAGAGATGGCTCATGTGGAGAAGTATCACAAGAACCCACATATGTGGGAATACTTCAGGACAACGAGGATGCCTGTACCGGATGTCTTTGAACTGGTGGAAAAAGAAAACCGGGGGCTTGACAAGGTCCAGGCGCTTTTTGCAGATATGTCAGAACGGGCGCAGGCATGGGAAGAGTTAAGCCGCGTAGACGGACTCGCCCTGGTAGGTTCGCTGAAGTATAATATAGAGATCAACAGGGCAGGGGTAAACAAAGGGACCGGCCTGATCGAACTCGGGAAGATGCTCGGGATAAAACGGGAAGAAATCATGGCATGCGGAGACGGCGACAATGATGTAGAGATGCTTCGGGAAGTCGGCTTCGGCGTGGCGATGGCGAATGGGGAAGATCAGGTGAAAGCGGCCGCGGATTACATAACAGACAGCAACGATAAGGAAGGCGCGGCAAAAGCAATTGAAGAATTTGCCCTTGGAGGAGGAAAAAGAAAATGTTAGAGGCATTGAAGGTAATCATTTTTGGAATTGTGGAAGGTATTACAGAATGGCTTCCGATCAGCAGCACCGGGCATCTGATCCTTCTGGAAGAACTTCTGCAGCTTAGGCAGGAACAGGCGTTTCTCGATATGTTCTATGTCGTGATCCAGCTTGGCGCGATTCTGGCGGTAGTAGTGCTGTATTTCCACAAGCTGAATCCTTTTTCAAAGGAAAAGACGGAAAAACAGAAGATGATGACCATACAGCTCTGGATCAAAGTCGCAATCGGTTCGATACCGGCAGCAGCGATCGGGATCCCTTTCAATGATTTTATTGAAGAAAAATTCAACAATGCGTTTGTTGTTGCAGCAATGCTCGTTCTCTACGGTGTCCTGTTTATTGTCATTGAGAATTACCAGAAGGATAAAGAGCCGAAGGTTAAGAAATTGTCTCAGCTCACAATACCGATGGTGCTGATCATAGGTGTTTTCCAGATGCTTGCCATGATCCCCGGGACCTCGCGTTCGGGAGCGACCATTGTGGGGGCCCTTCTTCTCGGCGTTTCGCGCGGGATTGCCGCTGAGTTTACCTTTTTCCTGGCAATTCCGGCAATGGTTGGCGCAAGCGGAGTGAAGCTTCTTCATTTCGGGCTGAATTTTACAGGGATGCAGATATTCCTTCTTCTTTTGGGAACGGTTGTTTCTTTCGGAGTCTCTATTGTGGCGATCAAATTCCTGATGCAGTATATCAAGAACCATGATTTCAAGGCTTTTGGCTATTACAGGATCGTTCTTGGCGTCATAGTCCTGCTCTATTTTGGAATCGTAGCGGTGCTTTCATAAAGAGGGGGAATTTAACTTGTTAGGGGTTGTATTTTACACGAAAAGTGTTAAAATATGTAGATGATCTGTATGATTATGCAATTACAAAAATAAGATGGAGGAATGTAAAATGAAGAAGCTTTTAGCGACCGGCCTTACCGCAGCGCTTCTGACAGGTTTGCTGGCAGGATGCGGAGGCAGCGGAAATAACGAGACTACCGGTTCAGATAATTCCGGTTCGGACAACAGCGGAGTTGTAACAGCAAAGGTGATTGATATCGACCTGACAAGTGAAGAGTATGCGTTCGGCGTTGACAAGGAACAGCCGGAACTTCTGGAGCAGGTGAACACATTTGTGAACAAGATCAAGGAAGACGGGACGCTAGATGAGATCTGTGATAAATATTTCGGAGGCGGAGAACCGTCGGCAGTAAAGTCCGCACAGCTCGATGATTCAAAGGATCAGCTTGTAGTTGCGACAAACGCTGCTTTTGAGCCGTTTGAGTACACGGAGGGCGAAGACTACTACGGAATCGACATGGAGATCGCTTCCCTTCTGGCGGAAGAACTCGGCAAGGAGCTCGTGATCCAGAATATGGATTTCGATGCAGTGTGCCTGTCCGTAAGCCAGCAGAAATGTGACATTGCCATGGCAGGGCTTACGATCAGTGAGGACAGAAAAGAGTATGTAACCTTTACGGATCCGTACTATGAGGCATCACAGCGCCTGATCGTTCCGAGCAACGACACGACATTTGACGACTGTACGGATGCGGATTCCGTTGCAGCGCTGCTCAATGAGCTGACTTCATCGGATATCATCGGCGTGCAGCAGGGAACGACAGGGAACTCTTATGTAGAGGGAAGCGAAGATCTCGGATTCCCGGGACTCCCGGCGACATGCCAGACGTACAAGAGCGGATCACTTGCGGTACAGGATATGCTCAACGGAAACATTAAATATGTCATCATTGATGCAGCTCCGGCAGCCGCAATTGCCGAGTCGATCAATGAGATGAGATAGAGACATCATAGCGGAAGGTGCACTTAGGCACAAAGGTCACAGTGAACAGAGTGGTGAAAGAAGGAAAATACTGTCATTTGAAATGCAGTCATTTTCCTTCTTTTGAGAAGGGGAAACGATGGGCAATTTTAGTCAGAAGGTAGACAGGTTTATAGAGATTTTTCTGGAGCAGAACGGATATGTGAGGGTTGTGGAAGGTCTTCAGAATACACTTTTGATTGCGATATGCGGTCTGATCATCGGTATTTTGATCGGTACGCTGATCGCAACGGTGAGAGTCCTTCCGAAATACAGGCTGCTCCCCCGGGTGCTCAATGGCATATGCAGCTGCTATGTAGCCCTTTTCCGGGGTACGCCGATGGTAGTACAGCTTCTTGTATTCTATTATGTTCTTCTCCCGGTCATTGGAGGAAGGATGACCGGCGTACAGGTGGCGATGATGGTCTTCGGATTGAACAGCGGGGCATATATCTCGGAGATTATGCGAAGCGGAATCCAGTCCGTAGATCCGGGACAGATGGAAGCCGGAAGGGCCGTAGGGCTAAGCTTTGGGGCGAGCATGCGTATGATTGTCATACCGCAGGCGGTTAAGAATATCCTTCCCACGCTGGGGAATGAGTTTATCTCACTGATCAAAGAGACATCGGTGGTAAGCTTTGTAGGCGCAGCAGACCTGTATGTCGCCTTTAACTATATCGGAAGCAACAGCTATGAATTTATGGTGCCGTATCTGGTCATGGCGCTGATCTACATAGCGCTCGTGCTGATCATTACCCTGATGATAAAATTGATGGAAAGGAGCCTGAAGAAGAGTGATAGACGTAATTAATCTTAAGAAAAGCTTCGGTGATCTTGAGATCCTCAAAGGGATCGATATCACGATCAACAAAGGCGATATCGTTGCAGTGCTCGGTCCTTCCGGTTCCGGAAAAAGCACCTTCCTGCGCTGCCTGAACTGTATGGAAGACCCGACAGAGGGCAGTATTATCTTCAAAGGCGTGGACATCGCCGATATGAAGGTCGACATCAATCTGCACCGCCGCCATATGGGGATGGTATTCCAGCACTTTAATCTGTTCAACAACAAAACCGTGCTCCAGAATATTATGATGGCGCCTGCATATTTGCGATGCAAAGATCTGAAAAAGGCGAAGAGGAAAAACCGTATCGCGAGTTTTAAAAACCTGTTCCGGGGAAGCGACAATAAGGAAGAGCTGATCCCGGTCACAACGACAAAGGAGCAGATCAGGGCACAGGCAAGGGAACAGGCGCTTTCTCTTCTGAAGCGGATCGGACTGGATGATAAGGCCGATGCATATCCGTCTACTTTGTCGGGCGGGCAGAAACAGCGGGTTGCAATCATCCGCTCCCTGGCAATGAACCCGGACGTGATCCTGTTTGATGAGCCGACATCCGCGCTTGATCCGGAGATGGTCGGGGAAGTCCTCGATCTGATGAAGAACCTTGCCAGAGACGGGATGACGATGGTTGTAGTGACCCATGAGATGGGATTTGCCCGCGAGGTTGCTTCAAGAGTTATTTTTATGGACGACGGACAGATCAAGGAAGAGGCTGCGCCGGAGGAGTTCTTCGGCCATCCAAAAGATCCCAGGCTGAAAGATTTTTTATCGAAAATACTTTGATCCAATCAGGACCGGTCTTCAAAAGGGGACTGGTCTTTTTCTATGCGTCCGTGTTACAATAGTGCAATGGCGCTGCAGATGAGGCAGCAGCCTTATCGAGAGAAAGAACAGGCGGGATGAAGGAATATGGAATATGAGAGAATAGAACAGGCGGTTTTTAAAGAACGGCCGAACAGATTTATCGCGTATGCGGAGCTTGGCGGAGGGCAGGAGACGGTTCATGTCAAGAATACGGGGCGCTGTGCGGAGCTTCTCGTGCCCGGAGCCACGATCTATATACAGAGAAGCGCCAATCCCGAAAGAAAGACAAAGTGGGACCTGATCAGCGTGGAAAAGGGGGACAGGATGATCAATATGGATTCGCAGGCGCCGAACCAGCTCGTGAGGGAATGGCTGGAAGCCGGGAACATGTTTGAGGACATCACCCTGATCCGCCCGGAGACCACCTACCGAAATTCCAGATTCGACCTGTATGTGGAGGCGGGAGCGAGAAAAATTTTCATAGAGGTGAAGGGGGTAACGCTGGAGGAGAACGGAGTATGCCGTTTCCCGGACGCACCCAGCGAGAGGGCAGTAAAGCACCTGGAAGAACTGATCTGTGCGAAAAAAGAAGGCTATGAGGCATACGTGTTCTTTGTCATCCAGATGAAGGACGTCAGATACTTTACCCCGAACCGGGATACGCAGCCGGCATTTGCGGAAAAGCTTATCGAGGCAGCGAAGGCGGGAGTAAAAATTGCGGCATATGACTGCCGGGTGACGGAAGAGAGCATTGTCATTGGCAGTCCGGTAGATATTGTGCTGGGGAGGCCGGAGCTCAGGGAGGGCGTCCGCCCTCTGCTGGAATGGTTCAGAGAGAATAAAAGAGATCTGCCGTGGCGGAGGAGAATGGACGCATACAGTGTCTGGGTATCGGAGATTATGCTGCAGCAGACAAGGGTGGAAGCGGTAAAACCCTATTATGAAAGGTTTCTGCGGGAGCTTCCGGATGTGCGCGCCCTGGCGTCTGTGTCAGAAGACAGGCTTTTGAAGCTGTGGGAGGGACTGGGGTATTACAGCCGAGCCAGGAACCTGAAAGAAGCGGCGGTACAGATTATGGAGCGGTTTGACGGGAAATTCCCTGAGGATTATGACAACATTCGTTCCCTGAAAGGGATCGGGAATTATACAGCCGGGGCAGTCAGCTCATTTGTATACGGGATACCGAAAGCGGCGGTGGACGGCAACGTCCTGCGGGTGGTTATGAGGATGCTTGCGGATTCGGATGATATTATGAAACCCCATACCCGGACAAAGGTGGAAAAACTGATTGAAGAGGTGATCCCCGGCGATGCCCCGGGAGACTTTAACCAGAGCCTGATTGAACTGGGGGCAATTGTATGCCTGCCGAACGGAGAGCCAAAATGCGCGCAGTGCCCGGTAAATCATCTCTGTAAGGCATACGCGTCGGGGATGCAGCGATCATATCCGGTGAAAAAGAAGGGCAAAGAGAGACGGATGGAAAAGAGAACAGTCTTTCTTTTCTGCGATGATAATGCCGTGGCTGTAAAAAGACGCCCCGAAAAAGGCCTCTTGGCAGGGATGTACGAGTTTCCCAATGAGGAGGGGCATTTGAGCCGGGAAGAGGCGGTACGGTATGCCAAATCTCTGGGGCTTACGCCGGTCAGAGTGAAAAAGCTGCGGAAGGCAAAACATATATTCAGCCACGTAGAATGGCATATGACAGGATATGAGATCCTGGTGGATGAACTGGAAAAAAGCGAAGGCAAAGATATCATCTTCGCCGGGAAGGATGAGCTGGAAGAGAAATATCCCATGCCCTCAGCCTTTGAACCATATCTTGAAGCATTTGGCGCAAAGCGGGGCAGACCGGGGAAAAGTACAGAGTCCACTCTGTTTTCTTGAATCCGGCTGAAAATTGTGCTATACTGTGGGCACTTGATAAAGGCAGACCATCGTAACTGCCGTTTATATAACAGGAGTGTAATGCAGATGAGCGGGAAAACGGAATTATCCAGGCAGCAGCAGAAGTCCAGGGAAACGAGGGAGAAGATTTTCCGGGCTGCAAAAAGGATTTTGCAGAAGAAAGGCTATGAGGAGCTGTCTATCAAAAATATATGTGAAGAGGCGGGAGTCTCCAACGGCAGCTTTTATCACCACTTTAAGACGAAGGACGACCTGCTTTCCTATTATATCGAGGACCAGCCGAGCATTAATCCGGATCTTCTGGAGCTCCCGGCGGATGTGGCAGGAGTCAGGGAAGGGATCATCCGGGTGTATCTCAACTATGTGAAATACTGCCGGGAACTGGGGGTGGAATTTATGGCCGGGTATTATGACACAAAAAACCAGGCGCTGAACGCGGCAATACGCACGGAGCGCCCCTACCCGATCGTGACGGTGCAGACTTATGTAGAAAAGGCGATCGACGCCGGAGTTGTGAGCCTGAATGTAGAGATTGAAGAATTTACGACGGACATCCGCATGATTGTGATCGGGAATGTTTTTGAGTGGTGCTTAAGGGGCGGTGATGTGGATTTCGAGGGGAATATGAGCCGGTCGCTGGGGAAATACCTGGATGGGACGCTCTGCCCGGGAAGTTTACATACCTGATGTGTTGTATTCCGAAGGGGAAAGAATAACCGGAAATGTGAGAGGGAAAAGAGATGGGAAGGGAAAAATCTTATATATTTATTGTGAATCCCAAGGCACGTTCCGGGCTGGGACAGGTAATATGGAATACACTGGAACCGGAGCTGTTAAAGAGAAGGGTGCGCCATGAAGTATACAGGACCGAATACAGGAGGCATGCAGAAAAGATTGCGGCAGAGATATCCCGTGACGGAAAAGAACACACCGTCGTCGTGCTTGGAGGGGACGGGACTGTGAATGAAGTGGTCAATGGCATTGGCAGCTTCCGCGGAATAACGCTGGGATATATTCCGATCGGCTCCAGCAACGATTTTGCAAGAGGGCTTGGAATACCCCGCAAGCCGGAGGATGCACTCGACATTGTGCTGTCCGGCAGGAGGGTGGAAGAAATCGATGTGGGAGTGCTCAGAAGGGGCAGAAAAGAGAGGAGGTTCGCTGTAAGTGCCGGGATTGGATTTGATGCGGCAGTGTGCCATCAGGTGTGTGTCTCCCGGTGGAAAGCGATTCTGAATAAGCTGGGGCTGGGGAAACTTTCCTATGCAGCCGTGGCGCTGGGCCAGCTGATCAAAAGCCGTCCCCAAAGAGCAGTCCTTACTTTGGAGGACGGCAGAAAAAGGGTGTTGAAGAAACTGTATTTTGCCGCATTTATGAATCTGCCGTTTGAGGGAGGGGGATTCCGGTTCTGCCCGGATGCGTCTGCGAAAGACGGTATGCTTGATGTGGCAGCCCTGTCAGGAATATCCGGGGTCCGGCTTCTTGCCATGTTTTGGGCGTCATACAGAGGAAAGCATACAAAGCTTCGTGGGGTCACCATGTTAAAGTGCCGGAAAGCCAGGGTGGAGACAGAGTTTCCGCTTCCCCTTCACACAGACGGTGAGCCGTCTTTTCTCAGGAAGGAGATTGAAGTGGAGGTAATGGGGGAAAGGCTGAGAGTGATAACCGGATAGAAGAGAGGATATACAAAGGAGCTGAGGAGAATGTATCTGATAGCATTGCTGGCAGTGATCTGCATTGTGCTGCTGTTTGCCTTCCTGACAGCGCCGAGACTGTCGGACCGCAGGCGGATGAGACCTTTTCTGGGGATCAAGTGGGCGCACAGGGGACTGCATGATATAAGGAAAGGAATACCGGAAAATTCGTTTCCTGCCTTTCATGCCGCGGCAGAAAAAGGATATGGGATTGAACTGGACGTACACATGACAAGAGACCGGCAGCTTGTCGTCTTTCATGATGACACGTTCGAGAGGGTGTGCGGCTGCAGGGGAGTGGTGGAACAGACGGATTATGTGGAGCTGAGCCGCTATAACCTGTGCGGCACGAAGGAGAAGATCCCTCTTTTAAGAGATGTGCTCCGCCGCGTGAACGGAAAGGTGCCCCTCCTGATCGAGGTAAAGCTCCCAAATTCTGATACGGAGATCTGCCGCAGGCTCGACCAGGTGCTGAAGGGGTACAAAGGAGCGTACATGATACAGTCTTTTAACAGTCTTGTCCTGAGATGGCTGAAAAAGCACTCCAGGGAGACCCTGAGGGGGCAGCTGTCGGCAAATCTTACCAGAAGCGACGATACGCCGCATTATCTGCTGCGGTTCTGCGTAAAATATTTACTGAGCAACTGTATGTGCAGGCCGGATTTTATCTCGTACAAATGGGCAGACCGGAAAAACCTGGGATTCAGGCTTAACAGGATGCTCTTCCGCACGCCGTCGGCTGTATGGACGCTCCAGGGCGATAAGGACGTCCGGGAAGCAAAGAGGAAATTTGACATGTTTATCTTTGAGAGGACCTAAAAAGAAAGATTTTCAAAAGATTTGTTAACGTTTTATGAAGGCAGTTGTTGTCGGATTTGAATCGTGCTATAATCGAGGCAAATCAGAAAAAAGCAGGAAAAACATAAGGAAATAGAGACTGGAAATAAAAGGAGTGCGTTTTGATATGAAATGGAAGACGACATTCACAAAAGCTGTCAGAAAATATAAACATGCATGGGTCTTTCTGTATATCCTCATATATATGCCCTGGTTTTTATATCTGGAAAAGCATGTGACAACGAATTATCATGTAATACAGACGACACTGGATGAACATATTCCGTTCATTGAATTTTTTATTGTGCCATATCTGCTTTGGTTTATTTTCATTGCAGCGGTCATGCTGTATTTTTTCTTTACAGATGTACCCGGATTTTATAAAATGGCGAAGCTGATGTTCACCGGGATGACAATATTCCTGGTGATATCGACCCTGTTCCCGAACGGGCAGGATTTAAGGCCGGTTGTCTTTGAGAGGGACAATATCTTTGTAGACATGGTGAGAATACTGTACAGGGCGGATACCTGCACAAATGTGTTCCCAAGCCTCCATGTGTTTAACTCGCTGAGTGCGTGCATCGCGATCCGCGAAAGCAGTGTGCTCAGGAAGCACAGGATGGCAAGCTGCGGGGCATATATCCTCGCCGCTCTGATCATCCTGGCGACAATGTTCCTGAAACAGCATTCCGTCCTGGATGTGGTTGCCGCTTTTGTGATGGCATATGCGCTGTATCAGCTTGTGTATGTTTCAGAGAGAAAACGTGCGCCGGGATATTCCAAGCAGCCGGCTTTACAAAATAAATAAAAGAGTTTGGAGGAGACCGTCCCGGACTGACGCCTGTCTGTCCGAGGCGGTCCTTTTTGCAACGGCGACCGCTTACAATCCCGGAATGTGCCTTTTTGCACTTCCGGTGATTGCTGTGGCTCCGGCTAAGTTACGGTGGAAAAGCAGAAGTAATGATGCTATAATGGGGAAAGATTATGAGATAGAAATATTAGGAGGAATACAGATAATATGAAGAAGATCATGCTTACAGGAGACCGTCCTACAGGAAGGCTGCACGTAGGCCACTATGTGGGGTCGCTGAAACGGAGGGTGGAGCTGCAAAATACAGGGGACTTTGACGATATTTTTATTATGATCGCGGATGCACAGGCGCTGACGGATAATGCGGACAACCCGGAGAAGGTGAGGGAGAATATTATCGAGGTGGCTCTCGATTACTTGGCATGCGGACTGGACCCTGAGAAATCCACGCTGTTTATCCAGTCCCAGATCCCGGAGCTGTGTGAGCTGACATTTTATTATATGAATCTGGTCACAGTTTCCAGGCTGCAGAGGAATCCCACGGTCAAGTCTGAGATACAGCAGCGCAACTTTGAAGCCAGCATACCGGTCGGATTCTTCACTTATCCGATCAGCCAGGCGGCGGATATCACGGCATTTAAAGCAACGACCGTCCCGGTGGGAGAGGACCAGATGCCGATGCTGGAGCAGACAAAGGAAATTGTACACAAATTCAATTCGGTCTATGGCGAGACGCTTGTGGATCCGAAGATCCTCCTGCCCGACAATGAGGCGTGCCTGCGCCTGCCGGGGACTGACGGGAAGGCAAAGATGAGCAAATCGCTCGGGAACTGCATTTACCTGTCTGAGGAGCCGGAAGATATTAAGAAAAAGGTGTTCAGCATGTTCACGGACCCGACACATATCAGGATAGAAGATCCGGGAAAGCTGGAGGGAAATACGGTGTTTACCTATCTGGATGCCTTTTGCAGACCGGAGTATTTTGCAGAATTTCTCCCCGAGTATGCAGGGCTTGACGAGCTGAAAGAACACTACAAGAGGGGCGGTCTTGGGGATATGAAGGTGAAGCGTTTTCTCAACAATGTACTCCAGGCAGAGCTGGAGCCGATCCGGAACAGGAGAAAAGAATTTCAGAAAGATATCCCCGCCGTATATGAGATTCTCAGGAAAGGCAGCGAGAAGGCAGAAAAAGTCGCGGCAGAGACCCTCAGAGAGGTAAAAGAGGCGATGAGGATCAATTATTTTGACGATCAAGAGATGATCGCCAAACAGTCGGAAAAGTTTGCAGAATAAAGAAAAGGTGTTGCACCCGCAACACCTTTTCTGTACGTGCGATAGAAGATTCGAACTCCCGACCTTCTGGTCCGTAGCCAGACGCTCTATCCAGCTGAGCTAATCGCACATAATATATGCTGTCTTATCCACAGCAGAAATTATTATATAACAGTTTTTGCTAGGTGTCAATAGAAATCCCCTGTTTTTTTAAAATAGATTTCTCCATGCTGTTCGGATGGAAAAGCAGGGGAGTGTTGGCAATAAGGTTTTAAAAGAGCGGAAAAAGGAAAAGATATTTAAGCAAAACTTAAGAATTCATGATAATTAGACGTATTTGTTGCGAAAAACAGCGAAAAATGCTAATATAGGAAGAGCGCGTACAAAAGATTACAGTTTGTAGCAATGAAAAAGGTGAGATAAGAAAGGGTTTGATCATAATGAGCCAAAGAGACGATATGCAGCATAACGGAAAGAAGAAGGTCCGCAGACGCACAGACAGCGCATCGGGACGCAGGACAGAAACCTCATCCAGGAAGCACGGCTATGCGCAGAAGAAAAGAAGAGCGGCGGAGCCTTCCCACAAAGAGGAGAAGGATAATAATGTGAGCCGGAACGTGGGGCTTGCCCTGGCAGGGATACAGCTTGTTGCGACCATTGCATTTATGGTGGGGTTGTTCATGCTTAACATGCTGCCGAATATGTATCTGGTGGCTATCGGGATTCTTTTATTCCTCTTCTGGGGAATCATATTGGCAAGCCAGTTCTTCTCCAAAAAGAATGCGATCACGGGCAAGGTGATCAGTGTCATCATTTCTATTATCATGGCGATTGGCGCTTACTTTTTATTTAAGACAAGCGGAACGATTTCTGACATAACGGGAGGAGATTATAAGCTGGACAATGTGGTGGTGGCAGTGATGGCGGATGATCCTGCCGAGACGATCAATGATGCCGCAGATTATACCTTTGGCGTTCAGTATCAGATGAATGGCGATCAGATTACGGAAACAGTAAATGCGATCAACCAGGAGCTGGGAAGCCAGATCACCACGGAAGAGTATGACGGCCTTGCGGAACAGGCACAGGCGCTTCACGACGGGGAAGTAGATGCGATCATCTACAATGAGGGATACACAGGCATACTGGAAGAGGCATTTGAGGGATACAGCGAAAACACAAAGATTATATATACACACAGTATCAAAAGTGAGATGGAGAATCAGGCGAAAGACGTAAGTGTAGACGATACGTTCAGCGTTTACATCAGCGGTATCGATGTGTTTGGCGCAATCGAGACAAACAGCCGGAGCGACGTCAATATTATCGCTATAGTGAATCCGACCAGCCACCAGATTCTCCTTGTGACGACTCCGCGAGATTATTATGTCGAGATTCCGGGCGTATCGGGAGGGCAGAAGGATAAACTGACCCATGCGGGAATCTACGGTGTGGATACCTCTATGGCGACACTGGAGGAACTTTATGATACAGAGCTTGATTTCTACGCGCGTGTCAATTTCACCTCCCTGATTGAGATTGTCGACGCCCTGGGCGGGGTGGATGTGGAATCGGAATACGCGTTCACGACAAGCTATGAATCCGGCATGGTCATGAATGTATCCCAGGGAACCAACCACTTTGACGGCAAAGAGGCGCTGGCGTTTTCAAGAGAGCGTCTGAATGTTCCGGGAGGGGACAATCAGAGAGGAAAAGACCAGCAGGCTGTCATCACGGGAATCATCAAGAAGGTGGTATCCCCGGCAATTCTGACAGGGGCGAACGGAATCCTCAACAGTGTGAGCGGCAATGTGGATACGAACATGTCAGAATCACAGATCCAGGAGCTGATCAAGACACAGCTCTCTGACAGCGCGTCATGGAATATCACTTCCATGGCTGCCGAGGGAACTGGGGACAACCAGTACTGTTATTCTTATTCAGGGGCACCGCTGTATGTTATGCAGCCGGATCAGGCGTCTGTCGATGCAATCAAAGATGCAATCGACGCTGTTGAGAACGGAGAGACTCTGGAAGGTACTGTGACAGAGTAGACAACGCAGAACAGGTTCTGCGCATTTGGAGATAACCGATATGAAGAAATGGATAGAAAAATGGGATCTGTCGGTCATATATAAGGTGTTTCTGATTTTTCTGGATATTGCATTTATCAACATCAGTTCGTTTCTTGCCCTCTGGCTTAGATTCAACATGTATACGGCAGATATTCCGATCGAATATTATACGTCGGTAATGGACATGATGATACCAAACACAGTCGCCACCCTGATTGTGTTTGCCTTCTGCAAGCTGTATACAAGCCTGTGGCGCTATGCGAGTATCAAGGAACTGGTGAACATCATTGAGGCTTGCGCGATCTGTATGCTGCTCAATGTGCTGGCTTATTATCTGACATACAGACCGATATACCGAAGCTATTTCGTGCTTTACGGAGCCGCGCTTTTCATGCTGACCTGCGTCAGCAGATTCTCCTACCGGCTGCTCAGGCTGCTCTACAGAAGCAACCTTCACGGCGCCCATATGAGGAATACGATGATCATAGGGGCGGGGGAAGCCTGCAACGTGGTCATGAAGGAACTGGAACTCAGCTCCAAGCTGGATTCCAAGCTGTGCTGCATCATTGATGATAACCCCCGCAAGCACGGGACATATATTCACGGCGTCAAAGTTGTGGGAGGGCGCGACACGATCCTGGACAATGCCCGCAGATATGGGATTACGGAGATCATTGTCGCGATCCCCAGCGCGGATAAGTGCGAGCAGCGCAAGATCCTGGAGATCTGCCAGAAGGTGCCCAACTGTGACCTCAAGATCCTTCCGGGAGTGTATCAGCTTGTAAACGGGGATGTCACGGTTTCCAAGCTGCGCCATGTAGAGATCGAGGACCTGCTGGGAAGGGAACCTGTGCAGATCACGACAGAAAAGATCGGCAGATACGTGTCCGATCAGGTGGTGCTTGTGACAGGCGGCGGCGGTAGCATCGGAAGCGAGCTTTGCCGTCAGATTGCGGCAAATGGGGTGCGCCAGCTTATCATTTTTGATATCTATGAAAATAATGCGTATGATATCCAGCAGGAGCTTCGGGCAAAATATCCATACCTGGACCTGGTTGTCCTGATCGGGTCTGTGAGGAACGGACGGAAAATAAACAGCGTGTTTGCCAAGTACCGGCCCGATATCGTCTACCATGCGGCGGCGCATAAGCATGTTCCGTTGATGGAGGACAGCCCCAATGAGGCAATCAAGAACAACGTGTTTGGGACGTATAAGGTGGCACTGGCGGCTGACCGGTTCGGTACGAAAAAGTTTGTCCTGATCTCCACGGATAAGGCGGTAAATCCGACGAATATTATGGGGGCATCCAAACGGATGTGTGAGATGATCGTCCAGATGTTTAACAATCATTCCAGGACAGAATATGTGGCAGTCCGGTTTGGAAATGTCCTGGGGAGTAACGGAAGTGTCATTCCGCTTTTTAAGAAACAGATAGAAGCGGGCGGCCCGGTTACGGTGACACATCCGGACATTATCCGGTACTTTATGACGATACCGGAAGCGGTTTCTCTTGTGCTTCAGGCAGGAGCCAGTGCCAGGGGCGGAGAGATCTTTGTGCTTGACATGGGACAGCCGGTGAAGATATCAGATCTGGCGAAGAACCTGATCCAGCTTTCGGGTTATACCCCCGGGAGGGACATTGAGATCAAATATACCGGGCTCAGGCCGGGAGAGAAGCTCTATGAAGAACTGCTCATGGATGAGGAGGGGCTTCAGGAGACAGAAAACGAGCTGATCCACATCGGGAAACCGATTGAGTTTGATGAGGATGAATTTATTGCAAACCTGCAGGATCTTTACCGGGAGGCTTACGGCGAGTCAAATGAAATGAAAAATATTGTACACAAGATTGTTCCGACCTACCATCTGCGAGAGGCAGATATTGAGAGAGATAGAAAGATTCAGGAAAGCCTTCACGATGATTTCCCGGACCATAATTCGGCTCTTCCGAGCGCCTTCCTAAATCAGAGCGCCGCGGACGGAGATCTTAAGTGACGGTGCTGTCCCGCAGCGCAGGAAAGGAGAATGCAGATCATGAAAGTTGATTTTTCCCCGCCGGATATTACAGAGGCAGAAATAGAGGAGGTCACAGCGGCTCTTCGCAGCGGCTGGATCACAACAGGCCCGCGCACGAAGGCATTCGAGCGCGGGATTGCCGCGTTCTGCCATACAAAACGTGCGGCATGCCTGAACTCAGCCACAGCCAGTATGGAGCTGACACTCAGGCTTATGGGCATCGGTCCCGGAGATGAGGTCATCACCACCGCGTATACGTACACAGCCACATGCAGTGTGATCTGCCATGTGGGGGCAACGCCGGTTCTGGCAGATACCATCCCGGGAAGCTTTGAGATGGACCCGGCAAAAGTGGAGGCGGCGGTCACAGAGAGGACAAAAGCAATTATCTGTGTAGACCTGGCAGGGATCGCCTACTCAAAATATAAAGAGATCTTTCAGATAGCTGAGGAGAAAAAAGGACTGTTTTGCCCGGCAAATGACAGGCAGGAAGCGCTGGGACGCATCCTGGTCATGGCAGACGCCGCCCATGCTTTCGGCGCGTCCAGGGACGGGAAGATGTGCGGCCAGATCGCAGATTTCACCTGCTTCTCCTTCCATGCGGTCAAGAATCTGACGACTGCTGAGGGCGGGGCTGTCACCTGGAGCAGGGCGATAGAGGAAGCGGGGATTGACAGCAACGAACTCTACCGGGAATATATGCTCATGTCCCTTCACGGACAGTCCAAGGACGCCCTTGCCAAGACGAAAGCCGGGGCATGGGAATATGATATTGTCGCACCGCTCTATAAATGCAATATGACGGATCTTCAGGCTGCTATCGGACTGAAACAGCTTGAGCGTTATGACGGTCTCCTTGCCAGGCGCCGGGAGCTGATCGGGCGGTATGACGCGGCGTTTAGAGGCGGCACAATCCAGACCCTGGAACACTACGGGGATACCTGGATGTCCAGCGGTCATCTGTACCTGGCACGCCTTACAGGGAAGACGAGGGAGGAGTGCAACGGGATCATTGCCGCGATGGCAGAGCAGGGCGTTGCCGCGAACGTGCACTACAAGCCGCTTCCCCTTCTGACAGCTTACCAAAATCTCGGATTTGATATTGCAGACTATCCCAATTCATACAGACAGTTTGAAAATGAGATTACACTGCCGCTTCATACGTGCCTGACGGATGAGCAGCAGGAGTATGTGACGGAAATATTCCGCAAAATGGCAGGCGCTTGAGACCGGAGGACGATTGCTTATGGAAAGACCTTTTTTCAGTGTGGTCATGCCGGCGTACGGCGTGGAGAAATATTTGGAAAATGCAGTGCGGAGTATACGGGGACAGACCTGTCCGGACTGGGAACTGATCATCGTAGAGGATGGATCGCCGGATGGGACGGGAGCGCTGGCAGAGAATCTGAAAGAGCAGGATACACGGATACAGGTGATACATCATCCGAATAATAGAGGGGTAAGCGAGGCGAGAAACACCGGGATCAGAGCGGCAAAGGGACAGTATATCTGGTTCATGGACCCGGACGACCATGTGGACGCCGATCTCCTGCAGGCTGTTGGCAGCTCCCTGGAGGAGAATCCTGCCAGCATCGTGGTGTTCGGGCATACGGAAGAATACTACGGAAGCGGCGGCAATCTGGACCACACACACAGGATCTGCCCGGAGAGAAAGTTTTTTTCCGAAAAAGAGGAGCTCAGAAAATATATCATTTATCTTGAACAGCAGACCATATATGGATATCCCTGGAACAAGGTGTACAGCCTGGACTATATCCATAAGAAAGGATTGCGGTTTGAGACGGTCAGCCTCAATGAGGATATTATTTTTAATATTCAGTACTGCATGGACATTGAGAGCATGAACATTCTGGACATCACCCCCTATCATTACGCAAAAAGGATGGAGGGGAGCCTGACGACAAAATTCGTGCCGGATTACTACGGGCTCCATTACCGGAGAATCGATATGCTTTACCGGCAGCAGCAGTACTGGCATACCGACACGGAGGAGACCTGTGCCGTGCTGGGAGGCCTGTTCGGGCGTTATATCCTGTCCGCACTGGAAAGAAACTGTGACAGACGTTCCGGTATGAAGCATATGGACAGGAAAAACTTCTGCCAAAGTGTGTTTGCCTCAGAGCTTTTCCGAAATCTTATTCCAAAAGCAAAAGCCAGGGACAGCAGGCTTCTTAAAGCGGCGTTGATCCCAATCAAGACCAGGAACGTAACCGCCTGCCTGGCACTGGGGCGGGTCATACACATCGTGCGCTCGGGGATGCCAATGCTCTATTCAAAAGTAAAGTCAGAAAGATGAAACCCTGAAGGAGGGAGACATGAGGCTGATACAATGGGAGAATCTTCCAAGGAAGATGAGGAATGAAAAAGTAAGGCAATATTATGAGATCCTGCGGAAACGCCAGGGGAGCCTTATGCTGAAAAGGGTTCTGGATCTTATGATGGCCACGGTCCTGACCGCGGTTCTCTCGCCTGTCATGCTGCTCCTTGCAGCGGCGATCAAGGCGGACAGCAGGGGACCTGTATTCTTCCGGCAGAAAAGGATCACACAGTATGGACGGGAATACAGGATCTTCAAATTCCGCACTATGGTGGCAGATGCGGACAGAAAGGGACCGGCAGTGACGACGGCAGGAGACAGCCGCATCACCAGGATGGGAAATCTCTTAAGAAAATGCAGGCTGGACGAGCTGCCCCAGCTATTTAATGTGCTGGCAGGAGATATGAGCTTTGTCGGTACCAGGCCTGAAGTGGGGAAATATGTGGACGCATACACGGACGAGATGCAGGCCACCCTCCTCCTCCCGGCAGGGATCACCTCCAGAACCAGCATAGCCTATAAGGATGAGGATGAGGTGATGGAGAGGTATATGAGGGAGACAGGGAAAGGGGCGGACGAGGTATACATCACGTACGTCCTCCCGGAGAAAATGAAGTATAACCTGGATTATCTGAAGAAATTCAGCGTACCCGGCGATATCCGGGTCATGATTGATACCCTGTTTGCCGTGATCAGATAGCAAAACAGGTACAATAAAGTCAGGAGTTTTCAGCTTATGTATAAAATTGCAGTTGTTACGATGGGCGTTTGCCTGAATGATGAAAAGGGGTATACAAGATTTCGCTATATCTGCGATTTTCTTTCCGATGCAGGATACCAGGTAGATCTCTTTACTACTACATTCCAGCATTGGGATAAAGCGCAGCGCGATCTGGAAAAGATCCGGCGGGATGACTATAAGTTCGGCATCCGGTTTCTCTATGAGCCGGGATATAAGAAAAATATAGATCTCAGAAGAATATACAGCCACAGGATTGCGGCAAAGAATCTTACGAAGCTTCTGGAGCAGGACGGCAGCTATGACCTGATCTACGCGGAGATCCCGCCTAATGACGTGGCCCTTGCGGCAGCCCGGTATGCAGACCGGAACGGGATCCCCTTTGTGGCGGACGTCAACGACCTATGGCCAGAGGCGATGAGGATGGTGCTGGACATACCGGTGTTAAGCGACATCATATTCTACCCGCTGAAGAGAGACGCAGAGAAAGTGTACAGCCTGGTGTCCGGCGTGATCGGTACTTCCGATGAATACAGGGACAGACCCTTTGCCTCAGGGGACAGGAAGATCCCGAGGGAGACGGTCTATGTCGGGAATGAGCTTAAGGTGTTCGACGGGGGAGCAGAGGCGAACCGGGACCAGGCCAGAAAGCAGCAGGGAGAGTTCTGGGTTTCCTATGCCGGGACGATCGGCACCAGCTATGATATCCGTACCATGCTGCTGGCAGCGGAGATACTCTGGCAGAGAGGATATGATAATATCAGATTCAAAATCCTGGGCGGAGGGCCCATGAAGGAGGAGCTGGAGGAGCTTGCGAACTCCAGGAATATCCGAAATGTAGAATTTGCCGGGTATGTGCCATATGGTGAGATGGCAGCCTGGCTGAAAGCGTCCGATATCCTGGTTAATTCCTTTGTGAAAAAGGCGCCTCAGAGCATCGTGACGAAGATCGGAGACTATCTGGCAGCAGGCAAACCCATGATCAATACATGCATGAGCCCTGAGTTTCGGGCAAAGGTAGAGCATGACGGCTTCGGGATCAATATTATGCCGGAGGACGCCGATATCCTGGCAGATGCAGTGCTCAAGCTCTATGAGGATGAGGCGGGAAGGAAAAGAATGGGAGAAAATGCCCGGCGAATTGCGGAGGAACAGTTTGACCGTCCAAAATCGTACCAGAAGATTGAGCGTATGATCGCGGATCTGATCCGGGAAAACAAAAAGGGAAACATTTGAGGGGGAATTATGATAAAAAGTGAAAAATACCGAAAGCTCTTACTTGCTTATAAGATTTATATGCTGATTTATCTGCTGTGCGCATTTAATGCGTTTATAAACGGACTTGCGGTTATGAAGGCTGCCACATTCATCGCCGCCGGGTTCGGGGGGCTGCTGCTGACCGGAGTGCTGATCCAGTGGAAGCAGTACCGGAAAATGGGGAATCTACCCCTTTTGGTTCTTTTTATGGCAAGCTACCTGTTCAGTTCCGTTATGAACATACGATATGGAATTACAGAGAATATCCAGGCCATGGTCTGGCTGGCATGTCAGATGGGGCTGCTCTATCTGACATCCTATACTTATACAGCCGAAGATATGAGGCGGGAGCTGAGGATACTGGCAGCGACCGGGACCGTGATCTGCACGGTGTTTAATGCGGTAAGCCTTACAATGGTAGCATGGCTTTTTGACGGGGGTTACAGAGACCCGTCGGGAGCGGTCCATGCAGTCGGATACAGGATGGGAAGACTATGGGGCGTATATGATGACCCGAATCATGGGGCAGTGATTGCAGTGATTGCGATCTTTTTTGCATTGTATCTCTGGAAATACTGTGAAAAAAGGATCTGGAAAGTATTGTTAATTGTAAGTATTGTGATTCAGTATCTCTATATTGGATTCGCAAATTCCCGGACTGCGATGATCGCATTTGGCGGCAGCCTTTGTGTCGGGGGATTCCTGGTATTCTATGTGATGCGGAAAAAGGAATGGCTTCGCTCTGTTATCATCGGGATTCTGCTGATGCTGGCGGGCGTATCGGGTCTGATGGCGCTGGAGCCGATAAATTCCAAAACCTTTGCGTATGTACAGAAAATTGTTGTTGGCGAGGGCCAGAAAGAGGCAGATAAAGGGAAGAAGCCTGCCCAGAACCAGAGGGAAAAAGAACTGGCAAAAGATGAGAGCAACGGAAGGATCGATATTTGGAGAAGCGGCCTTGAGATTGTATCAACTTCCCCGCTTTACGGTGTAAGTTTCCGCGATATCACGCCTTATGCAGAGGAGAACCTGCCGGACACATATATTGTCAATAACAGTATCGTTCGCTATGATTCGCTCCATAATATGTTTGTGGATGTCCTTGCCTCACAAGGGGTGATCGGACTGGCAATCACTATCTTACTCATACTAAATACGCTGAGGCTTCTGTTAAAAGGGATGGGGCATCTGCGGGGGGAGGAGTCAGATGTCATGATTTTCAGCTTTTCCATGACGGTGGCAATGCTCCTGGCGAGCATGTTTTACTCTTATGTATTCTATCTTCACGCACCGCAGACTTTTATATTCTGGCTGTGCCTTGGGTATATGGTATCCCTGTCACAGCATGCCTGCGCGCGCGGAACTGACAGTCTCCATTTAGAAGAAAGAAGCTGAAACAGATGAAAAAAGTACTCATGGGATTCATTATCAACGGAAAATCCGGCGGACTGGACCAGTATATTTTAAACTTTCTGGAAAGTGTTAAGGACGAGGATGCCTCGATTGACCTTATGACAAATCAAATAGATAAGGGACTGGAAGAACGGCTTTCCAGACAGGGCGTCAGACTCCTGGAGGTTCCGCGTCTGCGTCATCCTCTCAGGCAGTATAAAAGAGTGTGTGAGATCGTAAGAGAAGGGGACTACGACACGGCCTATCTCAATATATCGACCGCGATCGACTGCATCGCAGCCCTGGCTGCGAAGAAGTGTAAAGTAAAGAAACGTGTACTGCACAGCCATGCGGCGGGAAACGACTGCGAAAACCGGCTGAACAGGGCGGTTCTGGATATCATTCACAGAATATGCAGGACTTTTCTGTACCGGACGGGGACCGATTTTTATGGGGCGTCGCGAAAAGCCGGGCTTTGGATGTTCCCGGAAAAGATCGTGGACTCCCGGAAGTTCAATGTTATCCTCAGTGCGGTGGACAAGGAGAGGTATGAGTTTGACCGTAAGATGCGGCAGGAAGTAAGGGAAGAGCTTGGCCTGGAGGATCACTTTGTAACGGGACATATCGGGAATTTCTGTCCGGTGAAAAACTATGGGTTTCTGTTGAAAATCTTTACAGAGATCAGGAAGAGAGAAAAGTCTGCCCACCTTCTTCTGGTGGGGGATGGTCCGATATGTGAAAGTGTGAAAAGGCAGGTTCAGGAAGAAGGGCTCACCGAATATGTGACTTTCACAGGCTGGAGAACGGATACGGACAGGCTGGTGCAGGCAATGGACGTGTTCCTCCTGCCATCACTCTTTGAAGGGCTTTCCATGGTCAGCCTGGAGGCGCAGTGCTCCCGGCTTCCCTGCGTGGTGAGCGATACTGTGCCGGAAGAGGTCGGGATTACGGATGCTTGCGACCACATTTCCCTGAAGGTGGATGCGGCAGGATGGGCGGAAGCTGTCCTGAAATACAGGGGGAGAGGACGGGAAGAGGTCAGGTTCCTCCCGGCCAGGTATCCCTATGACAGGAAAGAACAGAGAGAACAATTGAAAAATATATTGTAAAGAGGGAAGAGTAAATGCTGATCAGTGTGATCGTACCGGTTTATAATGTAGAGCCATATCTGAGAAAATGCGTGGACAGTATTCTGGCACAGACCTGGGAAGAAATGGAAATTATTCTTGTGGATGACGGGTCGCCTGACTCCTGTGGGGCAATCTGCGATAACTATGCCAGACAGGACGCCAGAGTCCGTGTTATCCACAAAGAAAACGGGGGATTGAGCAGTGCTCGCAATGCCGGGACACGGGCAGCGGCAGGAGAGTATCTACTCTATGTAGACAGCGATGACTATATAGAGCCGGACCTGGTAGAGCGGGCGGCATCTGCAGCGGAACGCACAGGCTGTGATATGGTTATGTTCGACTACGTCCGTGAGGAGGAGACATTTAGTCTTCCCTGTTATTCCGACCTGCCTGAAAATACTGCGCTTACCCTGGATAAGCAGCCTCAGATCCTGATCAGTACGCTGTCAGCATGGTCAAAGCTTTACCGGAGAGAGTTCTATCTGGCACGGGGGCACTGGTTTCCGGAGGGGCGGCTCTATGAAGATCTGGGGAGTATTCCCAAGCTTTTTCTCGATGCCCGGAGCATTGTGTATGTGAAAGGAGCCGTGTACCACTATGTGATCCGGAGCGGCTCCATTATGACGAGTACAAAATTTGACCGGAACTATTCGGACAGAACAAGTATGTATATGGAAATACTTGAGTATTACAAAAAATGCGGAAGATTTGAACAGTTTTATAAGGAACTGGAATACCTTGCGTTTCGGAACCTGTATTTTGAACCTTCCAAGGAGATCATACTGGCAGACCGGAAAAGCCCGTATTTAGAGAAATTCCATGATTTTATGGAACAGCAGTTTCCCAATTATCATAAAAACCCATATTTGAAAGGACTCACCCCAAAAGAACGGCTGCACTATCATATTATTGAGACGAAGCAGTACTGGCTGATGGTGCTTCTCTCATATGCGAGGCGTGCTGTGGAGAGAATCAGAGAAAGAGGATGAGAAAAGGAGGAAATCCCGGACATGAAGAAAGTACTGACTGTTGTTGTTCCCTCTTATAATGTGGAAAAATATCTGGAACAGACTCTGGATTCCTTTATCAATGATCAGGTGATGGGGGATGTGGAGATTCTGATCGTGGATGACGGCTCAAAGGATAAAACGGCTGAGATCGCACACAGGTATGAAGAAAAATACCCGGATACATTCCGGCTGATATCAAAAGAGAACGGCGGACACGGCTCCACGATCAATACAGGAATCACACGGGCATCGGGGAAATATTTCAAAGTGGTCGACGGGGACGACTGGGTGGAGAAAGACGGTTTCTGCAGCCTTGTCTGTCAGTTAAAAAACTGCAGCGAGGAATATATTCTGACTAATTATTATGAGGTCAATGACGTATCAGGAGAAAAAACAGAAAAAAAATTCCCGCAGCTTTCACCGGGAAAGACACTGACCTTTAATGAGGCTGCCGCGAAAGTCCAGATGCCGATGCATGCCCTGGTGATCCGCACGGACGTGCTTAGAGAAAACGGGATTCGTCTTGACGAACACTGCTTCTATGTAGATGTGGAATATATTCTCTTTCCGGTGCCCTTTGTGCAGACAGTCAGATATCTGGACTGTTTTGTGTATATGTACCGTCTTGCGGTTGCAACGCAGAGCGTCAGTATGCAGGGGTATCAAAAACATATCCAGAATCATACAGACGTGGTCCTGCATCTGCTCGATTATCTGAATGCGTATGAGAAACGGGAAGATGCAGATGAAACGAAATGCCGGTATATGGCACGGCGTATTGCACAGATGGCAGAGACACAGATGAATGTCTATCTGAGCTATCCGTTGTCAGATAAAGCAGTGAGGAAAAAATTCAAAGAGTTTGATGAAACTCTGAGAGAGAAAAACCGGCTTGTATATCACTGGACAGGCGAATACAGCGGTATGCTCAGAATCCTCAGAAAGACAGGCTTTAGAGCGTATACGGCGATCATACTTCTGAGCAGGCTGCGAAATAAGAAAGACAGAGGGTGATCGGAAGTGAAGATCAGGTCAATTAAATTCAATTTTATTATGAATGGGATCCTTGCGGCATCCACAATCATATTCCCGCTCATTACATTCCCGTATATCTCCCGGGTACTGCTTGTAGAAGGGAATGGGAAGGTCGCCTTTGCATCATCTGTTATCAACTATTTCTCTATGATCGCATCCCTGGGAATACCGACATATGGCATCAGGGCATGCGCAAAGGTAAGGGGGGATAAGGAAAAGCTTTCCCACACCGTACAGGAGCTGCTGATTATCAATATTGTTACGACGGCAATTTCCCTGGCGGCATTCCTTGTATCCCTGGCAGTGATCCCGGAGTTTTATGCGGAAAAGGAACTGATGCTGATTAATGCGGTCAGCATGATCCTGTCCACGCTGGGAGTGACCTGGCTGTATAACGCATTGGAACAGTACGCCTATATTACGGTCTGTTCGATGGCGTTTAAGGTTCTCGGCATTGCCCTGATGTTTCTTTGCGTAAGAGGGCCGGAGGACTATATTGTCTATGGAGCGGTAAGTGTAGTGGCAGGCTCTGGTTCCTATTTGCTGAATCTCATCAATATGAGGAAGTATGTGAGCCTGAAGAAGACGGGAAAATATGATTTCCGGCAGCATATCAAGCCGATCCTGATCTTTTTCACAATGTCCGCAGCCATCAATGTCTATACAAATCTCGATATCGTGATGCTGCAGTTCATGAAAGGAGATGCGGCAGTAGGGTATTACAATACAGCGATCAAAATCAAAACAATCCTTACCACATTGCTGACATCCCTGGGAACTGTACTGCTCCCCCGTCTGTCCTATTATACCCAGATGGGGAATGAAGATGCATTCAGAAAGACCATCGGGAAAGCTGCCAACTTTGTAGTGCTGGCAGGCGTGCCGCTTATGATATATTTCAGTATGTTTGCAGAAGAATGTATCGTATTTCTGGCAAGTGAAGAATTTTTGCGGTCAACAGTATCCATGATCATTCTGATGCCCACCGTACTGCTGATCGGATTGTCCAATATCACCGGAATACAGGTGCTTACGCCGAAAAACCAGGAAAAGAAGGTGCTTTGCTCGATCTTATGGGGCGCCGCCATAGATTTCCTGTTGAATCTTCTGCTCATTCCGCATTACAATGAAGCAGGAGCAGCGGCGGCGACGCTTGCGGCAGAACTGGCAGTTCTTGTGATCCAGTGCATCTATCTGAAGGCTCTGATCCCGGGAATTATAAGGGAAATCAGCCTGAGGAAAATGCTCGCTGCAGCAGCGCTGGCTACGGCGGCAGGAGCGGCAGCCAAGCTGAATCTGGACCTGAATGTATTTTTCGTTTTGGTTGTGAGCGCGTGCGTATATTTTGGCGTATATGGAGCAGCCTTGCTGATTACCAGAGAAAAATTGGTGTGTGAGGTGACCGGGGCAGTGATTAGATGCATAAAAAAGGGATCATAAGACAAAGAGAAACACAAATATTACAAAATGTTACAAATTTTTAATGAAATGCTTTAAAAAGATATTTATTGAAAAAGAAAAGTATGATATAGTATATTAAGATATGTCGAAATATCGTAAATTTTGATTAATTGAGAGGGATAGAATAATGAAGATAGCAGTGGCTGGCACAGGATATGTCGGTCTGGTCACAGGCGTCTGCCTGGCAAGTAAGGGACATGGTGTGACCTGTGTTGATGTGGATGAACAGAAAGTAGAGGTTATGAAACAGGGAGTCTCCCCTATTTACGAACCCGGCCTGTCGGAACTGATGAAAGAAAGTATGGATCATCTTACATTTACGACTGATTATGAGTCAGCATACAAAGATGCGGATGTGATCTTTATCGGAGTAGGAACTCCGGAAAAGGTGGACGGGTCTGCCAATCTTGCGTTTGTATATCAGGTGGCAAAGCAGATTGCAGCTTCAGTTCAGAAAGACTGCGTGGTGGTTATAAAATCTACGGTCCCGATCGGAACGAATGATAAGATTGAGTCTTATATCCATGACAAACAGAAACACAATGTGAGTGTCTATGTTGCTTCCAACCCGGAGTTCCTCTCTCAGGGGACGGCAGTGAAAGACACTCTTCATGCCTCACGGATCGTGATCGGGGCAGATGAAGAGAAGCCGGCAGAAATCCTGAAGAAAGTATATCAGGATTTCGATGCGCCTAAACTGGTAGTCGGGCGCAGAAGTGCGGAGATGATCAAGTATGCTTCCAATGATTTTCTGGCGTTGAAGATAAGCTATGTGAATGAAATCGCCAACCTGTGCGAGACTGTGGGGGCTGACGTAGAAGAAGTGACGATGGGGATGGGATATGATTCCCGAATCGGAGACCGGTTCCTGAATGCGGGGATCGGATATGGCGGTTCCTGTTTCCCGAAAGATACAAAGGCGTTAAGCTGGCTGGCAAGCTTTAATGACAATGAGATCAGGACGATCAAGGCGGCAATAGAAGTGAATGACAGCCAGAAGTTTAAGCTGGTAAAAAAGGCGAGAAAATATTACGATGATTTTCTGTTCCTGAATATCGCAATTCTCGGCTGTACCTTTAAGCCGGGGACAGATGACCTCAGGGAAGCCCCGTCACTTGTGAATGTTCCGCTTCTTCTTGAAGACGGAGCATATCTGAGGATATGGGATCCTGTGGGGCAGGATAATTTTAAAAAGCAGATACAGAACAAGAATATTCAGTATTTTGATACGATAGAAGAGGCGATAGACGGAGCGGACCTTTGCCTGATTTTTACCGAATGGGATGATGTGGTAAAATTCGATATTACAAAATACGAAGAGCTTATGAAGACTCCGATCGTGCTCGATGGCAGAAACTGCTATCCGTTAAGTGCATTTGAGGGCACGAAAACGACATACTGTTCTATAGGAAGAAAGACAGTTAACGACAGGTAGAGGAGAGGTACTGTGAGATGAAACTTATCATTCAGATTCCATGCTATAATGAGGCCGAAACACTGGAGATTGCGTTGAATGCGCTCCCAAAGCATATAGATGGAATAGATGTCATTGAATATCTGATCATCAATGACGGAAGTAAGGATAATACGGTGGAAGTTGCGAAAAAATGGGGAGTAAATTATATCGTAAACTTTCGGAACAATAAGGGACTTGCCAGGGGATTTATGGCAGGTCTCGACGCATGTCTGAGAAATGGGGCGGATATCATAGTAAATACGGATGCAGACAATCAATATTGCGGTGATGATATAGAGAAGCTTGTACAGCCGATTCTGCGGGGAGAGGCAGGCATGGTTGTGGGGGAAAGACCGATCGACCAGACAGAACATTTCTCCCCTCTGAAGAAAAAGCTGCAGCATCTTGGAAGCTGGGTTGTTAGGAAAGCGTCCAAGACCAGTATACCGGATGCCCCGAGCGGTTTCCGGGCGTATAGCAGGCACACGGCAATGAGGCTAAATGTGATCAATGAGTACACATATACTCTGGAAACGATCGTGCAGGCAGGAAGACAGAAAATGGCGGTGACCTCTGTGCCGATCCGGACAAATGCAGAACTGCGTCCGTCCAGGCTGTTCAGCAGTATGTTCGGATATGTGAAGAAATCCATGCTGACGATCGGACGGGCGCTGATGATGTATAAACCGCTGTACTGCTTCGCATGGCTGACAGTGATTTTTGGTGTGGCTGGTGTGGCGATAGGGATACGATTCCTGGTGTATTATTTCAACGGGGCCGGCGCAGGGCATATTCAATCATTGATTCTTGCGAGTATGTTGATTATCATAGCTGCTATGTGTGGCGTGATCGGCCTATTGGGAGATGTGATTTCAGCAAATAGAAAATTGTTAGAAGATATCCAGTTTGAATTGCGGAAAATGGATTATGGTTTGGGGCATGAAGAGATGAAAAGTAATAAACAAGAGGAGGAATAGAAATATTAGTTATTGCAAATATGGCTAATGGGAATAAAGATAATAGTGTTATATTTTGTAAGGACTATAATGTAAGATGAAACAGAAATATGGAGCAGAAAAAGGGAAAGATTAATATAAACAGGATAATTAAATATATAGGCAATTTCGTTATGATTTTAGCAGTTGTGATGATTATAATAAAATTGCAATCTTATGACTTGGATTATTCTGTTATATTTTCAAAAAAGAATATAATTGCATTTATAATTGTGACTCTGGTTTATTCGATGACTGTTATTTTTGGAGGGATTCCTTGGACCAACGTAATTAATGCATTGTTAAATTGTAAAATTCGATATACAGAAACAATGTTAATTTTTACAAAATCAAATGTTCTTAAATACATTCCGGGAAATATTTTCCAATATGTAGGGAGAAATGAGCTTGCAGTACAAAAAAAAATCAGACATTCAGACGTCGCATTATCGACGGTTATAGATGTATGTTGGAATATATTTTCAATTATATTAATCGCAGTTTTATTAGCCGGGCGCAGCTTATATGCATATATTGCACAGCAGTATAAATTCGTTTGGAAAGAAATAATTCTAATATTAATAGCCTTTTTATTTCTAATCATTTTAATATTTGTTTTTTTTAGAAAAAAGAGAAAAGAATTAATCAAGATGTTTAAAAAAATTTTTTCTATTAAGCTTGCAAAGGCTCTTGGAGGAAATTTTTTGTTTTATGCAGTGCAGGGAATTGTAAATGCAGGGTTATATTTCGTGATTTTTTCTATCATATCTGGAGAACAGTATTCTGCTCAAAATGTGGTTTTAATCATGGGCGCAATGCTGGTGGCATTTGTAGCAGGTTTTATCACTCCAGGGGCTCCGGGGGGCGTAGGAGTCCGGGAAGCAGTAAGTCTCTTTCTCCTGGGAGAAATAACTGAAGAGTCTGTTATTTTATCAGGAATTGTCATTATGAGAGTTTTATCAATTATAGGAGATGTTTTTTCCTTTGCTTTGGTATGGATAGTAAAAAGGATAAAAAGCAGTAAATCAGGAGAATAAAGATGTCAGAAGAAAAGCAGTGTAAGTTGACAATAGCAATACCAACATATAATAGATGTGAGTTTCTGATAAAAAATTTAAAGAAAATCGAACAAATGATTTTTGATTTGGACGCTCAAGATATTGTCGAGATATTAATTTCAGATAATGGATCAACTGATGGGACAGAAAAACGAGTTCGGGCAATGCTGAAAGGAAGAGTAAGCATCATATACCATTGCAATGAAAAAAATATTGGCCCAAGAGTTAATATTGCCAATCTTTTTGGTAAGGTCAGGACAAAATATATGCTTTTGCTGGGAGATGATGATTTCATCTCTAAAGAATATTTGGAACGTGTTTTGACTTGTCTGGAAAATGATATAGGATGTATCATACCTAGTTACATTAATGTCGATTTGGATGGGAAAGATAATGGTCGTGGACGAGACCTGAAAGTAAAATCTAAGAAATATGAGCCTGGATTTAGGAACTGTCTGGCAAATGCATGGCGTGGGCACCAAATGAGTGGCTTAGTGTTCCGCGTAGAAAATTTGATGGAGGAAATAGAGAAAAAAAATATTTATAATTATTATCTTCAAATATATGCTTTAGCGTATTGCTGCCTGCATGGCTCAACATATCATATAACAGAGTATCCCGTACGTGTTACTAGACCACCTCAAAAAAGTAAGGATTGGGGATATGGAACGGATGGATTGATTGGAAATGTGTTCGAGAATTTTGTGAAATTAGATCTTACAAGATTGCAAAAAGTAGAGTTAGAAATGAAATTTTTGGTCGATCAATATTGGAGATATGCAATGTATTTGAAAAAAGGAGTAAGAGATTTTTTGACCTGTATCAAAAATATTCTATGCTCCACATATACATTGTGGCCAACTAAGATCTTATTTGCCGTTTCATTTATGTTTATCTTGGGTGGAAAGGCTATAGCATTACTCTTTAATGGAAAATTGGTACAAACACTTATGACAAAGGTGGATATCTAAGTGAAGAAGGATTTCTTAAATAATACAATTGTAAAAAAGGATATGGATACTATCTATTCTTCGTTGAGTAATTGGGAAAAATTGAAGAATATGAAAGTTTTAGTAACAGGGGCATATGGAATGCTTGCATCTTACCTGGTCTATTTTCTTATATATTTGAATGAGATTCATAATTTTTCCATAGATATATGGCTCATTGTACGTAAGGAACAAAAGCTCAGGAACAGATATGGTGAGATATGCGAGAAACCATACTTTCATTATGTAATACAGGATTTAAATGTAGAAATAAAAATAGACGAAAAAATGGACTATATTGTCCATGCTGCAAGTTTGGCATCCCCTCAATATTATAATACTGCTCCTGTTGAAGTTATGCTGCCTAATGTGATAGGAACATATTATTTACTTGAATTTGCAAAAAAGTGTAAAACGAAAAATTTTTTGTTTTTCAGCAGTTCCGAAATATATGGAAAACAGGATGAACAGATCAATGGAAATTACGATGAAACAGTGCTGGGGATATTAGATCCAGTGGATGTTAGGAACTGTTATGCAGAAAGTAAACGTATGGGGGAAAATATGTGTGCGTCATATTATAAAGAATATGGATTAAAGACAAATTCTGTTCGCATTTTCCATACGTTTGGACCGACAATGGATATCCGAAATGATGAACGGGCATTTTCTGAGTTTGTAGCAAATATTGTAGACAGGAAAAATATAGCAATGAAAAGCGAAGGGAAAGCTAAAAGAGCGTTTTGCTATATAACAGATGCAATATCAGCTTTTCTGCTCGTTTTGCTTTTTGGAAGGGGCGGGGAAACATATAATTTGTGTAATGAATTTCAATATGTATCTATTGCACAGTTGGCAGAAACATTGGTAAGTTTATTTCCGGAGAGACATTTGAAAGTAGAAAAAGTTGACCGGGATATTGAAAGCACATATGTTTCTAAAAAGGACGAAAATCTGGTTACAGCTGATAGTAGTAAATTGAGAAGATTAGGATGGGATCCTCAAATTACAATTAATGAAGGCTTTTTTAGGACGATAAAAGCGATAGAGGAGGGAATCTAGATGGAAGTATGGCAGATGTTAAATTTGCAAAAGAAGCCATTTATTGGAAAACTCGGCACACTGATTTTAAGACTTTGGGGATGTGATATTCCCAAAACCGTCCAGGTTCCCAAAAAGTTATATGTTGCACATCATGGCAATGGGGTCTGTATTCATCCAAGTACTATTATTGAGAAGGGTGTAAGAATTTTTCAGCAGGTTACAATAGGAAGATCAGATGTTTATATTCCAAGCGATCAGTCAGTATATGAACGTATTATAATTAAAGAGTATGCTATTTTGGGAGCGGGATGTAAAATATTAAATAATAAAGGAACCTTAACTATTGGGGAAAATGCTATTATTGCTTCAAATGCTGTTGTACTCAATGACGTCCCGGCAAACGAAGTGTGGGGAGGAGTACCCGCGAGAAAATTATATACCAGAAGCGTAGAAGAGATATTTCATGGCTCAGCAGAGTGACATATAATTTTAGAATATTATGTCTTATTAATATGAAAGGAATAAAAATACTTTATGAAAGCAGTAATTCTAGCAGGCGGGTTTGGCACTCGTATTAGTGAGGAAAGTTATCTGAAACCTAAGCCAATGATCGAAATTGGAGAAAAACCAATTTTATGGCATATAATGAAAACCTATTCTCATTATGGTATTCAGGATTTTGTGATTTGTTGCGGATATAAACAACATCTGATTAAAGAGTGGTTTGCTGACTATTATTTGCATAACAGTGATATCACTTTTGATTTTTCCAGAAATAATGAGATGACTGTCCATAACAATGTCGCAGAACCCTGGAAAGTTACATTAGTCGATACTGGATTAAATACAATGACGGGCGGGCGTGTAAAGCGAGTTCAGAAATATATTGGAAAGGAGCCATTTTTGCTCACCTATGGAGATGGTGTGGCAGATATTAACATAAAACAGCTCATTAAATATCATGAAAGTCATGGGAAAAAGGCGACTATAAGTGCTTATAATATCGGGCAGCGCTTCGGAGTATTAGAGATAGATAGCCAAAATGCAATTCAATCTTTCAGGGAAAAAAATATTTCAGACGGCGGAATGATTAATATTGGATATATGGTGTTAGAGCCGGATATTTTCGATTATATTGCTGATGACAATACTGTTTTTGAGAAGGAACCATTGGAACGGCTTGCAACTGAAGGGCAATTAATGGCTTACAAGCATATGGGGTTTTGGCAGTGTATGGATACACAAAGGGATAAGAAAAAATTGGAGGAAATGTGGGAGTCGGGACATGCGCCATGGAAAAAATGGTAAAGGAGATTATAAATGAAAGTATCAGATTATATAGTTGAATTCTTGATAAAAAAAGGAGTCAGTGATATTTTTGGGTATCCCGGAGGGATGGTGGCACATTTGATTGATTCGCTTGACAAATACAAGGATCAGATAGATGTACACACAAATTATCATGAGCAAGCTTCAGCTTTTGCAGCAAATGGATATGCACAGGTCACAGGTAAAGTTGGGGTTGCATATTCGTCCAGCGGTCCGGGGGCAACAAATCTGATTACAGGTATATGTAATGCATATTTTGATTCGATACCAACACTTTTTTTGACGGGACAAGTAAACACATATGAAGCAAAAAAGAATCTGCCAATTCGTCAAAAGGGGTTTCAAGAAACAGAAATTATACCTATCGTAAAAAGTATTACTAAATATTGTGCATATATAGAAGATGAAGCAGATATTCGGTATGAATTGGAGAAAGCATTTTATATTGCTCAGGAAGGCAGAAAAGGCCCTGTATTGTTAGATATTCCGATGAATATCCAGCGAATGGACGTGGATCCTGACAGTCTGCGTTCTTTTCAACCTGACAGTTCAAATTCATCCTCAATTGATATTAGCATCATTAGTGAAGCGATTAAAAATGCCAGGAGACCAGTCCTTCTTATTGGAGCAGGGACGAAAACAAAACCGATTCGACAATTGGTCAATCAATTGGTAGGAAAATGGAGAATACCTGTCGTAAGCAGTATGCTGGCGGTGGATGTTGTGCCAACAGGTGAAGAGATGAACTTTGGTTTCCTGGGCGCATATGGAAGCAGAACAGCTAATTTTATAGTTGCGAAAAGTGATCTGGTTCTTGCTGTGGGTTCGCGTCTTGACGTGCGTCAAGTTGGAGGGAAAAGAGAGAATTTTGCACCGGATTCCCAACTTATACGTGTTGATATAGATGGGGGAGAATTGTCCCATTGTGTGAACGAAAGAGAAAAGCACGTGTGCGCAGATGCTCAGGAAGTGTTGAAAAAATTACTGGATGAAAATATAAATTTAGATGATCAAATTGAAGAATGGCGTGGAGTATGTAAAACGATACGAGAGAAATTGTATAGAATAGATGATAAGGCGCCCAATAATGTCATAAGGGAAATTGGGAAAGCTGTTCCAGAAGAATATACAGTGACAACTGATGTTGGACAAAATCAGGTTTGGGTTGCGCAGTCTTTTGAGGTAAAAAAGAATCAAAATGTTCTCTTTTCAGGGGGACTCGGTTCTATGGGATATTCACTTCCGGCAGCTATAGGAGCATATTACGGAAGCAGAAAACCAGTCATTTCCTTTAATGGAGATGGCGGATTGCAGATGAATATTCAAGAGTTGCAATTCCTTGCACGTGAGAGGCTTCCAATAGCGATTGTTATTTTGAACAATCATGCATTGGGGATGATCAGGCATTTCCAGGAAATGTATTTTGACGCGAATTATTCACAAACTGTAGATGGAAAAGGTTATGAGTCTCCTGATTTTGAAAAAATTGCGCAAGCATATGATTTGAAATATCAGGCTCTTGATGCATCAAAGGTTTTTGAACTAGATTCTTTGAATGTAACTGAACCTATCATAATCGAGGTCTTATTTGATAAAAACACTTATGTATTTCCGAAACTGGAGTTTGGAAAACCAAATCAGGATCAAGAACCGTTGTTGGATAGGGAACTTTATGAACACCTTATGAGGTTATAGGATGGAAAAGATGGAAAAAAGAAATGTATCTGTAGATTTTCTTCGGGGGCTGGCAGTGATCGGAGTGCTTTTAGGACATGCACTTCAAAGAGGTCTTTATCCCATTGATTTTAATACAGTTGGATTAACAAAGTTTATTTATTCATGGCATATGCAGTTGTTTGTATTATTGTCAGGTTATACAATGTGCCTTAGTATACAACACAGTGGGAAAATAAGTATTTGGAAAAAGATTAAGCGCCTTGTGCTGCCAACTTATATATGGAGCATTATCATTTGGGCGATTCATGAGTGGGATTTTGTTGGAATCAAGTGGTTTAGGTCATTTGAATTTAGCCTTATTGAGTATATAAAGATTTTATTGATTCAACCGACATATATCGTCTGGTTCCTGTGGGTTGTATTTATATTTACGCTTGTATTGTATGGAAGCTTTCGGCTTATGAAAAAATTGGGACTTAGTGGCGATTTATCTGTGCTTGTTTTTAGTGTATTCGTTTTTTCAGGGTTGAATTTAATAGGTCAAAATGTTATGTGGGGGGGGTGTAATTACCTAAGACAATATTATGTGTTTTTTATCGTTGGGTATGCATGCGCATGTCTAGAAAAAGAAAAAGTTTATAATATAGCAAAAGCATTGTTTTTATTATTAGCAGTATATTATATCTTATATAAATTGGTTTATGGTATTGAAGCGGTATTTCCATCCCAGATGCTGGCATTTTTAATGATTACAATTTTATATCTTTTATTATATTGGTGCAGGATTCTTTTTAAAATAACAGAAAAAAATATTGTATGCTGGCTTGGAAGAAATTCTTTATACCTATACCTATACCAGTTCCTCTGCCTGAATATAGGGGTGGGGACAGGAATCGTCAGAGTGATATCTATATTTTGTACATCGACAGCAATTTCGGTAGCGCTTGTATTATTATTGAATCGCAGCAAAAAGATAAAAGCAGTGCTGTTTGGAGAGTTTTAGAACACTTTCCTAAAAACACAAGGAGGATTAACAAAAATGTTGAGACGTTTTTGTAAAGAATGGGTTGAGAAAGAAATAATACAATATTGTATATTGTTTTTTTCTGTATTTATTCTTAATGTTATATTTGCTGTGCAAATGCGTGGACCGATGTTCTCAGATGAAATAGGGCATCTGAGTTCTGTTGAGTATTTAGTGGGGAATAATTGGTCAGGTTATATAGAGAATAACGGTCTTGGATATTATAAATATGGAGGGACTATCTTATATTTTCCTTTATATTTATTAGTTAAAGACAGAACAAATCTTTTTATTTGCATGTTGATTTTTAACAGCATATTGCTGGCTCTTATTCCGTGTATCATTTATAAGATTCAAAGGAGATATCTTAATATCCAAAATACTAAAAGAGCAATTTTGATAGCTTTTACGACTGGGGTCATGCCAGCTTCTTTTATTTTAGGAAAGACAGTTCTTTCAGAGACGCTTCTGACCTTTCTGAGCTGGATAATATTATTGTTCCTTTTAATGAGTTTGCATTGTGATAAGAAATGGAAACGCTATATATTAGGAGTTTCAATAGGTTTTTTGTCTGCATGGGCGTATGCAACGCATGCAAGAGGGATAGTAGTGACTATCCTAGTGTTTATGCTGGTTTTTATACTCCGTTTTTGGCAGAAGATCTCAATTGTGAATATACCCAGTTATCTGACAGGTCTTTTTATAGGTGTGTTTGTTGATATTGTATTGGGTAATTATTTGAAATCTCATATTTGGACGGGAACAATCAACTATAACAGTACACAGGAAATTATAACAGGGTGGTCACAAATTGATTTGTTTTTCTCGGGTATTAAAACTATCGTTTATACCATTTTTGGTTGGTTATATACTATGTGTATAAGCAGCTATGGATTTGCTATCTTTGGCCTTGTTTTTTTAGTATTTGCCATCTTGAGATTTTTGAAAAATGTAAAAGAAACCGAAAAAAATGAAGCAGTCATCTACATTTATACAATTTTATATTTTATTGGCGGATTTGCGCTGGGCCTAATTTTTATGGGATTAGGAACTTACAGGATCATATATCAAGGTGATGTCTTGCGCCTGGATCAGTTGATTTATTTTAGGTATATCATGGTCCCGATCCAGATTCTAACGTTTATTGGACTCTATCAGTTGACGGAAGAAAAGCAGATGCAAAAATATAAAAGTATTTGCACAAAAACTGTTATTTTAATAAACTTTATTTTCTTTTTCTTTATTAGTGATTTTCTTCAAGGTGGATCAGTAGCTACTTTACAGCTGTGTGGATTACCCATTATACCTCCTAGAAGCCATGATATTTTAGTTGACTCTAATAATATTTATCGTCAGTTGCTTGTTTTAGCGGTATTAAACATAATAATTGCACTTATCATATATATAGGCAAAAAAAGAGTTATTAAGGTGTTAATTGCCATAGTCAGTTCACTATTCTTATTAGCATATTTTATATGGATGTTTAATGTATGTTTACCAATTTCTGAATATTATTATGACAAAATAGATGTTGCAGAAAACTTCTGTAATGAATATAATCTTGAGCCGGAAACGGATATTATTTTGACAGGAGATAGAACTGTTTATCCAACACAGTATAAAATGTATAAATATACTGTCAGAGGCGGAGACTATGAGGAATTAAAAAATGCATTGATTTTTGTTACGGATACAGAAGATTATGAAATAACTACATCCGGTGAGTATTATGAAATTACTAACGACGATAAGTATTCCGATTGTGTAATTGTAAAAGGAGAAGATCTGAAGGATGACTTAGAGGAAAAAGGACTGGAATTTAAAGAAATTTCAGATTAGTCAGATGGATTTGCATTTAGCAGGAGCAGCAGAATTATGAAGAATAAAAAGAGAGAGATTTTAGAGTTTTATAGAAATAAAAAAGTTTTGGTAACTGGACATACAGGCTTTAAGGGGACCTGGTTATGCAAAATTTTAATAAATGCAGGTGCAGAAGTTACGGGATATGCGTTAGAGCCTCCAACGACACCTAATGTCTTTGCAGTTGGTGGACTGGAAGGTAAAATGAATTCTGTCATCGGGGATATAAGGGATTATGATCGCTTAAGAGAGGTATTTGAGGACGTATGCCCTGAGATAGTATTTCATATGGCTGCGCAGCCATTAGTCCGATACTCTTATGAACATCCTCGTTATACTTATGAAACAAATGTTATGGGAACGGTAAATATATGTGAATGTATACGACTAAATCCATGTGTAAAGTCATTTGTAAATATTACAACTGATAAGGTATATAAAAATAATGAATGGGAATGGGGATATAGGGAGAACGAAGCATTAGATGGATTCGATCCATATTCAAATAGTAAATCCTGTTCAGAGTTAGTGACGCATAGTTATATAAATTCATTTTTTTCTGATAAGCAGGTCGCCGTTTCTACAGCGAGGGCCGGAAATGTCATAGGAGGAGGAGATTTTTCTGTTGATCGAATCATTCCGGATTGTATACGCGCAGTGGAAGAAGGGAAAGAAATAATAGTGCGCAATCCTTATTCAGTGCGGCCATATCAACATGTTTTAGAACCACTTTTTGCATATTTAATGATTGCGGAAAAACAATATAACGATAAGATATATGCAGGGTTTTTCAATGTGGGGCCCGATGAGGCAGACTGTATTACGACAGGAGAACTTGTAAATTATTTTTGTGAAAAATGGGGGAATGACATAATATGGATGACCCAAGGTGATGGGGGCCCTCATGAGGCAAATTTCCTAAAGCTGGACTGTTCAAAAATAAAAAGCATGTTCAAATGGAAGCCGACCTGGAATGTAGAAAAAGCAGTTGAAAAAGTGGTGGAATGGACAAAAGTGTATTTGTCTGGTGGCGACGTGGAAGAATGTATGACCAATCAGATAGAATCATTCATTGAAGAATAAAAAGGAATTGAGAAAAAATTTTAGTTCTGGTATAATTATTTTGTGGTGTATGAATAGGCAGTAGGAACAGGAAGTTTCTATTGCCTTTTTATTTGTTTTCACTATAAAAGTTTAATGTGAAATCAGGATAGAAGCTTTTACTGATTACAGGTGAAAGAATAAGGTAAACGATACAGGCGATCAACTGACATCTGAGATGAGAAAGGGATTATAAAACACATATGAAGATCTTTGAAATGATTATAACAATTATAACCGTTGTTCTGTCATCAACAGTTATAGCAGCAGTCATTAACTGGCAGAAGGGAAATAAAGAAAATCAGCTTCATTTCATAACCGGGGAGAGGAGCAGATGGCGGAAAGAAATGAAGACGTGCATGGAGGGATTCAGTACATGCGGGGTTGAAGAAATGGATAGGTGGCTGACTAAGTTAAAAGTGAATTTAAATGGGTATGGCTGCCATAGTTCAGGGAAATACCCGGACGATATATATTTGGACTTCTTTCGGGATGAACATATTTGGAAATTGATAGATGAACTGCAATCAGAGATTAAGAAAAGGAATTATTCTGAAGAACGTGTCCGGGAGTATAGAGAAAAAATAATCCATCTTGTTGCAGCACTGCTTAAATTTGATTGGGAACGTTCAAAAAGAGAAGTAAAAACAGCACATTATACCCTTTTTTCTTTTATGTTTATGGTCATATATCTTGTGAGCGTATGTTATGCGGTTTATGATTATTTAAGTGGGACATCCCAGGATATCAAACAGAAAATTGCAGTATGCATAATAGTTTCTGCTATAATTATATTTGCTTATTTTATGATGTGGCTTCCCAATATTTTGCAAAAAATAAAATCACTTGGGGAGCGTAAATGGTATCAGCATATTATGGCTCCTATGAAGTGGTGGGGGATTGGATTAGCTATCATATTGTGTCTTTATAGCGGGTTAAGAGGTTTGATGGATCAGGCTACGGAAATGATTGTTTTCTCTGCTTGCATTGCTTTTATTATATCAAATTTCATACCAGTCTACATCTTGTCTAAAAAACATAAATTATATACAAATTATGATCAGGCAGTGACTGATATTCTTGGATTAAATATTGTGACGCTGTGCGGAAAAGATGCGAATACGTTAGATAACCGTTTTACAAAAAAGTTATGGAATATGGGGATAAATTATAATGTACAAACGGATATCACTACTTTTTTAGGAGAAGAAGAGTTTAAAAAATATGTTGACAGGGATATGCAAAAAAAGAGAATATTATGTTTAAAAGGGTATTTGAAGTATTGGATACAAAACAGCTATAAGTGTTTAAAAGGAAAGGATAAGACGCCCGTTTTGGAATTTATTGCGCAAAATCCGCTGTACTGCAAATGTTTTGTCCGTTATAATAAAGATGGCATAATAAAATACGGTCCGATTAAGAAAAAAACAATTAAGAACTGGGGAATTTGATTCATACAAGAATAGATAATGCGATCTCCCAGACAGGAGATGAGAAGATATAACCTGTCTGGGGGATTTTCTGTCTGGGTAGAGTAAAAAGCATTGGAGTTCACGTAGAAATATGATAAAATCATATAAGAATTACTGAGATATAGAATGTTTCAGCTAAGACATGTCTATTCTTTTTATTGAAGCGAAACCGAAAGGATAAACCAATGAAACAGAATCTTCTAAAATACAAATATATGATAATCGCTTTTCTGGCAGCTTTACTGCCCAGGCTGGTCTTTCTGATCTGGACTTACCCTCTGAATAATACGGGTGACGAACTTTTTATGTTGATGACGCCCGCAAGATATGCAGGACTGGACTGGAGCGGGGTGATGGAGGACTACAGATATTACGGCTTCGGGCTTACGATCTTCTTCACTCCGCTGTTCAGGCTGATCGATGATCCGGTGATCCTCTATCGGATCATGGTTTCGGTTATGATCCTGCTTCAGAGCCTGATCGCTCCGGTATGCTTTTATATTGTGAAAAGATTCTTCCAGGTTAAAGAAGAGGTTTTTGCATGTCTGCTTTCTGTGACATGCTCTTATTTTGTGACGCTGAGGGCAGTATATATCTATAACGAGAGTATGTATATCCTGCTCTGCTGGATCTCGGTGCTCCTGCTTCTGCTCCTGAATGAGAAGGTGGATTCCAGGAAGGCAAAAAGGATTCTTACATTTGTTCTGATGGTATGTCTGGTCTATGCCATGTCGATCCATTCAAGAGCGGTCGTGCTGTGGATCGCACTGGGAGTGGTGACGGCACTCTATCTTTGGACATACAGGAAATGGCTGATATCGCCGGCTGTCACGGTGATTGCAGGAGGCGTGGGGTATGTCCTGAGCAGAAAGGTGATCAATTATATGGCAGCGGCAGTCGGAATGGTTGGGGCGGGGACGGATATCACAAATGCAGAGGTGTCTTTCTCGGTTTCGGCACTGTTTGATTCCCTAAAGTCGCTGACAGGGTGGGCGTACAGTGTTCTCGGGCAGATCAATACGATTGCTGTGATGGTGGGGGGCATCGCTCTTTTTTCCGCCATAGTGGGAACTATTCTGATATGGAACGCCCTTGTTAAGCGGAGGGAAGTGGCAGAGCAGGGCAGCAGGGAGCATTTGAGCGCCTACACTGTAGTAGCGATTTTTTCTCTGGCAGCAGTGGCGATCACGATACTGGGTCTGTCTTTTTCCTGGCTGGGGGGAGTCACGGAGTCGATTGAGACCGGGGAGAACAACGACTCTATGCGTGCGGTGACTTATATCCGGTACTATGCGGCTCATTTCGGACCCCTGCTCATGGCAGGGCTTCTCTGGATGCGGGAGCAAAAGGATGCTTTCCGAAAGCTGTTTCCTTATGTGTTAGGCGGCATGATCCTGCTGGAGGGATTCTGGACATGCTGTATCCTGCCTTACGTGGCAGACTATGCAGGTACCTTTTGGGAGTATGCCGCCTTTTCCGGGATCGACGGATGGACGGACCAGATCCGCTTAAGAGCGTATCTTCCGGGGATCGCAGCGGCGTTTCTCATCACACTTCTCTGCTATTTCCTCTACAGAAAAAGGAAGATGAACCTGGTATTGGGACTGCTCTGTCTTGTACTTCTCTATGAGTATGCCTACGGGGCGGTTGTGACAGACGGAGAGAGGGGAAGGCTGAATTATAATTATGCCGATGATATTTATGAGGTCCTGCATACGCTGGACGAGCAGGGAGAACTGCCTTATGAGATCTACAGCCAGAAAGCTGCCACTGCAGATACGCATCAGTCTGTAAACTATCAATACCAGTATATGCTCAGGGATCACAAGATCGTGCAGGGGCTTCCGCCGGAGGGCGCCGAGGAAGCGGTTTTCCTGACCAGTTATTTTATGGAATATCAAGAGCTTGTACGGGAGGGGTATCTGTGTGCGCAGATTGGCGATGACGAGTATATCCATGTGAAGGGAGAAAGGCTCCAGGAATTGATCAGGGAGCAGGGGGTTGAACTGGAACGCTACATGAGAAATGAAACGCAGATCGCCCTGGATCAGTTCAGCAGTGATAACCGGGAGGGAAATGCCAGCCTCGGTTCGCTCCGGTCGAACGGAAACGAGGGTGAATTTATTTACAGGTACAGCGTGCCGTTTTCCGGCGGTGAGATGGAGATCAGATTTGATCTGGAGCTTCTGTGGAATACGGTTGATGATCTCGGAACGGTTGAGATCTGGAAAGACGGAAGGGAGAGCTGCGTCTATTCTGATACGCTTCGGGCAGAGGATTTCAATGAAGACGGAACGCTGGAACTGTCCGCTATATTTTCCTGCAATGCCACAGCAGCGCTGGAGCCGGTTATAACACTGACAGATGGAACTGTGCTGCAAATGAACTCCTGTACGTTTAAGCGGATCTCCAACGTGTATGAGGTGGGCACAGATTCTCCGGAGGACACCAGGGAGGCTGCCGAGGTGGTCAGAGAACTGGATGAACATGCAAAGATTGCTTATCTGCATCCGTATCAGAACTGTGAACTTAGCCTGGATTATCTGGAGGAGGTTTTTGGAGAGGAAGTGGAACTGATCCTTTATGACGGGGGAGAGATTCTGCCGTTAGAGGAGAAAATTGTGCTCATTCCCAATGACGAAAGCTTTATTTTCAATGTGATCCCGGCATATACGATTGCCGCCAGGACGGGAAGCTATACGGTTCTGGTCCCGGCGGGAAGCAATCTGGAAGAAGCAGCGGCCAAGAAGGATATGATCCTGTCAGGGCAGGATGGGATCAGTACGGTCTATTTCCAGAACAAGGAGAAGGATGGACTGGTAAGCGACCATGCCTCCTTTAATCTGTCTGCCGGAGGGTATGGAATAACTGCTGTGGTAGAGACGGAAAGCAGCCGGGAAGGAAGATTCAGGCTCAGCAAAGAAGGAGAGACGGTCTCAGAAGGGGCGCTCTCAGGAGAAGACGGAATACTGACCGCCTTTGTGGAATTGAACAGCTATGAAAATGTTTATGCGCTTCAGACAGAGGTCTTTCTCCCTGAGGGGGAAAAGGCGGAAAAAACGCTGGCCTTTATTAAGAAATATTGATATGATGTCTGAAATGGAGTGTGACTGAGGAGAAAAGATGAACAGAAAAGTTTTAAAACAGGGAAAATGGATCGCAGCGGCTTTCCTGCTGCCGGCAGCCGTATATGTTGCGGCAGCGGCGGCGGCGCATCTGTATCCCTTTGGGAATATTGCCAATCTGATGGAAGATCTTGATATACAGTATATCGATTATTTTGCGTGGTTTCAAAGAGTATTAAAAGGGGAGGATTCTCTGTTCTATTCCTTTTCAAAATCACTTGGGGGACCGACAGTTGCCCTGTTCGGATATTATCTGATGAATCCTCTGAACCTGCTGTGTGTCTTTTTCCCGCAGGAGAAACTGCCGCTGTTTATCTTCCTGCTCACGGCAGTAAAGCTGGGACTGTGCGGCGTGACATCCCGTGTTTTCTTCCGGTATCGATTCCCGGGGACAGGAGAGCTGTGGGGACTGCTGCTGTCTTTTTCTTACGGGCTGATGCAGTATAATATGACGCAGATTTTCAACATCATGTGGCTGGACGGCGTGATCATGCTCCCGGTCGTGATGCTTGGCATCTCCCGTGGCGTAAAGACAGGAAAATACGGGCTGTTTTATGCTGCTACGGGAATTAATATTGCCCTGAACTGGTACACGGGATATATGATCTGTCTGTTTTCGGTTTTCTGGTTTTTCTATGAATGGATGCTTCAGAAAAGGGAGGGCGGAAGAGGGGGAATCCGTACATTCCTGGGAGATTTTATCCGGTTTTGTTTTATTGAAGGACTGGGAGTCGTATTGAGTGCGGCAGTATTTTATCCTGTCATGATCGGGCTTTCCGGTGGGAAGGAAGTATTTGACACAAAGATTTTTGAGATTTATACACATGATTCTCTGTTCAGTATTTTAAGAGGTTTTGTGCTGGGAACTGTGGGAGACAAAGAATCCCTTTCGATCTACTGCGGTCTGTTGATGCTGCTTTTGGTCATGTTTTATTTTGTGAGCAGGAAGATTTCGGCGCGGGAGAAAGCAGTGTCGGGAATTTTCCTGGGATTTATGCTGGTAAGCTGCTGGCTGCTGCCGCTGGAGTGCATATGGAACGGGCTGCGGTATGCATACAGCTACTACTGCAGGTTCAGCTTCCTGGTCATATTTCTATTCCTTTGCATTGCGGCAGCAGGCCTGGAGAAGGTTGACTTCAGAGAGGACAGGAAGATCCTCATGTACAGTGCTGGAGGGCTGTTGGCATTATTTCTGGCATTTGACTATATTGAAACATTCAACCCGAAATATCTGCTGGCGTCGGCTCTCGTGCTCCTGGCATATCTGGCTCTGCTAGCATGGAAGCTTCCGATGCGCCAAAAGGCGCTTTTGCTCGGGGCCCTGCTGATCGGCGAGACGGCGTGCAACAGCTGGCTTGACTTTCGGCAGATGTTTACCATAGACGGCAGCCGTTATGAGGACTATGTACCGGGAGCGCTTGGGCAGAGCGAGGCGATACAGGAGCGTGACGGAGGAGAGTTTTTTCGGATCGAGCAGACATCGGCACGGGATGACAATGCGACAAAGTGCACCCCGTTTTTCAATGAGAGCCTTGCCTATGGATACAGCGGGATCTCTCATTATTCCTCGGCGTATGAGATGAGTACGGCGGAATTTATATCCGGTCTCGGATATTCGGATGCAGTGGATTTTACGATTTATGATGAGGCGATTCTTTCCTCTGACGCGCTTCTTGGGATAAAGTATACCGCATCAAAAGATCCGGCAGAAGTGAGCGGATATGAACCGGTGGAAGAGCTGGGTACCTATAATGGGAAAAAAGTTTACGAGAACCCATATGCGCTCTCACTGGGATATGGGACAGATGCAGCTGTGGCAGAGAGGATAGAGGAGGGGAATCCGTTTGAATACCAGAATAGGCTGTATTCCAATATTCTTGGCGAAGAGGTGCAGATCTTTGTGCCTGTGAAGTGGGATGCCGAAAAAAACGGGGAGCGGCTTGTGCTTGAGATTCCGGAAAACGGCAGTGCAGGATACGTTTACGGCTACATGCGGTCTAATGCGGAAAACCTGCAGTTATATGTGGACGGTGAGTACCGGTGCAACTACCAGTGCTGGCTCAGCTATCTTGTCTTTAATCTGGGTGATGCGCGGGAGAAGCACCAGGTCCGCTTTGACGGCTTCTGGGATGAGCCGGAAAATGCAGAGATTCAGTTTTATATGCTGGATATGGAAGCGCTGGATTCTGCCATTGCTGTCCTGAAAGGACGTCAGATGGAAGTCCATACGTTTGAGGACGGACTGGTGGAAGGGAGCTATACGGCTGCCAGGGACGGGCATCTGCTCCTCACTGTGCCGTACGATGAGAACTGGACAGTTTCTGTAAATGATGTTACAGTGGAACAGGAATCAGGCGCAGGGGCGCTTATGGTTATTCCGGTGTTCGCGGGAGAAAATGAGATCCGGATGGAATATCATGCGGCAGGAATCGGCACGGGGATTTTGTTAAGTCTCCTGTCACTTGCTGTCTGGGGCGTATATGCGTTTGTGACAAAGAGGAAAACGCACGGGAAAGTGCGGTGAAGGAGATACAGATAAATGGGCAGAGTGTTATCAATTGTGATTCCGGCGTACTGTGAGGAACGAATGATCGCGAAAACACATGGTGTGATTTCAGAGCTGATGCGCAATTCGGAGATAGAGTACGAGATTGTTTTTGTGGACGACGGGTCAAAGGACAGAACCTGGGAGGAAATCTGCCGGGCCTGTGACAGGGACCCCTATGTTCTGGGCGTGCATTTTTCAAGGAATTTCGGGAAAGAATCTGCGATATATGCGGGATTGGCTCAGGCGTCGGGAGATGCGGCCGTGGTGATGGACTGTGACCTGCAGCATCCGCCCGAGACTGTAGTTGAGATGTACCGTCTCTGGGCAGAGGGGTATGAGGTCGTGGAGGGCGTGAAGTCTGACCGTGGAAAGGAGAGTGTCTTCCACAAAGGGAGCGCAGGGATCTTCTATCGGATCATGTCGCATGCGGTAGGGATTGACATGCAGAATGCTTCGGACTTCAAGCTGATGGACAGGCGGGTGGTAGAGGCGCTCCTTGCAATGCCGGAGAGAAATACGTTTTTCAGGGCGCTGTCCTCCTGGGTGGGATTTAAGACCGCTCAAGTGGAATTTGAAGTGCGGGAGCGCGAGGAAGGGAGTTCAAAATGGTCCTTTCGGTCCCTGTTCCGATATGCATTATCCAACATCACTTCGTTTACTTCATTCCCGCTCCATTTCGTGACGGTGAGCGGTATTGTAGTATTTCTCATCGCAGTTGTCATGGCAGTCCAGACACTGGTCAGATATTTTATGGGGAACGCAGTGGCGGGGTTTTCTACTGTGATTTTGCTGATCCTGTTCATTGGCAGCATGATCATGTTAAGCCTGGGGATCATCGGCTATTATTTGTCCAAGATGTATGATGAGCTGAAGCACAGACCAAAATATATCATATCCAGGATAAACGGAAAGCACAGACGGAGGGAACCGCAGGAAAATGAAAAAGCTGATTGAGTTATACCGGAAATATGAAGAGATCATCATGTATCTCATTGTCGGCGTATGCACGACGGTCGTGTCGCTTGGGTTTTACTATATTTTTGCCGAAGGTGTGGGGATGCACTACCAGGCGGCGAATATATTAAGCTGGATCGCGGCTGTTATTTTCGCGTATGCCACAAATAAAAGGTTTGTATTCAGGTCGCCGTACAATGGGGCGGTTCAGACAATAAAGGAAGCGGCAGGTTTTGTCTCCAGCCGGATTGTATCGCTTGGTGCGGAAGTGGTCTGCATGTTCATCGGTGTACAGCTTCTCGGGATTGATGACGGGATTATGAAGCTGGCAGATCAGGTGATTGTGACAGTCCTGAATTATGTGCTGAGTAAGTTTTTTGTGTTCAGGAACAACTGATTTAAAATAGCTTTTATTGCAGTCTGCGATAAGACGTGTTATATTATAGAGCGGAATAAAAAAGAACGATGGAATCGGGAAAGAGATGAGGAGGAGACTATGTGGCTCTTAGATGAACTGATGAAAAGAGCAGACAGTGAAGAGACTGCGGTTATCCACAGGGAGGAGACAATAACCTTCAGACAGCTCTGGGAGTATTCCGATGTGCTTGCAGGATATATGAAGGAGAAGTGCCGGACAAAAGCTCCGGTTGTGATCTATGGAAACAAAGAGACAGAGATCACGCTTCTTATGCTTGCAGCCTTGAAGTCAGGAAGGGCGTATGTGCCGCTGGATATCACATTTCCGGCATCAAGGGTAGAGACGATAATGGGAGATGTGGAAAATGAGCTTCTCTTTAATTTTACGAAGGAAGAACTGCATTTGCCGGAAAACTGTGATTGTATAGGAAAAGAGGAGCTTCGCGGAATTATAGGAGCCGGAAGCAGGACGGCGGCAGGTCCCGATGATTATGTCGGGGATGAGGACAATTGTTATATTCTCTTTACATCAGGAAGCACCGGAAAGCCAAAGGGAGTACAGATTAAGAAGCGGAATATTGTGAATTTCACAAGCTGGTTTTCCGGCACCTGTGAGCTTAGCCCGGGGAAACAGGTTGTGTTAAATCAGGTTTCATATTCTTTCGATGTATCGGTAATACCACTGTATATTTATCTTGCAATGGGAAAGACACTGTTCAGTATTGACAAGGAGATGCTGGACAATACCAGGCTGCTGTTTGACTATCTGAAGGACAGCCATATAGCTGCATGGGTGTCCACACCGGCATTCCTGGAAATATGCAGCTTTGACGACAGCTTTGATGACGGGATGCTTCCGGAGCTTGAAAACATTATTCTTGCCGGCGAAGTCCTGACAAAGAAGCTGGTCCGTACACTGCACCAGAAATTTAAAAACGCGAAAGTGGTAAACGGATACGGCCCTACAGAGGGGACGGTCTTATTAAGTGCCTGTGAGATCACGGATGAGATGCTAGATGATGAGGAAAGCCTTCCGATCGGGCGGATACTGTCCGACGGGGAGTATCAGATTGTAAAGGAAGACGGGGAGCAGGCTGCCCCCGGGGAAACCGGAGAGCTGGTAGTTGTAAGTGACAGTATCAGCAAAGGATATTTTAAGAATCCAGAGCAGACTGAAAAAGTATTTTTTGATTCGGCTGATGGGAGAAGAGGCTACAGGACGGGCGATCTGGTATTTGAAAAGGGCGGGCTGCTGTATTATGTCGCAAGAAAAGACACGCAGGTCAAGCTCAATGGTTTCCGGATAGAATTGAATGATATCAGCTCTAATTTAAATGATCTGGAACTGGTGAATAACAGCGTGGCCCTTCCCGCGTATCGTGACGGGCGGGTGTCCTATCTGGCAGCATTTGTCGTACTTGAGCGAAGACCGGAAGGGCTTTCAGACCTGAAAATCGGCATAGAACTTAAAAAACAGCTAAAAGAGAGGATCCCTTCCTATATGGTTCCCAGGAAAGTGATCATATTGGAAAAGTTCCCGATGAATATAAACGGAAAAATTGACAGAAAGAAATTGACGGAGGAATATTTATAATGGTATTTTCTCAATATGGAAGCATTTTTAGTGTGATCCTGTTCACTGTATTTCTGTTTCCGGCTGTGGCCCTGAATTTGTGCGGAAAAAGGATTAAATATTATGGGATGCTGCTCAATATCCCGATGCTGATCCTCCTGCTGGGATTCCACAGTATACAGATGCTGCAGTTTGTGGTATTTATTGTATGTGAATTTATATTGATATACGGGTATTTTTTTCTGCATAACAGAATCAGAGGGAACGGCTTTTATTTCTTTGTTCTGGCTGCATCCATGATTCCAATCATCGCGATCAAGCTGTGCGTGTACACGCCGTATCCGTTTAATATGCTGGGATTTGTGGGAGTTTCCTATATCAGCTTCAGGATATGGCAGCTGATCATCGAGATACATGACGGGCATATTGAAAAGCTGAACTTTTTGGACACGTTTTACTTTGTCACATTTTTCCCGACGCTGAGTTCGGGTCCGATTGACAGATATCATCGCTTTCTTGCTGATCTGGACAAGAGCCCGGCAAAAAGCGAGTATCTGGAAGACTGTCTGCTTAATGGCCTTGGCAGGATCGTAAAGGGCATGGTCTATAAATTCGGGTTTGCATTCATCATAAATGAGTATATCATGCTGCGGCTTCCCGAGGAGCATACTGTGTGGAGCACCATCATCTATATGTATGCCTATACATTATATCTGTTTTTTGACTTTGCGGGATATTCCCATTTCGCGGTCGGGACAAGCTATATTCTCGGGATTAAGGCACCGGAAAATTTCGACAAACCATTCCTTGCGCATAACATGAAAGAATTTTGGGACAGGTGGCACATGTCCTTATCCCAGTGGTTTGGTGATTATATTTATAAAAGATTTGTCTTAAATACCCTGCGCAAAGGGATATTTAAAAACCGGAAAACCGCGTCGCGCTGCGGGAACATGGTTACGATGCTCGTCATGGGTATCTGGCACGGACCGTATCTGTATTATATTTTATACGGCCTTTACGAAGGCGCAGCGCTTGTGGTGACAGACATTTATCTGAAAAGCAAGACATTCCGGACATTTAAGAAGAAAAAATATTATGATATACTGAGCAGAGTGGTGTGCTTCCACGTCATCGCATTTGGTATGCTTCTGTTTTCAGGATATATGTTTTCATTTTAATTTAAGGAGGAACAGAAAATGGAAAATTTACAGGAACTTGCATTGGATATATTAGAGGCAGCATGTGAGACAGATGAAGTGAGGGAGGATCCGGACCTGGATCTTTTCGAGGCGGGACTGATCGACTCGCTGGCGTCTGTTGTTGTGCTTCTCGAGCTGGAAAAGCGGACGGGAGTTAAATTGCAGCCGACAGACCTGGAGAGGGAGGACATTACCACAGTAAATAACTTTGTGAAGTTCTTGGAGAAAAAGGTAGGATAATCCATGAAGGAAAGGATTTTGAAAAAGCTCCTTGTTTTTGCCGCGGCTGTGGTGACAGTCACGGAAGGGGTTATGCTGTTTGAAAACTATCTGGACCGTCGGATCGATGAGATGTATGACGTGTCCGCCTATACAAAAGCTATTAATACAGAGTATGAGGATCTCACTAAAGATAAGGGGCAGGTTATATTGGAGCGCAGTGCAGACAACGGAAATGTCATGCTTCTTGGCTCATCGGAGCTTGGGTCATGGGTACAGCAAAATCCGGTGAATATGTTTCCGAATACAACGCTAGACTCGGATATAACCATCGTCGGACAGGCATATGTACAAAGCCTTTTGCATGGGATGAAGGTGGGAACCGAGGCGTTTTCAGACAGAAAAAGAGTGGCGCTTGTTGTGTCAATGCAGTGGTTTTACGGTGAGGATATTGACCCTTCCGGTTTTGCTGCAAATTTTTCTGAATACCAGTTTTTCTGCTTTATGAAGAATGACCGTCTCAGTAAAGAGAGCAAGCTTTATGTCTGTAAAAGAACAGACGAGCTGCTAGAAGAGATACAGGGATATGACGACATCAAGGTATATGCATGGCTATATGCCCAGGATAATGTTCTGGGTGATGTGGGACTGACTCTTTTAAAGCCCTACTACAGCGTGAGGGAAAAAGTGCTGGAGATCAGGGATAAGTGGGATACTTACCAGATGCTCAAGAAGACAGAAGCTGAGGCAAAAGAACCGCAGGTAAAAGAGATTGACTGGCAGAAGGCACTGAAGGATGCAGAAACTGAGGGGGCCGGGTACTGCACAAACAATGAGTTTTATGTGGATGATACTTATTACTCCACGTATCTTGAGCCAACGATAGACAGCCTGAAAGACGTTGAGGCGGAGACGGCCCTTACCTCCAAAGAGATGGAAGACTACGAGATGTTTCTTCAGATCTGCCGGGAAAATGGAGTAGAGCCATATATCATCATTATGGGTACGAATGGAAAGTACTATGATTATGTGGGGATCGACAGCGGGAGAAGGAATCAGCTCTATGATGAAGTGCAGAAACGTGCGGAAGACGCGGGGGTAAAATATCTTCGTCTGTCAGACAAAGAGTATGAGCCGTATTTTATGGTGGATGTCATGCACCTGGGATGGAAAGGATGGTTGTATGTGGATTGGCAGATTTCAGAACTTTATTCAGAAGCTGAGGACAAGTAGCATCGGGCAGTACCTTTTGCTTGTTATGGTATTGGGAATCCTGTTCTGGGGATTCATGGCAGCGGACGGGGCAAACGTATCCTTTGTATATAATAATTTCTGACATGACGGAGGAAATGAGGCATGGGCAAGAGAAGGGCGTATTCTGCATTTGGGACAATATTAAAGCTTTTGTGCGGAATCTTCTTTGCTGTTATGTTGATCGGGAATGTGATAAAAACAGGCCGGGACATTGTATGGACCGGCTTATTTGTAATATTGTGCCTGTTTATGGTTTTCCTGCTGTACAGGGGATTGTCAAAAATACTGACGGGGTTGGCCGGAAAGAGAAAATATCGTTTTCTTATCCCTGGAAGTATTTTATTCCTGGCTGTCCAGACTGCCGTTATGCTTTCTATTGCCACGACGATAGACTGGGATCCGGGGACTGTGATTACAATGGCAGGGCAGTGGGCGCGCGGGGAGGAGCTGTTCTGGCCGGAATATTTCGGATATTCTCCCAATAATCTGTTTCTCCTGATCTGTTTCAGGATGGTTTTTTCTGTTTCCTCTCTCTTTGCGGGAGGGGGCGGAGATATACCTGCCGCTGTCCTGGTTAACATCCTGGTGGTGGACATCTCCCTGTTCCTTATGGTATGCTGTGCGAAAAAGTTATATGGCGAAAAGGGCATGGCAGCATCGGCTGCGCTGGGAATCCTGACAGTGGGAATCAGCCCCTGGCTGTCAGTGCCATATTCTGACACACTTGGGATGATCTTTCCGGTCCTGCTTCTTTTTCTCTATCTTTACGGTGTGAAGGAGGGGAGGCATAAGATCATATCCTGTGTGCTGATGGGGGCATGCGCCGCGGTCGGATACATGGTAAAGCCTCATGTCGTAATCATCTTAATCGCGATAATTCTGATGGAGCTTCTGGATTACCGGGGAAAGGAAAAGCTGATGCAGTGGGGGAAATACTTTGCAGTGATCCTTATCAGCCTGGCAATTGCCTTTACAGGGGTAAACAAACTTTCAGACTATGTGACCAGAGATATCGTTTCAGATGAGATGAAGGAGGAGAAGCTGCCGTTTACACATTTTATTATGATGGGTTTAAACGATGTCACTTACGGAAGCTTCTATATTGATGATTCCAATGCCACACATGGGATACAGGGGGAGGAAAACAAAAAGGAATTTAACCTGAGAGTAATACGGGAGAGGCTTGAGAATTACGGGGCGGCAGGGTATCTGCGCTTCCTTGCAGAAAAAGTGTCAAGGATATACACAGACGGCACCTTTAACTATGGGACTGAAGGAGATTTTTCAGCCTGTGAGAATATTATTGATTCGCCGCCGGCAAAAGCATTGCAGGAGATTTACCATATTGATGGGAAATACTATGCCCTGTCAGCCCGGTTCTTTAACAGTATGTGGATGATCATTCTCGCGGCAGCGGCGCTGTCATGTTTTCTGCCGCGCAGGCTGCCGGAAAAAAGCGAGGTAAACATACTTCGCCTGACAGTTGTGGGACTGACGCTTTTTCTGCTCCTGGTAGAAGGAAGAGCGCGCTATCTGTATCATTTACTTCCGGTATTTATTTTGCTGGCGGTATGTGGTATGCTTGTATTATCAGAAAGGAAGGAAGAACGATTATGAAAAGGAAAGTATTTGTTGCTTTGGCTCTGCTGGTGTCACTGAGTATATCCGCGGGGTGTTCCAAGAAAGAAGGGGAGAATAAAGAAGCTCCCGAGCCGGCTGCACAGACGCAGGAAAAGCCGGAAGAACCGCAGGAGGAGATCCCAGAGAACCAGAACCTTCTCACAGGAATCCCGGATTTATCCCAGGAAGCGATCGGGAAAAGACCGGTAGCCGTGATGGTCAATAACATTCCGGATGCGATGCCTCAGTATGGTGTGGAAGAGGCGGATATTATATTTGAGATCCCGGTTGAGGGGGATCAGACAAGGTTCATGGCGCTTTATGCAGATTACACAGCAGTGCCAAAAGTGTGTGCGATCAGGAGCTGCAGAGGGTATTTCCCGGCAATATCGCAGGGGTTTGACGCTTTTTATGTGAACTGGGGAATTGATGATACCATATCGGATTATCTGGATGCGCTGGATCTGGATCAATATGACGGCATGTACAATCCGGGCGGGATGTTCGGGAGAGATACGCAACGTCAGAATGCAGGATATGCGCTGGAGCATACGGCTTATTTTGACGGCACATAGTTTGCGGATTATGTATAGTGTGAGGGGAAGAGGACGGACCTGGTTGAAGATAAGAGGGATGCGGCATTTCAGTTTAACGGACTGGAAGAGCAGGTCAAGCCTTCCGGCGGCGACTGTACGCGGGTGGATATTAATTTTGGAGCACAGACTGCGGCGCTTACTTACGATTCTGAAACGAATACATATAAAAAGGAAAACAGCGGCGAGCCTCAGATTGATGGGAAAACAGGGAATCAACTGTCCTTTACGAATGTGTTCATCCTGGAGACATCCATAACCGTAAGAGACGAGGTCGGGCACAAGGAGGTGGACTGGCTGGGAGGCGACGATGCGGTCGGATACTATATTTCCAACGGCGGCATACAGAAGATTCACTGGGCAAAGAACGGCAGCAGTGACGGAAGCATAAGCGAATGGGCACGGCTGAAGTTTTACGATGAGGACGGAGAGGAAATTTCCATTAATCGCGGAAAAAGCTACATAGCAATCAACTATCCGGGGCAGACTGAATTTAAATAAAAAGTGCCAGGTGACACAGGAATATTTGGAGACCTTTGGGCTGAAATAATGGAGAATTTCGGTCTAAAGGTCTGTTTAGCGAAGTACAGGAGAGGAATCATAGGGTGAAATTATATGTCTTTGAAAATCAGTAATCTGAAAGGCTGGGATGATATAAAAAAAGAGTTTTCCGTCAGTCCGGGGAAAGAGAAATTTCTGAATTTCTGCTGTGCCTGCGTAAAAGTGATCTTTGGGCTTCTTCTTTTCATGCTCACGGTGATATCGGCATTTGTTACATGTTCGGTAGACGAGTATGAGGTCACGCACTACGGGAGTGACAATATTTTCAGCCACATTCTGTTCGCTGTTGTAATACTGGGAATACTTGTGCTGTGCAGACATATCAGGGCAGGACTGAGGGGCGGCTGGCTGGAAAGAGTGTTCCGCGATCTGACGCGGGAAATTGATTTTTGCAGAGTTGTGGTCGTACTTCATTTTGTCATGGGTATTTTCTGGGTCGTGGGGACTCAGGTGCAGGCGCAGGTGGACCAGTGGAACTGCGCAGATATTGCGTCAAGGCAGATGTTTTCAAGCTATGATTTTGCGGATTATATGCCGGGAGGATATATGTATAATTATCCCTATCAGACCGGCCTTGTTCTTGTCATGTCTGTTATTTTCCGGCTTTTCGGCGAGATGAATTTTCTTGCATTCCAGGTGTGCAATGTATTTGCCTTATTGATGTTTGACATCTGCGTGATGAAGATGACAGAATATATGGAGTCCCCTTCTGCAAAGAAGGTGACTTCGGTTATGCTGGTACTGTTCTGGCCCATCCTCCTTTATACTGTTTTTGTATATGGAAATCTGATGGGACTTGCTTTCGGGACGACAGCGCTCTTTTTCGAGTACCGCTATCTGAAGAAAAGAAGGCTGCGGGACATTGTGATCAGCTGTTCCATGATCGGACTGGCAGTCATGCTGAAGACAAATTATCTTATTTTCCTCGTCGCCATGCTGATCTTCCTTGTCCTGGACTTTGTGGTGACATTCAGGAAGCGGACGATTTTTTATGCGGCGCTTGCAGTTCTCTTTTATGTGATCGGCTCGGCAGGACCTCTCGCGCTTGTCAGCTTCCAGAGCGGACTCGACATAGGATCGGGGGTTCCTAAGATCGCCTTTATTTCCATGGGACTTCGGGAGTCAGAGCTTGCACCGGGATGGTGGAGCGATTATTATCATGAAAATCTGTATAAAGACAGCGGATATGATGCCGGGGCTGCCTCAGATATAGCAAAAGAGGATATCAAAGAACGCATTGGGACATTTAAGGATGATCCGGGGTATACGGCTGATTTCTTTTATAAGAAGATGATATCCCAGTGGTGCGAGCCGACATTTGAGTCATTCTGGATCAGCAGATATGATAAGGGAGTGGCGCTCTCCGGGATCATCGACAATATTTTAAACAGAGAACTTCAGGGATGGATCACCGGCTTTTTGAATCTTTATCAGACGTTCATATACTGGACTGCCCTGTTGTTTGTGTTCCTGAACAGGAAGAACCGGAATATCTTCCTGTGGCTGCCGGGGACTACGGTGATCGGAGGATTTCTGTTCCATATGATATGGGAGGCAAAAGGACAGTATACGCTCTCTTACTTTGTACTGCTGATACCATATTCTTCAATTGCTGTAGTTCAGGTCATAAGGTGGGTGGATGACAGGCTCTGCCCCCTGCTGAAAAGGAAAAAGGGGTAAGAAGGGAAATGTGATGAAGAGGATAAAAAGTGCGGACAAAAAGCTCAGGCTGCTTTTGGCAGGAATTATCATAAGCGCAGTATTCTGTGTGGCAGCGGCCCTAAACTATGCAGATGTCCGGGGCGGAACGCTTGACGGCATGGAGTGGCAGCAGACAGAGGATGGCAGATATGAGATAGAATGTTTCCGGCTTGGCATGAAGAAAGGCAGTTACAGCCTGAAGGTTTCTTATGATTCCGGGGAAGAACTGTCTTACAGGGTCGTGGATATGCAACGAAATAACGGGAAGAATGAACTGGGCAGAGAGATTGCTTCGGGAAAGTTCCCGGAAGGAGAGTCCGCTGCGGTAATCGAGTTTGAGCTTTCCGAAAATGCAGGGGGGCTTGCGCTTTATCTGGAGCGCGGCACGAATACGGCAGGAGCGGGCAGCTGGGAGCTTACGACACAGAGCGGGGCTGTTCAGGATTTTCTCCTGATTTTCCTGTGCATGGCAGCAACTATGATACTGTTGTACCGGTTTCACGACTGGGAGAAATACAGCAGCGCCATTGTGGCAGTGACAGTGGCATTGATCCTTACCCTTCCGTATCTGACAGGCTACCAGCAGAACGGGGACGATCTGGACTTCCATATGGCGCGGATCAGGGGGATTGCCGGGGCGCTTTCCTCCGGCCAGTTTCCTGTCCGGCTGAATACGGATTTTGCATGGGGGTATGGATTCTCATCTTCCATGATGTATCCGGAGCTGTTCATGTATATCCCGGCAGTTCTTTATCTGCTTGGTGTATCGCTGATTGCATCGTATAAGTTCCTGATTCTCTGCCTGAATATTGCCACTGCCTGTGTGGGGCTTTACAGTTTCAAACGGCTGCTGCGCTCAGACAGGCTGGGTCTTATTGTGGCTCTTTTATATCTGACAAATCCCTACCGGCTGGAGAATATCTTCCATCGTGCCGCCCTGGGAGAGATGATGGCGCAGATATTTCTTCCGCTTTTGCTGTACGGCGTGTATGAACTCATCTTCGGAGATGCAAAAAAATGGCGGGTATCTGTGCTGGCGGCTACGGGGATTCTGCAAAGCCATATCCTGAGTGTAGAAATGAGCCTGATTTTTGTGGGTGGGGCGCTGATCGGCAGTGCGGCGTATCTGGTGAAAAACAGATGGAGGGACAGGCTTGCCGGCATGATAAAAGCGCTGATATCTGCAGCGGCGGTCAACCTCTGGTTTATTGTCCCGTTTCTCGACCATTTTGGGGATAACAATCTGATACAGACAGATATCCGGAACCTTCAGGAAACATCGGTTGACCTCTATACCTTATTCAGGATCAATATGAAGCTGCAGGGGTCTTATGAGAGTGCGGGGGTGACAAGGGAGGAGTTCATTTCCATAGGCGCGGTCGTGCTGTTTGGAAGCCTGGTCTATATGTATTATGCTTTTATTAGAAAATCAGTCGATGCACGTCTCAAAAAGATCGGGACTGTATGCCTGTGCGTCGGGGCATTCTGCTGCTATATGTCTGTCAGGGCCTTTCCGTGGGGATTCATTCAGGATAGTCTCCCGGGACTGTATAAGATTCTGGGGACGATCCAGTTCTCCTGGAGATTTTTAGCTTATGCATCGCTGTTTCTCTCGATTACAACGGGGATTGCAGTCCAGGAGCTGATAAAAGAAAAGAGGAAGGAGACCGTTGCGGTTCTGGCAGGTCTGGCGGTGTTCATGGCATTTTCCTGTATGGACCAGTATGCGTCAAGAGAGATCTTTGTCTCTTCCAGAAGCGAAGTGAAGAGCCGACAGGGCAACTGGTTCGACTATTATGCTGCCGATGTCAATGCAGGGGAGATACTTGAACAGGGGGACACGATCCGAGCCAGCAGTAACATTGAGATTTCCGGGTATGAAAGAAATGGCGTGGAACTCTTTTTTGACTATTCAGGAGTGACAGAAGAGTGCATCCTCCGCCTCCCGATTTATGATTACGGAATGTACGATATTTATCTCAATGGGGAAAGGATGGAACAGGCGCCCTCTGAAAATCATCAGCTGACAGTGTCTCTTACGGGCGGAAAGCCCGAAGGGCGCATTGAGGTGAGATATCATGAACCCCTGCTCTATAAAGCGGCAGGTCTGGCGAGCCTGATCAGTATCGCAGTATTGGCGGCTGCCGGGATTCAAAAGAGAAGGAGAGAAAAATGAGAAGGGAAAAAGTATCGCTTGTAGTACCCTGTTATAATGAGGAAGAAGTGCTCCCGTTTTTTTATGAAGAATTTTGCAAGATGACGAAAAACCTGGGTGAGTTTGACGTGGAGGTTATTTTTGTCAATGATGGGTCCAGGGACCGGACGCTGGAGATTGTACGGGAATTTGCCGGACAGGATGAACGTGTGAAATATATTTCTTTTTCACGGAACTTTGGCAAGGAAGCTGCGATTTATGCGGGGTTTGAACATGCGGACGGGGATTATGTGGCTATGATGGACGCGGATCTTCAGGACCCGCCGGAGCTGCTGCCGCAGATGCTTAAGGCAGTGCGGGAGGAAGGCTATGATTCCGCTGCGACCAGGAGAGTGACCAGAAAGGGAGAACCTCCTGTGAGGAGTTTTTTTGCGAGGCGTTTCTATCGCCTGATGAATAAGATCTCTACGGCGGAGATCATGGACGGAGCGAGAGACTACCGTCTGATGAACCGGAAGTTTGTGGATGCAATCATGGAGATGAAAGAGTACAACCGTTTCTCAAAGGGAATCTTCGGATGGGTAGGCTTTGAGACGAAATGGATCGAGTTTGAGAATGTGGAGAGGAGGGCAGGAGAGACGAAGTGGTCCTTCTGGAAACTGCTTCTCTACAGCCTGGAGGGAATTATCGGGTTCTCCACAGCGCCCCTGGCGCTTGCCTCCATATTCGGATTTATCATGTGTGCGGCCGCATTTGTATTTCTGATCGTGATCCTTGTGAGGACTCTGTGCTTTGGAGATCCTGTTGCGGGATGGCCCTCGATGACCTGTATCATATTGATGCTGGGCGGAATCCAGCTTTTCTGCATCGGGATTCTCGGGATGTATCTTGCCAAAACCTATCTTGAGACAAAGAGGCGTCCGATCTATATCTGTAAAGAGACGAATATGGACTTTTAGATTGATTTATATTATGAACAGGAGTGTCTATTTTGGATAAGAAAACATCTTTGAAACAGCAGATCGTCCGCTTTGCCGTTGTCGGCATGGGTTCATTTTTAATTGATTATCTGGTCATGATCTTTCTGACAGAAGTGGTGGGGATCAATTACCTGATCTCGAGCGGAATCTCGTTTACGGTTTCTGTGATCTACAACTATATCCTCAGTGTGAAATGGGTGTTCAATGTGACCGGAGAACGCAGCCAGGCGCAGGACTTTGCCGTGTTTATCATTCTCAGTGTCATCGGGTTGGGGATTAACCAGATCATCATGTGGGTCGCGGTGGATATGCTCGGCATCTTCTATATGATCTCAAAGATCGGGGCGACAGGCGTGGTGATGGTCTATAATTTTGTGACGAGAAAGATCTTTCTGGAGAATGGGAAATAAGAAGAAAGAGTTTCCCTACTCCTCAATGACCTGAATCTCCAGATAGTCAAAGTCGATGGAATCCACAAAATTGTCCTGATAGAAGCGCGCCTTTGCGTGGCGTTTGAAATCCTGGATCGTGGAGTCCAGCCAGATCGGTGTGCTTAAGTCAAATTCATAGCAGATTTCATCCAGCGCATGAAAGACCTTGTGTGTGCGGGTGCCGTCAGTCTCGTCGCAGACGACGGTATCCCGCACCATTTTATTGTCTTTAAATTCTTTCCCCCAGAGACGGAACATAGCATCAGTCCTTTCATTTGTTAAATCACGATTATTCTATCACAATCAAATCCTAAAGTCATCCGGAAAGTAACAGAGGGCAGAAATCCGGCGTTGTTTTACAACCTACCTTGACACGTTTTGTCAAAAAAAGTATACTTTTAGGCATAGCAAGGGCAGAGTGTGCCCTTAGCAGGAGAAGGAAAGAATAAAATGAAACCATTGATTTTACAGTCGGATTTTGGAACTGCTGACGGAGCGGTCAGCGCAATGTATGGGGTTGCGTACGGGGTAAACCAGGACCTTAATATTTCGGACCTGACCCATGAGATCCCACAGTATGACATCTGGGAGGCGTCTTACCGTCTGATCCAGACAGTGAGCTACTGGCCTGAGGGTTCGGTGTTTGTCAGCGTTGTAGACCCGGGTGTGGGCTCTACGAGACGGAGTATCGTCGTAAAGACCATGACGGGACAGTATATCGTAACGCCAGACAATGGGACGCTGACCCATGTAAAGAGGATTATCGGTATTGAAGGTGCAAGGGTCATCGACGAGACGGTCAACAGGCTGCCAAACTCAGGAGAAAGCTACACCTTCCACGGGCGGGACATCTATGCCTACACCGGGGCGAAGATGGCGTCCGGAGTGATCACCTTTGAAGAGGTGGGACCGGAGGTGGAACCGGAAAGTGTAATCGAGCTGCCCGTGATCGAGGCAGTGTACGACGGAGAGAAGGTAAGCGGAACGATCGACGTCCTGGATGTGCGTTTCGGCAGCCTTTGGACGAATATCACGAGGGAGATGTTCTTAAAGCTTGGCGTGAAGCATGGCGGAAGGGTGGAAATCAGCATCGAGAATGAGACAAGGACTCTCTATAAAAACATTCTTGTGTATGCAAAGAGCTTCGCCGACGTATATGTCGGGGAACCGCTCCTGTATGTGAACAGCCTGGACTGTATGGCTGTGGCGATCAATCAGGGAAGCTTTGCGCGGGCGTATAACATCGGGACAGGGACCAACTGGAGAATTACGATCCGCAAGGCGCCCCGTATCATATATGAGGATTAGTACGGAAACAAAGGGACAGGGAATATTATGATAAAACAATGTACGGCGCAGGACAAGGATATGCTTATGCCTTATCTGAGACAGGAGGCGGCATACAATACCTTTATGCTTGCAGACATAGAGGATTTCGGCTTTGATGAGAAGTTTCAGACAGATTATTATCCGGAGGAAAGAGGTCTGCATGCACTGAAGGATCCGTCGATGCTGGAAGAACCGGAGAATATAGGGATCTGCACTGCCGGCAGAGAGGATGCGGAAGATATCTTCCATTTCCTCCAGGGCATCAGAGAGCTCAGGCATCTTTATACTTCAGAGCAGATGATCCGGGGCAGGATAGAGAAGGGAAAGACTCCCTGCCTGCTTTGCATCCGGGGAGACACCCATAATCTGTACGCGAGGATCGGGTTTCAGCGGATCGGCGGATGGCTGTCCCTGACCAGGACCGGAGCCGGTTCCTGATATAATACTGAAGTACGGGAGGGTACAGCATGAACCAGACAGAGAAAAAAGCAGTGATTGAGTTTAAGGATTTTCAGTTCCAGTATTTCAGCCAGGCGGAACCGACGCTTTACGACATTAACCTGAAGATCTATGAGGGGGAGAAAGTACTGCTGGTGGGTCCCAGCGGAAGCGGAAAGAGTACTCTGGGGCACTGCCTGAACGGACTGATCCCCTTTTCCTATAGGGGAGAGGTCAAGGGGAGCCTGAAGATCAAGGGTGAAGAGACCAGGGATATGGATATCTTTGAACTGTCCAAGAAGGTGGGAACTGTCCTGCAGGATTCGGACGGGCAGTTTATCGGACTGACGGTGGGCGAGGACGTGGCGTTTGCCCTGGAGAACGACTGCATGGAGCTTTCAGAGATGAGAGAGACCGTGCAGAAGGTGACGGATATTGTGGACATGGGGAAGCTGTTGAAGTCGTCCCCGTATGAACTGTCAGGCGGCCAGAAGCAGAGAGTCTCCTTTGCCGGAGTCATGGTGGACAATGTGGACATCCTGCTCTTTGACGAGCCGCTGGCGAACCTGGACCCGGCGACGGGGAAGACGGCGATCGATCTGATTGACCGGGTGTGGAAGGATGCCCGGAAGACAGTGGTCATTATCGAACACAGGCTGGAGGACGTCCTCTATCGTGATGTGGACAGGGTGATTGTGGTCAGTGAAGGGAGGATCGTGGCGGATCTGCCGCCGGATGAGCTGATGGCAGCGGATATCCTGCCGGAACTGGGAATCCGGGAACCGCTCTATGTCACGGCGCTGAAATACGCGGGAGTCAGCGTAACGCCGGAGCTAAGGGCAGGACGGCTGGATACCCTGGATGTGGGGCGGGTGAGCCAGGCTGTCAGGGCATGGAACCAGGCGCAGGAGAAAAAGCCGGAAAGAGAAAAGGGCGAGGTGCTGCTAAAGGCGGATCACATCAGCTTCCAGTATACGAAGAGACGCAGAATCCTCCAGGATATCAATTTTGAGATCAAAAAAGGTGAGATGGTCAGTGTGGTCGGGACGAACGGCGCGGGGAAGAGCACGCTTGCAAAAGTGATATGCGGCTTTGTAAAAGAGGATGAGGGAAAACTCTATTACAGCGGCAATGACATGGCAGACTGGACGATCAAGGAGCGCTCCCACAAGATCGGATTTGTTATGCAGAATCCCAATCAGATGATCTGTAAGCCGATGATTTATGACGAGGTGGCGCTGGGACTGCGCATCCGGGGCGTCCCAGAGGAGGAAATAGAGCCGAGAGTGGACAGGGCACTGAAGATATGCGGACTGTCTCCCTTTAAGAAGTGGCCGGTATCGGCACTGAGCTTCGGGCAGAAGAAACGTGTCACGATTGCATCTGTCCTTGTGCTGGAACCGCAGATTCTGATCCTGGATGAGCCGACAGCCGGACAGGACTATCACCATTACACAGAGATCATGGAGTTTTTAAAAAGCCTGAACAGCCAGGGCGTTACGATTATCATGATCACCCACGACATGCATCTGATGCTGGAGTATACTCCCCATGCCATCGTGATCTCAGAGGGGAAGAAGATCGGCGATGCCAGCGCAGTCGATATCCTGACGGATGAAGAGATCGCGAAGAGAGCCAACCTGAAAGTGACCTCCCTGTACGAACTGGCAGTAAAGACAGGGATAGAGGATCCATCGGCTTTCGTACAGAATTTCATTGACTATGAAAGGGGGGCGAGAGGAGAATGAAAGCTAAGCTGTTTGATTATATAGACAGGGATAATTTCATCTACAATCTGTCCGGGCTTACGAAGCTGGTTGCATTCATCTGCCTGACATTCTCGGTTATGTTTTCCTATGACATCCGGTACATCCTTTTTGTCCTGCTCCTTTCCTTTGTCTTTTTCAGGATTTCAGAGATCAGGTTCAGCCAGATCAGGCTGATGGCCATATATGTGGGGATATTTCTTCTGTTTAATTTCTTCCTGACTTTTCTGTTCAGTCCGCAGTACGGGGTGGAGATATACGGGACAAGCCATGAGATATTCCGCTTTACACAGAGATATACCGTTACCCTTGAGCAGCTTCTCTATCAGATCACAAAGATCTTAAAGTATGCCTCGGGAATCCCGCTGGGAATGATTTTTCTCCTGACGACGAATCCCAGTGAATTTGCGGCGTCGCTCAACCGGATCGGAGTGAGCTATAAGGCGGCGTATTCGCTTGCCCTCACCCTGAGATATTTCCCGGATATGATCCGGGACTACCAGGATATTTCCCTGGCGCAGCAGAGCAGGGGACTTGACCTGTCCAAGAAAGAAAAGCTCGGAACAAGAGTGAAGAACATGATGAATATTTTCGTGCCGCTGATCTTTACGACCCTGGACCGGATCGAGCTGATCAGCAATGCGATGGAGTTAAGAGGATTCGGGAAACATAAAAAGCGCACATGGTATGCCGGGAAACCGCTGCGCCGGGCGGATTATCTCGCAATGCTTTTCTCTGCGGCAGTCCTGGCAGGGTCTGTGTGCGTATCGCTTTTCGTAAATGGATCGAGATTTTATAATCCGTTTGCCTGACGGACAGGGGATGATGCTCAGACAAACGGATAGCAGTGGCAGAAAGGAGAAAACAGCTATGAAACCGATTCTGGTATTCCAGACAGATTTTACTTATAAAGAGGGAGCAGTAAGCTCCATGTACGGAGTGGTAAAAAGCGTCGACCGGGAGCTGGAGATCATGGACGGAACCCATGAACTGCCCCAGTATGACACATGGAGCGCAAGCTACCGGCTCTATCAGAGCCTGCCGTTCTGGCCGGAGGGGACGATCTATGTCTCAGTGGTTGATCCGGGAGTGGGCACGAAAAGGCGTGCCTGTGTTGCCAGGACAAAGAGCGGCCATTATGTGGTGTCGCCGGATAACGGTTCCCTCACCCATGTGAAACGGTTCATGGGGATTGAGGCGGTAAGGGAGATCGACGAGTCCGTCAACAGGCTGAGAGGGAAAGGCACAGAGGAAGTGGCGATCTTCCACGGACGTGACCTGTTCGGATACACTGCGGCAAAGCTTGCAAGCGGTATAATTGATTTCGAGGGGGTGGGTCCGGAATACCCGGTGGAAGAGATTGTGGAACATCAGATCCTGGAGCCTGTAACCGGCCAGGGAAAGGCGGAAGGGATCTTTGAGATCAACGATCCGAACTTCGGGAATCTCTGGACGAATATTTCCCTTGTCGGGTTCCGCGAAGCAGGCTTTGAATACGGCGATATGGTCCGCACGGTTGTAAGACATGGCGGGAAGAAAGTGTTTGACGATACCATTCTCTTCCACAAGAGCTTCGGATATGCAGGGAAAGGAGAGCCGATGATCTATAACAATGAGCTGATGAAGATTGCCGTGGCAGTCAGCCAGGGCAGCTTCAGTGAGAGGTATGGCGTCGGATATGGACCGGAGTGGACGGTAGAGTTTTCAAAGGCATAGGTACATGATGCATTAAAATATGGTTGATAGCAGAAGGAGCGCCAGGTTGGGGGCACTGCTTCTGTTGTTGATAATACATATCACCATTGATCTAAAAGGAGGAAGATGTAAATGGAGAAAAAATTATTTGACTTTAAGACAAAAACCATTGTTGCGACAGGTCTCGGGGCAGCACTGTTCATCGTATTGTTTATGTATGTGAAGATCCCGACCGGGATCCCGGAGACAGACATCAAGACAGCGTATGGAGTCGGCGCTTTCTTCGCCGCCCTGTTCGGGCCGATCGCAGGGGGGCTGATTGGCCTGATTGGGCATGGGCTTTCCGATGCGATCCAGTACGGGTCTCCGTGGTGGAGCTGGGTAGTGGCAAGCGGCCTGACCTGCTTTGTCACAGGACTTGCCTATCCCAAACTGAAAGTGGAGGAAGGCGAGTTCACAGGCAAGGATGCCATTCGCTTTAATGTATATCAGATTATAGCCAATGTGATTTCCTGGGTCATCGTTGCCCCGGTTCTTGACATTGTAGTATATGCCGAACCGGCGAATCTTGTCTTTGCGCAGGGAGTTGTCGCAGCGATCAGCAACGCGGTATCGGCCGGAGTGATCGGCACGATCCTTCTTGCGCTGTACAGCAAGACAAGATCGAAAAAAGGAAGTCTTACAAAAGAATAGGAGAACGGTGAAAACCTGTTTTTCAGGAGCAGAAGCCAGAGAGGAAAGATGCTGCCACAACATTTTGTGAAGCAGCATCTTTTTCTTGTTGTTTTTGGCCAATTCTGATGATATTCTATAAATATAAGTCTGTTCGCTAAGACAACGGGAGGTATCCAGATGAGGAAAATAGTAAAAAGCGGAACCATAGTCACAGATTCCCATGTATTTCGGGGAGATGTCATGATCGAAGGCGAGAAGATCCGAGCAGTCGGGACCGGTTTTGACGAAGAGGGGGCAGAGATTCTTGACGCTTCAGGGAAATATGTTTTTCCGGGGGCAGTGGATGTACATACCCATATGGATCTCCAGGCGGGGAAGTACCGTGCGGCAGATGATTTTTATGACGGCACGGTGGCAGCGGCGTGCGGCGGCACGACGACGATTGTGGACCATATGGCGTTTGGACCGAAGGGATGCAGCCTCTGGCATCAGGTGGAGGAGTATCACCGGATTGCGGACGGGAAGGCAGTGATCGATTACGGCTTCCACGGTGTGATCCAGCATGTGGACGCATCTGTCTTAAAGGAGATGGGAGAGATTGCAGGAAAGGAAGGGATCACAAGTTTTAAGGCCTACATGACGTACGACTTTATGTTAAAAGATGACGGCCTCTTTCAGGTGCTAAAGCAGGCGAAAGAAGACGGGATCGTGATCGCAGTGCACTGTGAGAACGATGGAGTCATCAATTATCTTCGCAGGCATTATATCGAAAATGGATGCACGGAGCCGAAATATCACCCCTTAAGCCGCCCAGCAGGATGTGAGGCGGAGGCTGTGGGAAGGATGCTCCATCTGGCGGCAATGGCGCAGGACGCACCGCTTTATATTGTACATCTGTCAAGCAGGGCAGGACTGCTGGAGGTGACGAAGGCAAGAAGAAATGGGCAGAAGAATTTTGCAGCGGAGACCTGCCCCCAGTACCTGACCCTGACGGATGGCCTGTATCAGGACCCACAGGAGGGACTTAAGGCAATTATGTCGCCGCCTCTCAGGAAAAAGGAGGACAATGAAGCACTGTGGGGAGCGCTCAGGGATAACATCCTTGACACTGTTGCCACGGACCACTGCCCGTTCTGCTTTGGAAAGGAAAAGCAGGCAGGGGCGGAGGATTTTACCGCTTGCCCGAACGGAGCGCCCGGAGTAGAAGAAAGATTCCGGGTCATGTACTCGGAAGGTGTGGCGAAGGGGAGGATTACACTGCACCAGTTTGTGAAATATCTCTGTACGAATCCTGCCCGCATGTACGGACTGTATCCTCAGAAAGGGGCGATCCTTCCGGGGGCGGATGCGGATCTGGTGATCTTTGACCCGGCGAAGAGGCGGATTCTGACACATGCGGATATGCACGGAGCTGCAGATTATACCTGTTACGAAGGATTGCCCGCAGAAGGAGACATTGACCTTGTCATGCAGAGGGGAAATGTGATTGCAGAGAATAACAGATTCCTTGGAAGCAGAGGGGCAGGGCGGTATCTGAGGAGGGGGAAAAGCATTCTTGCTTAGGATGAGAAAAGATACCGCACCCCTGTGACAGAAAGAATTTTTGAGACAGCGAAAGGACGAAGGAAAAATGAAGAGTATTCTGGACAGAATCTTTGTGGAGGGTATGGGCGGCATGACCCACGGATTGTTTGCCACCCTGATTATCGGTACGATTATCCAGCAGATCGGAACTTATGCGGAAGGGAACATCGGGGATATGATCTACCTGATCGGGGGCGTGGCAGCGTCCCTTACCGGAGCCGGGATCGGAGTCGGTGTGGCGAGGAAGCTCAATGCTCCGGAGCTGGTGGCAGTCTGCGCGGCAGTGGCCGGGATGACCGGTGCATTTGCCAGCCGGATACTGGCAGGACAGGTGTATGTGGACGGTGCAGTAATCTTAAGCGGTCCGGGGGAGCCGCTGGGTGCGTTTGTGGCTGCATATATTGCTACAGAGATTGGAATCCTGATCGGAGGAAAGACAAAGCTGGATATCATTTTGACGCCTTTGGTGTGCATCGCGGCAGGCGCGGCGGTGGGGTTGTTTGCGGGGCCTCCAATCTCCCGTTTCATGTCCTGGCTCGGGTCGCTCATTAACTGGGGAACTGAGCAGCAGCCATTTTTGATGGGGATTATCGTTTCTGTACTGATGGGAATGATCCTGACCCTTCCGATCAGCTCTGCAGCGCTGGGGGTAATCCTGAATCTGTCGGGACTGGCGGCAGGTGCGGCGACGGTAGGATGCTGCTGCAATATGGTAGGATTTGCCGTGGCTAGCTTCCGGGAGAATAAGTTCGGAGGTCTTCTGGCACAGGGGATCGGGACTTCCATGCTTCAGGTCCCGAATATTGTACGGCATCCGCTCATATGGTTTCCCGCTATCCTTTCCAGCGCGATCCTCGGCCCTGTAGGGACGGTAGTGCTGCACATGACAAACAATGCGACTGGATCGGGCATGGGAACCGCCGGGCTGGTGGGACCTCTGATGACCTGGCAGGTCATGACGCAGACAGAACCGGAGATGGCTGTGTTTGCCAAGATCATCGTGATCCAGTTCATCCTTCCGGCAGTGCTTGCCTTCCTGATCTCAGAATTTATGAGAAAGAAAAAATGGATCAAATTCGGAGAGATGAAGCTGGAACTGTGACAGGACAGCGGAACGGAGATTAAAATCATAAAAAAAGAGTGAACTCTGTGACATCCCATGTAAAATATGGTATACTGTATGAAAACAAAGCAACCAATGGGGGATGTCTGTAATGAAAGCTGAACAGCAGATGGAGGCTGCATTGAAGAGCTACGAAGATGTTGACAGCTGGAAAACAGTTATTTTTCTTTACAATGCAGCTCTGAAAGAAGTAGGCACAAAGCTGGAAATTCTCAATGAAGAATTTCAGCACGTACACCAGTACAATCCGATCGAGCATATCAAGACAAGGATCAAGACTCCGGAAAGTATTGTTAAAAAGCTGAAACGTTATGGGTATGAAACCTCGATCGAAAATATGGTACGCTACATCAATGATGTGGCAGGCGTACGTCTTATCTGTTCTTTCACATCAGATATTTACCGTTTGGCTGAGATGATTGGAAACCAGAGTGACCTCAAGGTCCTTTCCATCAAAGACTATATAAAGAATCCGAAAGAGAGTGGTTATAAAAGTTACCATATGCTCGTGTCCGTACCGATCTTTCTTTCGGACAGCGTAGTGGATACCAAGGTTGAGATCCAGATCAGGACGATCGCAATGGACTTCTGGGCAAGCCTGGAGCATAAGATTTACTATAAGTTTGAGGGAAATGCGCCGGAGTATATAAGCCGGGATTTGCGGGAATGTGCGAGGATGGTATCGGAGCTGGATGATAAGATGCTCTCATTGAACGAAGCGATTCAGGAATGTATAGTCCATGATGCCAACGGGGAGAATATGGAGGATGTAACGGATAATGTGATCCCGGAGAAGGCGGAGCGCAAGATCATCCGTTTTTCGGAACAGAAAACAGAATAGAGAGACAGAAAGACCGGGTAATATATATGTTCCCGGTCTTTTTCGTTACTGCGCTTATATGACATTTTTTAAGAATGTGTGCTGAGAGTGGAAAAGATATTGATGCATCTCTCTCTTTTCGGTATAATGGTCAGGTAAGCTCTCTGCATCGGCCGGAGGGCGTAAGGAAAGCTGGAGGGGCAGATCCCAGGTCTTACACGATTATGAGGCTGCCGCAGGGAAAAAGGAATGACAAAAGAAGCGAAGCGAAAAGGAATTGAGATCGGGGCAGGGCTTTTGCTGTATCTGATCGCCTGGGGAGTATCCGAATATGCGCAGATGAACCGTATGGTGGAGACGGCGCTGTTTCTTCTCCCATATGCCGCATTATCTGCGACTACATACCGGGATACGATCCTTTCCGTGATAAAGCACCGAGTGTTTGATGAGAATATCCTGATGATCATAGCGACAGCAGGAGCGTTTTTTGTGGGAAGGAACAAGGAAGCCGTTGGCGCCATGCTCTTTTACCAGGCGGGCAAGATGGTAGAGGAACTCTCGCTGAGCCGGACGAAAAAATCGATTGCGGAATTTATTGATATCAGGCCGGAATACGCCAATCTGAAGGTGGGAAATACGGAAAAAGTCGTGCCGCCGCAGGAGCTGCAGGAACGCCAGATCATCGTACTCCGGCCAGGAGAAAAGATTCCGGTGGATGCGATCGTCACAGTAGGGTCCGGAACGATCGACATGAAAGCCATCACCGGAGAATCCAAGCCAAGGGAGGTAAAGGCGGGGGACAGGCTGTACAGTGGCTGCATCAACTTAAGCGGAGTGCTGGAAGCAAGAGTGGCCAGAATATACAATGACTCTACTGCGGCAAGGATCATGAGGCTTGTGGAGAATGCAAATGAAAAGAAGTCGGACAGCGTGCATTTCGCAGATAAGTTTACCCGGTATTACACTCCGATCGTCATACTGATCGCCCTGATGACTGTGATCCTTCCGCCGATGATGTTTGTGGAGGCAGGCGGCGAATGGATCTTCCGGGGACTGGTCATCCTGGTTGCCGCGTGTCCGTGCGGTCTTATGGTTTCCATACCTATGGCATTTCTGGGAGGGATAGGTGCAGCATCGAAGCAGGGCGTCCTGATCAAGGGAGGGACATTTCTGGAAGAACTGCCAAGAGTAGATACGTTTGTCTTTGACAAGACAGGTACGCTCACAGAAGGCGTTTTCCATGTCCAGAAAGTGTTCCCGCACAAGATGGCAGAGGACGAACTTCTGGAAGTGGCGGCGCTCGGCGAGGCGTATTCGATGCACCCGATCGCCCAGTCGTTGAGGGAAGCATACGGCAGAAGACTCGATATATCCCGTGTGGATGGACTGAAAGATTATCCGGGATACGGCGTCCGGGTATATGTGGATGGCAGGGAAGTGTATATCGGCAATTCCAGACTCATGAACCGGCAGGGTCTCTACTATCAGCCGGTGAAAGAGATCGGGACGGCGGTACATGTGGCAGTCGACGGGAATTATGCGGGATATATCCTCATTTCTGATGTCATCAGAAAAGACGCCAAAAAGCTTGTCAGATGGCTTCATAAAAGGAACCTTGCGACAGTCATGCTCACAGGCGATAACGAGAGAGTGGCGGAGGACGTGGCGAAAGAGATCGGCATTGACAGCGTATATGCAGAGCTGATGCCGGAGGACAAGGTGGAGCAGCTTGAGGAGTTTATGGAGAGCCAGATGGAGGGAGAGAAGCTGGCGTTTATAGGCGACGGCATCAACGACGCCCCGGTTCTGGCACGTGCGGATATCGGGATCGCGATGGGAGGCCTGGGGGCCGATGCAGCGCTGGAAGCTGCGGATATCATATTGATGGAGGATGAACCGGCGCGCATCATCAACGCGATTAAGATTTCCCAGGCAACGCTTCGCTCCGTGAAGCAGAATATGATCTTCGCCATCGGAATGAAAGTGATCCTTATTATGCTGGCATTTTTCGGGTATGTGACCATGCAGAATGCTATTTTTGCAGATATGGCTGTCATGCTGATCAACATTCTCAATTCCTTCTGGATGATGAAGTACCCGGAGTAAATGACAGACAGATTAAAAAAGAGGAGTATGACGGATAATGATAAAAAAGAGAATTGCGGTATTGATCATGGGGGTGTCCATTGCGTGTGTCTCTGCCGGATGTGCAAACGCCCTTAAGGACGGGACGGATGCACTTGAAGCAGGGGATTATGAGACTGCTGTAACCGAATTTCAGAAAGCTGTTTCTGACGGAAATGAGGAAATGGAGGCAGAGGGATACCGCGGGCTTGGCATGGCATACTATGAGACAGGAGAATATGCCCAGGCATTGGAAGCATTTCAAAATGCAGTGAATCAAGGGGCAGAGCAGACCGTACAGATCTATAACCTGATGGGGGTATGCGCAATGCAGACAGGAGACTATGGAAATGCCCTGGAATCAATCCGGGCAGGGTTGGCTCTTGCAGATTCAGGAAGGGAAGATGCAGATGCGGACCTGGTCCGGGAAATGGAATACAATGAGATCATCTGTTATGAAAGGCAGGCTGACTGGGAGAATGCAAAACAGAAGATAGCAGAATATGTGAATCAGTATCCGGATGACGAAGCGGCGCAGAAAGAGGCAGAGTTTCTTGAGACACGATAGGGGAAGATAGGCAGGTGCTTTCCGGCGGAGTGGGACCGCGAGGAAAAGCACTTGACTTTTTTGGAGAAAAATATGACAGAGAAGGATCTGGCAAAACAATATCAGATAACAGAGTACTGCCACAGCATACTCGCCGGTTATATCCGTCCGGGGGATATATGTGTTGATGCGACCGCAGGCAATGGGAGCGATACGGAGTTCCTTTGCCGCCTGACAGGAGAAGGGGGAAAAGTCTATGCCTTTGATATCCAGGAGGATGCGATAGACCATACCCGGAAACGCCTCGGACAGGCGGGACTTTTGGACAGTGCGGAACTGATATGCGACAGCCATGAGAAGATGAAAGAGTATGTCAGGGAGCAGGTAAGTGCAGTGGTATTCAATCTTGGCTACCTTCCGGGGGGAGACCACAAGATAGCAACCCTGCCGGATATTAGCCTGAGGGCAGCCCGGGAGGGACTCTCCCTCTTAAAGCCGGGAGGGGTGCTGGGTATTTGTATTTACAGCGGAGGAGATACAGGATATGAAGAGAAGGCAGCCTTCCTCAGATGGCTGAAGGATCTGGATACGCGGGAATGGCTCGTGATTCTGCACTCCTTTTACAACAGGGGGAACGACCCGCCGCTTCCTGCGTTTGTCATCCGGCTCAGATAGCCTGATCCGGCAGGGAAAAGCCGGGAAGTGGGGGAAGGGAGGAGGACGGACGTGTATGTTTGAGACAGAAAAAATATATGAAAAAGTAATCCTGGTAGGGGTGGATACCGGAAGCGAAGAGCCGGCGGAAGTATCCCTGGATGAGCTTTCAGAGCTTGCCCGGACAGCGGGGGCACAGGTGGCAGGAAGGCTTATCCAGGCAAGAGAGAGCATCCATCCGGGATTTTATATCGGCAGAGGAAAGCTTCTGGAACTAAAAGAGCTGCTGTGGGAGACGGATGCCACGGGGATCATCTGCGATGATGAGCTTACGAGTGCACAGCTTGGGAATCTGGAGGAGGAGCTGTCCTGCAAGGTGATAGACAGGACGCTTCTGATTCTGGATATCTTTGCCGCAAGGGCAGTTTCAGGGGAAGGAAAGATACAGGTGGAACTTGCCCAGCTCAGATACCGCTCCTCCAGGCTTGCGGGACTGGGACGGTCCCTCTCCAGGCTGGGCGGCGGGATCGGCACGAGGGGGCCCGGCGAGAAAAAGCTGGAGATGGACCGGAGACTGATCCGGGAGCGGATCGGCCGTCTCAAGAGAGAACTCAAAGACGTGGAAAGGCACAGGGAGCTGATACGAAGCCAGAGAAAGCAGTCAGGGCTTAAGGTGGCAGCTCTGGTCGGCTATACATCGGCAGGCAAGAGCAGTCTTGAGAACACACTGACGGATGCGGGAATACCGGAAGATGATATGCTGTTTTCCACGCTGGATACCACAACGAGGTCCCTCATGCTGGAACATTCCCAGGAGATCCTGCTGACAGATACGGTCGGTTTCATCCGAAAGCTGCCCCATCATCTCGTGGAGGCATTTAAAAGTACGCTGGAAGAAGTGCAGTATGCGGATATCATCCTGCATGTAGTGGATGCTTCCAATCCGCGGATGGAAACACAGATGCATGTGGTCTATGAAACCCTGCGCCAGCTTGGGGTGGGGGGAAAGCCGGTTGTCACCGTGTTTAATAAGCAGGATCTTCTGGAGTGCCCGGGATACGTGCGGGATTTCCAGGCAGAATATTCCATCCCGGTATCTGCCAGGACCGGAGAGGGGCTTGAAGAGCTCAAGAGGGCGCTCCTGGACCTGATCAGGCGGGATCAGATCTATGTTGAGCGCCTGTATGGCTTCTCCCAGGCAGGTACAATACAGGTGATTCGCAGAAGAGGACAGCTTCTATCAGAGGAATATACGGAGGATGGTATTGCAGTGAAAGCGTTTGTTCCAAAAGAAATTTATGGAAAAATCTGAAAAGGGGAGTGGAGCGTGATTCGGATTGAGGAAGAAAATAAACCTACAGGAATCCTCCATCCAGCCCGATAACCTGTCCGGTCATATAGGAGGGGGCATTGGCTGCCAGCAATACGAGCTGCGCCACTTCCACGGGAGTTCCGAACCGTCCGGCAGGCACATCATCTGCCAGGGCCTTTCTCTCATCCGGATCAAGCCGCGCGTTCATTGCAGTGTCGATCGCGCCGCACGCGACTGCATTTACCTGGATATTGCTTGGAGCCAGCTCTTTGGCAAGCGCCCGGGTCAGGCCATGCAGGCCGGCCTTTGACGCGGAATAGGCAGCCTCACAGGAAGCGCCGGAAGTCCCCCACATGGAGGAGATGTTGATGATTTTCCCGGATTTGCGGGAGATCATATGCGGAAGGGCGGCGCGGCAGCAATAAAATGCGGAGGACAGATTCGTATCCAGCACCTCGCGCCAGTCGTCGTCTGTCATATCAGAGAGAAGCCCGAACCACGCTGTCCCGGCATTGTTGACCAGCACATCGAGTCCGCCGCATGTCTTTTGGATGACGGAGAATATGTCCCGGACGCAGTCGGGATCCGCGACATTCCCGGGAACGGCGGTGCAGCTTTGGCCCAAGGAGCGGATTAAGGCTTCTGTCTCTTTTAATTCCTCCAGGGAATGCCTGCAGTTGACGAAGACGTGATACCCCTCCCGGGCAAAAGCAAGGGCGCATTCCCTTCCGATCCCCCTCGAGGATCCGGTGACAAGTACATTCTTTTTTTTCATGTTCGACCTCCGTTTGTTTTAGTTCATTCCAGTATAGCACGTAAAGGCGCGACGAGAAACAGTTTCGGTCCAAAATACGGTTTTGATTGTGCTTGTTTCCCGGGTGTGATAAGATTTTAAGTGTAGGAGTGTTCTGGGATTAAGGAGGTAGGCGGATGATTGACGAGGCAATAGAATTTGCGACGAAAGCCCATGAGGGACAGTTCCGCAAGGGGACAAGGCGACCCTATATCGTACATCCCATAGAGGTTGCCGATATTGTTTCCACGATGACCGGGGACGAAGAGATTATCTGCGCGGCTGTGCTGCATGATACGATTGAAGACTGCGACGGGATTACAAAAGATGTCCTGAAACTGCAGTTTGGAGAGCGGGTTGCGGAGATGGTGGCACAGGAGAGTGAAGACAAGTCACAGTCATGGGAAGAAAGAAAGGGGAACACGGTCAGACGGCTCAAAGAGGCATCCCTGCCTGTCCAGATGATCGGACTGGCGGACAAGCTGTCCAATATGCGTGATATTGACCGGGATTACCCGGCAGCGGGAGAGAGCCTGTGGCTGCGGTTCCGTATGCAAAGCAAGTCGGCGCTGGAATGGTATTACAAGGAGGTACGGGATGCGTTGGAAGAAAATTTCCACGGAGTAGAAGCGTATGAGGAATACTGCCGGCTGATTGATAAAAATTTTGGCACGGGCCCGGTACACGTGGAGTGGAGAGATGAGTAATGCAGACTCAGAACCGATGAGTGAAAAAGGGACAAAGGAGAAAAGATGCGGGACGAATTTGAAATCAAGAAGGAAATGTGCGAGATTGGGAAACGGGTTTACGAAAGAGGAATGGTGGCGTCCAACGACGGGAATTTTTCTGTCAAATTAAGCGACCATGAGTTCCTGTGTACGCCTACGGGGGTCAGCAAGGGTTTTATGACACCGGAATACATATGCAAGGTTGATGAAAACTGCAATGTGCTTGAGGCATCGGAGGGGTTTCGGCCTTCCTCGGAGATTAAGATGCATATGCGGGTCTATCAGAAGAGACGGGACGTGGGTGCTGTTGTACACGCACATCCGCCGTATGCCACGACCTTTGCCATTGCCGGGATCCCGCTGGACCGACCGATTATGACGGAAGCTGTTGTTTCCCTCGGAAGTGTGCCCATAGCGGCATATGCCACACCGTCTACATCGGAAGTGCCGGATTCGATAGAACCTTACCTTCAGAAATATGATGCAGTCCTTTTAGAGCACCACGGGGCGCTCGCGTATTCGGACAGCCTGCTGAATGCCTACCATAAGATGGAGTCACTGGAATTTTATGCCCGCCTTTTGTGGCAGGCCATGTTGATTGACGGAGCGCGGGAAATCACGGAGGACCGCGTCAATAAGCTCTATGAGATCAGGAGAATGATGGCGCTCCCGGGCAGGCATCCGGCGCTGGATATCCCGGATGAAGGAGAAACACATGAGATAAAATGAGGGCCGGATGAATATACTGGATAGTAAGGAAGAGAACACAGGGATACAGATGGACTGGAAGGACAGAAAGACCAGATTATATATAGAAGCAGGACTTGCCGTGCTGCTGACGGTCATACTGGCGGCCTCAGGCGCTGCGGGGTTCTTTTCCGCCGGAGAGAAGGCGGATGAGGCAAGGGTGGCAGAAGCAGCCGCTGAGGAGAAAACCCAGGCGGATGCGGACCCGGCGGCGGACGAGAAGCAGGAGAACACAGCCCAGGGTGCGCAGACAGCGGATGCCGGGATGGATGCACAGTATCTGATCATGGGGAGCAGTGACGTGACAGTTCAGGATATGGTGGACTATTTTCGGGGCTCCGGGGAAACCTATCCGGCAGAGGAACTGGCAGAGGGGGGAGCCGACAGCATCGAGACATTCTGCCGGATATATTATGAGGAAGCGCTTGCTGAGGGAGTAAAGCCCGAAGTGGCTTTTGCCCAGTCGATGAAAGAGACCGGTTTCTTGCAGTATGGAGGGGATGCATCCATCGGGCAGTTTAATTTCGCAGGGCTTGGGACGACCGGAAACGGTGTCCCGGGAAATTCATTCCCTGATGTGAGGACCGGGATACGGGCGCAGATCCAGCATCTCAAAGCGTATGCCACAGAGGATGCCCTCTCCCGGGAATGTGTAGATGAGCGCTATGAATATGTAAAAAAAGGTTCCGCGCCTTATGTGGAATGGCTCGGGCAGCAGGAAAACCCGCAGGGGACAGGCTGGGCAACAGATGCAAACTATGGGTACGATATTGTAGACATGATAGAAGATATGTCTTGACAAATCGTCACCTGACCGCTATGATAGTCCTTAGTTAATTATTAGTTAACATTTTAGTAAAGATTAAAAGCAGGTGAAATGGAAAGGTGACGAGGAAGAGGAGTACATGATCACTTCTGACAGAGAGGGCTGTCCGGGCATTGCCCGGCTGGAAGACAGTCCGGGAAAAGGGTCGTGGAAGGTAGCTTCTGAACCGGATGTCTGAAAGCCGGCGTAATGCGGCAGATAGGATGTCACGTGGTGGTCTACGTTACAGGACCGGGAGGTATATGTGCAGAGCAGAAGGGAAGTTGCAGTACGGAAACGATACAGGAAAAGGCGCATATATGAAATAAGGTGGTACCGCGAAAACTTCGCCCTTTACATTTGTAAAGGGTTTTTTCTTTGGGGAGAAATGTGAAAAATTCGTGAACTGACAAACGTGCTGTTATGAGGGAGAACAAGGAGGAAACAATGAGCAGAGAACTGGAAAAGACTTATGATCCGAAGAAAATTGAAAAAACGCTGTATGACAGATGGTGTGAGAAAAAATATTTCCATGCTGAGGTGGATAGGAGCAGAAAGCCGTTCACAACGGTAATGCCGCCCCCGAATATCACGGGGAAACTCCACATGGGGCATGCGCTTGACAATACGCTTCAGGATATTTTGATCCGGTACAAGAGAATGGAAGGGTATAATGCTCTGTGGATTCCGGGCACTGACCATGCGGCAATCTCCACAGAGGTAAAGGTGACGAACCAGCTTAAGGAAGAAGGAATCGATAAAAAAGAGCTGGGACGGGAAGGATTCTTAGAGAGGACCTGGCAGTGGAAGGAAGAGTATGCCGGGACGATCGAGGAGCAGCTCAAGAAGCTGGGCGTTTCCTGTGACTGGGACAGAGAGCGGTTCACAATGGACGAAGGATGCTCCAAAGCAGTGGAAGAGGTGTTTATCAACCTTTATAATAAAGGATATATTTATAAAGGGTCAAGGATCATCAACTGGTGCCCGAAATGTAAGACGTCTCTCTCCGACGCTGAGGTAGAACACGAGGACCAGGAAGGACATTTCTGGCATATCAGATACCCGATTGTGGGAACAGACCGCTTCCTTGAGATTGCCACAACCCGTCCGGAGACAATGCTGGGAGATACCGCGATCGCGGTGCATCCAGACGATGAGAGATATCAGGGCATCATCGGCAAAAATGTGCTCCTTCCGCTTGTGAACCGGGAGATTCCGGTCGTGGCAGATTCCTATGTGGATAAAGAGTTCGGGACCGGGGCTGTGAAGATCACGCCAGCGCACGACCCGAATGATTTCGAGGTTGGGAAACGCCATAACCTGGAAGAGATCAACATTATGAATGACGACGCCACGATCAATGAGAGAGGCGAGAAATATGCGGGAATGGACCGGTATGAGGCGAGGAAAGCCATTGTAAAAGATCTGGAAGAGCAGGGATACCTTGTGAAGGTTGTCCCGCACATGCACGCCGTGGGAACCCATGACCGCTGCGGTACGACGGTGGAACCCCTGATCAAGCAGCAGTGGTTTGTCAGGATGGAGGAGCTGGCAAAACCGGCGATCAATGCACTGAAAACAGGGGAACTCAAATTCGTTCCAGAACGCTTTGACAAGGTTTATCTCAACTGGCTTGAGAATATCAGGGACTGGTGCATCTCCCGGCAGATCTGGTGGGGACACAGGATCCCCGCATATTACTGCGATGACTGCGGCGAATTTGTGGTTGCGCGAAAGATGCCAAAGAAGTGCCCGCACTGCGGCTGTACACACTTCACACAGGACGAAGACACACTGGACACCTGGTTCTCGTCCGCATTGTGGCCCTTCTCTACGCTGGGATGGCCAAAGCACACGGAGGACTATGACTATTTCTATCCGACGGATGTGCTGGTGACAGGGTACGATATCATCTTTTTCTGGGTGATCCGCATGGTTTTCTCGGGGTATGAGCACACGGGGAAAGCGCCGTTCCATACAGTCCTCATCCACGGCCTTGTGAGAGACTCCCAGGGGCGCAAGATGAGCAAATCCCTCGGGAACGGGATCGACCCGCTGGAGATTATAGACCAGTACGGCGCAGATGCGCTCAGGCTCACGCTTGTGACGGGAAATGCGCCCGGAAATGATATGCGCTTCTATCTTGAGAGAGTGGAGGCAAGCCGTAATTTTGCAAATAAAGTGTGGAATGCGTCCCGCTTCATCCTCATGAACATGAAAGACGGGACTGTGGATGAGCCGGACCACAGCCTGTTTAATTCCGCGGATAAGTGGATCCTCTCCAGAGTGAACACACTGGCGAAAGATGTGACAGAGAATATGGATAAATTTGAGCTGGGGATCGCGGTCCAGAAGGTTTATGACTTTATCTGGGACGAATTCTGCGACTGGTATGTGGAGCTGGCGAAATACCGCATTTACCATGCGAAGGAGGATAAAGCGGCGGCGGACTGTGTCCTCTGGGTACTAAAGGCGGTGCTCGGGCAGGCGCTGAAGCTCCTTCATCCGTTCATGCCGTTTATCACGGAAGAGATCTACGGTGCGCTTGTGCCGCAGGAAGAATCCCTGATGATGTCGTCCTGGCCCGTATATAAGGAAGAGTGGAATTTCCCGTCCGATGAGAATGTGATGGAGCGTGTGAAGGCGATCACAAAGGGGATCCGGAATATCCGGTCTGACATGGACGTGCAAAACAGCAGGAAGACGAAAGTGTATATCGTCTGTGAAGACCAGGAAATCGCAGAGAAGATCAGCGGACTGAAGGCTTCTGCCATGCCGCTTATGATGGCAGGCGACATCATAATCCAGGCCACCAGGGAAGGTGTGGACGACAATGCGGTTTCTGTTGTCGTGCCGGATGCAGTGGTGTATCTGCCTCTGGAAGATCTGGTCGATCTTGAGCAGGAACGCGAGAGGCTGAAGAAGGAAGAAGAGAGACTGACAAAAGAGATCAGGCGGGCAGAGGGGATGCTCGCAAACGAAAAATTCGTAAGCAAGGCTCCTGAAGCGAAGGTACAGGAGGAGCGCGGGAAGCTGGAGAAATATACCCAGATGCTCGCTCAGGTAAAAGAGAGGATGGCAGGTCTTGAAAAACAGTGACCTGCGGTTAAGAAAAGAGGTCATAAATGAAACTCATTCATATCAGAAAACCTGATATTAAGGGATTTTTTGTCAAAGTCAGAAATCTGAAAAAGGAAGATATCAAGAGACATTTCAAAGAGAAGAAGGAGCGGCGCCAGCGTATTCTTGAAGAGCGACGCAACAGCAGGTTCGCGCGGAAGATGCAGCCGGTATATAAATGGATGAACAGGCTGTCGCTTCCGCTCCAGTATCTGCTGGCATGTGTGATCAATTTCCTGATCGAAGTGATTTCCAGGCTCTCGTTTTTTGAGGCGTGGGATTACCTTGTGGGGAGTCCTCTGACGTTTCTGTTCAATGCCTTTTTGATATTTGCAACGTTCTCCGTCGTATATCTGGTACGGCGGAGAGTATTTGCCAGGATACTTTTAAGTGTTTTCTGGCTGTTTCTGGGGACCTGCAACGGGTATCTCCTGACAAAGCGTGTTACGCCTTTTAACGCGCAGGACTTAAAGGTGCTCTCAGACGCCCTGGAACTGACAAATAATTATTTTAATACGTTTGAGCTTATCATGATCATCATCGGCGTTGCCGCCCTGATACTCTGGGTCGTATCCATGTGGCGCAGAGGCGGGCAGTTTACAGGAAAGATGCACAGGATTATCGCCCTGGCAGGGGTCGTGGCGTCATTTGCCCTGTGCGCTGCCCTGACGAATGTGGCAGTGGACCGCAGAGTGATCTCAAATTATTTTGGGAACATTGCATTTGCATATGAGGATTACGGATTTCCATACTGTTTTTCTGCCAGCCTGTTCAATACCGGCATCAACGAACCGTCCGGCTACAGCGAAGAGATGATGGCGCAGATCAGCAATAATGGAGAAATTACAAAGAGTGAGACGGGAAGATCCAAAGAGGAACTGCCCAATATTATTTTCGTGCAGCTTGAATCCTTTTTCGATCCGACAGAGGTGGAGTGGCTCAGGTTTTCTGAAGATCCGATTCCGAACTTGAGAAAGCTGTTCAGTGAGTATTCCACCGGATACTTTAAAGTTCCGTCCGTCGGGGCAGGTACTGCGAATACAGAGTTTGAAGTGCTCACAGGCATGAGCATGCGCTTTTTCGGTCCGGGTGAGTACCCGTATAAGACCTATGCGAAGACAAATGTGCTGGAGAGTGCCGCTACCGCACTGACCAGCCTCGGCTATGGGGCAGAGGCGCTCCACAACAACGGAGGAAACTTTTACAGCCGCGCCCAGGTGTTTAACCATATGGGGTTTGACCACTATACGAGCAAAGAGTTCATGAATATTCTGCAGACCACGCCGAAGGGGTGGGCGACCGACGACATCCTGGTGCCGAATATCATGGAATCTATGGATACGACGGAAGGGCAGGACTTCGTCTTTACAATCAGCGTGCAGGGACATGGGGATTATCCGACAGAGCCGACGCTTGAGAATCCGGAGATCATCGTCAGCGGCGTTGAGGATGAGGGAAAGAGGAACGCCTGGGAATATTATGTCAATGAAGTATATGAAATGGACCAATTTGTCGGAGAGCTGATCGAGGCTGTGGAAGCCAGAAATGAAAAGTCCGTGATCGTCTTTTACGGCGACCACCTCCCCACGATGGATCTTGAGGCGAAGGACTTAAAAAGCAGATACCTCTACAATACGAATTATGTGATCTGGGATAATATCGGCCTGGAAAAGAAAGACGCCAACGTTGCCGCTTATCAGGTGATGGCAGAAGTGTTCGAGCGTCTTGACATCCATTCGGGGACCGTGTTCAATTATCATCAGCAGCGCAGGCAGAGCAAGGACTACCTGGCAGATTTAGAGCTTCTGCAGTACGACATCATGTACGGAAAACAGTATGTCTATGAAGAGAGCGGCGCTCCGATCACGGAGGGACACATGGTGATGGGCGTTAAAGACGCCCAGGTCACGGAAGTCGTTTCCCAGCTCGATGGCACATACAGCATATATGGGAATAACTTTACCAAGCAGAGTAAGGTATATATAAACGGCGAGAAGCAGACAACAAAATTCCTGAATAACACACGCCTGGATTTAAAAGAGTCTGTGCTAAATGATGGAGATACCGTTATGGTTGCGCAGGTGGGATCCAGCAATACGATATTCAGGACGAGCAGGACTTATGAATACAGGGACGGAACGCTCACTGAGCTTCCGGAAGAGGCAGATGCAGTCGAGAATGGGAGGCAGGCATTTGTAAGTGAGGAAGAAGAGCAGGAAGAATGAACTACGAGGAATCTGTAAATTATATACTTGAGATCCCCAGATTTACGAAAAAGAATGACCTGGACCATACCAGAGCATTTCTTGACTATCTCGGGAGGCCCCAGGAGAACCTGAAGGTTCTCCATGTGGCAGGCACGAACGGAAAGGGGTCTGTCTGCGTGTATCTGGATGCGATGCTGCGCTCGGAGGGAAAACATACGGGGCTCTTCACATCCCCGCACCTGATTAAAATGAATGAGCGGATCGCCGTAGGTGGGAGACAGATCAGTGATGAAGGGTTTTGCAGAATTTTTGAGGAAACGCTCAAGAGTGTGAGGAGGATGGAAAAGGACGGATTTGCACACCCGACCTTTTTCGAGTTCCTGTTTGGAATGGCGATGCTTGCGTTTGCCCGGTCCGATGTCGAGTATGCCGTGCTGGAAACCGGGCTTGGAGGGAGGTTTGACGCCACAAATTCTGTGGATCATCCTCTTGTATCGGTGATCACATCGATCGGCATGGACCACATGGAATATCTGGGAAACAGTATTGAGAAAATTGCATCGGAAAAGGCGGGGATCATAAAAAGGGATGTTCCGCTTTTTTATGCGTCGGGAAGCCCCGAAAGCGACAGGGTGATCCGCGAAGCTGCGAAAAAACAGCATACTTTCTGTAAAAAAATCGGGAAAGACGCGTACGAAATTCTCGGAATCGAAGACAAACATATTGCATTTTCCTGTCCAAATGCGTATTATGGAAATACCACGTGGAAGCTGAACAATATCGCGGTCTGCCAGCCGGGCAACGCTGTGCTGGCGATGGAGACCATGCGGTATCTGTTTGGGGAAAAAGGACATCCCGGACGGTGGAGAGGAGTTCTTGCCGACCTGAAATGGGAGGGCAGGATGGAAGAGATCCTCCCGGATGTCTACATTGACGGAGCACATAATGTGAGCGCTGTGGAGGCATTTTCCCGCAGTGTACCGGCAGACGATAAAGGGAATATTATTTTATTTTCAGCGGTACAGGACAAGAATTATGAGGAGATGGCCGCCTGCCTGTGCCGGAATGTACAGGCGGATTTTTATGTGGTGACAACGATACCGGGCAGCCGGGGAGTTGACGCCGGGATACTTGAGAAAACATTTAAAAGATATACGGACAGACCTGTTATTGTGATCGGGTCAGTGAGGGAGGCGCTGAGATATGCGCTGTCAAACCGTGGGGAGAGGACGGTATATTGTCTCGGTTCACTTTATCTTGCAGGGATGATCAGGGAGTTCATTCAGGAGGTCGTTTAGATGTTGAACTATGAAGAAGAGCTTAAGAAGTTCAAGCCGAGTCTTGAAGTGGAAGATATTGAGGAAGCTGTCTATCAGGAAGACCTGTCAGATATGACAGACCTTCTGAGGGAAGTGATGGACAAGAAGTAGTACGGCGGACAAAGAGAAGAAAGATAATGGTGGGTATAAATGGATTATACGAAAAAGATATTATATCAGTCAAATTACTGGTATAATGACGGACTGCGCAGAGCGCAGATCAGGGACATGTCCGGAGCTGTCGTATCACTGCGCCGGAGCCTCCAGTATAATCGGGAGAATATTGCGGCGAGGAACCTGTTGGGACTTGTGTACTACGGGACCGGGGAAGTCGCAGAGGCCCTGGTAGAGTGGATTATCAGCAAAAATTTTCGTCCGAGGGATAATATCGCAAATGAATATATCAGGAAGGTGCAGGCTTCTGCAAACGAATTGGAGGTTATCAACCAGGCGGTGAAGAAATATAACCAGTGCCTGGGGTACTGCCAGCAGAACGGGGAGGACCTGGCGATCATCCAGCTTAAGCAGGTGATTACATCCCATCCGACTTTTCTGAAAGGATATCAGCTCCTGGCTCTTTTATATCTTCATACCGGGCAGTATGCGAGGGCAAGGCAGATACTGAGAACTGCGAGAAAGCTGGACACGACGAATGAGACAACGCTTCGCTACCTGCATGAGCTGACAAGGCAGAGGACGAAGAAGGGGCGCAAGGCGGACAGGAAGAAGAAGGAGGATGCAGTTGAGTACAGCCTGGGGAATGAAACGATCATTCAGCCGAAACATTCTGCTCTCAAGGAGATTGCAAATCATCTGGCGGTGGCAAATATCTTCATAGGAGCTGCGATCGGGGCAGCGATCATCTGGTTTCTGGTAGCTCCTGCGGTGAACCAGTCAAAATCGGAGCGCATGAATAGCCAGATGAGGGAGTACAGTGAAACGATCACTGCCCTGGAGGCACAGGTGAGCGCTCAGACAAGGACTCTGGAGAATTATCGGACCGCCGGGGAAGAGACGGAGGCGGATGCACAGCAGGCAGAGACAACACAGGAAAGCTATGAGAATCTTATGACAGTATCGGATCAGTATAATTCGGGCGAATACAGATATGCCACGATGGCGGATACGCTGATCAACGTCAATCGAAACGTTCTGGGCGACAGCGGCAAGGCGCTTTTCGACGAGCTGAGCGCTGAGATCTACCCGACAGCATGTGAAAGCTACTATGAGACAGGAACGGAAGCACTCTCTTCGGAAAACTATGAGGATGCCATTGATGCTCTCGGCAAAGTCGTGAGAATGGATGAAGGATATAGCGATGGCGGAGCGGTTTACAGCCTTGCCCAGGCATACCTGGGGAATGGGGACAGGGAAAACGCGGCGTCTTATTTCCAGAAAGTTATAGAGGACTATCCGGATTCTGAATATGCGCAGGATGCGCAGACAAATTATGATTCGATTTCCTCCCAGGGAAGCCAGGATGACGGCGGGACCGATTCCGGGGACAGCGCGGAGGATACGGAAGACCCAGGTACAGAATAAGAATATCGGGATAATACGAAAGAGAAGGATATGCAAAATGCTGCATATCCTTTTTCCATATGAAGCAAAGAGGAGGAGTATCAATATGAAGTATCAGGTGCAGGAGAACTGTCTTACGATATACCTGCCACGGGAAGTTGATCACCACAATGCAGAGGAGATGAAACGGGAGGCAGATGCAGTGATCGACAGGAACCATATCAAATATGTGATCTTCGATTTTGAGAGGACAGATTTTATGGACAGTTCGGGAATAGGGGTTATCATGGGAAGATATAAGACGATCTGCCTGATCGGGGGAGAGGTCTGGGCAGTGCATGCAAATGCCAGGATCAAGAAGATCCTGACATTGTCGGGAGTAACCAAAATAATGCAGATCTATGAGGAGGATGAGAGATGAAAAATACGAATGAAATGGAGATCAGATTTGACAGCAGGTCAGCAAACGAAGGTTTCGCGAGGGTGGCAGTGGCGTCGTTTATGACGCAGCTTAATCCGACGGTGGAGGAAGTGGCTGATGTCAAGACCGCAGTATCCGAGGCGGTGACAAATTCCATTATTCACGGATATGACAATGAGATACAGAAGGTGTGTATCCGCTGCAGGATTGAGGATAATCTGTTTACAGTGGAGGTCCGCGACAAAGGAAAGGGTATCGAAAATATAGAAGAGGCGATGCGCCCCCTGTATACGACAAAGCCTGAGCAGGACCGTTCAGGGATGGGGTTTGCATTTATGGAAGCATTTATGGACAGCGTAGAGGTAGAATCCGAACCGGGAAAGGGAACAAAAGTAAAAATGAAGAAAGCCATCGGAAAAGGAAGGGAGATATGGACCACACAATCGCTTTGATCAGAAAGTCACACGATGGGGATAAAAAAGCGAGAGAACAGCTTGTGGAGGAGAACGTGGGACTTATCTGGTGTGTTGTAAAGCGGTTTCATGGAAGAGGTACAGATGCGGAAGATCTCTTTCAGATCGGAAGCATCGGGCTGCTAAAGGCAATCGATAAATTTGACCTGTCCTATGATGTGAAGTTTTCTACCTATGCGGTGCCTATGATCTCGGGAGAGATCAAGAGATTCCTGAGGGATGACGGGATGATCAAGGTCAGCCGGTCGCTAAAAGAGCTGGCGTACAAAAGCTTCCAGGCACGGGAGAAGCTGACAGACAGGCTTGGAAGAGAGCCGACGATGGAAGAACTGTCGGACGAAATAGGGGTTGAGAAAGAAGAGATCGTACAGGCGATGGAGGCAGGAGGGGAAGTTGAGTCGATTTATAAGCCGATCCATCAGAAAGAGGGGAGCGAGATCAGCCTGCTGGATAAACTGGAGGAGAGCGGGCAGGAAGAGGAAAGAATACTGGATCAGATGGTGTTAAAAGATCTTTTGGAATCACTGGAGCCAAGGGAGAGGCAGCTGATCTATCTGAGATATTTCGCGGACAGGACGCAGGCTGACGTGGGGAAGGCAATGGGGCTTTCTCAGGTGCAGGTGTCCAGGCTGGAGAAACGCATCATTGAAAATTTGCGGAAGAAGAGCCGGTAGAATACATATTTTCCGTCATGAATCCAGATACTAGAGGTCATACAGACCAATGGAAAGGACGGTTGAGAAAATGAAAGACGGCAGAAAAAAAGTATGGATCTGTCTGCTTACAGTTGTTCTGGCAGCAGTCGTCATAGGAATCCTTTATAATCTGAGCTTTTCCAGGCAGCAGGGAAGCGAGGGGTTCCTCATCAAGGCGCCGGGGGTCGAACAGAATGTCGGGTAGCAGAAGCATACTGTATATCAAAGGAGACCGGGATGTGGAGGTTACAAAGAGGGACGTTACACTGGGGGATATTCTTTCCGTAGAATGTGCGGATAAAACGGTTCCGCCGAAGGTAAAGGCATTGAAGATTATGAAGATCCCAAAATCCGGCAGGCAGAGATACGTGGTATCCATACTCAGGATCATATCCTGCATCCATGAAAACTATCCGGAGCTGGAGGTGCAGAATCTTGGGGAGACGGACATTATCATTACATGTGAAGACCAGAAAACTCCCGGGATAATCTGGCATACCTTAAAGGCAGTGTTCGTTGCTGCGGTGACATTTTTCGGAGCGTCATTTTCCATAATGGCGTTTAATAACGACGTTGATGTCACAAAACTGTTCGGACAGATCTATGAACTGGTTACAGGGCAGCAGTCAGATGGATTTACAATACTGGAAATCACATATTCGATTGGAATCACGGCGGGTATCCTGATCTTTTTCAACCACTTCGGGAAAAAGAGATTTACGGTGGACCCAACACCTATGGAGATCCAGATGAGGGTTTACGAAAACGATATTCAGACGACTTTAATCGAGGATTCCGCGAGGAAAGGAGATGAACTCGATGTGGGCAGCTCAGGCGCTTCTGGCACTGATCGGGCTTAGCGCAGGCACGGCGGTAGCCGGGGGACTGTTTTCTTTTATCGTAGAGCTGGGGGTTGTGGCTGATTTTGCCGACAGAACCCATACGGGGGATAAGATCCTGTTCTATGAAGACTGTGTGGCTCTGGGAGGGATCACGGGGAACATCCTGTATGTGTTCCATATAGGAATACCCCTAGGGGATGCTTTGCTGGCCGTTTTCGGCATCCTTTCCGGAATTTTTGTGGGATGCTGGGCAATGGCTCTGGCGGAGATCCTCAATGTGTTCCCGGTTTTCATACGGAGGGTGAGGATCGTACGGTATCTCACGGCATTTGTCATAAGCATGGCGGTGGGAAAGGGAGCGGGAGCATGCCTTTTCTTTTTCAAAGGGTGGTAGCTCTGATCGGAAACCTGTGTTTTGGCAGACCATAAAAAAAGACAGAGAACTGTTTCCTGAACAGTTTTCTGTCTTTTGGTTTGCCGGGTTTCAGCCCAGAATCCTTTTCCCTTTTTATTGTACCAGCGTCCATATCCAGTAGAGGAAACCGAGAAGCCAGCTTGTGAAAATACCATAGAGAATGACAGGGCCGGCGATCGTGAAGATTTTACATCCGATTCCAAAGACCTGTCCTTCTTTTTTATATTCGATCGCAGGCGCCGCTACAGAGTTGGCAAAACCTGTGATCGGCACAAGTGCTCCCGCTCCTCCCCATTTTGCAATCTTCGGATAGATTCCGGTTCCCGTCAGTATTACACTGAGAAGGACAAGGCAAAGAGAAGTCCAGCTGCTGCTGTCGTCTGCAGAGAGATTCTGGAGTTCACAGTAATGATAGATTACCTGTCCGATAAAACAGATCAGGCCGCCCACGAGAAATGCTTTTGCCATATTCAGCCACACATTGTGGACGGGCGTCTTTTTTTTCACATAGTCCTGATATTCTTTTTCCTGTTTCATGCGCTGTATTTTATCCATATGTTGCCTCCTGGTTTTTCTGATACCGGTCTGTCTGCCGATTATGGATAGTATTTGAAAAAAACGGGGAGAATATACATGGAAAGGCGGCTTCATGTAAGCAGGCTGATCTATGTATATTTGTACTATCCTGCGGGATAATAACAGGTAAAGCAAAGAAATGAGGAAACCATATGGAACAGATAAGAGGAAGCCAGAGCCTTGCGTTTGCGCACGCTCCGTATATCGTCAGCGCCGCATCAGTTGTCGGGAGCAAGGAGTCGGAAGGCCCGCTGGCAAAATTTTTTGATATGACCAATCAGGACGATCTCTTTGGGGCGACGACCTGGGAAGAAGCGGAGAGTAATATGCAGAAAGAGGCATGTGTACTGGCACTGGGAAAGGCGCATATTAAGGCGGAGGAAGTCCGGTATCTGTTCGGCGGGGATCTGCTGAGGCAGGGAATTGCAACATCAATGGGAGTTGAAGCGCTTCACATTCCCATGTTCGGTCTTTACGGTGCATGTTCTACATCAGGAGAAGCGCTTGCCCTGGCGGCGATGAGCACTGCAGCCGGATATGGGAAATACATGCTGGCAGTGACGTCAAGCCATTTTGGGAGCGCGGAAAAGGAATTTCGATTTCCCCTGGGATATGCCAGCCAGAGACCGTTATCTGCCCACTGGACCGTCACAGGGAGCGGGGCGTTTGTGGTAGGGGATGTGAAAAGCCATGTAAGGATCGCCGGTATAACAGTAGGAAAGATCGTGGACTACGGTCTCAAAGATTCCCAGAATATGGGAGCCTGCATGGCTCCGGCAGCCATGGACACAATCGTAAGGAATTTTGCAGATACGGGAAGAAGTGAGGAAGACTATGACCGTATTGTGACGGGAGACCTGGGGTATGTGGGACAATCCATACTTTTTGACCTTGTAAAGGGGAAAGGGTATGACATCAAAAAGAAGCATCTTGACTGCGGGATGACGATCTTTGACCAGGAGACACAGGATACCCATGCAGGGGGAAGCGGATGTGGATGCGCTGCCGTAACGCTTGCCTCGTTTATCCTGCCAAAGATCGAAAAGGGAGAATGGAAGAGGGTTTTATTTGTTCCCACCGGAGCACTTATGTCCACGGTCAGTTATAACGAAGGGGCGAGCGTGCCGGGAATTGCACACGGAATTGTGCTGGAGCACTGCTGATGGAAAAGGAGGAGGAAAGAATGGACTATCTCGTTTCATTTGTCATAGGAGGTGCAGTCTGTGCAGTAGTGCAGATTCTGCTAGACAGGACAAAGATGATGCCGGGACGCGTCATGGTGCTGCTTGTATGCACTGGAGCAGTGCTCGGGTTTGCAGGCTTTTACGAGCCTTTTAAAGAGTTCGCAAAATCCGGGGCGAGCGTTCCCCTGCTTGGATTCGGGAACACACTGTGGAAGGGAGTGAAGGAGGCGGTTGATGAAAGCGGCTTTATCGGTATCTTTATGGGAGGATTTAAGGCAAGCGCGGTCGGCATTTCCGCGGCGCTCATCTTCGGATATATCGCGTCCTTTATTTTCGACCCCAAAATGAAGAAATAAATGTTAAGATTTCGCTAAGATATTGTTGTTTTTTGGGGATGATAATGGTATCGTTAAAATGCAGGGTTGTACGGATGCGTGCTTCTCTGCATAAGCTATGTAAGCGATCATAGATGGAGGGTATTATGGATTACGCAGGTATTATCATCCCTTTTGCAGGTGGCCTGGGAATGTTCATCTACGGGATGCAGATTATGGCGCAGGGGCTTGAAAATGTGGCAGGCAGCAGGATGAAGACGATTTTGGAGGCGCTGACAAAGAACAAGTTTTTTGGCGTCCTGCTGGGAGCCTTTATCACGGCAGTTATCCAGAGCTCATCGGCGACCACAGTCATGGTAGTCGGGTTCGTGAATGCGGGGATCATGGATCTGGCCCAGGCCATGGGAGTTATCATGGGGGCAAACATAGGGACGACAGTAACGGGGTGGCTTGTCTCCAGCGTGGAGTGGGCAAGATTTTTAAGCCCGGCAAACCTGGCCCCGATTGCGATTATGATCGGAGTGGTCGTGATGCTCACAGGGAGAAGAAGGTCTGCGAAGGATATCTCAGGCATTATCATAGGATTTGGCCTTCTCTTTGTCGGGATTACCACGATGTCATCGGCAGTATCGCCCCTGCAGGAGTCGGAAGGGTTCCGCAATATCTTTGTTGTGCTCGGAGATAATCCGTTTTTCGGGATTGTGGCAGGGGCGGTAGTGACTGCGGTTATCCAGAGTTCGTCGGCGTCAGTGGGGATTCTCCAGAGTCTTGCGGCAGCAGGCCTTGTACCGTTTAATGCGGCAGTCTATATCATTATGGGACAGAATATCGGGACATGCGTGACTGCGCTTATGTCCAGCATTGGAGCAAAGAAGGCTGCCAAGACGGCAGCGATCATGCACCTCCTTTTCAATATTATCGGAACTGTCATTTTCAGCGTCGCCGCGATCCTGTTTTTCAAAGCGGCCAACCCGGAAATGGGAGAGGGGATGATCACGCAGACGCAGATCAGTACTGTCCATACGATCTTCAATATCGGCACCACTGTCATACTCTTCCCGGTATCTGACTGGATCATCAAGCTTGCGAGAATGATCCAGAGAGAGGAAGAGGTTAAAAGCGATGAAAGCAGGCTGCTGCTGGATGACCGGATGCTTGAGACACCGGGGATCGCGCTCCAGTCTGTGGCCAGGGAGGTCTGTCGCATGGGAAATATCGTGAACAGGACAATGGAAAAGGCAAAGAACGTTATGTTCACGCAGAGTCCGCAGACAATTCTGGATATAAGGGAGGAAGAAAATACGGCTGACAGACTTTGCAGGGGGATTACGGATTATCTGATCCGCCTGAGCGCCCTTTCGATCAATCAGAAGGAGCATGAACAGGTGGCAGGCCTGCTCCAGATTGTGTCAGACATTGAGAGGGTCAGCGATTACTGCGAAAATATTTCAGAGTATGCCCAGGCGCTTAAGGAATACAAGACCGGGTTTTCAGACGCCGGAGCCGCGCAGATGAAAGAGATGATACAGGTCTGTGCGGACAGCTATGCCTATGCCATAAAGGCGCTTGAGGATCGCAGCCGTGAGACGGCCGGGAAAGTCGTGGAAGAGGAAAGCCGGGCGGATGAGCTGGAGATACAGCTTCGCTCGGACCATATGAAGCGACTGGCGGACCGGCAGTGCAATACAGACGCCGGGATCGTTTATCTGGACGCGCTTGTGGGCCTGGAGAGAATATCAGACCATGCAAGGAATATTGCGGAAGAGATCATGAAATGGGGGTAGGGGGGTCCGGCGGCTGTGCCGCGAAGAAGCAAATTCAGCCTGCCAGTATTGTTTTTCTTCTCTGTGATTGTTATAATGGCATTATTGAAACTGTCATATTTTGCAGAATAACAGAAGTGAGATAATCAGCTATGGCGATCGTATTATACATAAGAAAAGAGTATTTCAGGGGTGTGATACTTTCAGACAAGAGTGTGCACATCCTTGAATTTCATTACAAGGGCAAAGATGTGGATGTATTTGAAAAGGGGAGACGGGTTTTCCATTTTGAATATTTCCTTGAAAACAAATACAGGGCGGAGATTCTGGATTTTTATGTGCCCGACATCACGATGAGGGGGAAAGGATACGGAAGGGCATGTATGCTAGAGATTCTCGAACAGCTCAGGAAGAAACAGGTGACAATGATCAGGTCGGCGCTGGGGTATGGCATGGCCCCGATCGGCTATACGGGACCGGAACAGTACATGACGCTGATAACGGAATTTTTTGAGAAGACAGGATTCTCGATCAGTGGGAATGGTGATGCGGCAATTCAGATATTAGAGTAATGCCCTCACACGCTGCTTTATGGAAAATGCACAGAAATGACATCTCATTTTAGTACAATATTTCGGCTTGACTACAGGCAGTGATTTTGCTTATACTTGTTATGCAAAAAGAAAAACTGATAGTGTGTTACTGGTAAGCAGGCATAAACTATCCTTTGTGTTCGCGAAAAGAGCGGATGGGAAGGTTTAGTTTATGCCTTTTTGTTTATGGGAAAGCCCCCATTTACTAACAGCATATACTGTCGGCGTTTTCAGATGGGAGTGTTCAGAAGGAGGAGAACAGATGAAAGACAAAATTTTTGGCGTACTGCAGAGAGTCGGGCGCAGTTTTATGCTTCCGATTGCGATTCTTCCGGTAGCGGGGCTGCTGCTGGGAATCGGAAGTTCTTTTACAAATGTGACGACGATTGAGACATATGGGCTGGAGGGCGTACTCGGCGACGGTACGGTGCTTCATGCTCTGCTTACGATCATGAGCCGGGCGGGGAATATCATTTTTGACAATCTGCCGATTATATTTGCCGTAGGCGTGGCGATCGGCATGGCAAAAAAAGAGAAAGAGGTGGCAGCTCTCGCCGCTATGATCTCGTTTTTTGTCATGAATGCGACGATCAGCGGCATGCTTACCGTGCAGGGTGAGATTTTAGCTGACGGCACAGTGGCGAATAACGTATTAAGCGGAACAATCGTAAGCGTATGCGGGATTCAGACTCTTCAGATGGGCGTATTCGGGGGGATTATTGTCGGTCTGGGCGTGGCGGCGCTCCACAACAGGTTTTACAAGATTCAGCTGCCGAATGCATTATCCTTTTTCGGCGGTTCAAGATTTGTGCCGATTATTTCCACGCTTACCTATGTGGGAGTAGGGGTTCTGATGTACTTTATCTGGCCGGTTGTCCAAAACGGCATCTATGCGCTGGGCGGGCTCGTGACAGGGACAGGATACCTGGGAACGCTGATCTTTGGTATTATTAAGCGGGCGCTGATCCCATTCGGGCTGCATCATGTGTTCTATCTTCCGTTCTGGCAGACGGCAGTTGGAGGGACAATGGAAGTGGCAGGCCAGATCGTGGAAGGCGGACAGAATATCTTTTTCGCGCAGCTTGCTGATCCGACAACGGTGCATTTCAGTGCGGATGCCACGAGATATTTCTCGGGAGAATTTATTTTCATGATCTTCGGGCTCCCGGGAGCTGCTCTTGCCATGTACCGCTGTGCAAAGCCGGAAAAGAAGAAACAGGCAGGAGGCTTACTGCTCTCGGCGGCGCTTGCATGCATGCTGACAGGAATCACGGAACCGCTGGAGTTCTCATTCCTGTTCGTGGCTCCGATCCTCTTCGTGGTCCAGGTGATTCTGGCAGGAGCGGCATATATGATTGCGCATATTCTGAATATCGCGGTAGGACTGACTTTCTCGGGAGGGCTTCTGGATCTGTTCCTTTTCGGGATCCTGCAGGGAAATGCCAAGACGAGCTGGCTTCTGATCATACCGGTGGGAGTGATCTATTTCATTCTGTATTATGTGATCTTTACGGTGCTGATCAGGAAGCTTGACCTGAAAACACCGGGCAGGGAAGACGACGATGCAGAGACGAAGCTGTATACAAAGGCGGACTATAAGGCAAAGCAGGAAGGAGCGTCTGACAGAAGCACGGAGGCGTCAGGCGATGAAAAGAGCGTTCTGATCACACAGGGACTGGGAGGTAAGAAAAATATATCGGATGTGGACTGCTGCGCCACAAGGCTGCGCTGTACGGTGGTAAAACCCGAGCTTATCAACGAGTCGATCTTAAAGGCGACGTCTCCGTCCGGCATTATCAGGAAAGGACAGGGGATCCAGATCATCTACGGACCGTCCGTATCGGTTGTCAAATCAAATCTGGAGGATTATCTGGAAACGGCACCGGATGAAGAATATATTGCGGAGCCGGATGAGGCAGAGGCAGCAGGAGAACCGAAGGGAGAGGCGGCAAATCAGCCCACCGGAGCGGGGAGCGTGAAGAAAGTGGTGTGCACGCCGGTCTCAGGAGAACTGGCTCCGATCGGGGAGGCTTCTGATGAAGCATTTGCCGGAAAGATGATGGGAGACGGGTATATTGTAAGGTCAAAGGAGGGGATGGCATACGCCCCGGAGGATTCAGAAGTATCCTTTGTATTTCCGTCCAGGCATGCGGTAGGGCTTAAGGCTGACGACGGGACAGAGTACCTCATCCACATCGGAGTTGACACCGTGAACCTGAATGGGGAAGGCTTTGAGGCATTTGTAAAAGACGGGGATCGCGTGAAAAGGGGTGACAAACTGATCGGTTTTGATATAGAATATATAAAGGAACACGCAAAATCTGATGAGTGTATCGTTGTATTTACGAGTCTTCAGGAGGGAGAGGAGATCCGGCTTTCCAAAACAGGAGAGGTGAAGAAACTGGATGAGGCTGCTGAGATCGTAAGTTACAATTAGCAGGATAAAGGAAGGACCTTGGGAGTATGTATCGAATTATAAAGGTGCTCAACAATAACGGACTTCTCGTGTATGATCTGGATACGGGAAAGGAACAGATTTTCCTTGGGAATGGGGTCGGATTCGGAAAGAAACCGGCACAGAAGATCGAAAGGATCCGGGGAGCGAAAATATATTCTCTTGTGACCAGGAAAAACGAGCAGTCCGTACTCAAGGTCGTCAACGGAATCCGCCCGGAGTTTATCGAGGCGGCAGGCAGGATTATTGAGGAAGCGGAGAAGGTATTTCAGGAAGTCAGCCATGATATCCTGCTTCCGATGGCGGATCACATTGCGCTTGCCGCGAAGCGGGCGAAAGAAAACCGGCAGATACCCAATCCCTTTACACCTGATATCCGGGTGCTCTTTGGCAGGGAATATGAGGTGGCCCTGCGCGCCCGTGATATCATACGGGAGATGATGGGGTATGAGATAACGGAGGACGAAGCGGGCTTTATTACCCTGCATATCCATGCAGGGCTTTCCGATGAGCAGGTGTCGGTTGCGTTGGATACTGCCAGGATTATCAATGAGGGGATCTTAAGGATCGAGGAGGCTTTTGGACAGAAGCTGGAGCCGGATTCGCTGGCATATACCCGTCTGATGAGCCATCTGTACTATATGATTGTGAGGACACGGCGTGGGGAATCTACCAATGCAGACTTCAATGATTTTATTTTTGGAAATTATCCGAGAACCGGGGAAGTGGCACGGGAGGTCTGCGGCTTTATGGAAAAGGAGCTCAGAAAACCGGTGGCAAAGGAGGAGATCGGTTTTCTGGCGATCCATATCCAGAGAGTGATATCACCGGACACTGTGTGAGGTAATTTTAGGGGCGGTGAAAGGATGTATAAGATATTGATCATGGAAGATGACCTGTCTATGTGGTGGCATATCTGATCACATCGAAAGAATACTTCAGGATCGTGAGCGGAAAAGAGAGAAAAGAGTAAGATTTCTGTCCATATCCTGTGAAATAATGGTATACTTAGTATATAAAATGCATCGGTTTGCAGGGAGGAGTGACAGACATGATGAACCACACGATTATTACAATTGGCAGACAGTTTGGAAGCGGAGGGCATGAGGTCGGCAACCGTCTCGCTGAGAGGCTTGATATCCCGCTTTACGACCATAATCTTATCCGCATGGCAGCACAGGAGCTGCGCATCAGCAATGAAGATGCGACGAAAGTGGATGAGACGGTTCTGGGGAGATTCCTGTCGGCATATGCTTCGGGAAGCGCGGAGTACAGAGTGTTTGTGACCAGTGATGAATCAGGAGTTCCGCTTACTGACCGGATCTATGAGCGGCAGTCTGCCATTATCAGAAAACTGGCGGAGCAGGGACCGGGAATCTTTGTAGGCAGGTGCGCAGACTATGTGCTCGGGGATTACTCAAACTGCATCAATACGTTTATCTATGCGTACCGGGACGACCGTGTACGCAGAATTATGAAACTCTATCAGATGGAGGAAAGGAAAGCCAAAGAGAAGATTCGTAAAACGGACAGGGAGAGAAAGCTCTACTATGAAGCGAGGACAGGACGGGAGTGGGGCAGCATTGAGGCGAACAGTATGATGTTCAATGTCAGCCTGCTGGGAATTGACGGAACCGTGGACGCCCTGGAGGCAATCTACCGGAAGTGGGACTCCAGGAACCGGGAATAGGGTAAAGAGACAGAAGAATAAGGGAAAGAGCCGGCCAGCGGTTCCGTCCGATGAGACGGATGCTGGCCGGCCCTTTTATATGGCATTTCAGATAAACGGGTTTATAACACCAGGTCCCCGAGCAGAACGATAAATGGGATCGTGACCACAGACAACACTGTGGAAAATGCGAAAAGCTCAGAGGCATACGTATAATTTTGCCGGAATCGGATCGCCATCATCGTTCCTGTTGTGGCAGCAGGACAGGCCGTGGCGATCAGCACGGTGTGCGCTACGCCCACAGGCAGCGCCAGGAGCTTCAGGGTCAGGATTATGGCGGCGGGCAGCAGGACCAGTTTGATAAAGGAGACATAGTAAAGCTTAATGTTGCGGAACATTTTCCCAAGATCAGCCTGGGCCACTGAGAAACCGGCGACCAGCATGGCAAGGGGAGTATTCATGTCAGCCAGGTAATCCATAGGGTCAAGCAGCACCCGTGGGATACGGATCTGCAGGAAGAAAAGGATGATGGCAATAACGGTCGAGATAAAGATAGGGGAGAGAAGCCCTTCTTTGATACTCTTAAAGGAAGATTTCTTTTCCATCAAAACTACGCCGTGTGTCCAGGAAAAGAGATTGAATATCACCATATATGCTGTCAGGAAGAAAACCCCGCTGTCTCCCAGGACGCTTCCGATCAGAGGAATCCCGATAAAGCCGCAGTTGGAGTATATGGCATGGTACCGCTCAATGCTGTAGTCGAAACCTCCTGACGGCCGGATCAGTACATTGGACAGAAGGATTGCGATGACATGCGAGAGGAATGAGGCGGCGAATGCCAGCAGAAGGCCTTTCACCAGCTCGGGATTATAATCTGTCTGATATACTGTCAGGATGACACAGGGGTTGACAACCAGGAGGAGAAGGTCTGAAACTGTACGGTTTCCCTCCTGGTTAAACAGTTTCAATTTGTAGCATATAAATGCGAGCAGCATAATGAAGAACATCTTCAGAAGCTGCTCAAAGATGAGAATAAACATGTGTCGAGAACTCCTTGTATTATCTTATAGTTTGTGCCGTCCTTTATCGGTTTATCCCTGCCTGGAGCTCTTCCGCCCATGTCTGGAGGCTGTAAGTGTGCCCGTTGAACAGCTTCAGGATGACACCTGTCGGATTGTCTTCATTTGCAAAGGCGTTCGCTTCATCCGTGTCCACGTGCATTGCCAGAGAAAAAGAAGGGCTCACACGCACGACTACATCGGAAAAGATAAGGGAACGCTCATAGCTGGTGGTGATGACAAAGACGATGTCATTGTCCTTTACATGTGCCCGCACAGCATCCACCGGTGTCATATGGATATGGCGTTTTGCCACGATCACGCCTCTTTTCAGTTCGATTTTTCCCTTTGGGCCGATCAGGGTGCAGCCGGGAGTTCCCTCCAGGTCACCGGATTGACGGATCACACTTTTGATTCCAAGGCGCCTGGCATCAGTGACGGAAATTTCGACTTGGGTTTCCTTCCGGCAGGGCCCCAGGATGACAACTTTGTCAAACCGCCCCTTCGGACCTGCCACAGTCAGGCGCTCCCGGCAGGCATACTGTCCCGGCTGGCTTAATTCTTTGGCAAAGGCGGGTTTGGTTCCGGCGCCGAACAATGTTTCAAAATCCTCCGCAGAAATATGGATATGGCGGGCGGAAGTCTCAATTGGTATCGTTAAACTCATATGGCTGATCCACTCCTTCACTCCTTCGATTTTAGCAGAATAAAGCGGCGTTTTCAATATACATAATATACATGCGGGAAAATACCTCTTGGCCATTATGGGGACCGGGGAGGAGGAATATATCCGAACCAGGCGAAATGCAGATGAAGAATCTGTTAAGAAAACGTGAAAGAAAAGTAAAATTTGATTGACATGCCTGATACAGGCATGTTAGCTTTATAATAGCGCGTAAATATGCGCTGTGAGTCTGATAATTAAGATTGTTTACACAAAGGAGAAAGGGAAAATGGGTATAACAGATGTTCTCTCTTTGCTCGGCGGTCTTGCATTATTCCTCTACGGCATGCAGATGATGAGCACAGGCCTGGAGGCTGCCGCTGGTAACAAGATGAAATCGATCCTTGAGAAACTGACGTCGAACCGCGTCAAGGGGGTCCTGGTCGGGGCAGCGATTACAGCGGTCATTCAGTCTTCCTCCGCAACGACGGTTATGGTCGTGGGATTTGTCAATTCCGGTCTCATGACGCTTAAGCAGGCGGTCTGGATCATCATGGGAGCCAATATCGGTACAACCATCACGGGCCAGCTGATCGCACTTGATATCGGCGCTATCGCCCCGCTTTTCGCAATCATCGGCGTGGCTGTGATGATGTTTGTGAAGAATGAAAAGGTTCATCACATCAGCAGTATCTTTGCAGGACTTGGTATTCTCTTCATGGGGATGGATATGATGGGGGCGGCGATGGAACCTCTCCAGGATTCCGAGTCGTTTATCAACCTGATGACACAGTTTAGCAATCCGCTGATCGGGATTCTGGTAGGAGCTGTATTTACTGCGATCATCCAGTCCTCTTCGGCGTCGGTCGGTATTCTCCAGGCTCTTGCCGCCACAGGACTTGTGCCGTTGTCCAGTGCGGTGTATGTGCTGTTCGGGCAGAATATCGGAACCTGTATCACAGCGGTCCTTGCCTCAATCGGCATGAAGGTCAATGCAAAGAGAACAACGATCATCCACCTGATGTTCAACATCATCGGAACGGTCATCTTTACCATTGTCTGTATGACGACGCCGTATGTGCATCTCATTGAGTCTCTCACTCCGGGAGATCCGGTGGCGCAGATCGCAAATGCCCATACGATATTTAATATCGTCACGACGCTGATCCTTCTTCCGTTCGGGACACAGATGGCGGATATCGCGGTGAAGATCCTGCCTGACAGCAAGAAGGCGGATGATGAAGACCTCCGCCTGAAATATATCCGTCCGTTTGAATCGTCCTACGCCATCGGAAACAGCGCGGTTGCAGTTTCCCAGGTCCGTGACGAGGTGGGAAGGATGCAGGGAATGGTCTCAAAGAATATTGCAGATGCTTTTGATACGCTGATCAAATACGATGAGAAATCGCGGAAAAAGGTTGAAGAGAGGGAAGAGTATATCGATTATCTGAATAAAGGGATCTCGGAGTATATTGTATCTCTTATGGCAAGTGAGATGTCGATGGACGATTCCAGAAAGATCAACGGATATTATGCAATCATCAGCGATCTGGAGAGGATCGGCGACCATGCAGTGAATATCGCAGAGTACGCAGATGATATGAAGAAGTGGGATCTGGAATTTTCCGACAATGTGCTGGAAGAACTTGCGGAGATGAAAAAGCAGTGTATCGCATCCCTTGACAATGTAAGGGATGTGGACGCCGACAATGCCGATGCAGTGCTTAATCAGGCTGTTGTTATGGAGCAGAAGACGGACAATATGCGGGATAAATATTTCAAGAAGCAGATGCAGCGCCTGAAAAAAGGGAAATGCAAACCGCAGAGCGGCATTGTGTTCTCTGAGATCCTGACAGATTTTGAGAGAATGGGAGACCATGTGTTAAACATTGCGCAGGAATATAAGGTAATGGAGTAGCCGGGTTATATTGCAGAAGAGCAGCGGTTTATGGAATATGAAAAGGAAGGAATTGGCTGCTCTTCAAGACCTAGAGTAAGCTGAATATAATTGACGAATATTTTCCTCTGTTTTACAGATACTACATTTCATGACAGAAAGAAGTAAAAATGTAGAATTTTGTAAGACGGAGGAATTTTTATATGAAAGCTACAGGGATAGTACGGAGAATCGACGACCTGGGGCGCGTTGTCATCCCAAAGGAGATCAGGAGGACGCTCAGGATCAGAGAGAGCGACCCTCTGGAAATTTTCACAGACCGGGAAGGCGAGATCATCCTTAAGAAATATTCCCCTATCGGTGAGCTGGGGACTCTGGCGAAGCTGTATGCGGAGAGCCTTTCCCAGACACTGGGGTGCACGGCGTGCATTACGGATACGGACCAGGTTGTGGCAGTGTCAGGAAGCGGCAGGAAAGAGCTGCAGGACCAGTTTATCAGCAAGGAGCTGGAAAAGCTGCTCAAAGACCGGGGGCAGATACTTGCAAAGGAAGGGGAAGGCGGATTTATCAGGATCACATCAGAAGCAGGGGAATACAGGGATGAAGCAATCTGCTCCATCATCTGCGAAGGAGATGTGATAGGATCCGTCATCCTTCTGAACAAAGAGGAAAAGAAAGAATTTGGCGAACTGGAGCAGAAGGTGGCGCAGAGTGCGGCTGATTTTCTGGGAAGGCAGATGGGATAAGGAAAAAGTGAAAGAGGATGTCCAAATTACTGTCATAAAATGCGGGGGACAGGCATATGATTTATCAGATGGGAAAATGGTTCATCTGATATTGCTCCGTGAGAGAGCCTTGATCCGGGGAGGGACAGTAAATGGAAAAGAAGGTAATTGGGAAACAGGGGCTGCAGGGAAAAGCACTGTGGGTGATCAAAGCGCTATTATGCGCATATATTGTGACGGGGATTCTTCTTCTGGTCCTCACGCTTTTGCTCTACAAGATGGATTTGAGCGAAGAGAATGTGAATGCGGGCATTATCCTGATTTATGTCATTTCCACATTTTCGGGAGGGTTTGTAATCGGTAAGCTTGCCGGCTCGAAAAAATTTCTGTGGGGACTCGCAGCCGGAGTGCTCTACTTCGTGCTTCTGATCCTGATTTCTATGGGAATATACCATTCCCTGGATTCGGAGCTGGCTGCTCTTGCAACGACATTCCTTCTCTGCGCCGGCGGCGGTATGCTGGGCGGAATGGTCGCATAAAAAAGTCTTTCAAAACGTGCGGCTATGTGCTATAATGTTACGAGCAGAATACGCAAGGGCGTATAAAAGTAGGAGGATAAGACATGAAACACATTAAGACATTGAATACACAGACATTAAACCACACGGTGAAAAAAGGCGGATGTGGTGAGTGCCAGACATCATGTCAGTCAGCATGCAAGACATCCTGCACTGTGGGAAATCAGACATGCGAGCAGAAGAAATAGGAATGATGATCAAAGGGAACACTGTGAGGGCAGCGGTCAAAGCCGCTGCCTTATGCTTGTTTCGCAACGGTGTCTGGAAAGAGAGGTAACGGTGTGATTCACCAGTATCAGAATAATGGATATAATATCGTTCTCGATGTGAACAGCGGAGCCGTCCATGTCGTGGATCAAGAGGCATACGATGTAATCCGTGTGTTAAATGAGCTTAACAGCGGGCATACAAAGGAGACGCTGGAGGATCCCCGGACAGCCTTATACCTGAAAGAGAGGCTGGGGGATCTTTATGCGGAAGAAGACCTGATGGATATCCTTGGAGCCGTCCGGGAACTGACGGAACAGGGGAGGCTGTTTACGAGAGATATATATGAGGATTATATTGGAGAGGTCAAAAAAAGAAAGACGGTTGTAAAAGCACTCTGTCTCCACATTGCCCATGACTGTAACCTGGCCTGCCGGTATTGCTTTGCCGAGGAAGGAGAATACCACGGCAGAAGGGCGCTCATGCCATACGAAGTAGGACGGAAGGCGCTGGATTTCCTGATTGCCAATTCAGGGAACAGAAGGAACCTGGAGGTGGATTTCTTCGGGGGAGAACCTCTGATGAACTGGCAGGTCGTCAAGGATCTTGTGGCATATGGCAGGGAGCAGGAAAAACTTCATGACAAGCGTTTCCGCTTTACAATTACGACGAACGGAGTGCTGTTAAACGACGAGGTCCAGGAGTTTGTCAACCGGGAGATGGACAATGTAGTATTAAGCCTGGATGGAAGGAAGGAAGTCAATGACAGGATGCGCCCTTTCCGGAACGGGAGAGGGAGCTATGACCTGATCGTGCCGAAGTTCCAGAAACTGGCACAGAGCAGGGGACAGCAGAAGTATTACATAAGGGGAACCTTTACACGGGAGAACCTTGATTTTTCGGAGGACGTTCTTCATTTTGCCGAGCTTGGGTTCCGGCAGATATCCATAGAACCCGTAGTGGGGGATGACACAGATCCATATGCGATCCGTATGGAAGACCTTCCTCAGATCTTTGATGAGTACGACCGCCTTGCAAAGATCATGGTGGAGAGGGAAAAGAGCGGAAGGGGATTTAATTTCTTCCATTTTATGATTGACCTGGAGGGGGGACCCTGCGTGTCGAAGCGGCTTTCAGGCTGCGGCTCGGGCACAGAGTACCTTGCCGTCACTCCCTGGGGAGACCTCTATCCGTGCCACCAGTTTGTCGGCCAGGAAGAGTTCCTCATGGGAAATGTAGACGAGGGGATCAAAAGACCTGAGATTGCGGAAGAATTTCGGGGATGCAGCGTTTATTCAAAGGAGAGCTGCAGGGAGTGCTTTGCCAGGTTTTACTGCAGCGGAGGCTGTATGGCAAATTCATATAAGTTCCACCACACGATCCATGACACTTATGAAGTGAGCTGTGAGATGGAGAGAAAACGAGTGGAATGTGCAATCATGATAAAAGCTGCTTTGGCAGACGAGTAAGAAAGGGATGTTAACATGAGAAAGAGCAAGGGAATCCTCAGCCTGATCCTTGTCGTGGCTGTGATGGCGCTTTTGGGCATCACAAGTATGTTCGGACTGAACTCAAAGGGTATGGGATCAGCGAGGAATATTAATCTTGGACTGGATCTGGAAGGCGGCGTCAGTATCACCTACAGGGCGAAGGGCGAGACGCCTTCCCAGGAGGATATGGACGACACTGTGTACAAGCTGCAGCGGCGTGTGGAGCAGTACAGCACTGAGGCACAGGCTTACCAGGAAGGGGATGACCGTATCAGCATTGAGATTCCCGGTGTTCAGGATGCCAATGAGATACTTGAGGAACTGGGCCAGCCAGGATCGCTTTATTTTATCAGGCAGACGGACAGCGAGGGAAATGCGAACTATACGGTCAATGCAGAAGGGACTGGATATGAACTGTCCAAAACAATAGAGGAGCTTCAGGAGGATGGCTCTATCGTGTTGACAGGGACTGAGGTGGAGAGCGCATCCGCAGGAACTTATTCCAACAGTACTACTGGGGCGGCGGAATACGCAGTAGAGCTGAACCTGAATGACGAGGGGACGACAGCCTTTGCAGAGGCGACACAGGAAGCCCATGACAAAGGTGAATCGATCGCAATTTACTATGACGGAGACCTGATCAGTGTGCCGATGGTAAACAGTGTGATTGAAAACGGGCAGGCACAGATCACAGGAATGGGATCCTATGAGGAGGCGGAAAACCTTGCCTCTACGATCCGCATCGGCGGACTGAATGTGGAGCTGGAGGAGATCAGCTCGAGAGTGGTCGGTGCCCAGCTCGGAGAGGAGGCGGTCAGCACCAGCCTGCTTGCAGGGGCGATCGGACTGGCAATCGTATGCGTCTTCATGTGCTTTGTCTATCTTCTTCCGGGATTTGCCGCCAGTATCGCACTGGTTATCTATACGGAGCTGGTCCTTGTTCTGCTGAATGCATTTGACATTACTTTAACGCTGCCGGGTATAGCAGGTATCATTCTGGGCATCGGAATGGCTGTGGATGCAAATGTCATTATCTTTGCCCGTGTGAAGGAGGAACTCTCAGATGGGAAATCTGTCCATGCTGCGCTGGGCGCCGGATTCCATAAAGCGATGTCAGCCATCATAGACGGCAATGTGACGACCCTGATCGCAGCGGGCGTGCTCTGGCTGCGGGGAAGCGGAACGGTCAGAGGCTTTGCGCAGACACTGGCTCTTGGCATTGTCGTCTCGATGTTTACTGCCCTTGTAATAACCAGGCTGATTGTGTATTCCTTCTACGCGATTGGAATCAGGAACCGGAAGGCATATGGGAAGCTGCTGAAAAAGCGCAGGACTATCGATTTTGTCGGAAAGAGAAAAGCCTTCTTTGCAATTTCAATCGTGATGTGCCTGAGCGGCTTTGTGTTTATGGGAGTCAACCATGCCCGAGGCATAGGCATTATGAATTACGGTCTTGATTTTGTCGGAGGAACTTCTACAAATGTAACCTTTGGCCAGGCATATACACTTGACGAGGTGGACCGCGAAATGGTGCCGGATCTGGAGGATATAACAGGGGATCCGAATATCCAGGTACAGACGGTGGAAGGTTCTACCCAGATTATCTTCAAGACCCAGACGCTGGACCTTTCAGAGCGCGAGGCGTTTGCCCGGTACATGGAAGAAAATTATAATGTGGCGGCAGAGGACATCACGACGGAAAATATCAGCTCGACCGTGAGTTCAGAGATGCGCATGGATGCAGTTGTTGCGGTTATCATTGCCACCATCTGCATGCTGCTTTACATCTGGTTCAGGTTCAAAGATATCCGATTTGCCACCAGCGCTGTCCTGGCTCTCATACACGACGTCCTTGTCGTGCTTGCATTCTATGTCATCGCGAGAGTATCGGTGGGAAATACGTTTATTGCATGTATGCTTACCATTGTCGGATATTCGATCAATGCCACGATCGTAATTTTTGACCGTATCCGGGAGGAACTTAAGATCCAGAGGCGGAACCAGAACCTGAGGGATCTTGTGAACCACTGTATCATGCAGACGCTTACGAGAAGCATCTACACCAATCTGACGACATTCATTATGGTAGTCGTACTGTATGTGCTAGGGGTAAGCTCGATCCGGGAGTTCGCAGCACCCCTTATGGTGGGAATTGCCTGCGGTACGTATACGTCCATCTGCGTCACCGGTCCGCTCTGGTATGTGATGAAGACGAGAATCGGAAGACAGGCAAAAGAAATCGCAGCGTCAGAGGCTGCACTGGAGCAAAAAGCTGCGTCAGGCCATACAGAGGAAACGGCAGAAGAAAAACAGGAGCATGAGGTTCCTGGCCGGAATAACAGCCAGAAAGCTTCCAGGACGAAGAAAAAGAAGAAAAAAAGAAGACAGTAACCTGCCTGAAAGCATGGGCAGTCAGCAGACCCGTCCCGATATTTGAACAGGGACGGGTTTTTCTGCGGGAATTTTTGTGCTATTATGAAAGACAGTAAGAATCATAAAGGGCAGAAAGGCTGCCTAAAAGAAAGGGATTGAGCGATGGAACGTTGGTTCATCACTATGAAAAAGGCGGATTTCAACCAAATAGCAGAAAAGTATCAAATATCCCCTATCATTGCGCGGCTGATACGAAACCGGGATATTGTAGGGGAAGAGGCGGTTGATTTTTATCTGAACGGTACGATAGCAGACCTGTATGACGGAATGCTGATGAAGGATATGGACAAAGCGGTGGAGATCCTTTCAGAAAAGATCAGGGAAGGGGAAAAGATCCGTGTCATCGGCGACTATGATATAGACGGTGTGAATGCGACATACATTTTACAGGAGGGACTCTCTCTTCTTGGGGCGTCTGTAGATACCGATATACCCGACAGGATAAAGGATGGATACGGATTGAACCGGATGCTGATAGACCGGGCTCTTTCTGACGGGATCGACACAATCGTGACGTGTGACAACGGAATTGCGGCAGCGGATGAAATTGCGTACGCAAAAGAGAATGGGATGACGGTCATTGTGACAGACCATCACGAAGTACCCTTCCTGGAGGCAGGAGAGGAAAAAGAATACCTGCTCCCCCCTGCGGACGCCGTGGTGGACCCCCACAGGCAGGACTGTGAATATCCGTTTAAAGGGCTGTGCGGGGCAGCTGTGGCGTATAAGCTGATGGAAGCTCTCTATAATGTCATGCAAAAGGATCCGGAAGATGTGGATTACCTCATGGAGAATGTCGCCATTGCCACTGTGGGCGACGTCATGGACCTCGTCGGGGAAAACCGGATTTTTGTAAAACAGGGGCTGGAGATGCTCAAAAGGACGAAAAGCCAGGGGCTTAGGGCGCTGATCGAGTGTACCGGCATTGATGTGGAGAGGCTGTCGGCGTATCACATCGGATTTGTGCTGGGACCTTGCATGAATGCAAGCGGAAGGCTGGATACGGCAAAACGCGCCCTGGAGCTTCTTAATGTGAAAACGCGCAGGGAGGCTGTCATGCTCGCCCAGGATTTAAAGGCGCTCAACGACAGCAGGAAGGAAATGACAGAAAGAGGGGTGGAAGAGGCGGTTCGGATGATTGAGGGCACGGACCTGAAATACGACAAAGTGCTGGTCGTCTATCTTCCTGACTGTCATGAGAGTATTGCGGGAATCATAGCCGGAAGGATCAGGGAACGGTATTACAGGCCGGTGTTCATCCTTACCAGGGCGGAATCAGGAGTGAAGGGGTCTGGCAGATCGATAGAGGCATACGATATGTTTGCGCAGATGTGCCGCTGCCAGGCGCTTTTTACCAGATTCGGCGGGCATAAGCTGGCAGCAGGCCTGTCCATGAAAGAAGGGGATGTAGAGCGGTTTCGCAAGACGATCAATGAACTTGCAGATCTGAGCGAAGAAGATCTGCAGATGAAAGTTTCCATAGACATGCAGCTTCCCTTTCCCTACATCACAGAGGAACTGGTCAGGGAGCTGGAGATCCTGGAGCCTTTCGGGAAGGGAAATGCAAAGCCGCTTTTTGCGGGGAAGGACCTGCGGGTGATCAGTCCGCGCATTTTCGGGAAGAACAGGAATGTGCTGAAATGCCGCCTGGAAGACTTAAAAGGGAATCAGATGGAGGCGGTTTACTTTGGGGATGTAGAGGCATGCCTGCGGGAAATGGAGAGAAAAGAGGCCATGTCTTTTACATATTACCCTTCTGTGAACGAATATATGGGACGCAGGACTTTGCAGCTTACGATCGTAAATTTCAGGTAACGGTCCGTCGGGACAGGAGAGGCGCCTGAAAAAACGGTTTAAAAATTATGAAAATGGTGATATACTAGGTAATATTAATGTGAAGGCTGCCGGGGAGAACAAAGGCGGGGCAAATGCGGCACCGACGGGCGGGATGCATGTCCACGCCGGATGGCAGACAAAAGACAAGGAGGAAGGGGGAATGGGATATGGCAGGCACTCTGGAGTATGAACAGTTAAACAAAAATCTTGAGATGATAGACGGCCATGCGGTCAAGGCGCCGGAGGATTATCAGGATCCTGAAGAGCTTTACCAGGCTCTTGTCGCACGTGTGAGAAAATATCATCCGTCTGCTGACATTTCCATGATTGAGAAGGCATACCGGCTCGGGCGGGAAGCCCATAAGGATCAGGTGAGAAAATCAGGGGAGCCGTATATCATCCATCCCCTCTGGGTAGGGATCATCCTTGCGGATCTGGAGATGGATAAGGAGACAATTGTAGCGGGGATGCTCCATGATGCGGTGGAGGATACGGAGATGACGCTCGGTGATGTCAGCCGTGAATTTGGGGAAGAGGTGGCTCTTCTGGTTGACGGTGTGACGAAGCTGGGGCAGCTCAGCTACTCGCAGGATAAGCTGGAGGTCCAGGCGGAGAACTTAAGAAAGATGTTCCTTGCAATGGCAAAGGATATCCGTGTCATCATCATAAAGCTGGCAGACCGCCTGCATAATATGAGGACGCTGGAATTTATGACCCCGGAAAAGCAGCAGGAGAAGGCAAGGGAGACGATGGACATCTACGCCCCGATTGCCCAGAGGCTTGGTATCTCCAAGATCAAAACAGAGCTTGATGACCTTTCCCTGAAATATTCCCAGCCGGAAGTATATTATGATCTTGTCAGCCAGTTGAATGAGAGAAAGACTGAGCGGGAAGAGTTCGTTCAGCAGATCGTGGCAGAAGTGTCGAAGCATATGCAGAACGCGCATATCCAGGCTAAGGTGTATGGCCGTGTGAAGCATTTTTTCAGCATATATAAGAAGATGGTCAACCAGAACAAGACGCTGGACCAGGTGTACGACCTCTTTGCCGTAAGGATCATCGTGGATTCTGTGAAGGACTGCTATGCCGCCCTGGGTGTGATCCATGAGATGTATACGCCGATCCCCGGGCGTTTCAAAGACTATATTGCAATGCCGAAGCCGAACATGTACCAGTCTCTTCACACGACCCTGATGGGACCGTCGGGGCAGCCCTTTGAGATCCAGATCCGTACAGAGGAGATGCATAAGACGGCAGAATATGGTATTGCCGCCCATTGGAAATATAAAGAGACCGGGGATTCCAGCAAGAGCGTCAAGACGCGGGAAGAAGAAAAGCTAAGCTGGCTGCGCCAGATCCTGGAGTGGCAGCGGGACATGTCAGATAACAGAGAGTTTTTGAACCTCTTAAAAGGCGACCTGGATCTTTTCGCCGAGGATGTATACTGTTTTACGCCCAATGGCGATGTGAAGAATCTTCCGAACGGTTCGACGCCGGTGGATTTCGCCTACTCCATCCACAGTGCGGTAGGGAACAAGATGGTCGGGGCGCGAGTCAACGGCAGGCTGGTGAATATAGATTATAAGATCCAGAACGGGGACAGGATCGAGATCCTGACCTCTCAAAATTCAAAAGGGCCAAGCCGCGACTGGCTCAATATTGTAAAGAGCACGCAGGCAAAAAATAAGATTAACCAGTGGTTCAAGCGCGAGTTCAAGGAAGAGAATATTGTCAGGGGCAAGGAGCTGATTACCGCATACTGTAAGGGAAAGGGGATCAGCCTGAACGATATCATAAAACCAAAGTATCAGCAGATCGTCCAGAAGAAATACGGGTTCCGGGACTGGGATGCCGTTCTGGCAGCGATCGGGCACGGCGGGCTCAAAGAGGGACAGGTCGTGAACCGCCTGCTGGAAGAATATGAGAAAGAGAACAAGAAGGTCATCACCGATGAGTCGATCCTGGAGAAGATCTCGGAGGCAAACAGCCAGAAGGTCCACATTGCCAAATCAAAGAGCGGTATTGTAGTCAAAGGGATCGACGATATGGCAGTGAGATTCTCAAAATGCTGCAACCCTGTTCCGGGAGATGAGATTGTCGGATTTGTCACCCGGGGGAGGGGCATGTCAATTCACCGGACGGACTGCATCAATATGCTCCATCTTTCGGATGCCGAGAGAGAGAGGCTGATCGATGCCGAGTGGGAGGACACGGCAGATTCGGACGGCGGCGGACAGTACCTTGCAGAGCTTAAGATGTATGCCCATGACAGGCAGGGACTCCTGATGGATATCTCCAGGATCTTCACCGAGGCAAAGATCGATGTAAAGAACATGAACATCAGAACCAGCAAGAAGGGGACTGCCACACTGGATATGGGATTTATCGTCCACAGCAGAGAGGAACTCAACAGCGTCATTGAGAAACTGCGCCAGGTGGAGAGCGTTATTGATATTGAGAGAACGACAGGTTAAGGAGAGCACTGGATGAAGATTGAGAAGTTTGTGATCGGCCCCATCGGGACGAACTGTTACATTGTGAGCAATGAAGAGACAAAGGAGTGTTTCGTGACGGATCCCGCCGCGTGTCCCCCGGAGCTTGTCAGCCATATAAGGAACGAAAGGTTAAACGTGCAGGCGGTGCTCCTGACACACGGACATTTTGACCATATCATGGGAATTGACAGCTTTCTCCGTGAATTTCCGGTTCCGGTATATGCACACGAGGCGGAGAGGGCACTGCTGGAAGACGCGCGGCTCAACTCCTCCGCCATGTACGGGATGAAATATACCTTTTCCGGCGCAGAGTATGTGAAGGACGGACAGGAGCTTAAGATCGCCGGGATGAAGGTCAAAGCGATCCATACGCCGGGGCACACGGTGGGGGGATGCTGCTATTATATTCCGGAAGAAAACGTGCTGATCAGCGGAGACACCCTGTTCTGTGCCTCCATCGGCCGGACGGATCTTCCGACAGGAAGTATGTCTGAGCTTGTCCGTTCCATCCGGGAAAAGCTTCTGCCTCTGCCGGATGAGACAAAAGTGTATCCGGGGCATATGGAAGAAACCACGATCGGATATGAGAGGAAGAATAACCCATTCCTGTAAGGGGAAAGGATATTATGATTGAGATTACATGTAAAAAGAATAAATATACGTATAATGTCTACCATATCGTGAAAGCATTTTTCCCGGAGGAAGAGATCACGCAGAGAGTAGATGAGAAGCAAGAACCTCTTGTGACGCTTAAAATGTCGGGAGGCTCTTGCTTTTCGATTGTGGATGGTATGACAGATCCCGGCGCGGGCAGGGAAGGGAGCACCCCGGAAGACAATGAACAGGCAAAAAAGCGGGAAGCTACAAGGTTGGTGTACCGGTATCTTTCGGATCTTACGGGAAGGGGGCTGGCCTGGGGGATTCTGACAGGAGTAAGGCCGACCAAGCTGATCATGCAGAAGGCTGAGGAGGGCATGGACAGGGAGGCTATCCGGGATTTTCTGAAACGGGAATACTTCGTCAGTGAAGAGAAAGCGTATCTTGGATATGAGATCGCATGCAGGGAAAAGGCTCTTCTATCCAGGCTGGACTGGGAAAACGGATTCAGCCTGTATGTGGGGATTCCGTTCTGCCCGAGCGTGTGTTCTTACTGCTCGTTTTCCTCCTCCCCGATCGATGTCTGGAGCGACAGGGTGGACAGTTATCTGGAGGCACTGATTCACGAGATCCGTGCCCTGCGGCGCATGGCGCCGGGCAGACGGCCCGATACCGTGTATATCGGAGGAGGGACCCCGACGACGCTTGAGGCAAAGCAGCTTGACAGGCTGTTAAAAGCTGTCACGGAGTCATTTGACACCGGACATCTGAGAGAATTTACGATTGAGGCGGGGAGACCGGACAGCATTACGGAAGAAAAGCTGAGGGTGATACGGTCCTATCCTGTCACAAGAATATCCATTAATCCTCAGACCATGCAGCAGCGGACGTTGGACCTTGTGGGGAGAAAACATACGGTGGAGGATGTGGCGCAGGCATTTTCCCTGGCAAGAAAGCTGGGATTTGACAATATCAATATGGACCTGATCGCAGGGCTTCCCGGGGAAACGGCAGCGGACATGCAGGATACCCTTAAGAGGGTGGAAGAGCTGCATCCCGACAGCCTGACCGTACACGCCCTTGCAATCAAGCGCGCGGCAAAGTTCGGGCAGGAGAAAAGAAAGGCACAGACGCACCGGGAGATCACGCAGATGCTTGAGGATGCAGAAGATAGCGCGCGCAGGATGAACCTTTTGCCCTACTACCTGTACCGCCAGAAAAATATTGCGGGAAATTTTGAGAATGTTGGGTATGCAGAGGTTGACAAAGCGGGAATTTACAATATACTAATTATGGAAGAAAAGCAGACGATCCTTGCAGCGGGGGCGGGAGCATCCACAAAGCTCGTGCTTCCGTGCAGGATAAAGACGGCAGGCGGGAAGGAGACGAACCTGGTCCGCATTGAGAATGTCAGGAATATTACGGAGTATATCAGCCGTATTGATGAAATGATAGAGCGAAAAGGAGAATGGTTATGGCGCTGAAGAAAAAACCGGTTACCGGAATGAAGGACATGATGCCCCCGGAAATGGAGGTCAGGGATTATGTCATCGGTCTGATCAAGGAGACGTATAAAAGCTTCGGGTTTTCCTCAATCGAGACGCCCTGCGTGGAGCATATCGAGAATCTTTGCAGCAGGCAGGGAGGAGACAATGAGAAGCTGATCTTTAAGATCCTCAAAAGGGGAGAAAAGCTAAAGATCAGTGAGGCGAAAGAGGAATCCGATCTGGTGGACGGAGGGCTCAGATACGACCTGACGGTTCCCCTTGCCCGGTATTATGCAAATCATTCCAATGAGCTGCCGTCGCCCTTCAAGGCGCTGCAGATGGGGAATGTGTGGCGCGCGGACAGACCCCAGAGAGGACGTTTCCGCCAGTTCATGCAGTGTGATATCGACATCCTGGGGGAACCATCCAATTTAGCGGAGATCGAACTGATCCTGGCGACCACGTCACTCCTTGGCAAACTGGATTTTCGGAACTTTACCATCCGTATCAATGACCGCCGTTTCCTGAAAGCGATGGCAGCTTACAGCGGTTTTTCTGATGAAGATTATGACAGTGTCTTTATCACCCTGGACAAGATGGACAAGATCGGCGCAGAGGGCGTGGCGGCAGAGCTGAAGGAGAACGGGTATGCGGAAGAATCAGTGGAAAAGTATCTTCAGTTATTTCAGGAAATTACGTACGATGTGGAAGGTGTGCGTGCATGTAAAGAGAAATTACAGGGATTTCTTGCGCCTGAAGCGGCGGATTCACTGGAAATGATCATCACCAGTGTACAGAGTGCGAAAGAGGCGGACTTCAGGATGAAGTTTGACCCGACGCTTGTGCGGGGAATGTCCTACTACACGGGAACAATCTTTGAGATTTCCATGGATGAATTTGGGGGCAGCGTCGGCGGCGGCGGCCGTTATGACAGGATGATCGGGAAGTTTACCGGGCAGGATACCCCGGCGGTGGGATTCTCCATCGGATTTGAGCGGATCGTCATGCTCCTTTTGGAACGCGGGTATCAGGTGTCCACAGGCAGGGCAAAGAAAGCATTCCTGATTGAGAAGAATGCGTCCCGGGATAGGATCCTTGAGGTGCTTGAGGAGGCGAAAACGCTCCGGGATAAGGGATGGCAGGTTATGATCGTGAACATGAAGAAGAATAAGAAATTCCAGAAGGAGCAGCTTGTGGAACAGGGATATACGGATATTACGGAGGTGTACAATGGCTGAATCAATGCAGGGCTTAAAGAGAACCCACCGCTGCGGTGAGCTCTCGGCGGTGAATATCGGCGAGACGGTGACCGTCATGGGATGGGTGCAGAAGAACAGGAACAAAGGAGGACTGGTATTTGTCGATGTGCGTGACCGCTCAGGACTTATCCAGATCGTGTGCGAGGAGGGAAAGACAGATCCTGCCCTTCTGGAGAAAGCTGCCGGACTCCGCTCCGAGTATGTGGTGGCTGTTACGGGAGAGGTGGCAAAACGCTCCGGCGCAGTAAACGACAAGATCGCAACAGGCGAGATCGAGATCCTTCCGATGGAACTGCGCATTCTCTCAGAAGCGCTGACTCCCCCGTTCCCGGTGGAGGAAAATTCCAGGACCAAGGAAGAGGTGCGCCTGAAATACCGGTATCTTGATCTTCGCAGACCGGACCTCCAGAGGAATCTTATCATGAAGAGCCGCGTCATGACGCTGACGAGGCAGTTCTTCGCAGAAGAAGGATTTATCGAGGTGGAGACGCCGATGCTCGGGAAGACGACCCCGGAGGGGGCAAGAGACTATCTGGTGCCAAGCCGTATCCATCCGGGAAGTTTCTACGGGCTTCCCCAGTCTCCCCAGCTCTACAAGCAGCTTCTGATGTGTTCCGGCTTTGACCGCTATATCCAGATTGCCAGGTGTTTCCGGGATGAGGACTTAAGGGCGGACAGGCAGCCTGAGTTCACACAGATCGACATGGAGCTGTCATTCGTGGATGTGGACGACGTGATCGAGGTGAATGAGAGATATCTTGCCAGGCTGTTCAGAGAAGTGCTGGATGTGGAGGTCACGCTTCCGGTCCAGAGGATGACATGGCAGGAGGCGATGGACCGGTTTGGCTCTGATAAACCGGATCTTCGCTTTGGCATGGAACTAAAGGATGTGACCGATGTTGTGAGAGGATGCGGTTTCGGCGTGTTCACCGGAGCCGTTGAGAACGGAGGAAGCGTCCGGGGAATCAATGTGAAAGGACAGGGCGGGATGCCGAGGAAAAAAATCGACAAACTGATCGCTTTTGTAAAGGATTACGGCGCAAAAGGCCTTGCGTATGCGGCTGTCCAGGAGGACGGCGCGGTAAAGTCCTCTTTTGCAAAGTTCTTAAGCGAAGATGAGATGGGCGCCCTGGTCAAAGCGATGGACGGCGAGCCGGGAGACCTGCTCCTGTTCGCAGCGGATAAGGATAAGGTGGTATGGGATTCTCTTGGTGCCCTGAGAGTGGAGCTGGCAAAGCAGCTTGAGCTGTCTGACAGGGATGAGTACCGGTTTGTCTGGATTACGGAGTTCCCGCTGCTTGAGTGGAGTGAGGAGCAGAACCGGTATGTGGCGATGCACCATCCCTTTACAATGCCGATGGAAGAGGATCTGCCCCTTCTCGATTCCGATCCCGGGAAAGTCAGGGCAAAGGCGTATGATATTGTGCTCAATGGAAATGAGATCGGCGGGGGAAGCGTGAGGATCTTCCAGGACGACGTGCAGGAAAAGATGTTTGAGGCTCTCGGTTTCACGAAAGAGCAGGCCCACAGCCAGTTCGGGTTCCTTCTCGACGCCTTCCGGTATGGTGTGCCGCCCCATGCGGGACTGGCTTATGGGCTTGACCGCCTTGTTATGCTTATGGCAAAACAGGACAGCATCCGGGATGTGATCGCGTTCCCGAAGATCAAGGATGCCTCCTGCCTGATGACAGAAGCGCCTACTCCGGCGGACAAAAAGCAGCTTGAGGAGCTGGGGCTTGAGATCGCAGTACAGGAGGATTAAGAGCGGGCTGCAAATGGCAGGACTACTCGTCCCACCCTTCATAAAACCTGATATTGACAGAAATGTTGCGCACGATATCCCCCTCTCTGACCGGAATGTCACTGATGTCAGAGACAAAGGGCAGGTCGGGGACGTCCTCCTCAAGCTCCACTGTAAGCCATGTCCGGGCGGCTTCGTTGGCGTTGTCAATCGCGTCGTCAAGCGTGTCGCCCGTTGCCTCACAGTACTCCAGATCAGGGAAATAGCATTTGTAGCCGCCTTCCTCTCTCTTGCTGAAAACGGCAGGATATATAAATTTCATTCTATCGGCTCCTTTCCGGTTGTGCGCATAGTATATTATATATTTCTGAAAATGGCAAGAGAGAAACGGAAACTGTTTTTTTGAAATTTCTTGTTGACATTTTGGAAAACGTATAGTATAGTATTTATTGTTCCGGTCAGCGGAACAGAGAAATGCGACAGTGGCTCAGTTGGTAGAGTACGACCTTGCCAAGGTCGGGGTCGCGGGTTCGAACCCCGTCTGTCGCTCTGAATAAAGCACTTGGATTGCTCTTTGGTTTGAGAGGTTCAGGTGCTTTTTCTTTTATCTGGGGACAGGGACCTTCCGGGGGCAGTTCTTTTATGATATACTGTGGACATTGGAGGAAGCCGCTATGACAGAATGTGATGTTGGACGAGTGGAGGACGCAGATGGAAAAACGCAGCCAGCCCATAGGTTTTATGATTAAACAGATCAATAACGTATATGAAAAGGATTTAAATGAAAAACTCAGGACGCTGGGGATTACGTCATCGCAGTGCGCAGTCCTGGATTATCTCTTTCATACGAGCAAAGACGAGGTCAGCCAGAGAGATGTGGAGAAGGGTCTCTGCCTGAAAAATCCGACTGTGACCGGCCTGCTCAAGCGCCTGGATGAGAAGGGGTATATCCTGTGCGTGCCGAACGCGAATGACAGAAGGAAGAAGAACATCTATCTGACGGAAAAAGCATATGATATCCAGAGGCGGATGGAGATGGACAGAAGGAAGATGGACAAGGAGCTGACCCGCGGCATGACAAAACGGGAGGTCGCGGCGCTGAGGAAAAATCTGGAAAAGCTTCTCTACAATATCGCAGATCCGTGATCTGCGGCGCCGTTTCCGCGCGCCAGAAATGGGCGTGCGGCATGGAGAAAGGGAATGCTTTGACAAGGAGGGAAACATGAGTTACGCAGATAAAGTTTTTATTGACATGTGCCGCGATATCATAGACAACGGCACGAGCACGGAGGGAGAGAAGGTGCGTCCGGTGTGGGAGGACGGATCGCCCGCCTACACGGTTAAAAAGTTCGGGGTAGTGAACCGGTATGACCTGTCGAAAGAATTTCCGGCGCTGACCCTAAGGCGCACGGCGATTAAGAGCTGTGTGGACGAGCTGCTCTGGATCTGGCAGAAGAAGTCAAATAATGTGCACGAACTGAAAAGCCATATCTGGGACAGCTGGTCAGATGAGAGCGGATCGATCGGGAAAGCGTACGGCTACCAGATGGGTGTGAAACACCAGTACAGAGAAGGGATGATGGACCAGGTCGACCGGGTGATCTATGACCTGAAGAACAATCCATACAGCCGACGGATCATGACGAACCTGTATGTCCATCAGGATCTCCACGAGATGAATCTGTACCCGTGCGCATACAGCATGACATTTAACGTGACGAAGGAGAAGGGCAGTGACGTCCTGACCCTGAATGGGATCTTAAACCAGCGCTCACAGGATGTGCTTACCGCGAACAACTGGAATGTGTGCCAGTATGCGGTGCTGCTCCATATGCTTGCGCAGGTGTGCGGCATGAAAGCAGGAGAGTTTGTCCATGTGATTGCGGACGCCCACATCTATGACCGGCATATCCCTATGATCGAGGAACTGATCTCCAGGGAACCGCTTCCGGCGCCCGTTTTCCGGCTCAATCCCGAGGTCAGGGATTTCTATGATTTCACGCCGGACGACGTAGAACTGGAGAATTATGAGACGCATCCGCAGATGAAAAATATTCCGGTTGCGGTGTAAAACAGGAGGAAAACAGATTGAAAGCAATATTGTCAGCGGACAGAAACTGGGGGATCGGCTATCGGAACAAGCTCCTTGTCAGAATCCCGTCAGATATGAAATTTTTCCGGGAGACTACGACAGGAAACGTTGTGGTGATAGGGAGAAAGACTTTGGAGAGCTTTCCGAACGGACTTCCGCTCAAGGACAGGGTGAATATTGTCCTGACCGGGAACCGGGATTATCAGGTGAAGGATGCAGTGGTCGTCCACTCAGAGGAGGAGCTTCTGGAAGAACTGAAAAAATACGACACGGAGCGGGTCTATGTCATCGGAGGGGAGAGTGTTTACAGGATGCTCCTTCCCTACTGCGATACGGTCTATGTCACCAGGATCGACCGCGCCTTCCAGGCGGACACCTTCTTCCCGGACCTGGATCAGATGGAAGAGTGGGAGATGACGGAAGAGGGCGAGGAGCAGACCTGCTTTGACCTGGAGTTTGCCTTTACAAAATATGAGCGGCGGGTGTGACGGTTATGACGAGAAAAAGAAAAACTGCCCGGATGCTTGCCTGCCTCTTTCTTCTTGGAAGCCTGCAGGCAGGATGCGCAGGAGAACCGGCGGGGGAGCATGGGGAGGATGGAAAGCTCAGCGTTGTCACTACGATTTTCCCCCAGTATGATTTTACCAGAGAGATCGCCGGGGAACAGGTTGACCTGAAAATGCTTTTAAAGCCGGGCGAGGAGACCCACTCTTATGAACCCACACCCCAGGATATTATCGCGATCCAGAACAGCGACATTTTTATCTATGTCGGAGGGGAGAACGATGCCTGGGTGGAGGACATCCTGGACTCTGTGGAGGAAGACCTGGTCACGTTAAGGCTCATGGACTGTGTGGACACCGTGGAGGAAGAATATGTCGAAGGAATGAAGGGGGCAGGCGGGCACAGCCATGAAGGGGGGACGGAGGACCATTCCGTCCATGAGATAGACGAGCACGTCTGGACGTCTCCGGAAAACGCTGCCCTGATCGTGGAGCAGATCCGGGATATCCTGGTCCGGGAAGATCCGGCGAACCGTGATGTTTATGAGGACAATGCGAAGCGATATACAGAAGAGCTTGCCATGCTCGATGGGAAATTCCGGGATGTGGTGGATCATTCACAGAGTAATCTGCTGATCTTCGGGGACCGTTTCCCGTTCCGCTATTTTGCAGATGCATACGGACTGGACTATTATGCCGCCTTCCCGGGATGCGCCTCTGATACGGAACCGAGTGCTGCGACGATGGCGTTTCTGATTGATAAAACACGGGAAGACAAGGCGCCGGTTGTGCTGAAGATGGAGCTTAGCAGCGACAACATCGCCAATGCAGTCGCAGAGGCGACGGGAACGAAGGTGATGACATTTTACAGTTGTCATAATCTGTCCGCGGAAGATTTTGAAAACGGCGAGACTTATGTAAGCCTGATGGAGCGAAATGTTGAGACTTTAAGGGAGGCATTGAACGGATGGCACTGATAAAATGTGAGAATGTATCGATAGGCTATGAGGGACAGACAGTGGTCAAGGACCTGAATTTTGAGATAAGTACGGGCGATTATCTCTGCATTGTCGGGGAGAACGGATCGGGGAAGAGTACCCTGGTAAAAAGTATTCTCGGGCTCAAGGCAGTGGAGAGCGGGGCGATCCTGTTCGGGGACGGCCTTAAGCAAAATGAGATCGGCTATCTCCCCCAGCAGACAGATGTGCAGAAGGACTTCCCGGCGAGCGTCTATGAGGTCGTCCTCTCGGGGAGGTTAAACAGCCGGGGATTCCGGCCCTTCTATACGGCAGCAGATAAACAGCAGGCCTACGAGAAGATGGAAATACTGGGAATCCGTGATCTTGCCAGGCAATGCTTCCGGGACCTCTCGGGAGGGCAGAAACAGCGTGCGCTGCTGGCAAGGGCGCTGTGTGCGACAAAGAAGCTGCTCCTTCTGGATGAACCGGTGACAGGCCTTGATCCGATTGTGACGGCAGAGTTCTATCAGCTCATCCGCCGGATTAACAGAGAGTCCGGGATTGCCGTTGTGATGGTATCCCATGATATCGAAAGCGCGGTGGAAGATGCAAGCCATATCCTGCATCTCCAGGAGAAAGTCCTGTTCTTCGGGACAGCAGAAGACTATCGCAAAAGCAGAATCGGAAAGACATTTCTTGGAGGTGGGCAAAATGCTTGATACGTTGTTCCATATGCTGTCCTATCCCTTTATGGTCCGCGCGTTTGCCGTGGGGACGCTGGTGGCCCTGTGCTCTGCGCTTCTCGGGGTCAGCCTTGTGTTAAAACGCTATTCCATGATCGGGGACGGACTCTCCCATGTGGGGTTCGGAGCCCTGGCGCTGGCTGCAGCTTTGAATGTCGCGCCGCTTACGGTCGCCATCCCGGTGGTCGTGGTCGCGGCTGTGCTCCTGCTTCGGATCAGCGGCGGCAGCAGGATCAAGGGAGATTCGGCGATCGCCCTGATCTCCACAAGCTCTCTGGCGGTGGGAGTTATGGTGATCTCGGTGACAACGGGAATGAACACAGACGTTTATAATTATATGTTTGGAAGCATTCTGGCAATGAGTGAGGAGGACGTCAGGCTCAGTGTTCTTTTATCCGTGATTGTCCTGGTTCTCTTTTTCTTCTTTTACCAGAAAATCTTTGCCATAACATTCGATGAGACTTTCGCGCAGGCGACAGGTGTCAGGGCAGGTCTCTACAACACGCTGATCGCTGTGCTCACGGCCGTTACGATTGTGCTGGGGATGAGAATGATGGGGGCCCTTTTGATCTCCAGCCTGATCATTTTCCCCGCGCTGACATCCATGCGCGTGTGCAGGACATTTAAGAGCGTGATTGTCAATTCCGCGGCCGTCTCGGTCGTTTGCCTGGTCGTGGGGATTACAGTATCCTATGTGTGTGCGACCCCGGCGGGGGCAAGCGTAGTCATGGTAAACATTGCGGCACTTTGTGTGTATGCGCTGGTCGGGGCGCTCAGAAACCGGCGGGGTGGGAAATAGGATGGCAGAAGCGGCAGTATTGATGGCAGTGTTCGGCACATTATATGTGTTCCTGAAGAAAAAGGACAAACCAAAAGCGCTTTTTTTCAAGGCGGCAGCCACGGCGACGCCGACCTTTCTTCTTCTGCGCCATACAGTGGAGCAGCCTTCCGGCGCTGCCCTGTGGACGCTGGCGGGACTGATCTTCTATATGGCTGCGGATGTCCTGCTTGAGTGCAGGTTTGTCCGGGGAGCCGCGTGCTTCAGCGCAGGGCATATCTGTGTGGCGGCAGGATTCCTTCTGAGTGCCCGGGGAATCCTGGAGACAGGGGCATATATGGAAAGGACTGTCCCAGAAGGCATAAGCTTTGCGGCAGTTATTCTCGTGGTATTCGCCGCTGCGGCATATACTGTGCTGCATCCGTATTTTCCTCATCTGAAAAAGAAAAGGCTCCTTGTCCCGGCAGTGCTGTATATCCTTATCCTGAGCCTGATGGCTTCGCTTGCAGTGGCATACGGACTGCTCCAGGGAGGACGGGAAGGCAGTGCCGCTGTACTGGGAGCTGTATGCTTTGTGGCCTCGGACATTCTGCTGGGGAAAAACCGGCTTGGAAGGAAGCGCAGTGCAGTGCGGGGAATGTTGGTCCTCATTCTTTACTATCTGTCTGTCTATCTTCTGGCAATGCGGATCTGGGTTTGAACGGCAGCGGGAATAGCCTGAGATTAAATTAAATCAAGAAATCGACATTGACAAAGCGAAAAAGAGACACTATAATGTATTTAAATTTCACCCGCCGCATGTCCAGGTTTTGGGACAGCGGGGCAGAAAATGCTAAGACAGGGAGGAGTACATAGCTTCCGGATGCAGAGAGAGGAGATGGGTGGTGCAAATCTCCGTGACGGGGTTATGGAAGTAGCCTTTGAGCAGTGGACCGAACGGAGCGGATCTCAGTAGGCTTCAACGTAATTCCCACGTTACAGGGAAGCGGTATCGGACTTTTCCGGCAGGATGGAGGGTTCCCGTACCGGCAGAGTGCAGAGAGGATTCTCTGAATTTAGGTGGTAACACGGATGGAAGATTCGCCCTAAGCATATCATTGCTTAGGGTTTTTTCTTTATACGTGGAAAGGCGAAAAGGAGGTAGTACATTGAGAAAGATCACGGGGAACAAATTATTGGTGAGAGCTCTGAAAGAGGAGGGCGTGGATACGATCTTTGGATATCCGGGCGCCTGCACGATCGACATCAGCGATGAGCTGTACAAACAGGATGATATACGGGTCATATTGCCAAGGCATGAGCAGGCTCTTGTCCATGAGGCTGACGCGTATGCAAGAACGACAGGCAAGGTGGGCGTATGCCTGGTGACCAGCGGACCCGGAGCCACGAATCTTGTGACAGGACTGGCGACGGCAAACTATGACAGTGTTCCGCTTGTATGCTTTACCGGACAGGTGGCAAGGCACCTGATCGGAAACGACGCCTTCCAGGAAGTAGACATTGTGGGGATCACCAGAAGTATCACAAAGTACGGCGTGACGGTCCGCAACAGGGAAGACCTGGGGAGGATCATCAAGGAGGCCTTCTATATTGCGAGGACCGGAAGACCGGGACCGGTGCTGGTCGACCTGCCGAAAGACGTGATGGGCGAGCTGGGAAGCGCCGATTATCCTCAGACAGTGAATATCCGTGGATATAAACCGAATACAAGCGTTCATATGGGACAGCTTAAACGGGCGCTGAAAATGCTGAAAAAAGCAAAGCGTCCCCTGTTTCTCGCGGGGGGAGGGGTGAATATTGCACGTGCAAATGAGGTGTTCACAGAAGTTGTGAACCGGACGAATGTCCCGGTTGTGACCACGATTATGGGGAGGGGCGCCGTCCCGACGAATCATCCTCTTTTTATCGGGAATCTGGGGATGCACGGCGCTTATGCCGCGAATATGGCAGTCGGGGAGTGCGATCTGCTCTTTTCCATCGGAACAAGGTTTAATGACAGGATTACAGGAAAGCTGCACGCCTTTGCCCCGAAGGCGCAGATCGTACATATCGACATTGATACGGCTTCTATTTCCAGAAATATCCATGTTGATGTGCCGATCGTGGCAGATGCGCTGGAAGCCATCATGAAGATGAAGGAATATGTGGAACCCTGCGAGACAGCAAAATGGGTAAGCCAGATACAGGAGTGGAAGCAGGAGCATCCCTTGGATATGAAAAAGCACATCCAGCTTGGCCCGAAGGATATCATCGACGAGATGAACCGTCAGTTTGATGATGCGATTGTTGTGGCAGATGTCGGACAGCATCAGATGTTTGTGACCCAGTATACCGAGATAACGGAAAAGAAACAGTTTATCACGTCAGGAGGCCTGGGGACGATGGGATACGGATTCCCGGGAGCGATCGGGGCGCAGCTTGGCAATCCGGGGAAAAGGGTAATCGCAGTTTCGGGCGACGGCGGGATGCAGATGAACATACAGGAGTTCGCAACCGCAGTCCTCGAGGAACTCCCTCTCATCCTTTGTGTCTTCAACAATGAATATCTGGGGATGGTGCGCCAGTGGCAGAAGCTGTTCTATGGCAAACGCTACGGGATGACGAACCTTCGCGCCGGGGCTCTTTACCGGAGGACGAACGGGGAAGAGATGCCGGAATACACGCCTGATTTTGTGAAACTGGCAGAAAGCTACGGCGCAAAAGGAATCCGTGTTACAAAGAGAGAAGAGATTGCGGCAGCGTTTGAAGAGGCAAAGAAAAACGAGAAAACGCCGACTCTGATTGAATTTATCATTGACCCGGAGGAGATGGTATATCCGATGGTGAAGCCGGGCGGAACACTTGAAGAGATGATCATAGATTGTTAGGAAGGGGGCATGCAGGATGGATAACAATATGAAGAAGAGATGGATTTCCCTCTATGTGGAAAATCAGGTGGGGGTGCTGTCTAAAATATCCGGTCTTTTTTCCGCGAAATCGTATAACCTGGACAGTCTGACAGTCGGCACAACAGAAGACCCGACTGTCTCCAGGATGACAATAGCGACGGTGAGTGACGACGAGACCTTTGAGCAGATCAAAAAACAGCTGAACCGCATGATTGAAGTGATAAAAGTAATTGACTTTACGGATATTTTTGTCAGGATGAAGGAGATCCTATATGTCAAGGTATTCAAATGCAGTGCGGCGGATAAGGCGGAGGTCTTCCAGATTGCGGAGACATTTAAGGCAAAGGTCATCGACTATGGCAGGGACAGCGTCCTTGTCGAGTTTGTGCAGACCGCGACGAAGAATGACGCTGTGGTAAAGCTGATGAAAGAGGAATTTAAGACCATAGAAGTCGTAAGGGGCGGAAGTGTCGGTATTGAGTCAATCAGTATGATGGAGCGATAAACAGAGAAAGGAGCAGCGTATGAAAGTAATAAAGAATAAGACGATCTGCACGGGAAGCAGGACCATTGAAAACGGCTATATCCGTTATCGGGAGCGGATCTCTGAAGCGGATGACATGAGAAATTATGTGCCGCGGGAGGATGATGAGATCATTGAGACGGGCGGGAAATATGTGATTCCAGGGTTTATCGACGTCCACAGCCACGGAGGCTACGGCTTTGACAGCATGGATGCCTCACCGGACGAGATTGACCGGATGGTAAGACAGATGACGGCGAGGGAAGGGATCACTTCCTATTTCTGCACAACCATGACACAGACTTATGATAATATTGAGAAGGCGATGCAGAACATCAGGGAAGCCGCGGAAAAGAACCCGGTTATCCAGGGAATCCATCTGGAGGGACCGTTTATCTCGGTCAATTATAAGGGGGCGCAGGATCCCTCCTATATCAAGACGCCGGATGAAAAGACGCTGGCGTACTGGAATGACCTGAGCGGGAACCGCATCCGTGTTGTAACATACGCCCCGGAAGAGGCGACAGAGGAATTTGAAAACTGGTGTCTGTCCAACCGCATCATACTGAGCGCGGGCCACTCCAACGCCACGTTTGATGAGCTGACAGCCTCAAGAGCCTGCCACGTGACCCATCTCTACAATGCACAGCGCGGATTGAATCACAGAGAGCCGGGCGTGACCGGATATGGGCTGCTCACAGAAGGTGTAAATGCGGAGCTGATCTGCGACGGGATCCATATCAGGCCGCAGATGATCAGCCTGGCATATAAAGTGAAGGGAAGCGACGGGATCGAGCTGGTGACAGACTCCATGCGCGCGAAAGGGATGCCGGAAGGAAAGAGTGAGCTTGGGGGACAGACGGTTTATGTAAAGGATGGTACGGCGAGGCTGGAGGACGGCACGATCGCGGGAAGTGTCCTGACATATATCAGGGCATTCCAGAATGTTATGAAATTCACGGGGGCGAGCCTGGAAGACGCCGTGAAGATGAGCTCGGGAAACCAGGCGAAGGAGTTTGGCCTGACCCAGAAAGGCGCTGTGAAAGCGGGCAGGGATGCAGACTTTGTCATATTGGATGAGGCGTACCAGCTCCAGTGCACGATCAGTATGGGGGAGATCGCGGAAGCATAAGAGCGGCCAGGGGAGCCGGCCGGAAAGGCAAAACCGGCGGACAGGAGAAAAGCCAGCCCGCCGGTTTTGGTGTCAGAAAGCTGCGGGATCAGGGTTTAAAGGTTGAAGAGCAGTGTGGCAATATTGAAATAGATCAGGATAGAAAAAGTATCCACCAGCGTCGTGATCAGGGGAGACGCCATGATCGCCGGATCCAGATGTATCCTGCTCGCGAACATGGGCAGCATGCAGCCGATCAGTTTGGAGATGACCACAGTCCCGACCAGGGAGAGCGCGATCACGACTGCCAGGGCAATGTTCTGATACTGGACCAGGACACGTATGCCGTTCGCAATGGCAAGCACTGCTCCGACGATCAGGGAAATGCGAAATTCCTTGAAAACGACCCTGAAAAAATCTTTAAATTGGATCTCGTTTAAAGCCAGGCCGCGGATGACCAGGGTGGAACTCTGGGAGCCGCAGTTCCCTCCGGTGTCCATGAGCATGGGGATGAATGCGACAAGGAGCGGAATGGCAGAAAAAGCATTTTCATATTTCGTCAGGATCGTCCCGGTGACGATGGACGCAAACATGAGGACTAAAAGCCAGGGTATACGGTGCCGTGCCTGCTCAAACACGGAAGTGGCAAAATAAGGCTTTTCACTGGGGCTCATGGCTGCCATCTTCGTGATATCTTCCGTTGCCTCTTCTACCATGACGTCCATTGCATCGTCGAAGGTGACGATGCCCACAAGGAGATCCCCTTCATCCAGTACGGGCAGTGCGATCAGGTCGTATTTGCGGAAGATCCGGGCGACGTCTTCCTTATCCGTATGCGTGCGGACAGAGATGAGTTCTGTCTCCATCAGTTCCTCGATCCGCATATTGTCGTCCTCTGTCATCAGTTCCTTGGCAGAGACGGTGCCGATCAGTTTCCTGCGCTCCGTGACGTAGCACGTATAGATGGTCTCCTTGTGGATCCCGGTTTCCTTGATATGGGCCATAGACTGCGCTACAGTCATGTTTTTTCTAAGATCCACATATTCCGTTGTCATGATGCTGCCTGCGCTGTCCGCAGGATAGTTCAGCAGTTCGTTGATCTTGACCCGGTCAGCGGCCGAGACTGAGTCGAGAATACGGCTGACAAGGTTGGCAGGGAGCTCTTCGAGCATATCTACCGTATCGTCCATATACAGGGCGTCGAGAAGCTCTTTCAACTCCTTCTCCGTGAAAATCTGTACCAGATAGGACTGCATGGTGCTGTCCATGTTGGAAAAAACTTCCGCTGCCTTGTCTTTTGGGATCAGCCGGAACGCGATCGCCAGCTCTTTGTCTTCCAGTTCCGAGAGAAGCAAGGCTATGTCCACTTCGTTCATTACATCGAGAATACTCCTCACAGCTTTGTACTGACGCTGCTGGAGAAGTTTTACAAAAATATCTTTGTCCATAATGATTCCCTCTCTTTATGATATTTTTCCTTCTTAAACTGCATAAGTGATAACTGGCGCCAGAGTCCATAACCTCACCTCCTTTTTATGCCGGGATCAAAAAAAGCTCCGTCACTGCCCGAACAATGACGAAGCTTCAATCCGATAAAACTCCTGAAAAAATAATGCATCGTTCAAGCTTTAGTATCGCAGGGCATATCAATTGCATTAGGTTGTGCCTTCACGACACGACCTGCTGACCATCACTTTGTGTCTCCACAATCTCGCGGCAGCAATCTTCGGGAAAATTCCCAATCCCTGCGGTAACCTCACCTACCGAATGATATATTCTGTTTTTGTACGTGTACATTGTAGTTCACAGAAATGACGTTGTCAAGGGGAAAATCATTAAAGCCCACACCTGGCCGTTGTCCGCATCCTCCCGGGACAGACAGATCTAGGAGGAGTGTCCGAAATCCTCCAGATCCTTTTCCAGACAGGCAACAGCTTCCTCCAGATCGTTTCTTTTAAGAGCTTCGATAATCTGCTTATGGTATTTCATATCCTCGGGCAGCGAGTAATGGTTCCATTTATTCCAGTGAAGCTGAGCGTATGCACGCCAGAGCCGGGACATGCAGTTATTAAGCTGGGCGGTGACGTATTCGTTATTGCTGACCGATGCAAGGGTGAGATGGAAATTTACGTTATAGACCCAGTGCTCCATGACATCTTCTGTAGTCTTACTGCACAGAACGGCCAGTTCCTCCAGTTTTTTAAGGTGTTTCCCGGTGATGTGCGATATGTTTATCCGCAGCATGCCGGTTTCCAGAATCCTGCGGTATTCTATCATCTGCTCCACATCCTCCGTGGTCATTGCCACAACCTGATAACCACATCTGGGAATATTGTGGAGGACTCCTTCATGACAAAGGGCGGTCAGGGCCTCCCTGACAGGAGACTTACTGAATCCGAATTTTTTGATCAGACCGCTTTCTGTAATAATTTCATTTGGACGAAATTCAGAAGAATAAATACTTTCCAATATAGAATCATAAACAATTTCTTTTAGATTTTTTCTGGCCATTTTCCAATTTCTGTATGTTTTTCTGAAGACATACAGTTCCTCCTTCATCTTTCAATCATACTAAAAGCCGAAAAAGAAGTAAATAGAGAAATTAGGGAATTGACATATATCGGTATTGATGATACTATTTGTAATAATATCAGTAATAATATTTATAATACCATCAGTACATAAGAAAAGGAGGAGGAGATGGAGCGTAAGTTATACCAGGATTACCTGCATATTCTGATGAAAGAACTTGTTCCGGCCCTTGGCTGTACGGAACCGATTGCTCTCGCCTATGCAGCGGCAAAATGCAGAGAAACGCTGGGGGTGTTTCCGGAGAAGGTGGAAGCATTATGCAGCGGTAACATCATTAAAAATGTCAAAGGGGTGACGGTCCCGAACTCTGGAGGCCTGAAAGGGATCGAGGCGGCCGTGGTTCTCGGAATCACGGGAGGAGAGGCGGAAAAAGCGCTGGAAGTCCTTCAGAATGTAACGGAAGAGCACAGGGTGCGTACGAAGGAACTGATCGCGGACGGGTTCTGTACCTGCTCGCTGAAAGAAGGAGTGCCCAACCTGTTTATAGAAGTCCGGGCAGAGGGCGGCGGGAACCGGGCTGCTGTCCGTATGGAACATGAGCATACGAATATTACGTATATCATGTATAATGGGGATGTGGTCTATGAGGATACTCAGGCATATCAGGACGATCGGGCAGATAAATCCTCGCTGAATATACGGGATATTATCACGTTTGCCAATGAAGTGCGCATCGAGGATGTAAAGGACATACTGAACCGCCAGATACAATGTAATTATGCAATTTCAGAGGAAGGACTGAAAAAGCGATGGGGCGCAGGAGTCGGGCATATTGCCCGGGAAGAGGGAAGTGATGTGCGTTGGAGGGCGATCGCCCGGACAGCGGCAGGCTCCGACGCCCGGATGAGCGGCTGTCCGCTTCCGGTAATCATCAACTCCGGTTCGGGCAACCAGGGGATGACCTGTTCTCTTCCTGTCATCGAGTATGCGTATGCCACAGGAAAAACAGAAGAGCAGCTATACAGGGCCCTGTGCCTGTCTAATCTGATCGCGCAGGACCAGAAGCGTTACATAGGGGCATTGTCTGCATACTGTGGAGTTGTCTGCGCGGCGGCTGCATCAGGAGCCGCCGTCACATATCTGGCAGGCGGAACGGCGGAACAGATAGAAAATACGGTCGTCAATACGATCGCAAATATCGGGGGGATGGTCTGCGACGGTGCAAAGCCAAGCTGTGCCTCCAAGATTTATTCCGCTCTGCAGGCGGCCTTTCTCGGCCATGAGATGGCCATGAAAGGAATCTGCTTTGAAGCAGGGGACGGGCTGGTCATGGGTTCGGCGGAAGACACTGTAAAAGCGATCGGTATTGTGGGAAGGGAGGGGATGAGACAGACAGATATTGAAATACTGAATCTCATGATAGGAAAAACAAAGGTATAAGAGTTTATGGAAGAACAAAAGGAGGGTGAAATGAAGAAACCAAAGATAGGGATTGCCGCCAATATTTTGATCATGGATTCTGGGATGATGCCGGGGATCTACCGTGCATATGTCAACAATGACTATGTGGAAAGCGTGGAAAAAGCGGGGTGTATCCCCGTGATGCTTCCGGTTATATCCGACCTTGCAGATGTGAAGGAGCAGGTGAAAAGCCTGGACGGTATCGTCCTTTCCGGGGGATGGGACATAGATCCCCTGCTGTACGGAGAACAGCCCCAACCGCAGCAGGGGTTTACGATGAATGAAGTGGACCGCTTCTTTCTGGCTGTCATAAAGGCGGGAGATGAACTTTCTATCCCTGTATTCGGTATCTGCAAAGGGATGCAGGCGGTCAACGTGGCTTTTGGAGGTACGCTCTGGCAGGATATAGGTTGCCAGATGAAAGAATGTCTCCAGCATATGCAGCAGGCTCCGAGATACAACCCAACCCACAGGATCTGTGTGGAGGAGGAGTCGTTTCTGGGAGATGTATTCGGGAAAGACGTCATGGTGAACTCTTTCCACCATCAGAGTATAAAGGCGGTTGCCCCCGGATTCCGGGTTACGGCAAGCGCAGAAGATGGAGTGGTCGAAGCGATTGAACGCACACAGGGGAACTTTATCTGCGGCGTTCAGTGGCATCCAGAGATGATGGCGCAGCATGGGGACAAGATGATGATTCAGTTGTTTCAGGCATTTGCTGACAAATGCAGACAACAGGAGGGAAACATATGAAAAACAAGAAGAAATTTGGTCTTATCAGTATTATTTTACTTGGCATGAACGCAATCATAGGTTCCGGGATCTTCCTTCTGCCGGGACAGGCTTATGATCTCATGGGAACGAGCAGCCTGTTTGTATTTTTGTTTATCACATTACTGGCAGGCTCACTGGCGCTCTGCTTTGCGGAGGCTGCCGGACTGTTCAGGTCGAACGGTGCAGCTTACATCTATGCGAAAGAAGCTTTTGGCAATTTCGCCGGCTTTGAAGTAGGGTTTATGAAGTATGTGGTACAGCTCATCGCGTGGGCGACGATGGCCGTAGGGTTTGTGACTGCGCTGGCTGCTATTTTCCCGGAAGTCTCGGAGGGACCGCTGCGTGCCGCGATTATTGTGGGACTGATTGTAGTATTAAGTGTTGTGAATTATATCGGTATTGATGTTGCAAAATATGTAAATAATATTGCTACGGTTGGAAAGCTTGCCCCGATTATCATTTTCATTGCGGCAGGAATCTTCTTTATCAAAGGAAGTAATTTCCAGCCTATTGTTCCTGAGGACTTGTCTGTCGCTACGTTTGCAGAGGCGTCCATCCTCATTTTTTATGCGTTTACCGGTTTTGAGGCGATTGCGGGAGCGTCGGAAGAGATGGACAATCCGAAGAAGAATCTTCCGATCGCGATTGCAGTGGCGATTGGCTGCGTATCCCTGATTTATATCCTTCTCCAGTTTGTGAGTATCGGTATTCTCGGAAGCAGCCTTTCAGGGACTGAGACGCCGGTGGTAGATGCGATGTCGACATTTATGGGGAGCGCCGGAGGCACTCTTGTAACAGTCGGAACACTGATTTCTATCGGCGGCATCAATGCAGCAAACTCAATTTTCGTCCCCCGCGGATGTCTGGCGCTGGGAGAGAGGGGGATGCTCCCGCCGATCGTGAAGACGATGAGCAAACGCGGCACGCCGGTTGTCGCGATCATTATCTCGGCAGTACTTGTGATCCCGCTGTCTCTTTCCGGAACATTCACCCAGCTTGCCGCGATCAGTGTGATTTCCAGATTTACACAGTACATTCCGACGTGTCTTTCCATTATCGTATTTCGCCGCAGAGGAATGGAATCGACGTTTAAGGTGCCATTTGGATACACTATCCCGATCGTTGCCACGCTGGTAAGCCTCTGGCTTCTGTTCAACTCAGATCCTGTCAGGCTTTTGATAGGCCTGGGAGCCCTGGTAATTATTGTGCCAATCTACTTTATCATCAAGAAATACAACGAAAAGCACGGGTATGAGTTTACCGATGCAGAGTAATGCCTTTGCATTTCCGTAACAGAATGAATATAAGCGGTAAGGGGGAGAAGATGAAGTATGGATTTACAGGAAGGTATTATCTTTACTCTTGAAATAGTCGGAACCATAGCTTTCGCGGCGTCGGGAGCTATGGTCGGCATCCGCAAATCAATGGATATTTTCGGTGTGTGCGTACTGGGCGTGCTGACATCAGTCGGAGGCGGGATGACGAGAGATATTATTGTGGGTGTCATCCCGCCTGCTGTATTTCAGCGTCCGGCCTATGTGATCGTGGCGGCTGTCACATCGTGCCTGTTCTTTGCGGGGACATACTTTCGCAAGATCTCTGCAGACGAGGAATTTCATGGGATCTATGACAAGATCATGATGGCTATGGATTCAGTCGGCCTGGGGATTTTTACAGTGGTCGGAGTCAATACCGGGATTGGCCAGGGATATGGGGATAACACCTTTCTGCTTGTATTTCTGGGGACGATCACAGGAGTGGGCGGAGGGCTTATGCGGGATCTAATGGCAGGGGTGCCGCCTTATATTTTTGTCCGCCATATCTATGCATGCGCGTCGATCATCGGAGCGATGGCATGTGTATTCCTCAGCAGGCAGACCGATATAGTGACGGCCATGACAGCCGGGATGCTGGCAGTGATAGTCATGCGTGTGCTAGCGGCATATTATCGCTGGAATCTTCCGAGATTGAACGGAAAGGACAGAGAGTAACCCCATGCATATGTAATTAGTGAAAAGCTGAACGATATCTGTTATAATCGATATGGAAATAAACAGAAAAGAGGAGTTGGACATGGAATACAAGATCACCGGCTACAAACCGGAAAAATTATTTCACTTTTTTGAGGATGTATGCGCGATACCGAGAGGATCGGGCAACGAGAAAGGAATCAGCGATTTCCTTGTGAAATTCGCAAAGGACAGAGGGTTGTGGGTGTATCAGGACGACAGCTACAATGTGATCATCAAAAAAGGCGCAAGCAAAGGCGCAGAGGACAAAGCACCCGTCATGCTGCAGGGGCACATTGATATGGTGTGTGACAAACGTGCGGGAGTGGACCATGACTTCGAGAAAGAGGGTATCGAGCTTGTCGTTAAGGACGGCGTACTCTCGGCCAACGGCACGACGCTTGGAGCGGACAACGGCGTGGCGGTCGCGCTTATGATGATGGTGCTGGACGATGAAGATATCAAACATCCTCCGGTCGAGTGCGTGTTCACGACAGAAGAGGAAGTGGGCTTAAACGGTGCGCAGGCTCTGGACAAATCCCGGATCACTGCACGGACGATGATCAATATGGACTCAGAGGAGGAGGGCATCGCCACTATAAGCTGTGCGGGAGGCTTAAGAGTCCGGCTTGCAAGACCGGTGGAGAGGAGACCCGCAGACGGGAGCCTTGTACAGATCAGGATCAAAGGCCTGCTGGGCGGACATTCCGGTACGGATATAGACAAAGAACGCCAGAACGCAAACATCCTGATGGCGCGCATGGTGGAACATCTGATGAAACATACAGACGGAAAGCTTGTCACATTTGCAGGGGGGACAAAGGAGAACGCTATCACGAGAGAATGCGAGGCGTCCCTGATCTACGCGGAGAAAGCGGAGGCTGAGAAAGCAGAGAAACTTGCCTGTGAACTTGCCGGGACATTATCAGAGGAGATATCGCCCTTTGAGCCGGATTTTGCCTGCGAAGTGGCAGTCGAGGAGGGGCAGAGCGTCTCCGCACTCGGCGATGGAGATGCGAGAGCATTGGTCAGCGCGATCCGCCTTGCTCCGAATGGAGTATACAGACGGAACATCAAGATGGACGGCTTTGTAGTCGTATCGTCCAATATGGGAGTCGTAAGAGCGGGCGAGAAGGAACTTGTAATCGTCGTATCTCCGAGATCTTCCGTGGCTTCCCTCCAGGAGGATACGAAAGCGAGATTCGCGCTCCTTGCCGACACATTCGGCTTTACTGCCGATTACAGTGGAGAATATCCGGGATGGGATTTCAAAGAGGATTCCAGGATCCGGGAAGTATTTAAAGAGAGCTATCGTGAGCTGTACGGTGCAGAACTTAAAGTAGAAGCGCTCCATGCGGGACTGGAGTGCGGACTGTTTTCCGATGCGATTCCGGGGCTGGACGCGATCGCGGTCGGCCCGACGCTGAACAACGTGCACACGCCGGAGGAAAATCTCCCGCTGGATTCTTTCGAGCGGTTTTACATGCTTTTGAAAGATGTGCTTAAGAGACTGGCAGAAAAATAAAATAAACAGATGAAATGGGGACAGGAAAGGCTGTCCCCGTTTTAATTTTCCCCTTTCCAGCGGATCAGATGATTGTCGTGGAGGATCTCCAGGAATTTGATCAGACGGGACAGGGATTTTTCCATTTTCGGATAGGCTTCCTCCAGCTTCTGGGATAGCTGATGCACGTCCGCTTCGTCATCTATGGCAAGCCATACGAAGCTTCCGTAACCGTCCAGGCTGATCCTGCTGGTTTTGGGACGATGGAAGAAGCGCTGGGCGATCCGGTGGAAGAAACCCTTCCATTCGACCAGGACAGTGACCCGCCCGTTATCCGAGACCGTATATTCAATCTCAGGATTTTTGACCGGGACATAGTCCAGGTAATTCTGTGCCTGCTTTTTCTTCATGGTCTGTCTTCTCTCCTTTCTCATGTCAGTGCCTTTTTAGATGGACAAGGCATTGCTCTGAAAAGAAACAGCCTGCCAACAGGCAGGCTGCTTCCTGTAAACGGTCTGTTTATTTCCCTTTTTTCATGCACAGTCTGTACAGGAAAAAGAGCAGTGCAATGAAGATGACCAGGCTTCCGATCTGCGGCAGTGAGAACGGAAGTGCAATCACGCCTGCGACATTGGCGACCGCAAGGATCGCCAGCACGATGCCCATGATACCTTCTCCGGCGATAAGCCCGGATGTGAAGAGGACGCCGCGGTCTGTGCGTTCTTTCTTTTCCTGGTCGCTTCCTTTGACGCGCTCAACGATAAAGCGCACAACGCCTCCTGCCATGATTCCCGCGCTTAGGCTGAACGGCAGATACATACCGACAGCAAACGGCATGACCGGAATCTTCAGGATCTCAGCGACAACCGCGATGAAGACCCCTGCCAGGATCAGTGCCCACGGCAGTTCTGCATTCATGATTCCTTCCACAAGCATTTTCATCATAGTGGCCTGTGCAGCGGGGATATGCTCCGTGCCGTATCCCCAGGCTTCATTCAGCAGGTAAAGGACAAATCCGATTGCAGCGGCAGAGACGAGTACGCCGACCATCTCGCCGATCTGCTGTTTCTTTGGCGTGGCGCCGACGATAAATCCGGTCTTGAGGTCCTGGGAGGTATCTCCGGCAATCGCCGCTACGATACAGATAATGCCGCCGATCGCGATGGCTCCTATCATGCCGGTCGTTCCGCCGGTTCCCGTGGCTTTGAGGACCAGTGTGGCAATGATGAGCGTAGCGATCGCCATACCGGATACCGGGTTGTTGGAAGAGCCGATCAGTCCGACCATGCGGGAGGACACAGATGCGAAGAAGAATCCGAAGATCACGACGATCAGTGCACCTATGGGATTAACCGGGAAGGTCGGGATGATCCAGATTAAAGCTGCAATGACAAGAATGACGACAAGCAGCAGAGGCATTGGAAGATCTTCCTCTGTGCGGAGCACATTTTTGTTTGCATGCTTTTGGGACATGCTTTTCATCGCCTGTTTGAATGTGCGGATGATCAAAGGGAAGGTTTTGATCAGGCTGATCATTCCTCCTGCTGCCACCGCGCCAGCGCCAATATACTTGATATAATTGCTCCATAAGTCTGACGGAGTCATGGCAGAAATCGCAAGTTCACCCGGAAAGATCACAGCGTCCCCGCCGAACAGGGCGATGAGCGGCATGATCACAAGCCAGCTCAATGTACCGCCTGCCAGCATGTAGCTGGCAATCTTCGGACCACAGATATATCCCACGCCTGCGAGGGAGGGAAGTACCTGGATTCCGATCTGGGAACCGGCATACCCTTTGAATACATAACCGATCTCACTCGGGAAAAGCTTGAGCCCGTCTGCGATGAATTTATAGACGGCAGAGATTCCAAGACCGGCAAACACGGTTCCCGCCTTAGAGCCCCCTTCCTCGCCTGCGAGAAGGACTTCCGCACATGCCGTTCCTTCCGGGAAGGGAAGCGTGCCATGCTCTTCCACGATTAGAGCCTGGCGCAGCGGAACCATGAAGCATACGCCGAGGATACCGCCGAAGAGGGCGATCAGAAAGATGGTCAGGATGCTGGGAAATTCGATTTTCCCCTCTTCCGCCCATAAGAACAGGGCAGGGAGTGTGAAGATCGCTCCTGCGGCGACAGACTCACCGGCTGATCCGATGGTCTGCACGAGATTGTTCTCAAGAATGGAGTCCCTGCGGAGAACCACGCGGATGATTCCCATCGAGATTACGGCAGCCGGAATGGAGGCGGAGATCGTCATACCTACGAGAAGCCCGAGATATGCGTTCGCCGCTCCGAATACGATTGCCATAATGATTCCAATCAGGAGAGAAGTGACCGTAAATTCCGGGACGATTTTATTCGCCGGAATATACGGCTTAAATTCAGACTTGTTATTGTCCATTGTATTCATTCCTTTCTTTTGTTTTGTCTTAACACTTTCTTAACAATAGCGTGACAAACAAAATTATAACATTTTGTGTATATAAAAGAAAGGACAAATTTGAATTTCTATATTTATAGTGTCAAGTTTTCTAAAATGTGTTAAACTAACGTTTACAGGAGGTGCCAAAATGGAGACATATACCGGATTTGCCCGTGTGTACGATACTTTTATGGATAATGTCCCCTATGGGGAATGGGGGGAATACCTCTGCGGCCTGCTCAGGGAATATGGCGTGAATGACGGCGTGGTGCTTGAGCTTGGCTGCGGCACGGGGAATATGACGGAGATCCTCTCCGGTTATGGGTATGATATGATTGGAGTGGATAACGCAGAAGATATGCTGGAACTTGCAGTGGAGAAGAGGATGGCGTCAGGCCATGACATCCTGTATCTGCTGCAGGACATGCGGGAGTTTGAACTGTATGGGACAGTGAAAGCTGTTGTGAGTGTCTGCGATTCGCTGAACTATATCACGGACCCGAAGGAACTGGCAGAAGTGTTCCGGCTCGTGAACAATTATCTGGATCCGGGAGGGATCTTTCTCTTTGACTTCAATACGGAATACAAATACAGGGAGATCCTGGGCGACTGTGTGATCGCAGAAGACCGGGGAGAGTGCAGCTTTATATGGGACAACAGCTACTATGAGGATGAAAAGATCAATGAATACGATCTGACTCTGTTTATCAAAGACGAAGAATGCTCGGACGAAAGGGGCGAGGTCTACCGCAAATATCAGGAGACCCATTATCAGCGCGGCTATACGGTAGAAGAGATGCAGGGAATCATCGGAGCGTCGGGGTTGGAATTTGTGGCGGCATACGATGCCTTCACGCGCAATGCTCCAGGGAAGAAGAGCGAGAGGGTCTGCTTTATCGCAAGGGAATCCGGTAAAGCAGGACAGTGCATAAGATAAGCGGGTATAATAAGATAACTGAGGAGAGAAGAAGAGATGAGTGATTATATTGTAAGAGCATCGGCGGCAGGATCACAGGTCCGTGCCTTTGCCGCGGTGACGACAGACCTTGTGGAGGAGGCAAGGGAGAGGCACAATACCAGCCCGGTTGCGACGGCAGCTCTGGGGAGGCTTCTCACCGGAGGCGTCATTATGGGAAGTATGATGAAAAATGAGGAGGACCTTCTGACCATACAGATCAAGTGCAGCGGCCCCATCGGCGGACTGACCGTGACGTCTGACAGCAGGGGGCATGTCAAGGGATATGTCCACAATCCTGACGTGATCCTGCCGCCGAAAAACGGCAAGCTGGATGTGGGAGGCGCTCTCGGTCAGGGGGTCCTGAATGTGATCAAGGATATGGGACTGAAGGAACCATACTCGGGGCAGACAATCCTGCAGACCGGAGAGATTGCAGAGGACCTGACCTATTATTTTGCAACGTCAGAGCAGATCCCGTCCTCTGTGGGACTGGGAGTGCTGATGGAAAAGGACAATACGGTCAGATGTGCGGGAGGCTTTATCGTACAGGTAATGCCCTTTATCGAGGATGAGGTTCTGGGCCGTCTGGAGGAGAATATCAGGCAGATCAGACCTGTGACTTCGATGCTCGACAACGGACACACGCCGGAGGAAATGCTGGGGCAGGTGCTGGAGGGACTGGACGTTGAGATTACAGATACCCTTCCGGCAGAGTTTTCCTGCAACTGTTCCAGGAAAAAGATTGAGAAGGCAATCATCAGTATCGGGAAAAAGGAGATCCGGTCCATGATTGATGACGGAGAGGACATTGAGGTGAAATGCCATTTCTGCAATACGGCATATCGGTATACGGTGGATGAATTGAAGGAACTGTTAAAAAAGAGCAAATAAGGAAGGCGGAGAGAGGATATGGAGCATGGATTTGTGAAAGTGGCTGCCGCGACACCCAGGATACGTGTGGCAGACGTGGCATACAATACAAAGAAGATAAAAGAAGGGATCCATCAGGCGTGCGAAAACGGAGCGAAAATCATCGTGTTTCCGGAACTGTGTGTAACAGGCTATACATGCGGCGACCTGTTTACCCATGACGTGCTGCTGGAAGCGGCAAAAAAGTCTCTGCTGGAGCTTGCGGATTATACGGCAGATAAGGATATTCTGGCGTTTGTCGGGGCGCCGCTTGACATAGAGGGGAAGCTTTATAACGTGGCGGCGGCACTTAACAGGGGGAAGGTGCTGGGGCTTACGACAAAGACCTTTCTCCCGAACTATGCGGAATTTTATGAGATGCGCCAGTTCACGCCCGGACCGGAGGCGGCAAGGTATCTTTCCTTCGATGGGGATCAGATCCCGTTTGGACCCCGGATCCTGTTTGAGGCGACCGGGATGGACCATCTCATCGTCGCAGCGGAAATCTGCGAGGATGTGTGGTCTCCCGTTCCGCCCAGCATTGGAGCTGCACTTGAGGGGGCGACGGTGATCGTCAACTGCTCTGCCAGCGACGAGACGATCGGGAAGGATGCCTACAGGAGGGAGCTGATCGCAGGGCAGTCTGCCAGGCTGATCGCCGGATATATCTATGCGAATGCAGGAGAAGGGGAGTCCACGACGGACCTTGTGTTCGGCGGGCACAATCTCATTGCAGAGAACGGGGCGATCCTCAAAGAGTCGCGCCGGTATCACAATGAGATTCTTTATTCGGAACTGGATATCAGAAGGATCGTGGGGGAGCGCAGAAAGAACACAACGTTTCAGCCACCGGAATTGAGGACGCTCGTCAGAGTGCCGTTCTATATCGAAAGCCAGAAGACAGTGCTTACCAGGACATTTCCGAAAAAGCCGTTTGTCCCCTCGGATGAACAGGAAAGGGCGCAGCGCTGCGAGGAGATTCTGACCATACAGGCGATGGGGCTGAAAAAGCGCCTGGCGCATACGAATGCCAGGACGGCAGTCGTGGGGATCTCGGGCGGACTGGACTCCACTCTGGCCCTGCTCGTGACAGCCAGGGCGTTCGATATGCTCGGGAAGGATAAGAAGGATATCCTTGCCGTCACCATGCCGTGCTTCGGGACGACGGACCGGACTTACCAGAATGCATGCGAGATGGCAAGACAGATGGGGGCGACCCTGAAAGAAGTGCCGATAAAGGATGCGGTAAAGATCCATTTCCGTGATATCGGGCAGGACCCGGAGGACCACAGCGTCACTTATGAAAATGCGCAGGCAAGGGAACGGACCCAGGTACTGATGGACCTTGCGAACAGGACATGGGGCATGGTGGTCGGAACCGGGGATATGTCGGAGCTGGCGCTTGGCTGGGCGACTTACAATGGCGACCATATGTCCATGTACGGGGTCAATGCGTCTGTCCCGAAAACTCTGGTACGGCATCTGGTAAAATATGCCGCGGACAAGGCGGAGGATGAAACGCTGAAAAAGGTGCTTTACGATGTGCTGGATACCCCGGTCAGCCCGGAGCTGCTCCCGCCGAAAGACGGGGACATTGCACAGAGGACGGAAGATCTGGTAGGACCTTATGAGCTGCACGACTTCTTCCTGTACTATATGCTGCGTTTCGGGTATGAGCCGAGCAAGATCTTCCGCATTGCGGCACAGACCTTTGAGGGAGAATATGATAAGGTAACGGTCTTAAAATGGCTGGAGACATTCTGCCGGAGATTTTTCTCCCAGCAGTTCAAGCGCTCCTGCCTGCCCGACGGACCTAAGATCGGTACGGTCGCGCTCTCGCCCAGGGGGGACTGGCGTATGCCGAGCGACGCATGCGTGGCAGCCTGGCTAAAAGATATGGGGAATATTTCTCTGAAAGAGGGAGAGACCGAAAGAGCAAAAAGGAGATAGATACGAATGAAACTGATCAAAACAGAAGATGCGGTCGGAAGCGTGCTCTGCCACGATATTACGCAGATCATCCCGGGCGTGACGAAAGACGCGGTGTTCAGGAAGGGGCACGTCGTGCGGGAAGAGGACATCCCTGTGCTTCTCTCGGTGGGGAAAGAGAACCTGTATGTGTGGGAGAAGCAGGAAGGGATGCTCCACGAAAACGACGCGGCAGACATCCTGCGCCAGGTCTGCCAGGGCAAATTTATGAAGGCGTCCGATGTGAAGGAGGGCAAGATCGAGCTTACGGCAGAGTGTGACGGCCTTCTGAAGATTGACCGTGAGAAACTCGACGCAGCCAACGCAATGGGGCAGATGGTACTGGCGTCCCGCCACGGGAACTTCCCGGTCAGGAAGGGGGACAAGATCGTCGGCATGAGAGTGGTGCCCCTTGTCATCGAGCAGGAAAAAATGGACCGGGTAAAAGAAATCTGCGGGGATGAGCCGATTTTTCGCCTGCTTCCGTTTGGGAAGATGAAAGCCGGTATCGTGACTACAGGAAACGAAGTGTATCACGGCAGGATACAGGATCAGTTTACGCCGGTGGTAAGGGAAAAGCTTCAGGAGTCCGGCGTGGACGTGATGGGAGATACACTTTGCAGCGATGACCCGGGGATGGTGACGTCATCCATACAGAGCTGGATAGATAAGGGAGCCGACATGGTCGTGTGCACAGGGGGAATGAGCGTTGACCCGGACGACAGGACGCCCCTTGCCATCAGGAATGTGGCAGATGAAGTGATCACATACGGCGCGCCCGTGCTGCCCGGAGCCATGTTCATGCTGGCATATGCAAAAGACGTGCCTGTGATGGGACTGCCGGGATGTGTCATGTACTCAAAGAGGACGATCTTTGACCTCGTGCTGCCCCGGATTGTGGCAGGAGAGCGGCTGTGCCGGGAGGATTTTTCCGTCATGGGAGAAGGCGGATTGTGCCTAAACTGTGAGGTATGTACATTTCCAAACTGTGGATTCGGGAAATAGGAGGAGAGATGGGAGAGGGTTTTTATTCTCAGCTTAAGGAGGCGCTTTCTTCCGCTTCGGGCGACATCTGGTCCGAGACTGTCCTGAGCGGGGAGCATGCCGGAAAAAAGCGCCTGGTCACTGAACCGGAAAAGGAAAAGGCGGATGCGGAAATGCCGGGTCAGGCCGACCGCGTTTTCCGTGAACGCATCGGGCGCTCCCCGAAGCTGATCCTGTGCGGGGCAGGGCACGTATCCATGCCTGTCATACGGATCGGAAAGATGCTCGGCTTTACTGTGACCGTGCTGGAGGACCGCCCGAAATTCGCAGACCATGCCCGGAGGGCAGGAGCGGACCGCGTGATCTGCGAGCCTTTTGAAGCCGGCATCGAACAGATCAAAGGGGACTTGGACTCCTGGTTTGTGATTGTCACAAGAGGGCACCGATACGACAGGATATGCCTTGAGGGCATCCTGCATAAACCGCGGGCATATGTGGGGATGATGGGAAGCAAAAGGCGTGCTGCGATTGTGAAGGACCAGCTTGAAAAGAGCGGGATCAGCCGCGGGGCGCTAGATGGGGTATATACGCCCATCGGCCTTGCGATCGGCGCTGAGACCCCGGAGGAGATCGCCGTCTCTGTTATGGCAGAGATCATACAGGTGAAAAACAGCAGGGAGAAAGGATGCGGCTATTCAAAGGAGCTGCAGGAGATGCTTTTTGCGGAGGATGGAAAAGAGAAGGTGGTCGCCACGATCATTTCCAGGAAAGGCTCTGCCCCCAGGAGCATCGGCACAAAGATGCTCATAAGGGAGGACGGCGCCACGGCGGATACGATAGGCGGCGGATGCGTGGAGAGCGAAGTGATCCAAAGAGCGCTGCTTATGATGAGGGATAAAGCTGATGAATTTCAGATCTGTACCGTCGACATGACGGCAGATGCGGCTGAAGATGAGGGAATGGTCTGCGGAGGCGTTGTGGAAGTGATGCTGGAGAAGGTGAAATGAGAAAATCGGTTTTTATTTTAAAGGGAAATATCATATACAGCAAAAACAGAACAGGACTGGAGATCTGTGAGCATGGATATCTGGTCTGTGAGGACGGATTTGTGAAGGGCGTCTATCAGACGCTCCCCTTTCGCCTGGGAGGCAACCCGGTCTGTGACTATGGGGACTGCCTGATTGTCCCGGGCCTGACCGACCTTCATACTCATGCGCCGCAGTATGCGTTCCGGGGATACGGGATGGACATGGAACTTCTGGAGTGGCTTGAGAAAAACACGTTTCCGGAAGAAGCCAGATACCGGGAGGCAGAATACGCAGAAAAGGCGTACCGGATCTTTACGGCAGGGCTGCAAAAGAGCGCTGTGACAAGGGCGTGTATCTTTGCCACAGTGCACCGTGAGGCCGCGCTGCTTCTGATGGATATGCTGGAGAAGAGCGGTCTTGTCACATTTGTGGGCAAAGTGAATATGGACCGGAACTGTCCCGACGATATCAGGGAGGGGACAGAAGAGTCGGCAAAGGAGACAAAGAAATGGATCCGGGACGTCATCGGCAGGAAGTATGCAAATACTGCCCCGATCCTGACGCCCCGGTTTATTCCGAGCTGCTCCGATGAACTGTTAGAAAAGCTTGGGGCGCTTGCAAAGGAGTACCGGCTGCCGGTCCAGTCCCATCTTTCTGAAAATACAGACGAGGTAAAATGGGTGAAAGAACTCTGCCCGTGGGCGTCATGTTACGCGGATGCATATGACAGGTTCGGACTTTTCGGGACAGAGTCCCCGGCTGTCATGGCGCACTGCGTCTACAGCGGCGAGAATGAGATCCAGAGGATGAAAGAGAACGGCGTGTTCGTTGCGCACTGCCCGGAATCGAATATGAATGTCTCCTCCGGGATTGCGCCTGTCCGGCGGTTTCTCGACGAAGGCATCCGGGTCGGCCTGGGGAGCGATATCGCTGCCGGGACTACGGAAAATCTGTTTGCCGCAATGGCGCATGCCATCCGCGCGTCGAAGCTGCGGTGGAGGATACAGGACGGCACTTTAAAGCCGCTGACAGTGGAGGAAGTGTTCCATATGGCGACAAAAGGCGGGGGAAGCTTTTTCGGAAAAGTGGGAAGTTTTGAACCGGGGTATGAGTTTGACGCGGTCGTGCTGGATGACAGAAGGCTTGCCTCTCCCCGCCTGCCCGATGTCCGAAGCAGGCTTGAGAGGATGATCTTTCTTGCAGATGAGCGGGAAGTCCGTGCAAAGTTTGTCAGGGGGGAAGAAGTATGCAGTCAAAATCTAAAATGCTGAAAAAGGCATTTGTTACAGCCTTTCCTTATACGATACCGATTTTTGCCGGTTTCTGGTTCCTCGGGCTTACATATGGGATTTATATGAACGTATCCGGGTTCAGCTTCTGGTATCCGATGCTGATGAGTGTTACGATTTTTGCCGGCTCGATCGAGTTTGTGACCGTCAATATGCTGCTGGGGGCATTCGACCCCCTGCAGGCGTTTACAATGACGCTGATGATCAATGCAAGGCATCTCTTTTACGGAATATCCATGCTGGATAAATACAGAGGCACAGGCTGGAAGAAATTTTATCTGATCTTTGGAATGTGTGATGAAAGCTTTTCGATCAATTACACCGCGGACATTCCAGAAGATGTGGACAGAGGATGGTTTATGTTCTTCGTCACTTTGCTGAACCACTTCTACTGGTTTTTCGGGGCGACGCTGGGCGGGATATTCGGGTCCCTGATCCATTTCAGCACAGAGGGACTTGAGTTTGTCATGACAGCCATGTTTGTGGTGATCTTTCTGGAGCAGTGGCTCAAAGAAAGGAACCATACAAGTTCGCTTTTGGGACTGGGGATATCCCTGCTGTGCCTTGCTGTGTTTGGAGCCGATGATTTTATCATACCGGCCATGCTTGCCATCCTTGCGGTTCTGACACTGATGAGGCGCCCGCTCCAGAGAGGGGGAGAGATACAATGACGCTGACACAACAGATCATAACAGTGGCAATGGTAGTGCTCGGGACTGCGGTTACGAGGTTCCTGCCCTTTCTCGTTTTCCCTGCCGGGAAACCGACGCCGAAATACATACAATATCTCGGAAAAGTCCTTCCGTCCGCAGTGTTCGGGCTCCTTGTCATCTACAGCCTGAAGGACGTGAGCGTCCTGGCAGGCAGCCACGGCGTCCCGGAAATGCTCTCGATCCTGCTGGTGATTGTCCTGCATGTGTGGAAACGCCAGATGCTGCTGTCTATTGCCGGAGGCACAGTGTGCTACATGCTTCTGGTGCAGACGGTATTTTAAGAAATAATATGCACAAAAAGCATGGGATCAGATAATCAGCAGGCATTAGACATCCGGTCTCATGAGTTCTATAATAGGAACCAGTAAAGATAGAAAGGAAGGCTGATAGTATGGGCAGGACACTTGTAGCATATTTTTCTGCGAGCGGAACGACAAAAGAGACGGCAAAGAGGCTTGCGCAGGCAGCAGAGGCGGATTTATATGAGATCACCCCTGCCGTGCCTTACACACAGGCTGACCTGGACTGGATGGATAAGAAATCCCGCAGCTCCGTGGAGATGAATGACCGGACGTTCCGCCCAGAGCTGGCGGATAAGGAGGCGGATATCGCGTCCCATGACAGGATTTTCCTGGGATTCCCAATCTGGTGGTATGTCGCTCCGACGATCGTCAATACGTTTCTCGAGAGCTACGACTTTTCGGGGAAGGAAATTATCCTGTTTGCCACCTCCGGGGGAAGCGGATTCGGAAAGACCGTGCAGGGGCTTGCACCAAGCTGTCCGGGCGCCACTGTCCGGGAGGGAAAGCTCCTGAATGGAAACCCGTCTGTGGAGAAGCTGAAAAAATGGGTGGAGAGATTATAGGCCTGTATAGCAGATGACATGTCCGGCGGCAGTCAGGCTTTTGCCTGGCTGCTGTTTTTGTATAAAGTGATAATGAGAGCTCCATCCGTTTCTTAAGGAAAGGCCCTGCGCGCTGACAGAGAGTGTAAAAGTTCCCACGCTTGCAGTCGGGCAGGCGCTCAAAGAGGGGCTTGTTTGCGTAAAATAGAGAAGAATATACAAAAAAGAATATTTGCAGATAATGAAATTTCTGGTATCCTTATGATAATGGATCAGGAACAGGCATGCGTTTCCTGCCGCTCTGACAAGGAGGATATCATGCGAGCCGTGACACGGTGCGAAAAGCGTTTGCCAAGCTGGGAAAGGGCAGCTTTAAAGCTTGGCAAGTATGTATGAAGATCGGCTGGGGAGCGCCGTCTGGCCGACAAGGGGGATATTGTGACAAGGAGAAACGGATGTATGAAACCAGTAAAAATACGAGATCTTGAGATCGGCTCCGGGATACCGAAGATCTGTGTCCCGATTACGGGAACTACAGAAGAAGAAATACAAAAGGCGGCAGAGGCAGCCGTTGGGTCCCCGGCTGACGTCGTAGAGTGGAGGGCGGACTGGTACGAGGATATCTTTGACATTGGGAAGACAGAAGAAACACTGAAAAAGGTAAGGGATATACTCGGGGAGGCCCCGCTTCTGTTTACCTTCCGAACGGCACAAGAGGGAGGAGAAAAATCCATTGCGCCAGACGAGTATGTAAAACTCAACCAGAGGGCGTCCCGTACAGGACTGATCGACCTTGTGGACGCCGAGATGTCTGCCGGTGACAGCGAAGTAAAAAGCATTATCAACACTGCCCGTGAATATGGGGTGAAAGTCATCGTATCGTATCATGATTTCCACAAGACACCGGAGAAGGATGAGATTGTATCCCGCCTCTGCAGGATGCAGGAACTTGGGGCGGACATCCTGAAGATTGCGGTGATGCCGCAGAGCAGGAAGGATGTTCTCGCCCTTCTGGAAGCTACGGAGGAGATGACGGCTGAGCATGCGGACCGCCCGGTCATTACCATGTCCATGTCAGGGCAAGGCGTGATCAGCCGCCTGTGCGGAGAGGTGTTCGGCTCTGCCCTGACGTTCGGGACGGCCGGGAAAGCGTCTGCACCGGGGCAGATGGAGGCGGAAGAGCTCCGTACGATGCTGAAACTTCTCCACAAGAATATGTAAAGGCAGGTCCAATGCTTTGAGGAGGGACGGACATTGAAACGGAATAAGTATGAAATTGATATGTGCAGCGGCTCGATCATGGATAAGCTGATCTCTTTTTCACTTCCGCTCATGCTTTCCAGTATCTTGCAGCTTATGTTCAATGCTGTTGATATCATCGTGATCGGAAGATTCACCGACAGCCAGGCTCTGGCGGCAGTCGGGTCAACGACAGCGCTGATTAATACTTTTACCAATCTGTTTATCGGGATATCGGTAGGGGCGAATGTTCTTGCTGCCCGGTATTTTGCATCGGGACGGGAAAAGGAAATGTCGGATATGGTACATACTGCGGTCGCACTGGCGGTTATCAGCGGCGTTGTTATGGCATTTATCGGACAGGGCGCTTCCCGGGCAGCGCTGGAGCTGATGGATACGCCTGAAAATGTGATTGGCCTGTCCGTGACATATATGAGGATTTATTTCCTGGGGATGCCGTTTTTCATGGTCTATAACTATGGGGCGTCGATCTTAAGGGCAGTCGGTGACACGAAGAGACCGCTGCTCTTTCTCATGGCGGCAGGACTGGCAAATGTGGCGCTGGATCTGCTTCTGGTCATCGTGATCCCGCTGGGAGTAGCAGGTGTGGCGGTCGGGACAGTGGCTTCACAGTTCATATCCTGTATTCTCGTAGTGTGGTGCCTCCACAGGACGGAAGGGAGTTATCAGCTTTGCTTTTCCAAACTTACGGTCAGATGGGTCTATCTGAAACGTATCTTCCAGGTCGGCATACCGGCTGGAATCCAGAGCACCGTAATCAACTTCTCCAACGCACTGCTGCAGTCCTCGGTAAACTCTTTTGGCTCGACCGCAATGGCAGGCTACACGGCTGCCAATAATATCCTCGGATTTTTATATGTTGCGGTAAATGCCGTCACACAGGCATGCATGAGCTTTACCAGCCAGAATTACAGTGTCGGGAAGCAGAAACGGATGGACCGCGTGCTCGCAGACTGCGTGGTCCTGTCGGCAGGGGTTTCGCTGATACTGGGGGTGGGAGCGTATGTATTCGGGGCGCAGGTCCTTCGGATCTACACGTCGGAGGCAGATGTGATCCGGTGCGGGCTGGATATCCTGTCCATTACAACGGTTCCCTATTTCCTCTGCGGCATCATGGACCTGATCCCGGGGGCGCTCCGGGGGATGGGGCATTCCGCGGTTCCCATGATCCTTTCCGTGATCGGGACTGTCGGACTGAGGATCCTGTGGATCTTTGCGTTTTTCCCGCATCACAGGTCGCTCTCTTTCCTTTTTATTTCTTATCCGGCCTCCTGGATCGTTACGATCCTCATGCAGGCGGTGTGTCTTTATTTTGTCAGGAAAAAAACAATACGGCAGCTGCAGGCAGTATAGCATCTGAAGCTTACAAAGGAGTCGCCCGAGAGGGCGGCTCCGGACCATTTCTCCAGGCTGTTCAAAAGGGAATGGTACGGCATGTATGCGTTTTCTGTATTATTCTTCATACAGGATAAGTATTTGTGTAAAGAATAACTACAGGTATAATAGAAACAGAAGGAGGAGCAGAAAATGAAGTATATAAAATTAGGAAACTCGGATTTAATGGTGTCGCGTATCTGTATGGGCTGTATGGGATTTGGCGACGCGCAGAACGGGCAGCACAGCTGGACGCTGGACGAAGAACATTCCAGAGAGATTATAAAGCGGGGGATAGAACTGGGAGTCAATTTTTATGATACGGCTATCGCCTATCAGAGCGGGACAAGCGAGCAATATGTCGGAAGAGCGCTCCGGGATTTTGCCAAAAGGGAAGATGTCGTTGTGGCGACGAAATTCCTTCCCCGGACGCAGGAGGATATAGAGTCAGGGGTCACAGGGCAGCAGCATATCGAGAGAATGGTCAACAAAAGCCTGGAAAACCTCGGTATGGATTATGTAGATCTGTATATTTATCATATGTGGGATTACCAGACGCCGCTCTATGATATTATGGACGGGCTGAACCGGGTCGTAAAAGCAGGAAAAGCCCGTTACATCGGGATATCAAACTGCTTTGCATGGCAGCTTGCAAAGGCGAACGCTCTGGCGGAAAAAGAGGGGTTTGCAAAGTTTGTCTCGGTCCAGGGTCACTATAATCTGATTTTCCGGGAAGAAGAACGGGAAATGGCGAAGCTGTGCGAGGAGGATAATATCGCGATGACCCCATACAGTGCACTGGCAGGAGGGAGGCTCTCCAGGCATCCGGGGGAGACGTCAAAGCGCCTGGAGGAAGACAGCTATGCAAAACTGAAATATGACGCCACTGCAAAGCAGGATCAGATCATTATCCAGCGCGTTGCAGAACTGGCGGATGCAAGAGGCGTTTCTATGACAGAGGTCGCACTGGCGTGGCTTTTGACGAAGGTGGCTGCGCCGGTGGTCGGGGCGACAAAGCTGCATCATATAGAGGGGGCGGCAAAGGCGGCAGATCTTGTGTTGACGGAGAAAGAGATCAATTGGCTCGAAGAAGCCTATGTCCCGCACAGGCTGGTTGGCGTGATGGCGCAGAACACAAAGGCGGCATCAAAAGAGGAACATGTCTGGTCTGCCGGGGATCAGAAATTCTCATAAGAAAGAGCAGGGGACAGTATGAAAAAAAGAATTTTGACAGTTTTTTGTATCGGATTTGTTTTTGCTGTATCCGGTTGCGGCAGCACTCCTGAGACAGCGGCAGATTCTTCCGCAATTGAGAAGACAAATGAGAACAACGATGAGGCCGCGCAGCCTGATCCTCCGGCAGAAGAGGAGAGCGCGGAGAATAGCGTAAGCGGTACAGGTTCAGGCGAAAATATCCTTGTTGCGTACTTTTCATGGGCGGATAATGCGGTACTCGCGGATGATGTGGATGCTGTGGCTTCGCCCAGCGTGATACCTCCGGGGAATGTACAGCAGCTTGCGGGATGGGTACAGGAGGAAACCGGCGGCGATCTTTTCTCGATCCGCGTGACAGATCCCTACCCCAGTGACTGGGACGAGTGCCTGGACCGGGCGAATCAGGAACGGGGAGAGGACGCACGCCCGGAACTGGAAGGGCGGGTTGAAAATCTGGATGACTACGACACGGTATTTCTGGGATATCCGAACTGGTGGTATGGAGTGCCCATGCCCCTGTTGACATTCCTGGAAGAAAATGACCTTTCAGGCAAGCAGGTATATTTATTCTGTTCCCACGGGACAGGGGGGCTGGCAAACAGTGTAAAGATCATCACCGAGGCGGTGCCGGATGCGGTGATTTCGGAAGATATCTTTGATTGCTATGAAGAGGATGCATCTTCTTCCAGGGAGGATATCAGGGACTGGGTTTCTGAAATAGGATATTAAGGAGGAAGTCATCTGTATGAAGAGAAAAACCGTTCTTTTATGTGGCAGGAGGGGATAGGATGGAGCTGCGTGTACTGAAATATTTTCTGACGGTAGCGGACGAAGGCAATATTACGAGAGCGGCAGATATTCTCCATGTCACCCAGCCCACCCTCAGCCGTCAGCTGATGGAGCTGGAGGATGAGATGGGGACGCCTCTGCTGATCAGGGGAAAACGTTCTGTCACGCTGACGGACGACGGATTCCTGTTCAAGCAGCAGGCAGAAACGATCGTAGAACTTGCAGATAAACTGGAACATACATTTACAGACCAGAAGGATATTATCTGCGGAACTATCCGCATCGGAGCCACAGAAGCTGTGGGGAGCCATACCCTGGCTGTCTGCATGAAAGAATTTCGCGAGAAATATCCCGATGTCCAGTTTGACCTTTATAACGGTATGGCAGACAACATCAAAGAGATGATAGAACACGGGCTGCTTGATATCGGTCTTGTGATGGAACCTGTCGACACCGCAAAATTCGAGTATGTAAGGCTTCCCCAGGATGAAACCTGGGGGATCCTCGTCCGGCGTGACCATGAGCTTGCCAAAAAGGGAACGATAACCGTGGAGGACATAAAGCAGTATCCCCTGATCATGCCGGGAAGGGAAAACGCCAAAAACCAGATTCTTCACTGGATGCAGTGTGAGGAGCGGCATTTGGATATTCCGGCGTATTACAACATCCTTTCCAACAGCGCGCTGCTGGTGAAGGAGGGGATGGGGTGTGCAGTCTGCCTGGATGGGGCCCTGTCCATACATGCGGATCCGGTGCTCTGTTTCCGTCAGATATTTCCGGTACATGTCACCCGAAGCGTGATCCTGTGGAAGAAGAACCATTTGTTTTCACAGGCGGCATCACTTTTTGTACAGACGATACAGGAACATTAAAAATGGTTATGTCATCAGCATGCACCGCCGGTGACATAGCCTTTTTTGCAGCGGCGACGAGCCAAAGTCCGGGCTTGCCCGAGACCTCGGCGACCGCTTGCAATCCCGGAATGTGCCTTTGGGCACTTCCGGTGATTATCATACGGAACAGGCATAGTTCCTGATAAAAGACAGGTATTAGACAGTCTGCAGATATTATAGGATAATGGACGAAAAGGAAATCCAGACAGCCGGATGACCAAAAAACAAGAGGTAAAGGACGATGGATTGTATGAGAGGAAATATTTTAATCGTCTGTTATTCTTATTCCGGGAAAACCCGGAGGATTGCAGAAACAATACAGAAACAGGCAGGAGGAAAGCTCAGCCAGATTTATCCGAGACAGCCTTATCCGGCGGATTTTGGGAAACTTCTGAGCCAGGTGCGGGAAGAAATGAGGGCAGGGAAATATCCGCAGCTGCTTCCGGTTACGGAAAACGCCGACAAATATGATGTCATCATTACGGGTTCTCCCAACTGGTGCGGGACTATTGCCCCGCCTTTGACGTCCTGGCTAAGAGAAAACAATCTGGCAGGAAAGATACTTCTCCCCTTTTTCAGCCATTGCGGCGGAGAGGACAGAGGGATGGAACAGGCAGTCCGGGATTTGTGCCCGACAGCGAAAACGGGGAGCAGCCTGTACGTGTTGGAAAATGGAAGTAAAGATATCCGGGATACAGTACAGGCGTGGCTGGAACAGAATCTTGGAGAGAAGTGGGGGATATTTAAAAATCATGGACGAAAACAAGAAAAAAGTAAAGTCAAAAATCAAACTGGCAGTTGATCTTCTCATGACTCTCCTGCTCCTATTCCTGATGGGATATCAGCTTTGGGGCGATATTGCCCATGAATGGGCTGGAGCCGCTATGCTTGCTCTGTTCATTGTCCATCACATGCTGAACGTTGGATGGTACAGGAATCTGTTCCGGGGGAAATATAACGCGGCGAGGGTTCTGGTCAGCATGGTGGATCTGGTGCTCCTTGCGGTGATGATCTGCCTGATGGCAAGCGGCATTACGATGTCACGCCATGTGTTTGTATTTCTCCCCATTGACGGCGGGATGGGGATGGCAAGGCTGGTCCACATGGCTGCCTGCTACTGGGGATTCGTTCTGATGGCACTGCATCTGGGGCTGCATTGGGGCATGGTGATGGCAAAAGTGAGAAAGAACTTCGGTGTGGGAAAGCAATCCAGAGGCCGCAGCCTTGTCATGCGGATCCTCGGCACGGGGATTGCAGGATATGGATTGTATATTTTTGCGGCAAGAGATCTGGTGACGTACATGTTTCTGAGGACACAGTTTGTCTTTCTGGATTACAGTGAGTCCCCGATATCTTTCTATATAGATTACCTGGCGATAATGGGGCTGTTTATCTGGATTGCCCATTATCTGTCCGTGATTATTCAGAAATCCAGAAAACGGAAAACTTGAAAAGAGGTGACTTGGACCTATGATGAGGAGAAAAGTTGTGACCACCCGGATCGCTGTCATGGCATTCACAGGCATGCTGGCAGGATGCAGCGGGAGAGTGGAACCGATGGAAAATACATCTGCAGAAACTGCCGGAACAGAAAGCACGTCAGGCTCCCCGGCAGTCTATATGACGGAGGATATCAGCTCTGACGGACTGATCGCTGTCTATGAGGCTCTTGGGGCAGTGCCGGAAGGAAACATCGCTGTCAAGCTCTCCACAGGTGAGCCGGGCAGCAATTATCTCAGGACAGATCTGATCGGGGACTTGGTCCGGTCTTTTGACGATCCGACAATTGTAGAGTGCAATACGGCCTATGGGGGTTCCCGCGCCAACACGGCGATGCATTATCAGGTGGCTGAGGACCACGGCTATACGGAGATCGCAGATGTGGATATCATGGACGAGGACGGTTCTATGACCCTGCCTGTAGCAGGGGGTGCGAATCTGGAGGAAAACTATGTGGGGAGCCATTTTGAAAAATATGATTACTATGTAGTGCTTTCTCATTTTAAGGGACATGCTATGGCAGGATACGGAGGAGCCATCAAGAATATTTCCATCGGCATTGCATCTGCTGAAGGAAAGTCCCATATCCACAGCGGCGGTACCGGCGGCAGTATGTGGGGCGCAGACCAGGATGCGTTTCTGGAGTCCATGGCAGAGGCGGGAAAGTCTGTTGTGGATTATCTGGACGGCAGTATCCTGTATATCAATGTCATGAACCGGCTTTCCGTAGACTGTGACTGTGACGGGAATCCGGCAGAGCCTGATATGCATGACATCGGAATCCTTGCTTCCTATGATCCGGTAGCGCTGGACCAGGCATGCATTGACCTGGTATACAGTGCAAAGGATGGAGATTCCCTGGCCGAAAGGATCGAGTCCAGAAACGGACTTCATACATTGGAGCATGCGGAGGCGATCGGGCTTGGGAGCAGGACCTATGAGCTGATAGATATTGACGGGTAGAGATACAGTGGAAGGCAGGATGGAATGGAGATATTGCGAAGAGAATTTATTTACATATGGTACTATTTCAGTATCCAGCTGGAGCAGGTTCTTTTCTATTGGGTGCTGGGAATGGTGATCGGATCCGCCATCTCCGTGTTCGGGAAAGGGAAGATCCACTCTGCTTTTCAGGCGCTGGGGAAGAAAACAACAGGGGCCCTGGGGTTGATCCCAGCCAGCCTGCTGGGGATTGCATCCCCGCTGTGCATGTATGGCACGATCCCTATTGCGGCGTCATTCTCCGGGAAAGGAATGAAAGACGATATGCTGGCCGCCTTCATGATGAGTTCCATCCTTTTAAATCCGCAGCTTCTGATCACAAGCGGTATGCTGGGGCCGGAGGCGGTGGCGGTGAGATTTTTATCCTGCTTTCTGGGCGGCTTGGGGGCAGGCCTGTGCGTCAGGATTTTTTACAGAGGAAGAAGTTACTTTAATTTCACGGGATTTTCCGAACCGCAGGGAAGGGATACAGACCCGAACCCTGCCTTACGGTTTCTGAAGAACCTGGGCAGGAATATCCGCGCCACTGCTCCCTGGTTCCTTGCGGGGGTTCTGCTCTCTGCGCTGTTTCAGAGATATGTGCCCGCCGATGCCTTTGTCGGACTTTTCGGCAGGCAGGAGGGGTTCGGCGTACTTATGGCAGCTACCATCGGTGTACCCCTATATGCGTGCGGCGGAGGGACAGTTCCCTTATTGCAGCAGTGGCTCGCATCGGGGATGAGCATGGGTTCTGCGGCGGCGTTTATGATTACCGGTCCGGCAACGAAGATCACGAATCTGGGGGCGCTGAAGATTGTGCTGGGAGCGAAAAGATTCGCCCTTTACCTGCTCTATGTGGTCCTGATTTCCCTGGCAATCGGACTGGCGGTGGACCGGGTCATATAAGGGGAAGGAAAACAATCTGTTTCATAAAATACAGGAAAGAAAATGATCTTTCAGATTGGAGGCATGAAGATGAAGATAGTAGTTCTGGAAGGGAGCCCGAATCGGCACGGCTCCTCCAATATGCTGGCAGACAGTTTTATCCGGGGCGCGGAAGAAGCCGGCCATGTGGCCAAGGTGATTGACGCTGCCCACGCAGATATTCATCCCTGTACCGGATGTATCCACTGCGGCTATGACGGCCCCTGCGTACAGGAGGATGACGTAGAAAAATACCGGGAGGATATCCTGGATGCAGATATGATGGTATTTGTCACGCCGCTGTATTATTATGGGATGTCGGCGCAGTTAAAAATTCTGGTGGACCGTTTCTGCGCATTTAACGGCAGTATCCAGCGCAGGCGGATGAGGTCTGCGCTTCTGGCAGCAGCCTGGAACAGCGACGGATGGACTTTTGATGCGCTGGAGGCGCACTATAAGACGCTGGTACATTATCTGGACCTGAAGGATATGGGGATGGTGCTCGGCAAGGGGTGCGGTACGCCGTCCATGACGCAGCACTCAAAATATCTGGGGCAGGCATATGAACTTGGGAAAAAACTGAAATAAACTGAAACTGAGAGGAAGGAGTATCATGAAAAAAGACATTGGGAACAGTCCTGCACTGTATCCTGCACCCCTTGTGGTAGTGGGAACAATGGTAAAAGGAAAACCGAATTATGTCCTGGCAGGGCATGTGGGAATTATCGGGCATGACCGGATCATGGTCAGCCTTGCAAAACAACATTATAGTAACCGGGGGATCAAAGAGACCCGTGCCATGACGGTCAACATCGTGGATGAAGGGATGTTGAAGAAAGCGGACCGCGCGGGATGTGTCAGCGGGAACAAAGTAGATAAATCCGATATGTTTGTGTTCCATACAAGAGGGACAGGAGCGCCGGTTATTGACGAGGCTCCGGTAGTTATGGACTGTATTGTGGATGACGTCTATGAGACGGAAGGGTTTGAGAGCTTTATCTGCAAGATCGACGGTGTTTATGCGGAAGAGAGTGTGCTAAACGAGGCCGGAAAAATCGATTACCATGCATTGAAGCCGGTGCTTTTTGAAATGCCCACTTACGAGTATCTCCGAACAGGGGATGTGATCGGGAAATGCATGAATGTCAGTGAATAGGAAGGAATCAGGAGGATGATTATGAAAACAAAACGATTGAAAAAAATGATTTCTGTCATGATTGCCGGAACGGCGGCTATTTGCCTGGCTGCATGCGGCAGCCAGACTGGAGATGGCAGTACGGTATCTGATCAGGCAAAAGAAAATGCAGATAGCCAGAATCCAGCGGATGCCGATGCCGGGCAGGAAGAGAATACAGAAGATGGTGCGGAAAGGGCTGCCGGGGAGAGCGGTGCGCTGGTTGTCTATTTTTCCTGGTCGGGCAATACAGAGGATGTAGCGCAGGAAATCCAGAACCAGACAGGGGCGGATCTGTTTGAAATTGTTCCGGCAGAGCCTTACACAGATGACTATAATGAGCTTCTTGACGTTGCACAGGAGGAGCAGAGCAGTGATGCCCGTCCTGCGATTGCGGATAGGGTGGACCTGTCAGGATATGACACGGTTTTTCTGGGATTCCCTAACTGGTGGGGCGATATGCCGATGATCCTCTATACATTCCTGGACGAGTATGATCTCTCAGGGAAAACGGTGGCTCCTTTTAATACAAGCGGAGGAAGCGGGTTTTCAGGTTCTCTTGCTACAATCGCAGAGATGGAGCCGGATGCAGATGTTACGGAAGGACTCTCGCTGGGAAGCAGTGAGGCGGCTGGCTGCGCTGAGACAGTGTCAGGGTGGCTGAGCAGCATCGGGCTGGCAGAATAAAGAAAGAGCCAGATCTTTGCGGCCTGCGGGGATTGTTTCTATGAGTTTTTTACGTCAGTCACAGGAAAGGGACAAGAAAACCTTTGGGAAATGCGATCTGGGACTTGTTGCCCTTTCATCTAAAAGAAATTACAGAAAAGGTATGGGAACCGCATTAGCCACATAGTTTTTGCGCCGGGCAAAAGCCGATGGGGCGGATTGTGTGCGGCTTTTTACAAACACTCTTGTAGCGTGGGAGCCTTATGAAAAACGTGGATTTAGAAAGGCTGCGGAAATCCCGTTTCATGATGGCTCCGATAACCGGCCACTTGCCTGTGAGTACAGGGTCAGAGGCAGTTACGGTCTCAACTGATCTGGCAGAACCCGATGATTTCTGGCAAATGTTTGTATGAAAACAGGGGGGAGGATTTGATGCAGTGACGATAGGATTGCAGCGGCAGAAGAGTATCAGCAAAAAAGCCGAGTGATCCTCACAAATTATAAGATCAGCACCGAAAGAAAGCATTTTTGTTCATGATAAAAGGACTCCTTTCTTTCCGGGACTATAAAGCGCAGTATATTGAATCCCCCTCTGTATCCCATCTCAGAGGGGGAGTTGCTTAAAACAGATTGACGATTGAATTGACCAGTGCAGGAACGGAATTTTTCAGAGCGAAAAATGTCATAATCAGCACGAAAACATAACTGATAAGCATGCAGATCTTGAGTACGGTAGGAGTCGGATATCCTTTGAAAATATCCTTCCTGAAGATCATCCGTGTGATAAAGAAACCTGCCACGGGAGTTGCGATGGCGGTTGCGACGTTTGCCATGTAGATCAGCTGCGTCGGGGAACCGCCGTATGCGAAGCATATCACACAGGCAACCGCGATACAGACCATGCATCCCCACTGGATGGATTTCGATTCCAGGCCGACTTCTTTGTCGAATCCTGCATTGAGAAGAACCATCCCTCTCTGCGTATTGCCAAGCAAAGAAGAAAACCCGGCTCCCACCAGAGCAATTCCCATCATGTATTTTGCCGCATTTCCCATAAACGGCACGAGCAGATCTGCCAGCTGCTGCGGTGCCGTAATGGAGATTCCCTGCGGAAACAGGACGATTGCACCTACGAGAACGACGGCGCCTGAGATCAGGATTACGCTGACTACATGTGCGATTGCGTCCGCCAGCATGGCGCCGTTAAAGAGATCCTCTTTTTTCCATTTCTTCTCTGCCCCGAGATAAGTACCGTAAATCCCGGATGTGACAGCAGCATTTGTGCTGATATATCCAAGAGCGGTGGCAAAGCTGCCCGCTGCGAATCCCCAGTGAGTAAGACCATATCCCATCTCACCCCAGTCGGGACCGCCTGCCGATACTAAGGTTGCGTAGAATGCGACGATCATGGCAAGGATACAGAGGAGAATCCCTTTTTCTACTTTGGAATATACTCCCTTTGAAAAATAACAGTAAGCAAGAACCGCAAGCATAATGATCGCCCCCAGTTTCCAGTTAATGCCGAAAATCAAAGTCATTCCTGTCCCCGTTCCGGTGATGTTCCCCAGTGTAAAAAAGAAGCATGCCAGGAAAGTGGCGATTCCGACGAAGGCGGCTGCAACTTTTCCATAATAATGCCGGATCGCATGGATGATCGGCATCCCCGAAAGCATACCGATTCTGTATGTAGTGAGCATAAAGGTGATTCCCATAAATGCAATCGGGATGATCAGCCAGATCATCCGGTAGCCGTAGTTGGCACCCAGCATGGCGGATGTGGTGATGTTGCCCGGCCCGATGACAACGCCCGTCAGAATGATCCCCGGCCCGACCCTCTTGACTATTTCAAGAAAGGAAAGTTTTTTCACTTCCTTTCCGTCTATCATTACTTTACCCATATCATACCTCCTGATAAAAAAGAACTGTGACTGCCGGAGGCAAGTAATGTATTGCTTTTCTGACAGCCACAGCTTTGAGTACCTTTAGTCTTCGTACTGCCCCATGTCAACTTTTGGGAGCCCACTGCGTGTGATTCCAAGGGCAACCCAGTCTTTCTCTTCCTGGTTCAGGGGGAGGACAGGTTTGCGCATCAGGGCGGATTTGAAGACTCCGCGCTGTACCAGGGCCTCTTTCAGGCGCGCATGTGCTTCTCCGGAAGGCTGGCCGCCTCCGTAAATCGCCTGGGAGATATGATAGATCCGGTTTGACCAGTCCTGGGCTTCTTTCAGCGTGTGCTTCTCAGGATTTTTGAATACATCCCATGCCGGGCAGATCAGCTCCGGCACACATCCTGCGAAACCGATCAGGGCTCCGTCCATACCCGGGAACCAGCTTACGCACAGTGTCTCGTCATGGCATGTGATAAGTGAGATGTCCGGGCACTCTTCGCGGAGCAGCCTTACGTCATGCTCGTAAATCGATGTGACACGTGTTCCCATCTTGATGCATTTTACATGATCGATCTCCTTGCACATTTTGATCAGAGTTTCAACCGGATAGAAGGCTTTGCTTGTAGCCGGATACAGGTGGATGATGATATCAATGTCAGCGCCTTCTGCGACGTCTTTGACGTATTCAAACGGAGCGTTCTCGTTCATGCCGAAGCGGAGCCACATGTGAGGCGGCATCAGAAGAATCCCATCAGCGCCGGCTTCTTTCGCCTCTTTTGCCATCTCGATGCTCTCGATTGTGTTTTCACAGTTGATTCCGGAGATGATCGTCATAACATCGCCACATTCCTCTGAGCAGATCTCTACGACACGTTTTCGCTCTGCGCGGCTTAATCCGGTGATCTCGCCGGTATGTCCGTTGCATACGAGACCCTCGATCCCTTTTCCGTAGAAGCTCTTGATCCAGCGGAGGTAAGCGCGAAATTCTTTTTCATTGATGGAATAGTCGTCGTTAAGCGGAACGGAAACTGCCGGAAAGATTGTTTTAAATGTTTTTACTTTAGCCATGATAAATTCTCCTTTTTGTTTATGGTAATAAATTATTGTTTCATCCTATAACAGAAATTTGGGTTTTGATTCAGGACCTGCGCATTGTCCTTTTATGTACAAACGTTTGTATATCTTGTGATTCTTTTATAGCATGTATCATTTTCGGCGTCAATATTTTGGATAACCTCTGCAATATTTTGCATATATGATGCAATAATTTGCATAAATCATAAAAAGATATCCATTTTTTGGATTATTTTTGTTATTTTTGATATATATTATGTTGACTTCCAGATAAATTATTGGTTATAATTTTTTTATGCAAACCTTTGTACAAGAAAGGGAGGTGACGATAATGGCTACACTGAAGGATGTTGCAAAGCTTGCGGATGTTGATGTGAGTACGGTTTCCCGTGCGTTGAACAATACTTCTTATGTACATCCAGAGACAAAAGCGCGTATCCTTGCAGCAGTAAAAGAACTAAGCTACACGCCAAACGTACTGGCACAGGGATTAAGGCACGGGAAAAGGCACACGATAGGAGTGCTGGTTCCCCGCCTGCACATGACGGTATTTGCGGCGACAACCCAGGGGATCGAGGAGGAAGCCCGCAAGAGAGGTTATGCGACGCTGATATGCAACACAGAAGACGATGCAAAGATAGAACGTGAAAGCCTTAACCGTCTGAGGAATGGTTTTGTTGATGGGATTATCATTACCGGAACAGGAAGAAACAGCCGGATTATACGCGATATCAAGACAAGCGGCCTTGCTGTTACTCAGATCATGAGAAAGCAGATCGAGACTGTCAGCAGCGTTACAGTCGACTACGAGGCGTGCGGGTATGAGGCGGTGAAATATCTTGCAGGAAAGGGATGCAGTGAGATTGGGCTTATTAACGGATCCATGAAGCTTTCTCCGTATAAGGGCAGATACGACGGATACCAGAGGGCGCTGAAAGAACTGGGATTTTCCGAGACATGCGCAGTGTCTGAATCGTCGGTCCACAGTCTTGAATATGGCTATCAGTGTACTATGGAGCTGATGGCGCAGAATCCGGATCTGGATGCGATTATGGCGGCAACAGATATTCAGGGTATCGGGGCAATGCGTGCCCTGAAAGAAAGTGAGGTCAGTTTCCCGGACCAGGTCAGGGTGATAAGCCTGACCGGCGATGTTATCAGCAGTATGCTGGAGACGTCCATGACTTCGCTGGAGATGCCTGCCTATGAAATGGGAGTGAAGGCTGCATCCATGACAATAGAAGAAATAGAGGCGCCGGCAGACCAGAAGCCAACGGCGCAGCATCTGGTATTTACGTCTCAATTGGTGGAACGGGAGAGCGGGTGAGGTTTAAGATTTGATAACGAACAATGCGGCAGGTTGAGCTTTGGCAAACCTGCCGCATTTATTACTAAGGAGAATTAATATTTCGGAAACAAAATGGAAACATTATCCGAGTATTTCCTTTAGGTCCTGCTCCGGTGTGGAAGTCGGACGGATCCCGTAATTCTCTACGAGGAAATCCAGTATGCCGGGAGAGAGGAATGCCGGGAGCGTAGGTCCGAGGTAAATATTTCGGATACCCAGGTGCAGGAGAGTGAGGAGGATGCAGACGGCTTTCTGTTCATACCATGACAGCACCAGGGTGAGGGGCAGGTCGTTGACGCCGCAGCCGAACGCATCCGCCAGAGCAAGAGCAGCCCGGATCGCACTGTATGCGTCGTTGCACTGCCCCATGTCCATGATCCGGGGAAGTCCTCCGATCGATCCTAGGTCAAGGTCATTGAAGCGGTATTTTCCGCAGGCAAGAGTGAGCACTGCCGTATCGGACGGCGTCTGCTTTACAAACTCGGTGTAATAGCTGCGGCCGTTTCTTGCCCCGTCGCATCCGCCAACAAGAAAGATGTGCTTTAAGGCGCCGTCTTTTACTGCATTGACGATCGTATCCGCGGCGGATAATACGGTATTGCGGGCAAATCCTGTGGTGACACTCCTTCCGCCGTTGAGCCCGGCAAATTCCTGATCTTCCGCGTAACCGCCAAGCTCCAGGGCCTTTTCAATAACAGGTGTGAAATCCTTATCTTCGCCAATGTGGACGACTCCGGGATAAGAGACCACCTCCGTTGTGAATACACGGTCTGCATAGCTGGCTTTCGGCGGCATCAGGCAGTTGGTCGTAAACAGGATCGGAGCCGGAATGTCAGCGAACTCTTTCTGCTGATTATGCCATGCGGTCCCGAAATTTCCTTTCAGGTGAGAATAAGCTTTCAGTTTCGGATATGCGTGTGCCGGGAGCATCTCGCCGTTGGTATAGATATTGATCCCTTTCCCCCCTGTCTGCTCCAGGAGAAGCTGCAGGTCTTTCAGGTCGTGCCCGCTGATCACGATAAACGGTCCTTTTTCTACTGTAAGCGGTACAGTGACAGGTGCCGGATCCCCGTAGGTCTCAGTGTTTGCCTGATCCAGAAGAGCCATGCATTTCAGGTTGATCTCGCCCACCCTCATTACGACAGGGAGAAGTTGTTCCCTGTCCAGATCTTCGCCGATGGCGAACAGTCCTTCGTAGAAGAAAGTATTGACTTCTTCGTCGGAATATCCCAGTACCATTGCGTGGTACGCATACGCTGCCATCCCTCTGAGGCCGAAGAGGATCAGGGATTTCAGAGAACGGATGTCTTCGTCTGCATCCCAGAGGAGCTGCATATCATAATCTTCCGTCCTGCCGCAGGACGAAAGACAGGCTCCGCATCCGGGGATCAGTGCATTTTTCTCCCGCGTTACATTTTCGATCTGCTGGCGGACTGTCTCTTCGTTAAAGTTTACGTTGGTGACGGTTGTGAACAGCCCTTCGATCATTGCCCTGTGAGTGGACGGGGAAGGGGCATTTCCGCTGGCTGCCCGGGCAAGGCCGACCAAGGCGCCTGTAAGTTCATCCTGAAGTGCGGACACATCTGCGGTCTTCCCGCATACTCCGGCTTTCCCGGTGCATCCGGTACATCCTGCAGTCTGTTCACACTGAAAACAAAACATTTTGTCTGACATTTTCATAACCTCCTGTTGTTGCCGGCTGCATTTTGGCCTGCATACCGGCACTGTGATTGATGTTTCTATTGCATTGCTTGACTTTACATGGCGAGTATAATACAATGTTTAAAACAAAACAGTTGCAAATACAACAGAAAGGTGATTATGAAAAAATATTTACCGCGATTGAAAAACTCAAAGCTCTTTCAGGGAATCGGAGAAGACGAACTTGCGTCCATGCTTGACTGTCTGTCAGCTGTTACGCGGAATTACTATAAAGGAGAATCTGTCTTCAGCAGAGGAGAACGAATCGACAGCGTGGCGCTGCTTCTGGAAGGCTGCATCCATATTCAGAAAGAAGATTACTGGGGAAACCTGAGTATTCTCAGCGAAATTTCAGAAGGAGAACTGTTCGGGGAAGTGTATGCCTGCCTCGGGAGTGATGAATTGCTGAACAATGCAGTTGCAGTAAAACCGAGCAAAGTGCTTTTCCTGGATGTGAAGCGGATCCTTACCATGTGCCCGTCGGCATGCCGGTTTCACGGGCGGCTGATCCGTAATCTGCTTACCGCGCTTGCACAAAAGAATAAAATGCTTACCCAGAAACTGGAGCACATGTCCAGAAGGACGACGAGGGAAAAGCTCCTGTCCTATCTGTCAGAGCAGTCCCAGAGAGCCGGGAGCCCGGTATTTGACATCCCTTTTAACCGGCAGCAGCTCGCGGACTTCCTCTCGGTGGATCGGAGCGCTATGTCTGCGGAGTTGTGCAGGATGAGAGATGAGGGGATCCTGTCCTTTGACAGAAATCATTTCATATTGAATTAAGTATCGAACATTTGCCGGCATTTACGGGGAAGGGCAGCAGGGATTATTGCACCGGATAATTTAGAACCAAATCCCAAAAATCCAATCCTTGCATCCATATATGAAATATTTCCCCTGTTTCTATATTTTTTTCTCTGTGAACGGTTCCTCTGAAAATATAAAATAAACAGGAAATAAATTAGTTCACAGATGGAGATGATTTGAGATGGAAACAATCCGTAATGAAAGTTTATATGGATTTCTTAAGGAAGTCAGGGAGAATGTAAAAGCAGAAGAGAAGCTGTTGGAACAGTTTGAACGTTGCTTTTTGAATACCCTTGAGACGACAGTGAAAATGGAAGACGACGGGACTGTGTATGTGATCACGGGGGATATCCCGGCGATGTGGCTGAGAGACTCTGCCGCACAGATTCGTCCTTTCCTGTTTCCGGCAAAACAAAATGAAGAGATACGGAAAATGATCGCAGGTCTTGTGAAGCGGCAGTTTTTCTGCATCAGCCTGGACCCCTATGCAAATGCATTCAACGAAGGCCCCACGGGAGCGTGCTGGGAGAAGGATGATCCGGACCAGAGCCCCTGGGTGTGGGAGAGAAAGTTCGAGGTGGATTCTCTTTGCTATCCCATTCAGCTTGCATGGATGCTCTGGAAGAATACCGGATGCACGGAGCAGTTTGACGGGAATTTTCGGACCGGGGTGCGGAAGATCCTGAATGTCTTCCGAATGGAGCAGAACCATGAGTATCACTCTGCCTATCGGTTTGTGCGCGAGGGCAGTTTCTATACAGATACCCTTTCCAGGGAGGGGAGGGGGACCTGTGTGAAGCCGGATATCGGGATGGTGTGGTCGGGTTTCCGCCCAAGCGACGACGCGTGTACATACGGCTACCTGATCCCGTCCAATATGTTTGCCGTCGTGGTGTTGGGATATCTGGAAGAAATTGCGGAGAAGATTCTGTGCGATGGGACGCTGGCAAAAGAGGCAGGCATCCTGAAAGATCAGATCCATAATGGGATCGAAAAGCATGGACGGACGCGGACGGAGGCGTTCGGTACAGTCTATGCCTATGAGGCGGACGGATACGGCATGTTCAATCTGATGGACGACGCCAATGTCCCCAGTCTTCTGTCCATGTCCTATCTGGGATATCCGGCGGACCGGGAGACCATGGAGAATACCCGGAAAATGATCCTAAGCGAGGCAAACCCGTATTATTATAAAGGAACGGAAGCAGCCGGGATCGGAAGCCCCCATACGCCTGCGGGCTATATCTGGCCGATCGCCCTGGCGATGCAGGGATTGACGGAGAGCAGCCAAGAAGAGAAGCGGAAGATCCTTGACACGCTTGTATCCTGCACCGGGGGGACGGGAATGATGCATGAAGGGTTCTGCTCCGACGATGCGGGAAAGTATACGAGAGAATGGTTCTCCTGGGCGAACGCCATGTACGCGGAACTCTTTCTGGATTATCTCGGCTACAGGCTGGAGATCTGAGCCTGTGACTGACCGGAATGTAGAATTTTTACACTAAACATAGAAATTGGAAAATTGTTCTGTAAAAAAACTTTCGGTACAATAAAGGCAGTTAGAATACTGACTGTATGTAGGAGGTACTTATGTTTTTGACAGAGAGAAAACTTGACAGAAGAATCACTGAGATAAGAGAATACAGTTACAGAGAAGTTGCCGCTCTGGAAGAGTTCGCTGCACGCGAGGATCGGCAGGGCATTGTGAACCCGGAGGTTCCCACAGAGTCTGGGGGATGGGACATAATACATACCGGGGACAGATGGAGCGGGCGCGACCGTTATCTGTGGCTCCACAAGGAGATCACAATACCGGAGGCCTGGAAAGGGAAACGGGCTGTCGGAATCTTTGATTTCGGAAAGACAGGAGCAGGAAACAATTCCGGATTTGAGGCGATGTGCTATATCAATGGGAAGCCGTATCAGGGAGTGGATGCAAACCATAAGGAAGTCTTCTTCCCGGAGGAGCTTTACGGAAAGACATTCCGCCTGACGTTCCGCCTCTGGTCCGGCCTGGAGGGCGGCGGCGTGCCGAAAGAGCAGGAGCACAGGATCAACCGTGCGGATCTGGCATATCTTGATGAAAAAACAGACGATTTCTATTACATGGGAATGTTGGTGCTCGATACGGTACAAAATCTGTCGGATACAGACCCGGTTAAGTTTGAACTGAGAAATGCGCTGGACGAGGCGTGCCTGCTCATTGACTGGTCCTACCCGGGAAGCGGAGACTTCTACGAGTCCGTGCATCAGGCGGATGACCTGCTCAATGAGAAGATCGAGGGAATGAAAAAAGATTCCCTCGTAAGAGTAAAATGCGTGGGACACACCCATATCGATATGGCATGGCTCTGGAGGCTGAAGCATACCCATGAGAAAGCGTCAAGGTCTTTCTCGACTGTGCTGAGAATGATGGAAATGTTCCCGGAATACATTTTCCTGCAGACACAGCCCCAGCTGTACGAATACATAAAAGAAGATTTCCCTGAGATCTACGGGGAGATCAAAAAGAGAGTAAAAGAGGGACGCTGGGAAGTGGACGGCGGTATGTGGGTAGAAGCGGACTGCAACCTGACAAGCGGCGAGTCGCTCACCCGCCAGATCCTGATCGGAAGCAAGTTTATCAAGGATGAATTTGGCAAGGAGGTGGAATACCTCTGGCTCCCGGACGTATTCGGCTATTCATGGGCTTTGCCCCAGATCCTGAAAAAATCCGGCATCGATATGTTCATGACAACAAAAATCAGCTGGAACCAGTACAACCGTATGCCCCACGATACCTTTAAGTGGAAAGGGATTGACGGAAGTGAAGTGCTGACCCACTTTATCACCACACCGGAGCCGTGGAATGAGCCGGGATCATGGTTCTATACATACAACGGACTTCTCACCGCGAAGACGGTAAAGGGAGTATGGGATGCCTACAGTGAAAAGGAAATGAATCAGGAGCTGCTGATCGCCTACGGATACGGAGACGGAGGCGGCGGTGTAAACCGTGACCTTCTGGAGAGAAGGCGCAGGATAGACAAGATCCCGGGACTTCCTTCCCTTGAGACGTCCACGGCAGGAGAGTTCTTCCGTGACCTGAAGGAGACGGTGGAAAATACAGACCGGTATGTACACACATGGGACGGAGAGCTTTATCTGGAGTACCACCGCGGTACTTACACAAGCCAGGGATACAACAAGCGCATGAACCGGAAGATGGAGCTCCTTTACCGTCAGGCAGAGTGGCTGACAGCTATGCAGGCCGTAAGATCCGGAAGCCTTGAAAGGGCGGAGCAGGAGAAACTGACACAGGGATGGAAGTTGATCCTCACAAACCAGTTCCATGATATTATCCCGGGATCTTCTATCCACGAGGTATATGAAGATTCCAGACGAGATTATGCGAAAGTTGAGGAGATCGGGACAGATGTGATCCGGGATTACCTTGCAGACAGCCTGCACAATGAGGGCAGTGCATGGACCGTATACAATGCATCCGGCTGGGATATGGACGAGATCGTGGCTGTACCGGCGGCCGAGGCCGGAGAGTTTACGGATGGGGCAGGCAATGTGCTGGAGGTCCAGCGTGAGGAAGATGTAACTTACGTCCATGTGAAAGACGTTCCCGCCATGGGACACCGGACAATCTTCTTCCGTGCGGCAAAAGACGCGGACAGCAAATCGGATACCGGCGGGAACGTACCGGAGAACCCACCGTTCCGTGCAGACGGACGCATGATCGAGACTCCGTTCTATACCATCGCTCTCAACGGGCAGGGACAGATCGAAAAGCTCTATGATAAGCAAAACGACCGCAGCGTGCTTGCGCCGGGCGAGCGGGGAAATGTACTGCAGATGTTTGAGGATAAGCCGATTGACAATGACGCGTGGGACATTGATATCTTCTATCAGCAGAAGATGCGCGAGGTGACAGACCTGACGAAATACGAAGTGAAAGAGTGCGGTCCGTTAAGACTGGTCATCGGTCTGGCATGGAAGTATATGAATACCACGATCGAACAGGATATGATCCTGTATGCATCAGACAGAAGGATAGACTTTAGTACAAAGGTGGATTTCAAAGAGAGGCAGCAGCTCTTAAAGACTGCGTTCCCGGTGGATATCCGAACAACCTACGCGACCTATGATATCCAGTACGGAAATGTCCGCAGGCCGAACCACTGGAATACGAGCTGGGATCAGGCAAGATTTGAGTCTGTGGGACACAGATTTGCGGATCTGTCCGAGAGAAATTATGGTGTTGCGCTGATGAACGACTGCAAATACGGCTATGACGTGAAAGGAAACCTGATCAGGCTCTCCCTTATCCGTTCGGGCAGACAGCCGGATCACATTCAGGACGTGGGCGAGCATGTATTTACTTATTCACTGCTGCCGCATACAGGCGATATTGTGAGCGGAGATGTTGTCCGCGGGGCTTACGCCCTGAACAATCCGATGCTTGTAAGCGCCGGACAGGAAGCGTCAGGGGACGGCTCCTTCTTCACTGTGGATAACCCGCAGATAGAGATCGACGCGGTGAAGAAATCAGAGGACGGCAGATGCCTTGTTGTACGGTTCCATGATTTCGCGGGATCCGGGCAGAAGGTAACGCTGAAACCCAATTTCCGTTTCCGCTCATGGACAGAAGGAGACTTAAGAGAGCGCAAGGTCGGGGATGCACACGGGGAGGAAGCTGTTTCCATGGCACTTCATCCATATGAGATCAAGACGGTGCTTTTTGAGCTGTAGGAACTTATAAGGAGAGATATTATGTTAAGTGAACTGTTCCATCTGGATAAGATACTTGATGTCTGTGAGAAGATCTTGTATTTCCTGAAGATTAATATGTTTTTTCTGATTTCCAATCTTCCGGTGCTGCTGTTCTTCCTGTTTGTGGGGATCACCCGTGTGAGGGAATACCTTCCCTTCTTCCTGGTGTGCCTCCTCCCGGCAGGCCCGGCGTTCTCTGCGGTACTTTTCGCCATGAACCGTATGTTCCGCGGGACATATACAGGGGCATGGAAAGATTACAGGGCAGGCTATACGGATGAATTTTTCAAGAAGATCCTGCTGGCTGCCATTCAGGGGGTGCTTCTGTGGGTATTCTGGACAAATGTGGAGTTCTTCAGCCTGCAGATACCCTGCCTTCCGCTGATGCTCCTTTTCATCGTCCTCTTTGCGGGGACCGTGCTTATGACGCCGAACCTGTATCTTCTGTCTTCCAGATATCAGATGCCGGTGAAGGATTATTTCAGAGGAGCAGTTTTACTCACAATCACAAAGCCGGCGCTGACGTTCGGCAATCTGGCGGCAGCAGTCTTTATCCTGATGCTGCTGGAGATCAAAGCCGGAACAGTGGTACTGTTCATGGCAAGTATATACGGATTCCTGATCGTGTTCATGAACCGCAAAGCAGTTCGCATGCTGGATGAACAGGCGGGAGCCGGACAAAATTAGAGAGCAGCAATGCTCTCTTTTTGTGGTATGATACTTGGTGAGAAGGAGGGGGTTATGAAAAAGAGAAAACCAAGACAATTATATTTTAAACTGTTCTGGACTTATATTGTGATCGTTTTTTTGATTGTCCTTTCGCTGACGGTATACTTTATCAGCGCCCTGGCCAGGGACACGCTGCACAACAGGCAGGAGAGTGCGCAGAGAATCGCGGCAGAGGCGGCTTCGCTGGTGGAGGGGGACGCGGACGCAGTGGACTATCTGTTCAGCGAGCTGTACCGGGACGGACAGGAACTGAGGGATGTGATCGCCTTTTTGAATCTGGATCCGGATAAATATCAGGAGTACTCCCTCGATCAGTATTCCGCCTCCAACAGTCTCCAGTACAGAGGGATACGTCAGTTTGTGACAAGAGCTTTTGAGGCTTATCCGGAGCTGGAGCGTATCGATCTGTTAAGCCTCGATGACCGGAAACTGACTACATTCCTGCCGGAAAATGAGGTCCACCCCTATCAGGACGGAAGCGCGGTATTTGATCAGATTCAGGATTCAGGCTATACGGAACCCGGAAAGCTACAGTTTGTCAGAAATATTCTGGATTCCGGTACAATGACCCAGGAGGGAATCTTTATCTTTACATTTTCCTGCGCCGGCGATGTAGAAGATCTGGTAGAGGGAATGGATTATATGGAGCTTGTCATTACGAAAAATGACGGAAGTCTGGTATGTGCGTCGGAAGAATCGGAAAACTGGGAGAATCTGCTCCGCAGCGATACGGCGCCAAGGCAGATCCCTGCCTGCGATCTCTATAAAGAACAGGCCGACGACTATCAGATCTATTCGGTGCTGAACCGGAATCTGGCGGCAACGATCCCTGTGTCGGCTCTTCTGGCAATTATCGGAGTGGGACTTGCAATTTTCGCATGCGGAGTCTTCTGCATCAATATCTATATCCGGCATCTGACGGACCGGGTGGATGTAATACTGGACGGAATGCATCAGGTGACAACGGGAAATCTGCAGGTGAGGCTTGCGGTCAGGGAGAACGGGGATGAGCTTGATATGATCTCCGGCAATTTCAATGAAATGTGTGTGGAACTGGATGATTATATCCAGAAAAGTTATCTTGCGGAGATTGAGAAGAAAAATGCGTACCTTCAGGCGCTTCAGAATCAGATCAATCCGCATTTCCTGTACAATACGCTTGAGGTCATACGGATGAAGGCAATCTGCAACGGGGACAGGGAAGTGGGGAAGATGCTGTACAGTATGTCCGTGCTGTTCCGCAGCCAGCTAAAAGACGCCGACTGGATTACCATCGGGCAGGAGCTGGATTACTGTAAGCAGTATCTGGAGCTGTTTGAGTACAGGTATAACGGGATATTTACCTATGAGATAGACTGCCCGGTAGAGATGATGGAGAAGAAAGTCATCAAGTTCATCCTGCAGCCGATCATAGAAAACTATTTCATACACGGCATCCGCAGGCAGGACAATGACAACAGGATTTGCCTGAGCGTGAGGCGCAAGGAGGATGGGGACGGAGTGGTGTTCCGGGCCGATGACAACGGCATGGGAATGGATGCCTCCCTGATGGAAGAGAAAAACAGAGAACTGAGGGAAAATGAATACAGACAGACACAGTCTGTCGGAATAGAAAATGTAAACAGAAGAATTAAAGCAGTTTACGGAAATGGATATGGGATTACACTTGACAACATAGAAGGCGGCGGTCTTTCCGTAATCATCTGGGTGGGAACGGAGAAAAGTGAATGATGAAAAGAGTAATGCTTGTAGAGGATGAAGAATTTATCCTTCAGGGGATATTATGTATTGTTGACTGGGCGGCCATTCACATGGAGGTGGCGTATACAGCCCACAATGGGAAAGAGGCACTGGAGAAATTCAGGCAGGATCCGGTGGACATCATAATCACGGACGTGGAGATGCCCCTGATGGACGGCCTGGAGCTGATCCGGGAGGTCAGGAAGGAAAATACCCGGACGAGATGCCTGATCCTGTCGGGCTACGATGAATTTGAATATGCGAGGACAGCGCTCAGCCTTGATGTAGAGGAGTATATCCTGAAACCAATCAATGACGAAATGCTCAGGGAGGCGCTCTTAAAAGCGTCCCAGAGGCTGGATGATATGGATATGAAGCAGGCGGCGAATATGGAGGAAAAAATCGGCTGGGCCCAGTTCCTCAAAGGGGCGCTTAAAGCGGAGGAGATTAAGAACTTTGTCCAGATGCTCCCTCAGATCGAGGGCGCGGAGCGGATCTTTCCCGCACTGATGAAGATCGATCTGGAGTCGGTGGGAGAACAGGAGGGGATTACGCCCATCCTGATTGGCTTCAGGAACCGGCCGGAAAAGATCAGACCGATCTATCTGAAGACGGATATCCTGCTGATTCTGTTCTACGCGGATGCAGACACAGAAATAAGGGGAGCGGAACGGATATTCGCCGAGATACAGAACCAGATTGAGAGCGGCAGCGGCATCCTCACATTTCTTGCGGCGGGAAATGCAATCAGCTCTTATGGGGAGCTGCCGGAGAGTTACCAGCGCATGAACCATCTGCTCAGATACCGCATCACGACAGGCTGGGGCAGGGGGGTGAGCGAAGAGAGTATAGCCCGCAAAAAGCCGGGCGGAATTACCATTGATCTTACATACCTGAGAAAGAAGATACTGGAAAAGGACCAGGACGGAGCACTACAGTATATTGAAGAACTCTTTATTGGCCTTGTGGAGTCCGGATCGGATATTGATGAAGTGTATCAGAATGCGCTGAAGGTGGTACTCCTTCTGCAGGATATTAAGTCGGAATATAAGATCAGCAGCTCGAAGACCGTAAGGAGCCTGACGGAGATATTCGACCATATCTACCGGGCGGAGGACATTGCCGGCATGAGGACCGTGCTTGTGCTGGAGATATCAGCCGTGATTATGGCGCTCCATACGGAAGATTCCCACTACACACCAGTGATCCGGGAGATCCTGAATTACATCCAGGAAAATTACAGGGAGGATCTGAGCCTAAAGGTTCTCTCCTACAAATATCATATGAATGCATCCTATCTGGGACAGATATTCCAGAAGGAGGTCGGATGCCCGTTTAATAAGTATCTGGGCAATATCAAAAATGAGAAGGCAAAGGACATGATACTGAATACGAATATGAAGATCAATGATATTGCAAAAGAGGTGGGGTATATGGATACGAGCTATTTCTACCGGAAGTTCAAGCAGTGTTACGGCGTATCGCCGGCATCATTAAGAGGGATGAAAAAATATTGAAGAAGAAATAACAGAAACTGGACAAATTCTTATTCTGTGAGAAAAGCGGGAGAGAATTTGTCCACTTTTTTTGTAAATATACATGGAATATGTACAGTGAATCCAGAAGTTTTTGACTGGGAGGAGCGCCTGTTTTTTCTTATAATATTTATGTAAGAAACGCAGGGATGACGGCCGGCAGTTGTCAATGCGAAAAGGAGGTTACAAAGTGAAAGAGAAGAAAAAGGGGAGTCCTGGAAAAAAGAAAAAGCGGGGATTTCTGTCAAAGTTAAAGATGAATAAAGAGCTTCTGATCCTCAGCGCCCCTGGCGCCGTCTGGTTTCTGCTTTTTGCCTACCTGCCGCTGTTTGGTATCCTTGTGGCATTCAAACAGTACCGGCTGTCCGGCAACTTCTTTGAGAGTCTTATAAGCAGTAAGTTTGTCGGCCTTGACAACTTCAAATTCCTGTTCAGCAGCGGAGATGCGTGGACCATCCTGAGAAATACGGTTCTCTACAACGCCGCGTTTATCATTCTGGGAGTCGTGCTTCCGGTCATCGTGGCGCTGCTGCTCAATGAGCTGAGGAACAAAGGCATGACAAAGGTATACCAAAGCTCCATGTTCCTGCCGTATTTCCTTTCATGGGTTGTTGTAAGCTACTGTGTCTATGCGTTCCTGAACCCGGAAAAAGGATACTTCAATTCCATCATCCAGCAGTTCGGAGGAGACGGGATTTCATGGTATACAGAGAAAGGCCTCTGGCCATTCATCATTATCATCATGAGCCAGTGGAAAGGAATCGGCTACAATACAGTCGTATACCTTGCGTCTATCTGCGGCATCAACAAGACTTATTATGAGGCTGCCGTAATAGACGGCGCTACAAAATGGCAGCAGATGAAGTACATTACACTTCCGCTGTTAAAACCGGTCATCACGATCCTTTTGATCATGGCCGTGGGCGGAATCTTCAAATCGGATTTCGGGCTGTTCTACCAGCTGCCGAGAGATTCGGGTCCGCTCTACCCGGTAACAAACGTTCTGGATACATATATCTTCCGTGCGCTGCAGACAAACGGTGAGATCGGAATGAGCTCGGCCGCGGCGCTGTTCCAGTCAGTCGTCGGATTCATCATGATCATGGGTGCGAATAAACTGGTATCCAAGATTGATGAAGAGAATGCATTATTCTAGGAAGGAGAAAAATCATGTCCAAGAGTAGAAGACAAGAACGGGCGGAAGAGAAGCGGATTAAGAAGATCGAGGCAAAAGAGTGTGAATACAATCTGATCAAAAAGCCGACCAATGTACTGTTTAACGCTATTCTGACAGTACTGTCGTTTTTCAGCCTGATCCCGTTCGTATTCGTAATTATTATCTCATTGACAGATGAGGAATCACTGGCAATGAACGGATACCGGTTCATACCGAAAAAATGGAGCCTGCATGCTTACCAGTATATTGTAGAGGCGGGCGAGAGTATCATCCGCAGCTATGGAGTTACCATCTTCGTAACTGTAGTGGGAACACTGCTGGGGCTGTTTCTGATCGGGACATACGCCTATGCGCTGTCCAGAAAGACCTATGCGTTTAAATCCTTCTTTACAAAGGTGATAACAATCCCGATGCTGTTTTCCGGCGGTATGATCGCCAACTACCTGATCATCACGAAAGTGCTGATGCTTAAGGACAGTGTGTGGGCGCTGATCCTTCCCCTGGCGATGAACTCGTTCAATGTCATTGTCATGCGTACATTCTTTAAGACGAGTATCCCGGATTCCGTTGTGGAGTCCGCCAAGATTGACGGCGCGTCCGAGTGGAGGCTGTTCTTCCAGATCGTTATCCCGATGGCTCTGCCGGGACTTGCCACGATCGGCCTGTTCCTGACATTGGGTTACTGGAATGACTGGTTTAATGCTATGATGTATATAGACAATCAGGACTGGATCCCGCTTCAGTATCTTCTGATCAAGATTGAGAGCTCTATCGATTTCCTTGCAAATAATAAGGCGATGATGGGAGTGGAAGGAATCCAGGCGGCGGCAAATATGCCGAAAGAGACGATCAAGATGGCAATTGTTGTCATCTCTACCCTTCCGATTATATTCGCATATCCGTTCTTCCAGAGATATTTCGTAAACGGACTGACGATCGGTGCGGTAAAAGAGTAGAGTTCTGGAAGTCTGGTTGGTTATGTTTATGGAAAAGTGAGTAATAAGGAGAAAAAATTATGAAAAATGGAAAAGTAAAGCGAGTGCTGGCAGCAGGCTGCGCAGCGATGATGACAGCAGGACTGCTTGCAGGCTGCGGAAGCAAACCCGAGACAAACTCAAGCGGAGAAGAAATCGTGGAACTGACATGGTATCAGGTCGGCGACAACCAGAAAGATGACGAGCTGGTCTTTGAGGAAGTCAACAAATATACTGAAGAGAAGATCGGCGTGAAATTAAATGTAGTAAAAGTAGGATGGGGAGATTATAACCAGAAGATGCAGGTTGTGATCAATACAGGAGATACATGGGATATGTGCTTCACCTGCTCATGGACGAACGATTATCTCCAGAATACGCAGAAAGGCGCGTTCCTCGCGCTTGATGACCTTCTTCAGGATCAGGGGAAAGAGATGTATGACCAGATTGATCCGAGATTCTGGGAAGCTGCGAAAGTAGGCGGAGAGATTTATGGAGTACCGAGCGAGAAAGAGATCGGAAGTATGCCGATGTGGGTATTTACAAAAGAATATGTGGATAAATATGACATCCCGTATGAAGACATCCACACACTGGAAGACCTGGAGCCGTGGCTTAAGCTGATCAAAGAGAATGAGCCTGATGTAGTGCCGATGTACCTGATAAGCGATTATACCGCACCTACATACATGGATAAAATTCAGGATCCGGTGGGAATCGAGTACGGTGACAACAGCCTGACAGTAAAGAATGTATTTGACACAGAGAAAATGCAGTCCACACTCGATACAATGCGCAAGTACTATGAAGCCGGCTATATCAACAAAGACGCCGCGACAGCATCTGATGACAAGTCTGTAAAACGTCTGGTTACGAAGGGCGACGGACAGCCGTACGCAGAGCTTATATGGGCGAAAGACCTCGGCTATGACGTAGTTGCATCCCCGATTATGGATACACAGGTAACCAATGCATCCGCTCGCGGCGCCCTGACAGCGATCAATGCAAACTCCGAGCATCCGGAGAAAGCAATGGAATTTCTGAACCTTGTGAATACAGACCAGTATTTAAGAAACCTGCTCAACTACGGAATCGAAGGCGTCCACTGGGAGAAAGTAGATGTTCCGCAGGAAGAACTGGATGCGGCAGAGGGAAAGCCGTATATCTATGACTGCAAAGTAAAACTTGATCCCGAGAAATCCAAAGATTATTCTGTACCGTACTATGTACAGGGAGGCCTGTTCAATACATATGTGCTTGAGAACGAACCGATCGACAAATGGGCAACATTCAAAGAGTTCAATGATGAAGCCCAGGCGGCCCCATCGTTCGGGTTTGACTTTGACCTTACAAATGTAAGTACAGAGGTTGCAGGATTCAGAAACGTTCTCGATGAGTTCGGAAAATCTCTGTATACGGGAAGCGTAGATCCGGAGGAATATCTCCCGCAGCTTGAGACGAAGCTGGAGGCAACCGGCATCGATAAGGTGATCGATGAGATGCAGAAACAGATCGACGAGTGGAAAACGGAAAAATAAGGGCATGTTATGATGAACAGAACTGATATGACGGAAAAATCCCGGCTCATGAAAAAAGTGGGAAACCTGCATCAGGTGATCGATGTGGTTCCCGTCACATACCGGGACGGCCGGGCGGACAGGATGTCCGCCTGGCAGATCAAAAACGGTCCCCTTCAGTTTACTGTGATGAAAGACAAGTGCCTGGATATAGCCGAGCTGTCCTACCGGGGAATTAATTTCAGCTTCCTTTCCAAGCCCGGCCTGCAGGGGAGGAACCACTATGATACGAACGGAGAAGAAGCGCTCAGAAGTATTATGGGCGGTATGCTCTTTACCTGCGGACTGGAGAATATCTGTGCTGTTTACCGGAAGGACGGAAAGGAATATCCCATGCACGGACGGATCCGGACGACCCCCGCGGAACACGCGGGGGTATCCGTCGGCTGGGACGAAGACGGGTGTACGGCCACTGTAAGCGGAGAGATGCGTCAGGCAGAACTCTTCGGAGAAAATCTGGTGCTGAAGCGCACGATTACAACCACCTGGCCGGGAAAAGAGATCCGAATCAGGGACGTAGTGGAGAATCAGGGGTATCAGGAGGCTCCTATGATGCTGCTGTATCATTTTAATGCGGGATATCCGTTGTTGGATGAGGGCGCAAAGATCATTATTCCTTCTGTTAAAACGGTTCCGAGGGATGCAGACGCTGCCGCCCAGCTTGACTGCTGGGACAGGATGGAAGCTCCCGTGGACGGTGAGCCGGAGGCAGTCTTCCTCCATGAACTGAAGGAAGGGACGGACGGAACCTCTTACGCGGCCGTGATCAATGAAAGGCTGGGGCTGGGGCTGTGCCTTAAGTTCGAGCGGAAGAACCTGCCTTACTTTATGCAGTGGAAATCAAGAGCAAGCGGCGACTATGTGGTGGGACTTGAACCGGCGAACTCCAGTGTGTACGGGAGAGGGTTCCACGAAGGACGGGGAGACCTGCATACACTTAAACCTTTTGAATCAGAGACGGTGAATCTCACCTTGAGAATACTGGAAGGCGCAGAACTGGATGACATACAGCGCATGACCGTGTAAAATAGATAGAAAGAAGAATCAAAGGGAGGATAATCACAATGAAACGATCAAAAATCAACGCAGTAATCAAAGACATGGAAAAGCTGATCAAAGAGCACGGGTTCGAGATCCCGCCGTTCTGTAACTGGACGCCGGAGGACTGGAAGACGAAGAACCATGAGTATGATGAGATCAGGGACAATATGCTGGGCTGGGACATTACGGATTACGGCCTTGGCAGGTTTGATGAAGTGGGATTTGCCCTGATCACCATCCGAAACGGAAATGTAAAGGACGACAGATACACAAAGCCGTATGCAGAGAAGCTTCTCATGGTAAATGAAGGACAGATGGCGCCCATGCATTTCCATTGGAACAAGATGGAAGACATCATTAACAGAGGGGGAGGCAATGTCCTGATCACGGTATACAATTCCACAGAGGACGGAGAATTTGCCGATACGGATGTGACCGTGCACAGTGACGGAAGGACCTATACAGTGCCTGCGGGAACACGTGTGAGACTGACGCCGGGAGAGAGCATTACGATCCAGCCGTATCTCTATCATGATTTCCATGTGGAGGAAGGAACGGGAGCGGTTCTGCTCGGAGAAGTATCCATGTGCAACGACGATGAGAACGATAACCGCTTCTATGAACCGATCGGAAGATTTCCTACGGTCGAGGAAGATGAGCCTGCATACCGCCTGCTCTGCAATGAGTATCCGTCTGCAGAGGAATAATACGGAAAATCCTGCAAAGGGCCGGCAGTTCCGCCTGTTTGGCCCTTTTTGCGCACAGAAAGGGAGAGACATGATAAGGACAGAGTTAAACAGAGGCTGGAGAATGCGCCGTATGTCCGGCGGAGACTGGCAGAGCGCCGTAGTTCCGGGAACCGTATATACGGATCTTCTCCGAAACAAAAAGATGGAAGATCCTTACTGGAAGGATAATGAGGACGCGTCGTGCGCCCTTATGGAGGACGACTACGAGTACGAGTGCAGGTTTGTGCCGGATGAAGCGCTGATGAGGAGCAGGACGCGGATGCTTAGGTTTGACGGGTTGGATACCTGCGCATCCGTATACCTGAACGGGAAACTTCTGGGGGAACCCTGCAATATGCACCGTATCTGGGAATATGACGTCACAGACAGTCTGCAGGAGGGAGAAAATATACTGGACGTGCAGTTTCACTCCCCGCTCAGATACATTGCGCAGGCGTATAAGAGGTATGGCAATATCGGAAATGAGGATACTTACGAGGGATTCATGCATCTGCGAAAAGCCCACTATATGTTCGGGTGGGACTGGGGCGCGCATCTTCCGGACGCCGGGATCTTCCG
>CALWMN010000003.1 GCA_944381935.1 uncultured Mediterraneibacter sp. | reverse complement strand
TGGTCGATGTCATTGTCATTGATCGCGATCTGCATGCCCTGGCCGCCGAGCACGTAGGACGGACGCACGAGCACCGGATAGCCGAGACGGTTCGCCACCTCTTTTGCCTCCTCAGCAGTAAATACCGTTCCTCCGGTGGGGCGCGGGATCTCGCACTCTTCCAGGATCGCATCGAAGAGTTCCCTATCCTCCGCCTTGTCGACATTCTCTGCGGAGGTTCCCAGGATCGGAACGCCCATCTTCATAAGCGCCTCGGTCAGCTTGATCGCCGTCTGTCCGCCGAACTGCACGACGGCTCCGTCCGGCTTCTCGATATCCACGATACTCTCCACGTCTTCCGGGGTGAGCGGCTCAAAGTACAGCTTGTCCGCGATATCGAAGTCCGTGCTTACCGTCTCCGGGTTATTGTTGACGATGATCGTCTCGTACCCCTCTCTGGAAAACGCCCACGTACAGTGTACGGAACAGAAGTCGAACTCGATGCCCTGACCGATGCGGATCGGCCCGGAGCCGAGCACGAGCACTTTTTTCTTTCCTGTCGTCTTCTCCACTTCGTTCTCGCTGCCGAACACGGAGTAATAGTAAGGCGTCTCCGCCGCGAACTCCGCCGCGCATGTATCCACGATCTTGTACGCCGCAACAATGCCGTTTGCATGGCGCATATCATGGATCTCACGCTCGCTCTTGCCTGTCAGGCGGGCGATCACATTGTCCGGGAACTCGATGCGCTTCGCCTCTCTTAGGAGATCCACCGTAAGTTCCTGCGTTTTCAGCGCGTTTTCCATCTCCACAATGATGGCGAATTTATCGATGAACCATTTGTCTACTTTCGTGATATTGTAGATCGTATCATAGCCGATGCCCCTGCGGATCGCCTCCGCAATCCTCCACATGCGCATATCGTCTACCTTTGCCATCTGTTCCAGAAGTTCCTCTTCCGAGAGTCCTGTAAAATCATAGGACATCAGGCTGTCCACATGCTGCTCAAGGGAGCGGATCGCCTTCATCAGAGCTCCCTCGAAGTTGTCGCATATGCTCATGACCTCTCCGGTCGCTTTCATCTGCGTCGTCAGCGTCCTCTTTGCGCTGATGAATTTATCAAAGGGCAGGCGCGGCAGCTTGACCACGACATAGTCAAGCATCGGCTCAAAACTTGCATATGTCTTCCGGGTGATGGCGTTCTTGATCTCATCCAGCGTGTAACCCAGCGCGATCTTTGCCGATACTTTCGCGATCGGGTACCCGGTCGCCTTGGACGCCAGCGCGGAAGAACGGCTGACACGCGGATTGACCTCGATGACACAGTATTCAAACGTATCCGGGTTCAGCGCATACTGTACGTTACAGCCGCCTGTGATGTTCAGTTCGCTGATGATATTGAGCGCAGACGTGCGGAGCATCTGATACTCCTTGTCCCCCAGCGTCTGGGACGGCGCCACGACGATACTGTCTCCGGTGTGGACACCTACCGGATCGATGTTTTCCATATTACATACGGTGATACAGTTGCCCGCGCTGTCGCGCATCACCTCGTACTCGATCTCTTTCCATCCTGCGATGCAGCGCTCTACGAGCACCTGTCCCACACGGGAGAGACGCAGGCCGTTCTCCAGGATCTCTACAAGCTGCCGGGAATCATGGGCGATGCCGCCGCCGCTCCCTCCCAGTGTGTATGCCGGACGGAGCACCACCGGATAACCGATCTTATTGGCAAACGCAAGGCCGTCGTCCACGCTTTCCACGACAAGGGAAGCTGCAACCGGTTCCCCGATCTTCTCCATCGTCGCCTTAAATTCCAGACGGTCCTCCGCCTTTTTGATCGTCTCCGACGTCGTTCCGATCAGGCGCACGCCGTTTTCTTTTAAGAATCCTGCCTCCTCCAGCTCCATAGCCAGGTTCAGGCCTGCCTGCCCTCCCAGAGTCGGGAGCACGCTGTCCGGTTTCTCTTTCTTGATGAGCTGCTCGACCACTTCCACAGTCAGAGGCTCGATATATACGCTGTCCGCGATATCTTTATCCGTCATGATCGTCGCAGGGTTCGAGTTCAAAAGGACGACCTCGATGCCCTCTTCTTTCAGGGAACGGCATGCCTGAGTTCCCGCATAATCAAACTCCGCCGCCTGTCCGATGACGATCGGGCCGGAACCAATGACAAGTACCTTTTTTATACTCAAATCTCTGGGCATTATTTCGCTCCTCCCATCATCTCAATAAATCTGTCAAACAAGTAACCTGAATCCAACGGACCCGGGCAGGCTTCCGGATGGAACTGCACGGTAAAAATGTTTTTTCCGACATACGCAAGTCCCTCGTTTGTCCCGTCATTCACGTTCACAAACGCCGGTACCGCAACAGCCGGGTCAATGGAATCCTCATCGACCACATATCCGTGATTCTGGGATGAAATATATACTCTGCCTGTCTTTAAATCTTTTACAGGATGATTTCCTCCCCTGTGTCCGTATTTCAGTTTGTGGGTGGATGCGCCCGTGGCAAGTGCCATAAGCTGATGCCCGAGACAGATCGCAAAAATCGGAATATCTGTATTGTAGAGTTTCTTGATTTCTCTGATAACGGATTCACAGTCCGCCGGATCTCCAGGCCCGTTGGAAAGCATGATGCCGTCAGGATTTGTTGAGATGATTTCTTTGGCAGCCGTATCAGCCGGATATACCGTCACCTGCAAGCCGCGCTGATTCAAAGACTTCGCAATATTGTTTTTGGCTCCAAGGTCAAGAAGCGCAACCTTCTTTCCTTCCCCTTCAAGCACATATTTTTCCCGGCACGTCACTTTCGAGACGACATCTCCTACTGTGTACTCCTTCAGCTTCGGAAGGATCTCCTCCAGATCATAGTTTTCGTCTGTTGTGATCATGCCGTTCATGGTTCCCTTTTCGCGCAGGATCTTGGTAAGGGCGCGGGTGTCGATTCCCGCGATTCCGGGGATATCCTGGCTCTTCAGGAAATCCTGGATCGTACCCTCGCACCTGAAATTGCTCGGCATCCTGGAAAGCTCCCTTACAATATAACCGTCCGGCCATGCCTTTTTCGACTCCATGTCGGGAGTGATCCCGTAATTCCCGATCAGCGGATATGTCATAACAACCGCCTGTCCTGCATAAGAAGGGTCTGTCAGTACCTCCAGATACCCTGTCATAGAAGTATTAAATACAATCTCGCTGATACAATCCCTTGTTGAACCGATGCTGGTCCCCGTAAAGACAGTGCCGTCTTCCAATATCAGAAATGCCTTCATGCGTCCACCCTTTCCTTTTTCATTTTGCATAGGAAAGGCACTCTTGGAGTCTTTTCATCCAGAGCGCCCTCGTTCTCAAATTGTAAAGATTATACTACAACTAATGCTATATTTCAACATAAAGTTTGATTATAATTATTCATTAATTTTAATAATTATTCATTATATGTACTGTACGCTGCCCTGATCCTTGCGACAGAAAACGGCTGTGGCCAAAGCCGCAGCCGTTTTTCTGTGCTGACACATTGCCGCATCAGAACATATTCCTTTTATTCGCCTCTCTTTTTCTTGAGGTAAGCGACATTTTCATCCACTTTCTTCTTTCCAAGCGGATATACAAAGATCAGTGCAAGCGCCATCAGCAGGAATCCCGCTGCCGGAACCAGACAGGAAATATCATAGATCCCGTTTACGACATCCGCATCGAACGCCGTGGCAGTCGTATATCCGACCGCTGTCAGAAGCGCTCCGGAAAGTCCCGATGAAGCAGCCTGGCCCATCTTACGCGCAAAGGAGTACACAGAGTAGAAAGTACCGTCTGACCTTGTCCCCTCTCTTACTTCCGCGTCGTCGATCACGTCCGTGATCATTGCCCAGCAGTTGACATTAAAGAAACCGATTCCCATATATCCGATTGTATAAAGAACAATAAATACCCATACATTTTCTGTGTGGAGGATAAAGGTAACAAAGAATACAACCGCCCCTAAAATCCCGCCGAAAGCGGAAAGTTCTTTTTTGCCGAATTTTGCTGCAAGCGCAGGAACGATGGCCGCCAGTACAAGTATCATGATATTTGCGCAGAACCCGGAAACGGACACTCCCGCTGCGCTGCCAAAATAGTTCGGGAATACATACTGCCCCATTGCGCCTAATGTAAGCTGGGCCAGGAGGAGCAAAAGCGCTGCCAATACAATACCGATAAGGGCACGGCTGGATACCAGCGTCTTTAAAAGCTCAATAAGGCTGAATTTCTCCTCTTTCTTTTCAATCTTCACACGCTCTGTAGTTAAGCTGTAGCAGATCAGATAGCAGATAATAGCGCAAACAGAGCATACAGCACCTGCAATTGCCATATTCGTGCCAGAGATCATCGTGTTGCCCGCCTCATCTTTATAGTAAACAACCAGGGGCAGCACAACGCCGATAAACATGCTTGCCAGAGTCGCACCGATCGTTCTCCAGCTTGACAGCTCAGAACGGTCCCTCGCCTCAGGAGAGATTGCAGATGCCATTGATCCGTAAGGGATATTGATTCCTGTATAGCAGATGCTGCCCCACAGCAGGTATGTAGCGAACATCCACACAATCTTAAAGGACATCGACATATCTTTGAACCATACAGCATACATCAGGAATGATGCCAGTGCCACTGGCCCGCACATCCTCTTGATCCAGGGGAGGAATTTCCCCTTTGCGGTCGGTCTGCTCCTGTCAGCGATCTGTCCCATCGTCACATCGGTAAAGGCGTCCACAATTCTTGCCACCATCATCATGATACCTACGATTCCCGCTGAAACCCCCATAACATCCGTATAGAACTTCATCAGGAACGTGGAGGAGAGGATGAATGTAAAGTCATTACCAAAATCTCCAAACATGTAGCCGAGCTTATCGGCCATGCCAAAAGGCTTTACCTTGTTTCCATTATTACTCATTACTAAGTTACCTCCTTTGAATCGGCAATAAATAAACTATTAAAATCATAAAATATTTATAAACTTTTTGACAGAATGATTTTATGTATTTATCGTCCGATTTTCAGAATCCCATTTCTATCCGTCAGAATCTGGTCTCCCATCTTCCGCAGAATACGTTCTCATTATATCTTCCCTTAAACTCACTCTTGCCCATCATCTTTTCCAGGACCGCTGCAAATGATTCATGGTGATCCATATAGGCATTGATATAACATCTGGCCATCGGAACATCAATCAGGAAGTTCGTGTTGCTTAAGGATACCACAAAGGTCGGAAGCTCAGACATATACCACGGCTGTTTTACAGGCTCATCCCATTTCACGCGCATCGTATTGAACTGTGCGAATCCCTGTGTATTCAGGATCAGGAGCACACAGTCGTACTTCTTCCTGAACTCCTCCATCTTGCCCTTCTTAGGCTCTACCGTTGCGTCCACCTCAAAACCTGCATCTGTAAGCTGCTCCACAAGATCTTTGATGATGGCGTCATCGTTGGACTTAAGCTTCGTGCCTGCCACGACGCTCGCTTCAGAACCGATATAGACCATCTTGATTTTCTTATATTTCTCAGGAGTCATCGGCAGATAGTCCAGCCGGTCTTTCACAAGTGTCACATACTTATCTGCAAACTCTCTGGATGCCCTGTGGTGTTCCTCGCATCCTACGACTGACAGGTTCTCCTTCGGCTGCATCAATTTCCCTTCCGCCTGGAGCTTATGAAGGTTCAGTGCCGCCTTCACGCCGAGGATCCTATGAAGCGCGTCATTCAGGCGCTCCTCCGTGATGGTTCCGTTCCTATATCCTTCCATCATATAACCAAAGTCCTCTTCCCTGTCATTGAAGAACAGGTACATGTCGCATCCCGCTGCGATCGCTCCCGGAACCTGCTCGCTTCTCGGGATCGTAGCGCCAAACATGCCGATCATATGGGAAGCATCCGTCACAACAAGGCCGTTAAATCCAAGCTGCCCTTTGAGAAGGTCCGTGATCAGCTCCGGCGCAAGCGTAGCCGGTCTGATGTCCTCATCTTTGATGCCGGGGCGCAGCTTCCTTGAATATGCCGGAAGCGCGATATGCCCTGCCATGATCGTCATGACGCCCTCGTCGATCAGTTCTTTGTAAACCTTTCCGTATGTCGCATCCCACTTATCACAGTCAAATTCATTGATACCCATGATCAGATGCTGGTCATTTTCCTCTGTTCCGTCTCCCGGAAAGTGTTTCATACAGGTTGCCATGTTCTGTGTCTTCATCCCTTTAAAGAATGATTTTGCATAGCGGATGATATCATCGGGATTATCATTGAACGCACGGAGCTGGACAATCGTGTTCCTCCAGTTGTAGAGAATATCAACGATCGGGGCAAAATTCCAGTTGCAGCCTACTGCCGCCGCCTCTCGGGCAGAGATCGTGGCCATCTCGTATACGGCATCTTCTGAATCAATTGCGGCCATGGCAGCTCCGTTTGCAATGGGAGTTCCGCCGCCGACACCGCCGTTTCCTCCCTGCTCACAGTTGGATGCAATCAGAAGCGGAATCTTTGTGTTCTCCTGCAGGCAGTTCGCCATATCCCAAAGCTCTTCCTTCGGCGCATTGTGATAACGGATTGCCCCCGGATGATAAGTGTCGAGCACCTTTTTGATATTTTCCGGTTTTCTGTCTTCCGCACTTCCTACCATATTGACGAAAAGCTGGCCGATCTTCTCCTCAATCGTCATTCCCGCAATTGTATCTTCTACCCATTGGATCTGTTCCTCGTTTAAGTAGTATGGTTTCTCTCTTAAATTCACCATATTCCTGCACTCCTTTTCTTATCTTAAGACAGATTACTTGTAAATTCATCTATCAATGCCTGCTGGTACTCCCCTCCAAATGTTCCTTCCCGTAAGCGCCCTGCCGCTTCCTGGATCTTCGACCAGCTCTCTGCTTCACGCCTTACAAGGATCGGATAGTAGAATACTCCGTTCTTCTCCGCTGCATCCATATCCCCCGGGGCGTCTCCTGCCATCATGACCTTATCCCTGTCATACCCGTATGTCAGGAGCCTCTCAATGCAGCTCTTCTTAGAACCTGCGTTCTGCGCCAGGACAATGTCCACATGGCAGATCAGCCCGAATCTTGTCCACTCTTCCTTTACCGCTTCGTAATTTGCGGAGGAAACAATTGCGATATCACATGTCTTATGAAGTTTGGCGATATTCTCTTTCACACCGTCAAAGGGTTTTACATCTTCCTCCGGCAGGTTTTTGATTGCCCGGTTCACCGCCTCGGACCAGTGAAGCGCCTTCTCCAGGCAGATGCTGCCCTGCTCCTTCGCTGCTTTTTCCACCGCATGATTGGAAAGTTCATCCGCTTCATCCACCCACTTAAGGAGTGAGTCCAGGTCCTCGATCGGTGTGATCTTCCCGCTGACTTCTTTCAGAATCTCCGCAAGTCCTTTGAAACGGTTAATTCCCCTGGTCATGGAATAAAGATTAATCTCATTCCACCGTTTCAGGATCTCCTCCTCATGATCTTCCAGCCCCCACTCCCTGATCATACACGGGCCAAAGCATCTGATATGCTTGATATCCATAGAATCGATCGCACAGCCGTCTGAATCAATGCAGATCAGGTAGTCCTTTTTCTTTACATATCCCTCGAAAGGGGTCCCCATTTTATCACGTCCTTTCTTAGAAATTTAAAATTTTACCGCTATCCTAAAACTAACTCTCCTCCGCCCAAAACGCAATGATAATTTGCTTTGAAAATAGCACAATTTTATGATATAATTGTGCAAAATGAAATATCATACGATATTTTGTATCTGTCTCTTTATAACTTCTGACAAACGGAGGAAAGAAATACTCATGGAAACAAACAATTTAAAGCTGTTCAGGCAGACGCTTTCTGTCTCAAATGTAAATACGGTTCTTTTTAAAAAGGATGGTTCCAATGTTGAACTGGGAGACAACCGTTTCCGGATGAGGCTGTATGAGAATTATTCCTATGACCAGGACCTGGTCTGCCAGAAAATCAAACCCGGCGCCCTTGTCTATGTAAAGGATGAGTTTTTACACTCCTACCTCTTTCTGCGCGTGCCGGAATCATATGTAACAGAAGATGACACCGAACTCATGTCACTTGGTCCCTTCCTGGAAAAGCATATGGAGGACGGAGATATTCTCGAGATCATGCGGGACAATCATATACCGGAGCATCTGCTGGCGAATATCAGTTCCTTCTATGACGGACTTCCGGTCGTAGAAAATACGGACACGTTGGAATCGCTTGTCCTCTGCCTTGCCACAGGCCTGTTCGGGCAGGAATACCACATTGTCCGCCTCCCTGAATATGATACCGTTTTCCTCGGTTATAACCAGGCAGTCCAGCAGTTTCACGAAGATCCCGAGCTTGCCCTTGCCAGCATCGGGGAACGCTACGAAGTGGAAAACCAGCTCCTGGACGCCATCTCAGCCGGGGATTATGACCATGCACATTCGGTTTTCCAAAAGTTTCTGACCTACCGCATTACGCCGCGCGCAGAAGACCCTGTGAGGAACCAGCAGCATATCGCCATTATCTTCAATACACTGTTCCGAAAGGCTGTGGAACGAAGCGGCGTTCATCCTCTTTACATAGATGATCTGTCGACAAAGTTTGCTGTTCTCATCAATAAGACAGAAAGCATGAATGCGCTGGACTCACTGACAAAAGAGATGGTGCACAAGTACTGCCTGCTCGTAAAGAATTATGCCATGAAAGGATACGCTTCTGTGACAAAAGAGATCATCTCGTACATTGATTTCCATTATACAGAGGATCTGAGCCTGAACTTTTTTGCAGATATGTTCAGCCTTACAAGGACTTATCTATCCAGCCTTTTCAAGAATGACACCGGCACGACACTGACAGACCATATCCACCAGGTAAGGATGCGCAAGGCAATCTCCCTGATTAACTCAACTGCCCTTCCGGTAACGGTCATTGCCACTACATGCGGCTACAATGACATCAATTATTTTATCAGGATTTTCAAGCGGACCTATGGGCTTTCCCCAAAACAGTACCGCAAGAGCATCATACACCCCTGATTCATTTCATGGTCCCGACACAGTGGGAAAGGCTGCCTGCCGGCAGCCTTTCCCACATTCTGCGCAGAAGGTCGGCGCAAAAGGCCTTTATTCTTCTTCATAACTCCAGAAAACCGTAATCTTATGATGCACATCATCCTCCGCATATGTGTAGACAACCGTGCTGAGTCCATAATAGGAGGCAAGAGCCTGCGCCGCCTGGGGCAGAAGGCTTCCCGTCACCTCATCGTGGGCGGCGTCATAGTCGGCGGAATCCGTGAATTTGCAGACAAAGGTTTCCTCTCCGGCATATATGCCCTCCCTCATATCTTCCAGAAGTGCGTCGGCATCATAATTCTCATAATACATGCCGTTCAGCTTATAATAGTCCAGGTCATCGGAGGTGCATGCCGGATAGCTGACAAAATCATCCGGTTCGTGGTCTGTCAGGATCACTTCATCCGTACAGCACAGATAATCGTAATTGATGCTGCTGCCCGGTATGTTCTCTCTGCTCTCCGCTGAGAGGAACACCGGATCTCCAAAGGTCGTATCCATCTGATAATATTTTCCGTCACAGTTTACAATGTTCCACGCATGCGCCCCCTGCCCCGTAATCGTTCCGATCACATAGATACAGGGAATCCCCAGCTTTTCCAGAAGATACTGTGCCATGCGGGAATATCCGGCGCAGACGGAGCGTTTTTTGGCCATCGAGCTGTAGATATTCTGATTATCAGGAACCGTCTCGTCATAATCCACCGTGTCGACTATATATTCATACACATATTTGATCTTTTCATAATCTGAAGCGCCCCCATCGATCCCGGCAAGGCAGGATTGGGTCTCCGTCTCGATCTGTGCCTGCCGTGCCTCTTTTTCTTCTGCCGTACACGTATAGCCGGGCGACATTTCCGTATATTCCTCGTAGATGGTCATCGAAGAACTCCCGTCACACCAGAACAGCTCCGGCCTGTCATAGAGCAGATATTCGTAAACCTTCCCCGCATCGTCACTTTCCCCTGCGTGGAGCCGGATTACGCCCTCCATTCCGTTTACTCCCTGGAGCAGTTCCCGGTAGATCGTCTGCTCCTTTTCGGAAAGCTGCTGGTAATAAAAATCTCCCGCAACTTCCTCCGCCGAAACCGTCAGTTCAGGAAATTCCACCTGCTGCCTTACTGCCAGGCTGACGGTCTCCTTTGCCGTCCTGAAAAGATCCGGCACGACATGCCCTGCCGCGGCAGCCGCCCCTGCCAGGATGCCCAGGAATAAAACCATCCCCGCTACTCTCGGGAATATCCGCCTCCTCCGCTTTCTCCTTCTCGCCATTGTACTCCTCTCTCTATGTCAGTTCCGCTATCCTTGATACCCCCACATAAATTTCAGAGATCTTATACCAGGTCGCATAATCCACCTTTCCTGTCACAGGAAGGCCGAACACGGACTGAAACTCACGCACTGCCCGTGCTGTAGCCGGTCCGTAAATGCCGTCGGCATTTATTTTCGGCAGGGCGGGATATGCTCCTGCAATCACATTGAGCTGTTCCTGCATCTGCCGGACTTTGGCGCCGCTCGATCCCTCCTCCAGCGTATATCCCGGCCATGACGCAGGTATCCCCGAAATTTCCTGCGCTGTATTGATATACATGTCATCCCCGTAATAGTAGCGCAGGATCTCGATCGCGCTGAATCCCTGGTCGCCCAGCTCTTTCGACCCCCACTGCGTCATCCAGTTCGGGCAGGTCACACGCCTCCCGTCACAGTACTGGGTCAGAATGGGCTGACGCACGTTCGGCCTGGAAAGATAATTGGAGAACAGCTCATCCACAATCACCGAGATGGACTCGTAGATGTTGCGCTCCGGTATCCACTTGTGGTCAAAAGCTGTGGACGATGTAATCGTGAAATCATATCCTTTGTTTCTGTACCACTCCGTATACACCCTGTTCAGGGTAAATGACATGATGGCAAGAACGTTCGCCCGGATCGTATTTGCAGGCCAGGTGGCATATATCTCGCTGGATGCCACATTTTTAATGTAATCCTTATACTTGACATAGTAATTTGTCGCCGTGCTGTCCCGGGGGGACCCGTCATGCACCACAATATACTCGGGAACCACGACCCTGCTCAGTACGATTTCCCCCGTCTCATTGGTCGGCTTGATCTCTTCCTCCGCGATTTTCGGAGGGTAATCGCCGTAAAGGGTATGCGCCGGAATCACAAAGACCTCTTCCTCCTCCTGTCCTCTGTCACTCGGCCTCATACGCACATTCTGGATGGCTTTTGTGTTCGCGAGAATCTCGGTCCCTGCTATGCTTACCGGCTCGAATCCCGGGGCGCTGATGTCAAGCGTATACTCGGAATATGGCTGTCTTTCATTGTCCGGGTTCAGGCTCCACTCCTCAGGCGGGGCATTCAGTTCGATCGTCTCTGTCTGCCCGGATGAATCTGTTGTGAGCTGCTCAAGGGTACTCTCCGGGACTCCTGTATATGAGATTGAAATCTCCGCTCCTGCAACAGGGTATGCTGTCACAGATGACACAATATTGATCTGCAGCTTTCCCTTCTCTGATGCTTCATCCTGCATCGCTTTTATTTGGCTCATATCTGTCTCCGCATATATTCATTTCTTTAATATATATGCGGGGAGACCGTCTTAGAACAACTTTAAAATATCGTTGTACATGACAACTACCATCAGCACCATGAGAAGTGCGAAGCCCGCAAAATGGACCATCCCCTCTTTTTCCGGCGGAATCCTTTTGCGCCGCACCGCCTCAATAATAAGAAATACAAGGCGTCCGCCATCCAGGGCAGGAAACGGAAGAAGGTTTACCACTCCCAGATTGGCTGTCACAAGCACGCCGAAATTCATCAGGTTCAGGATCACCGCATACATGCCGGAGGATACGGACTGCTGATAGACGTCGTCCACGGCATCCACGATTCCCACAGGGCCTGACAGATCCCGGACCCCGACCTGCCCGGTCGCCAGCATCCTCAGGCAGTCGACCGAATAGGTGATCCAGTATTTTACCGTATAGGCTCCATATTCAACGGCACCGAGGATTCCCGGCTTCACCGTATCTCCGGATATCACGCCAAGCTTTGGCGATGCATCCCCTTCAAGCTGCCTCAGTTCGATTGTTGCACTGTACTCTTCCCCGTCCCGCTCATAGACGATGTCAAGGGAGGCCTCATCGGGATGGGTCATCGTATAGAGGCTGATATCATTCCAGATATGCATGCTTCGTCCATTGATCTCTTTGATCTCATCCCCTGCCTGTAATCCCTGTTCTGCGGCAGAGTACCCTTCGCTCACTCCGTTAATTGTCGTCGGACGGTATCCGGCTGCCAGAATAATGATCATACACATGATCCATGCAAGGATCAGGTTAAAGACCGGGCCGGCTGCGATAACCGACATCCTTGCCCATACAGATTTGCTGTTAAAGCTGCCCTCGGACATATCATCCACATCGTCCTCGCCCATCATACATGCACCCCCAAAAGGAAGCAGCTTAAGTGAGAACTTTGTCTCGCCGACCTGTCTCCCGATCAGGGTAGGCCCCAGTCCGAGAGAAAATTCATCCACACGTATCCCGTTCGCTTTTGCCAGAAGGAAATGTCCCAGTTCATGAAAGATTATGATAAAACTAAATAATAGGATCGCGATTATGATTCCCATAAATTACCACCTGCTTTTTATAAATTCATATGTCTCCCGCTCAGTCTTTAGTATCTCATCCACTGTCGGTTCCCCGATATTTTTATGATGCTCCATACATGCGGCTATTATTTCCGGTATCTGAAGATATTTGATCTTTCTGTCGAGAAACATCTGCACAGCCTTCTCATTTGCCGCATTGAAAACGGTGGGGAGCGATCCTCCCTTCCTCCCCGCCTCGAAGGCAAGTTTCAGTCCGTAGAAGGTCTCCATATCCGGTTTCTCAAAGGTAAGCTGCGACAGAGTTCCAAAATCCAGCCTGTCACCGGGCAGATACCTTCTCTCGGGATAGTAAAGGGCGTACTGGATCGGAAGCTTCATATCCGGCGTCCCAAGCTGCGCAATCACGGCGCCATCCTCATATTCCACCATAGAATGAATGATGCTCTGCGGCTGAACGATAACCTGTATCTGTTCGACGCTGACTCCGAACAGCCACTTCGCCTCGATCACCTCAAGACCTTTATTTACCATTGTGGAGGAATCGATCGTAATCTTTCTTCCCATCGCCCAGTTCGGATGTTTCAGGGCGTCCTCCGCCTCTATGTGTTCCAGTTCTTCCCTCTTCTTTCCACGGAAGGGTCCTCCGGAGGCGGTCAGCAGGATCTTATGCAGCGCTTTTCTCTGCCCTCCCTGCAGTGACTGGAAGATTGCGCTGTGCTCACTGTCAACCGGCAGGACAGACACCCCTTTTTCCTCTGCAAGAGGCATGATAATGTGCCCGGCTGTGACAAGAGTTTCCTTATTGGCAAGTGCAATGTCTTTCCCTGCTTTGATCGCCTCGATCGTCGGAAGTATCCCGATCATTCCCACAATGGCAGTCACAAGGATCTCGTATCCCGGCATCCCTGCCACCTCCAGAAGTCCATCCATGCCCTGGACGATCCTGATATCCAGATCCCGGACACGGTCCTTAAGCTCGGCAGCCTTTTCTGCTTCCCACACAGCAGCAAGCCCCGGCTTAAATTCTCTGATCTGCTCTTCCAGAAGCTCAATATTGTTTCCGGCCGCCAGAGCCGTAACCTCGATATCCCCGTTGGTCCTGACGATTTCCAGAGTCTGAGTCCCAACCGAACCGGTAGAACCCAGCACCGCAATTTTCTTCATCATATTCCGTGCTCCTTTTTCTACAGTTAAAATATGGTTTCCCCGCCTCTTTGATTACAGGAACAGTGCCAGATAATAGATGATCGGCGCTGTAAAAATCACACTGTCGAAACGGTCAAGGATACCCCCATGCCCCGGGATAAGAGTTCCGTAATCCTTGATATTATGATATCTCTTGATTGCGGATGCCGCCAGGTCCCCCACCTGGGAGATTGCTCCGCCTGCTGCCCCGATGACTGCGTAGGAGATCACGTCCGCCCCTGCATTTCCCCAGTGGTTGATTGCCAGGGCATAGAGCACCCCGATCAGAGCGGCTCCGAGAATCCCCCCGACTCCTCCCTCCACAGACTTCTTCGGGCTTAAGACCGGAGCCATTTTATGTTTTCCGATCAGCATACCGACACAATACGCGCAGGTGTCACACCCCCACGAGCAGACAAATACAAGCCAGACTGTGAATACTCCGCCCGGCAGGATCCGCGTCTGGTAAATATAGGAAAGCATCACTGCCACGTAGAACATACCGAAAAAAGCTGCCAAAATCTGCTGCGTATTGTATTTGGGGTAGGCAAAGACAAGCACCGCCATCTGGCAGATCAGATATCCCATGAAAAGCATCATGAACCAGTTCAGCGACTCTCCCGGAAGAAGCGGTTTAAAATAAAGCAGGGCATAATAGAGCGCCGCAAAAAGATATCCCACAATTCCCGGCGGTTTCTTCTCTATGGCAAAAACCTTATAAAGCTCTGTCATCCCGACCAGGCTGATGGCAAACAGGACAAGAAACAGGACGTTTCCCCCTGCTGTCAGTGTAACAAGTGCAATGATAACCAACAGTATTCCGCTTAAAAGCCGTGTTCTAAACATCACTCATCCTCCTCAACTTTTCCGAAACGTCTGTGTCTGTGATTGTACTCTTCGATTGCCTTTACCAGTTCTTCTTTTGTAAAGTCAGGCCACGGCACATCCGTAAAGTAAAATTCAGAGTATGCAAGCTGCCAGAGCAGATAGTTGGAGAGGCGCACCTCCCCGCTTGTGCGGATCATCAGGTCAGGGTCCGGTATGCCGTGGGTATCCAGGAAAGACTCATAAACCGCCTCGTCGATATCTTCCGGCTTAAGCTTCCCTTCCACACAGTCCTCTGCCATCCTCCTTGCCGCCCGGGTCAGCTCGTCCCGGCTGCCATAGTTTAGGGCGATCGTAAAGTTCAGACCGCCATTGTTCACCGTCGCCTCCTCCAGCTCCCGGATCCGGCTTTTGATATCATCATCCAGCGCTTTGATATCCCCGATTACCCGGATTTTCATATCATTTTTGGCTGCTGTCTTCAGACAGGTCTTCATATAATTGCGGAGCAGCTTCATCAGCGCGCTCACCTCGTCGCTGGGACGGTTCCAGTTTTCCGTAGAAAAAGCATAGACTGTCAGATATTTGATTCCCATCCGCCATGCTTCTTCACATATTTTCTCCACATTTTTGCTTCCCTGGGCATGTCCGTAATTTCTCGGCATCCCTTTTGCTTTTGCCCAGCGCCCGTTTCCATCCAATATGATCGCAATATGCTGCGGTACTTTCATTTCATCCTCTCTCCCATACACTGTCATTCTGCCGGGGAAATACGCCCCCGCGCTTTGCAGAATAAAAGGGGGTCTTATGATATAAGCCCCCTTCTGTTTTCTGTCTGGCTGCTAAACCGTCATGATCTCTTTCGACTTGGCTTCAACCATCTTGTCGATCTTTGCAATATATTTATCCGTAATCTTCTGAAGCTCATCCTCCAGATCCTTGATGCCGTCTTCTGATATCTCAGTTCCCTTTAACTTCTTAAACGCTACATTCCCGTCCCTGCGGATATTACGTATGGCAACCTTCGCCGCCTCTCCCTTTTTCTTGACATCCTTGGCCAGTTCCTTTCTCCGCTCCTCTGTAAGCTCCGGGAATATAAGCCGGACCGACGTCCCATCGTTTGTCGGGTTGATTCCAATATCCGAAGTCTGGATCGCTTTCTCGATCGCCTTGAGCATACTCTTCTCCCACGGCTGTATCTGGATCATACGCGCTTCCGGGACCGATACGTTCGCCACCTGCTGGATAGGAGTCGGCGCCCCATAATAATCAACGGTCAGCTTGTCCAGCACATGGGGGTTCGCCCGGCCTGCGCGTATCGTCGCCAGTTCTCCGTCAAGGTTGTTAATTGTCTTCGTCATTTTTCCGTCATATGAAACTAATTTTTCATCCATTTCCAAGTCCTCCTACACTGTTACTTTTGTTCCTGTAAAACTGCCGCTCATCGTCCTGACAATGCTGTTCTCTTCATTGAGCCCGAATACAAGCATCGGCATTTTGTTTTCCATGCACATGATCGACGCGGTCAGGTCCACTGCCGCCAGCTTCTGGTCGATCACATCCTGTATGGAAATCTCGTCATATTTCACCGCTGCGGGGTTTACCTTCGGATCACTGTCATAGATTCCGTCTATCGCCTTTGCCAGAAGCATCGCGTCCGCCTCGATCTCGACTGCACGGAGCACTGCCCCCGTGTCCGTAGAAAAATACGGATGGCCTGTCCCACCTGCGAAAAAAATGACCTTTCCTTCTTCCATTGCCTCCACTGCCGCGTCCTTTGAAAACAGGGATGTAAAAGAACCGCATACGAACGGGGTAAACACTTCTGTCTTCATTCCGGTATAGCGGAAAATATCGGAAACATAAATACAATTCATGACAGTGGCAAGCATCCCGATCTGGTCCGCCTTCGTCCGGTCGATCGTCTCGCTTGTCCTTCCTCGCCAGAAGTTGCCGCCGCCTGTCACGATCGCAACCTGTATCCCGTCCTCCGTAAGCCGTCTCACCTGTTTTGCGACGCCGATGCAGGTGGCTTCGTCAAATCCTGTCTTCTTCTCTCCTGCCAGCGCCTCTCCGCTCAGCTTTAACAAAACTCTTTTCATATCTTAACTCCTTTGACTTGCTAAGATGAAGTATAACATAAGTTTTCTGATTTGTCATGTATATATCCTGTATCTGTCATTCCCCCTGGGATCATTCCCTCTTTCCCCTCTTGACAATCCGCTGCCAATGATTTATGATACATATGTTTTCGCACTTTAAACAAGTAAAATTTTACAGTGTGAAGTTGAAGTGGATATTTTTTATCAATATCAACAAGTACATTATGATATAAATCTGGAGGACTGTAAAGATGATTATTGTTTTAAAACCACACACCTCGGAAGAAAATATTACCCGGGTCGAAAACCTTGTTAAGAACCGCGGCCTTGACACCCATGTTGTCCGCGGAACCGAGATGACGATCATCGGGTGCATCGGCGACACCACCCTGATCGACCCGCGGCTCTTTGAAGTGGACAGCAGCGTCGACAAAGTCATGCATGTCCAGGAACCGTATAAGCTTGCCAACAGAGCCTTCCACCCGGAGGACTCTGTCATCGACATATCCGGGGTCAAAATCGGTGGCGGGCATCTGGGGCTGATCGCAGGTCCCTGCTCCGTTGAGACATTCAGCCAGGTGCTTGAAATCGCGAAAGCTGCCAAAGCCTCCGGCGCCAATCTTCTCCGGGGCGGAGCCTTCAAACCGAGGACCAGTCCCTACTCATTCCAGGGACTTGGGCTGGAAGGGCTGGATATCTTGTGCGCCGTGAAAGAGGAAGTGGGACTCCCCATCGTAACGGAGCTTATGTCGCCCCAGTATCTGGATGTTTTTAATGAAAAGGTGGACCTGATCCAGATCGGTGCGCGCAACATGCAGAATTTCGATTTGCTTAAGCAGCTTGGCCAGCTAGACCGTCCTATCCTTCTGAAGAGGGGGCTAAATGCCACCTATGAAGAGTGGATCATGTCCGCGGAATATATCATGGCTTCAGGAAATGAAAACGTCATTCTCTGCGAACGCGGCATCCGTACATTTGAGACATATACACGGAATACGCTTGATCTTCAGAGCATACCGGTTCTCAGGAAGAAGACCCATCTTCCCGTTGTCGTTGACCCAAGCCATGCCGGAGGAAAATGGTGGCTTGTAGAACCGATGGCAAAAGCTGCCATCGCCGCCGGGGCAGACGGACTGATGATCGAGGTTCACAACAATCCTGAATGTGCACTGTGCGACGGCGCCCAGTCCCTCAAACCTGAGAAATATGACACACTGCTTAGCCAGGTAAAGCAGATCGCAAAAGTCGTGGGGAAGATTCTGTAGTCTGGCAGAATTTCCCGGACAACAGAGAGAGCAGAATAATAAAGTGCAGGGAGCAGTGATATGAAACTGACAGTAAATTTAGGAAAAGACAGTTATCCCATCTACATTGAGCCGGGTCTGCTTGCAAGAGCCGGTGAATATATCGGGCAGGACTTTAACGGGACCCGCATTATGGTGATCTCTGATGACAATGTATTCCCTCTCTACGGGGCAAAGCTTCTTGGCTCTCTTGACGCTTATGAGTGCCACACGCTCATACTGCCCCACGGGGAACCAACCAAGAATTTCCAGATGCTTCCCCGGATATACTCCTCTCTTCTAGAGGCTGGGCTCACCAGAAGCGACCTCATCATCGCACTCGGAGGCGGGGTGATCGGCGACCTTGCAGGGTTTGCCGCATCAAGCTATCTGCGCGGCGTCAGGCTGGTGCAGATCCCCACCTCGCTTCTGGCGCAGGTAGACTCTTCCGTGGGCGGGAAGGTCGCCGTTGACCTCCCCCAGGGGAAGAACCTGGTCGGCGCCTTTTTCCAGCCAAAGATGGTCCTCATCGACCCGGACGTCCTTGACACCCTTCCGCTGCATTTCATCCATGACGGCATGGGGGAAGTCATCAAATACGGCTGCATCAAAGACCGGGAGCTGTTTGAGCGGCTTGCCGCGTGTAGTTCTTTCGAGAGGCTTAAGCCGAAACTCACAGAGGTGATCGCCAGATGCGTCGATATCAAGAGGATCGTGGTGGAGGCAGACCAGTTTGATACAGGGGAAAGGATGCTCTTAAATTTCGGGCACACTCTTGCCCACACAATCGAACAGCATTATAACTATGAGAGGGAAAGCCACGGGGAAGCCGTGGCGATCGGGATGTACCAGATCACAAAGATGTCGGAGAGAAAGGGACTGACTGCTCCCGGCTGTGCGGCCCGCATAGGCGCTGTCTTAAAGCAGTACGGGCTGCCCGCTTCCTGCGGACTCCCCGTGTCCACACTGACTGACGCCATCGCCCTGGACAAAAAGAACCTGAACGGCAGGCTCAACGTCGTTCTTTTAAAAGAAATCGGAATCAGTTACGTCTACCCCACTGATCTCACCTTTTTTGGCAGGTCGGGCGGCTCTGCTTCCTCAGATATCATTTAAATATCGTGTAAGCGGGAAGGAAGGCCTACAGCACTGCCCACGGGTCTTCCTTCCCTTCTTTTCGGAGAATGCAGCTCTCGATGGAATGTCTGACCATATCGCTGACCGCCTGGTCTGTATAAAACGCCATATGCGGCGTGACGACGACGTTCGGGAATCCGCGCAGAATATAGAGGTCCCTCTTGCTTAAGACGTCGGATTTGAGGTCGTAGTAATACATGCCGAACTCGTCTTCGATCACATCAAGCCCCGCGGCTCCTATCTTTCCTGATTCAATCCCGTTGATCAGTGCTTTCGTATCGATCAGTCCCCCTCTGGCCGTGTTGACGATAACCACGCCGTCTTTCATCCTGGCGATGGCATCCCGGTCTATCAGATGGACATTCTCATCTCCCAGCGGCATATGCAGCGTGATCAGGTCACACTCCCTGTAGATCGTATCCAGCTTTTCGTAGCTGGCATATGCTTTCACAGCTTCATCCTCATACCGGTCATAGGCACAGATCCTGCACCCAAAGCCGGACAGATCCCGTATCACTGCCTTCCCGATCCTGCCCGTTCCCAGAACCCCCACGGTAAAATTGTGCAGCTCCCGGCCCTGGATTCCCGGCAGGGAAAAATCATTGATCTCCTCTCTCTGCATGATACGTTTCATCCTCCGGATGGACATTAACATCAGCATAATCGTATAATCCGCAACGCACTCCGGCGAATACGACACATTGCTAACCTGCATTCTGTATTTTTTCGCGGCTTCCAGGTCAATATGATCGTATCCGACCGTCCTCGTTGAGATCATCTTTACCCCCATTTCGTGAAAACGCCTCATCAGCTCTGCATCGATCCTGGATGTGATAATGCTGATATATTCGTATCCCTGTGCAAGATGCGCATTTTCAAGTGCAGGGGCCTCCGTGCTGATCCCCAGCTCCACCTGATATTCCCTGGAAAATTTCTGAAAATATTCCGCCTCGTCAAATTCTCTGTAGTTATAGACAAAAATTTTCATTTTCTTTCACCCCGTTTCTTTACCACTTTATCACCCTTTTATCGAAAAGTCCACATCTGTGCGCGCATGTTTTCCCTGCTTCTCTCATACATTTGTTACAAATACATTTTCGGATACTGTTCTATGAAACAATTCTTGCAAAACATTCTGTCCACCCGAAAAAGTCTCTTTGTCCTTCTCCTGTTTGCCGCATCCTATGCCCTTGGCATTGGCGCCGGTTTCCTCCACAGCCGGCTTTCCAGCCAGATGCCGGCTGGCGGTGATGCTGTGGCGGTATCTGCAGAAGGGAACTGGGGTCTGAGCTTCCAGGAGGAAGGAAAGCCTCCTGTCGGCAACGCCACAGCCGAAGAGCTCGCACAGTATGACGCCTTTTATGCAGAGGATACCGAGGAAAAGATCCTGTACCTGACCTTTGATGCAGGATACGAGAATGGAAATACGGAGCCGATACTGGACGCCCTCGCCAGACATCAGGTGTCCGCTACCTTTTTTGTCGTCGGGACGTACATAGAATCGGAACCGGAGCTTATAAAGAGGATGGTGGAGGAAGGGCATACTGTCGGCAACCATACGTGGCACCATCCTGATATGTCAGAGATCTCGACGATGGACTCCTTCAAAAAGGAACTGGTGGACGTGGAGGACGCATACCGGGATGTAACGGGTCAGGAGATGACAAAGTTCTATCGCCCCCCACAGGGAAAATACAGCGAACCCAATCTGAAAATGGCACAGGAGCTCGGATACCGGACTTTTTTCTGGAGCCTGGCGTATGTAGACTGGTATGAGGATGCCCAGCCCTCCAAAGAGGAAGCCTTTGATAAGCTGCTGGGACGGATCCATCCCGGCGCCATTGTCCTGCTCCACAGCACGTCCTCTACCAACGCACAGATCCTGGATGAGCTGCTGACCAAATGGGAGGAGATGGGATACCGTATCAGACCGCTGACAGAATTATGAGTCCGGGCAGATATCCGCGTAGCGGTATTCCAGTGCCCCGCTGGCGGGTATCCGGCGGATCCCGGTGATATCCGGGTTCACAAGATTTACACTCTTCATGGAATACAGCGGGATAATGTAAAATTCTTTCCCCACTGCAAGCTGTTCCGCCTCATGGAGAAGGCTGAGCCGCTTTGCGGGATCCGTCTCCAGGCTGGACCGTGCCACAATCGCATCGTACGCTTCGTTGTGAATCCCGCTGCAGTTGTAGGTGCTGTTGGACAAAAGCATGGACAGGTATGTATAAGGATCGGCAAAGTCTGCCGTCCAGTTCATCCGGCAGAGGTCAAAGCTGCCCGACCGCCGGGTACTGTAATTAGTCTGAAGTTCCTGCGCCTCCAGGTTGATCCTGATGTTCAGGTTCTCCCTTAGCTGTTCCTGTATCACCTGCGCCGTATCAGAGTCCATCTCCAGCGTAGGATAGCTGTATGTCAGCTCCGGGAAACCCTCTCCGTCCGGGTATCCCGCCTCTGCAAGCAGCATCCTTGCCCGCTCCGCATCCTCCTCAAACGGCTGTTCTTCCTGCTCCACGAAGTATTCCCCAGTCTCCTTGTCTTTCATATACTTTGCCACCAGATTATAGGCCGGCTCTGTATCCGCCCCCACAATCCGGCACAAGTCTTCCCGGTCGATGGCCAGGTTGACCGCTTCCCTCACCCTGGCGTCATCGAGGGGCTCCACATTCAGATTAAAATAGATATACCGGGTAGCAATCAGATCCGTCACCACCAGATCCTGCTTTCCTTCATACAGTTCCATAATATTCGAGGAAAGAGAGGTGGCAACATCCACTTCCCCCGTCTCGTATGCATTCGCCATAGACTGGGTATCGTCAAAGAAACGGTAAATAATACGGTCAAGGCTGACCGAATCCCTGTCCCAGTAATATTCATTTTTTTCCAGGACAAAATACTGGTCCGGCACATATTCTGCCAGGCGGAAGGGACCGTTGGACAGGCTCGTATCCGGGTTCTTATCCCATCCGCTTCCGGCAGAGTCGGCATACGTTTCGCAGGACGGCGTAAAGACCGGCAGGCGGAGGAGGTCGAGAAAGTATACGCATGTCTCCCTGAGCCGGAATACCAGTGTATGCTCGTCCGGCGTCTCCACCCCGAGCGTGGACATATCCGCCTCCTGATTATAGATTTCCTCTGCCTGTTCAATCACAAAGAGGTAGTTGGCATACCCGCTCCCGGACGCCGGGTCAAGCGCACGCGTGACCGTATTGAGAAAATCTGCCGACGTGACCGGCGACCCGTCCGACCACAGGGCGTCCTCCCGCAAATGAAAGGTCCAGGCCGTCAGATCCTCATTCACTTCATAGGACTCTGCCGCCCGGTACTGTATCTCTCCGTCTTCATCAAAGGTGAGCAGTTCATCCAGCGCACTCACAGAATACGCCAGATAAGTCAGGGCAATATTCCCTGCCGGATCCAGTCCGCCGGTCTCACTGTTGATCGCCACCGTGATCGTTTTGCCGCCTGTGTCAAAGGAATAGCCGGTATACACACAGCCCGGCATTGCTGCCATACAGACCAGGGCAGCGATCAGGACGATGCCTGTCAATCTTCTTTTCTTCATGTTTTTCTCCTTTATGCCGTGTCCGTCAGATCTGGGAAGTCATCGTATACCCCTTCGCTCTCCTTCCACTGTGCTTCTCCGAATATAAAAAACAGGATACCTGCCGGTCTCCAAAACTGTATTGGCCGGGCATTTCCTCTGCGCAGCATTTCATGGCATATGTGCAGTTTGCGGCAAACGGGCATCCTCTGCCTTCTTTTTCTATTCCTCTCTTTTCTGTTCCTCTTTCTTCTGCCACAGCCCCCCTGAATCTGCCTGCCCTTACGGGATCCGCCTTCGGCACTGCGTCAAGCAGCAGCCTGGTATAGGGATGCCAGGGATCGGAACAGATATCTTTCGTCCTCCCCAGTTCCGCAAGCCTTCCCCCATACATCACCCCCACCCGGCTGCTGATGCGGCGCACTGCATGCAGGTCATGGGAGATAAACAGGCAGGATAGCCTTTCCTTTTCCCGCACTGTTTTCAACAGCTCCAGTATCTGCTCCCGGGTCCGGGTATCCAAAGCAGAGAGCGCTTCGTCGCACACCAGAAGATCCGGTTTTGCGATCAGGGCGCGGGCAAGCCCGATCCGCTGCCGCTCTCCCCCGGAAAACTCAGACGGGTATTTTCCCGCATCCTTTGCGCTTAACCCGACCAGGGCGAGCATTGCCTCCACCTTCCTTCTGCGAAGCGCAGGCTCTCCCCTCACGATGGGGCGCAGGCTCTCATCAAGAGCCTGGCCTGCTGTAAGCACGGGATTCAGCGATCCGTACGGATCCTGGAAAACCATCTGGAACTTTCCTCTGCCCAGTGTCTTTCTCAGGGATCCATCCAGTTCCTGCCCTCTGTAGTACAGATGACCCGCATCCGCTTCTAAAAGTCCTGTAATCACCCTGGCGAGCGTTGTTTTCCCGCTTCCGCTCTCCCCTGCAATGGCGACAGTCTCCCCTTCTCCGATGTCCAGGGAAATGTCGTATATCCCTTCCTTTGTGTCGTATTCTTTCGTCACATTCCTCACGCAGACCAGAGGATCGCCGCACGGTTCTTCCCCGGCCTTGTATCCCTTGCCGATCCTGTCCCCAAGGAGCCGCTTTGTGTACTCTTCCTTCGGAAAATAAAAGACATCCTCCGCTGTTCCGCTCTCAACCATCTGCCCTTTTCTCATCACATACACCCTGCTGCACAGCGCCGCTGTCACTCCCGGGTCATGGCTGACCAAGAGCAGGGAGGTATCCGTCTTACGCACAATTCTTTTCAGCAGAAGGATGATCTGAGCCTGCACTGCCGCATCCAGCGCAGTTGTAGGTTCATCCGCCAGGATGATCTGTGGTTCACAGGCAAGCGCAATGGCAATCACCACCCTCTGGCGCATCCCGCCGGACAGCTCAAAGGGATACTGCTCCATCCGAAGTTTTGGACTTCGGATCCCTACTGTATCAAGAAGTTCTTCTGTCCTTAGCGCCGCCTCTTTTCTGCTGCATTTTCTCCTGGCACGGACAGTCTCTGCCACCTGCCGTCCGATCTTGACAGAAGGATTGAGGCAGTTCAGGGAATCCTGAAACACCATCGCGATATTCTTTCCCGGACAAGGTTTCCCGCCTCCGACCAGGATATGGTCTGACAAGACCCGCGCCTTTGCATCGAGAAGTCCCATCACAGCCAGCATTGCCGTGCTCTTTCCCGAACCGGATTCCCCGATGATCCCGACCGTCTCCCCCTTTTCCACAGAAAAGCTGACGCCCTTTAACACATCGCCGTCTGCTTTCCCCTCATGGTACCTGACTCTTAAATTCTGTACATCCAGTATGCTCATTTCAGCCTCCCCCTTCCGGTCTTCCGAATCTGCGTTCCAGCGCGCTTCCAAGCATGTTCAGTCCCAGCAGCATCACGCACAGCACTACAAGCGGGCATATCATCTGGGATGGGTAGAGAAGCATCTGGGTTCTCGCCTCCCGGATGATTGTTCCCAGGCTCGCCGCCGGTGCTGCAAGACCCACCCCGAGAAAGCTTAAAAAGGCCTCTGTAAAAACTGCCTGTGGTATCAGGAAAACAACATTTACAAGGATCGGCCCTGACGCGTTCGGAAGGAGGTGCCTGATGAGTATACGGAAGGGGCTGGCGCCGCCCAGCCGGGCAGCAAGTGCAAAATCGGACTCTTTTAGGTGCAGGATCTCCCCCCTTGCGATCCTTGCCGTCTCAATCCACCCGGAAATGCACAGTCCGAGGATCATACTCACGACCCCTGCCCCGAGCACAAGGGTGATAAGAATGACATAGAGCATGGAGGGAACCGAGGCAATGATGTCCGCCGCCCGCATCAGGATCAGATCTGTGCGCTTTCCCGCATAACCGGATACTGCGCCGTATGCGGCACCGATGCATCCGTTGATCAGCGCGCTGGCCAGTCCGATGACCAGGCTGATCCCGGCGCCATACCAGACCCGCGCAAAGATATCGCGTCCGAACTTGTCTGTTCCGAACCAGTGAAGAATTGAGATCCCCTGATTCTGTATCGCCGCGTTCTGGTCCGTATATGAGTATGGTCCGAAAAACGGTACCAGCACTGCCAGAAAGATCCATGCGCCCAGAATCACACACCCTGCCGCTGCCTGCCTGTCTTTTCTTATGTACTTCCATATCGCTTTTGCCACTGTACCGGCTCCCTTCCTGTGTATTCCTGTGCCTCTTCCTGCTCTTCAGTTCAGGATTCCCTGTATGCGCGCCTCATCTCCGGGTCAAGCCATGCTCCCAGAAGGTCTGCGATCAGATTGACCACAATGACCACCGTCCCCATGAACACTGTCAATCCCAGTATGAGCGTATAATCCCGTCCCGTTATGGAATTGACAAACTCCCTTCCGATTCCCGGGATCGTAAAAATGCTCTCCACCACAAAACTTCCCGTGAGCAGAAATGCCGATGCGGGGCCAATATATCCAAGTACAGGACGGCATGCGTGCTTCATTGCATGTGTCCACAGGGTCCTGGTTTCCCCCAGCCCCTTCGCCCGTGCGAAAAGCACATACTCCTTCTGCAGTTCTGCCCTCAGTGCATTACCTGTAAGCCGGGTGATCACCGCTGCAGGGTACAGGGACAGTGCCGTGACCGGAAGGACGTAGTGGAGCGGGGAAGACAGGCCGGAGGACGGGAACCAGTTCAGCCTGACGGAGAATACCAGCAGAAGGATGACAGCCAGGGCGAACCCCGGAATCCCTGACGCCAGCATTGCCCCGCCGGATATAATCCGCTGGATGCCCCTGCTCTTTGACACAGCCAGAAGGGTGCCAAGCCCTGTGCCAGCCAGAAGCGAAACGACAAGGGCCGCTGTCCCAAGAGACGCTGTGACCGGCCATGTCCTCCAGATAATTTCCGTGACGCTCACCCCGGGATTGGAATAGGAAATACCGAAATTCCCCCGCAGAAGCTTTCCCATATAGGACAGGAACTGCTCGAAAAGCGGGCGGTCAAGTCCGTACTCCCTCTCCACCGCCTCCACCACGGAAGAGGACGTCGCTGCGCTCTGAAAGGGGCTTCCCGGTATCAGGCGGACAAGAAAGAACGTCACCGCCGCCAGTACAAACAGGGCGATGATTCCGGTCAGGATCCGTTTGAGTATATATCGTGCCATAATCTTCTACGCTTCCTTCTTAACGTTTTTCCCTGCCCGAAGCAGTTCTCTGAGTTCTTCTATGTCTTCCTTTTCCGTCGCCCAGCTTGTCGCGAACCTGGCCACAGTGTGCGTTTCATCCGCCTTCTCCCAGAAATCAAATGACACCTGCCTTCCAAGCCTCTCCATCTCTTCGTTTTCCAGAATGACGAACTGCTGGTTCGTCGGCGACTCCCATGCAAACCGGTATCCGTTTTCCGAAAAAACCTTCTTCAGCTCCTCTGCCATCTCGATCCCGTGCCTGCCGATATCGAAATACAGGTTATCCGTGAACAGCGCGTCAAACTGAACGCCCAGAAGCCTTCCCTTTGCCAGAAGAGCGCCGTGCTGTTTCACAGAAGTCATAAAGTGCTCCGGGGCTTTCCCGGTAAACACAACCGCCTCCCCGCACAGGGCTCCAACCTTCGTCCCGCCGATGTAAAACACATCGCACAGCGCTGCCACATCGGTCAATGCCACATCGGTATCCCGGCTCATCAGTCCATATCCAAGGCGTGCCCCGTCCAAAAACAGGGGAATCTCATACGACCGGCATATGCCGGCGATCTGTTCAAGCTCCTCTTTCGTGTACAGTGTCCCAAGCTCGGTCGGATGGGTAAGATAAACCATTCCCGGAAATACCATGTGCGCATGGTTCGCATCCTGATAGAACCCGGCGAGATACTGCTCCAGCTCCCCCGGACCGATCTTTCCTCCATGCTGGGGCAGTGTAAGCACTTTATGCCCTGTAAATTCCACTGCCCCTGCCTCATGGACCGCAACATGTCCGGTATCCGCCGCCACGGCCCCTTCATACCTGTTTAAGACCGCATCGATCACAACAGCATTGGTCTGTGTCCCTCCCACAAGGAAAAACACATCCGCGTCCGGGCAGCCGCAGGCAGCGCGTATCTTCTCCCGTGCGCTTTGGCAGTAACGGTCGCTTCCGTATCCCGGAAGCGTTTCCGTGTTTGTTGCAATGAGACGCTCCAGCACTTTTGGATGCGCCCCGTTTGTATAATCACTCTCAAATGATATCATATCTTTCCTCCTGGCTGTTTCCGTACAGCTCCACGATCTTTTCCACCAGGGAGTCTGTGGACGCCTCGTCTGAAATCACGGTTTCCATCCCGTATTCTGCTGCCGCCCCGGCAGTCTGCTCTCCGATGCACACCGCCTGTATCCTGCCAAAATCAGGGTTTCCCACCGCCTGTGCGAATCCCCGGACAGTGGACCTGCTGGTAAAAGTTACAGCGTCGATCTCACCGTTTTCCAGAAGGTTTTCAATCTTCTGTCTCAGAAGAGGATGCATCTCACAGACTGTCCGGTACAGCGGGACATCCTTCACACGGAAACCTGCTCCAAGAAGAGGAGGCAATAGCTCCTCAGATCCATCCTCCGCGCGGGCCACAAGGATATCACTTCCTGTACCCGCCTGATCTGCCAGCTTCTCTCCAAGTGCAGCCGCACTGTAAACCTCCGGGACCAGATCCGCCACCAGTCCCCGCTCTAAGAGCGACGAAGCTGTGGCCCGCCCGATGGCCGCGATCTTCGCTTTCCCTGCCATGCAGAATACCTGCCTGATGTCCAGCTTCATCTCCGCAAGCTGCCCGAAAAATGCAGCTACACCGATGGGGCTGGTAAAGACCAGCCACTTTTCCCGGTGTGAGGCGGCAAAGTCCGAAAGCTCCTCTTTCAGTTTCCTGTTCGGAGAAATCACCTGGGTGCTGATGGCAGGCATCTCGATCACCTGTGCCCCCAGGGCTCTCAGCCTTCCTGCCAGGACAGACATGTTCTGTCGCGGTCTGGTCAGGAGAAACTGCCTGCCCCCCAGGGCTCTCTTCTCCGCCCAGCAAAATGTCTCAGAGAGTGCGCACACCTGCCCCACGACAATGACTGCCGGAGCCTGGATGCCCGCTCTCTGTGCCTCCTCCTTTAATGTCCCCACTGAGGAGACGATCCGCCTCTGCCGGGCAGTGGTCCCCCTCTCCAGCACAGCCGCCGGCATATCCCGCGCCATCCCCGCCCTCATCAGGCCGTCGAGTATCTGCCCCATCGAAGCGACGCCCATAAGAAATACGAGCGTTCCCCTGAGACGGACAAGGGCGTCAAAATCTATGTCAGGCGTCCCATCTTTTTTCGCATGCCCGGTGATCACATGAAAGGAGGAAGCGTAATCCCTGTGCGTAACGGGGATCCCTGCATAGGCGGGGACTGCCACGGATGAGGTGACGCCCGGCACTGCCTCAAACGGGATTCCCTCCCGGGCGAGGATCTCCAGCTCCTCCCCGCCCCGTCCAAAAACGAAAGGGTCTCCGCCCTTTAGCCGGAGTACCTTTTTCCCCTTTTTCGCCTCTCTGACAAGAACCTGATTGATCTTCTCCTGCGGGACAGCGTGATATCCTGCCTGTTTTCCCACATAGACCGTTTCCTTTTCGGGAGGAATCATGCTCAAGATTTCCGCGCTGATCAGGGCATCGTAGACGATGAGGTCAGCCTGCCTGATCAGGTCGGCGCCCTTAAGCGTCATAAGGCCTGCGTCTCCCGGCCCTGCCCCGGCAAGCCAGACATAACCTGTATCATGGCTGATATGTTTTTTATTATTTTGATCCATGCGATATTCTCCCCGCTTTTATCTTTTTCTTTTACATAATCTAAATTCTGTGGTCCGCACCTTCTCCTGTCAGGAAAAGGGCAAGCCTCTCCCCGGTCTGCTCTGCCGCATCTGTCTCTCCTGCCATTGCAGCTGTCCGGCATTCTCCGGTCTTTTCATTATAATAAAGACCGGTTAATTTCAGTTCATTTCCCGCAACCTGTGCATATGCCGCTGAAGGGGATGTGCAGCCGCCGCCAAGAGTCCGGATAAACTGCCGCTCTGCAAGCGCAGCCGCCCGGCTCTCCCGGTCGTTTACCGCTTCCGTCCAATCAAAGGTTTCCCCCTGTCTGCCCTGGACAGCCAGGATCCCCTGTCCTGCCGCAGGGATCATCTCCTCCACAGAGAAATACCGTCCTGCCACATGCTCCATTCCCAGCCTTTTGAGGCCTGCCGCCGCAAGAAGTGTCCCATCGTATTCCCCTGCCTCCAGCTTTTTCAGCCGGGTCTGGACATTCCCCCGGATTCCCGAAAACGTACATCCCGGATACAGCCTTGCCATCTGGATCTCCCTCCGTCTGCTGGAGGTCCCGATCACAGCGTTTTCGGGAAGTGCCTGTAATCCCGGGCGGTATACAAGCACGTCCCGGGCGTCCTCCCGTTTCCCGTACGCCAGAATGGGAAGCTCCTCTCTTTCCTCTATGGGCATATCTTTCAGGCTGTGGACTGAAAGGTCGATCTGCCCTTCCAGGAGCGCCTTGTCCAATTCCTTTACAAACAGCCCTTTCCCGCCGATTTTCTCCAGGCTTTGGCCAAGTATCCTGTCTCCTGCCGTCTTCATTGTGACGATCTCAACCTGCTGCCCGGGGCTGCTCTTTTGGATGAGTTCCCGGATGATTTCCGCCTGCCTTACGGCAAGCGCGCTCTCTCTGCTTCCGATTCTGATTACAGACCGCATGGTGCCTCCATTCCTCTCTCTATGATTCTGTAAATGGCGTCCATATCCAGATGCCCCCGGATGATATCAGCCAGCTTATCATACTGCTCTTCTTTATGGCTTTTCCAGTCTGCTGCCCGGATCTGCCCCGGATCACAGCCTTTCTTTTTCAGAACTGCGGACAGAAACCTTTCCGCCGTCATCCGGGCATCAAAGATTCCATGTACATAACACCCGTAGACATTTCCCTGCTGGGCGCCGTCGGTGCGGGGACTGTCCGGTTCGCTTTCGGCAGTAAATGACAGAAGAGGCTCCTCCTCTCCTGACGGACAGGTATCTCCCATATGGATCTCATATCCCTCCATCTTAGCCCCGCCCATATCCGCAAGCGCTCCTGAAATTTCCCGGAATCTGCCCTTCACCCTTGTCCTTCGTTTCTCCTTTTTGAATACCGTGAAGACGGGAAGAAGTCCCATTCCTCTTACACTGCCTCTGTGCTCCTCTCCCTCCGGGTCTGATATCTCCTCTCCCAGCATCTGATAGCCTCCGCATATCCCGAACACGATGCCCCCCTGTCCCGCATATTTGAGGATCCGTACTTCCAGTCCGTTCTGCCTCATCCAGAGCAGGTCTTCTATGGTGTTCTTGCTCCCGGGAAGGAAGACCGCATCAGGAGTCCCAAGCTCATCCGGGGACGAGATATACCGCACGCTCACTTCCTCTAACGCCTCCAGCGGGGCAAAGTCAGTAAAATTCGAGATACGGGGCAGGCGGATCACCGCAAAATCAAGGAGTCCCGGCTTTCTCTTTTTTTGGAACCTCTCTGTCAGGCTGTCTTCCTCCTCAATATCCAGGTCAAACCAGGGAATCACCCCCAGCACCGGCACACGAATCCTTTCCTCGAGCATGGAAAGTCCCGGCTTCAGGATAGAGATATCGCCCCGGAACTTATTGATGACCGTGCCTTTGATCCTCTCCCGCTCATCCTCATCCAGAAGCATGACTGTGCCTGCAATCTGGGCGAACACGCCGCCTCTGTCGATGTCTCCTACAAGGAGGACCGGGGCATCCACCAGCTTCGCCAGCCCCATGTTCACAATATCGTCCTGTTTCAGGTTAATCTCGGCCGGACTTCCCGCCCCCTCGATGACCACCACGTCCGAGGAGCGCTCCAGCTTCTGATAGGCGTCCAGAATGAATGGAATATACTCCCTCTTGTGGCGGTAATACTCTGCGGCGGACATGACTCCTTTCGGCTCCCCGTTCAGGATGACCTGGGAGCCGGTATCGCTGGTCGGCTTTAAGAGGATCGGATTCATGCATACGTCCGGCTCCACCCCTGCCGCCTCCGCCTGCATTACCTGGGCGCGTCCCATCTCCAGCCCGTCTTTCGTAATATAGGAGTTAAGCGCCATATTCTGAGATTTAAAGGGCACGGCCTTTATTCCGTCCTGCTTAAGCACCCGGCAGAGCCCTCCTGCAAGGATGCTTTTTCCCGCATTGGACATCGTGCCCTGTATCATGATCGGTCTTGCCATCTATGCGTTCTCCTTTTCCTGTCGGTATATGTCCCTGACTGCCTCTAACAGCCTTTTATTCTCTTCCTCTGTCCGCACCGCCGTGCGGTACCATCCCCGTCCGAGTCCCCGGTAATTGGAACAGTCCCTGATCAGGATTCCCCTGTCCTTTAAAAGACGGAACAGGTCATAAGGACTCTTCACGAGGATAAAATTACAGCTGGACGCAATGACCTCCACCCCGGTTTCCCTCAAGGTTTCCTCCATCCTTTTTCGCTCACTTCGGATCAGTTCCCTTGCCCGCTCCATTCTGCTGCCCTCTCCGCCAAGCGCCGCGATTCCCGCACACTGCGCGGGCACCGATACGCCCCAGGGCTGGCGCACCTCCTCCATCCGCTCCAGGAGAGCCGAATCCGAGGTGATCCCGTATCCCAGGCGCAGTCCCGGTATGGAACAGGTTTTCGTCAATGCCTGCAGGATGAAAAGGGACGAGTACCTCTCTGTCATCTTCTCCATCGTGTAGGCTTGCGGTTCTTCCAGGAACTCGACAAAACATTCATCCACAACAAGGCGGATCTTCTTTTCCTCACATTCTGCCGCGATCTCGAGGAGCAACTCCCGCCCGGTTATCTGCCCTGCCGGGTTGGACGGATTACAGAGAAATACCATATCCACATCTGCCGAAAGGGCGTCCGTAAAGTCTTCTGCCAGCCGGAAACCGTTCTCCTCCTCAAGCGGGTACACCTCGATCTGGCAGTCCACTGTTTTCAGCGCCCGTTCATATTCCGAGAAAGACGGGACAGGAAGAAGCGCCCTCTTCGGCTTCTCGGCAAGCACAAGAGAGAACAGAAGCTCCGCCGCCCCGTTCCCCGGGATGAAAAATTCTCCCGGGAGATGTTTTCTCCGCGCCAGGGCTGCCTTAAGCTCCCTGCACCGGCTGTCCGGGTAATGTTCCGCCAGTTCCACCCCCCTCTTCGCCGCATCCAGAACCTCCTGCGGGGGACCAAGCGGGTTGACATTCACCGAAAAGTCAAGCAGACCGCCGTATGTATAAATATCGCCTCCATGTCCGTGTATCATACTCTTCCTCCCATTCCTGCCATCCCTGTGGCCAGAAAGAATTTCACCATGCCCAGCAGGAGCAGCATCAGGACCGCTGTCACATACATGAGCCTTCCTGCCCGTCGGATATCCTCCGCCTCCACCGGGCGCAGAGGATCTCCAATATTTTCTTTCTCACATTTCTTTCCAAAATAAAATGCATCCCCGGCAAGCTGTACATCCAGCGCCCCCGCACAGACCGACTCCGTCTGGGCGGCATTGGGGCTTGCATGCTTCCTCCTGTCCCTTCTGTAGGTCTTCCATGCATTTTTCCCGTCCATCCCTGTCAGGAATGCCGCTGCGGTCATGAATAGGGCCGTGATCCGGGATGGAAGATAATTGAACAGATCATCCATCCTGGCAGGAATACGGCCAAAATATCTGTACCGCTCATTCTTATAGCCAAGCATGGAATCCATTGTATTGACCGCCTTATAGAGAAATCCAAGAGGGGCTCCCCCTATGAGCATATAGATCATGGGAGCCGTCACCCCGTCAGAGGTGTTCTCCGCCACTGTCTCTACAGCCGCCTTCGCAACGCCTTCAGAGGATAGGGACTCTGTGTCCCGCCCCACAATCATGGAGACAGCCTTCCTCGCTCCCGGCAGGTCGTTTTCCCTCAGTCTGTCGTACACTTTCCGGCTCTCTGCGGCAAGGCATCTCGCCGCGAAGATCTGATAGCACCAGAAGCACTCCAGGGCGAATCGGACTGAGGGGAGGATCCTCTGCACCGCTCCCAGTAAGAGAAAGGGGACGAGAAAAGAGGAGATGGCTGTAATCAGCCACAGGGCGCCTCCCGCAGCAGCCAGGCATCCCGGTGCATCGCCGCAGATCTTCCTCAGCTTCTCTTCCAGAAAGTCAATGAGTCTCCCGATGAGCCGCACCGGATGGTACAGCCAGACAGGATCTCCAAATATAAAGTCGAGCAAAAAGCCTGCGGCGCAGGCTGCAAGTGAAGTCAACATAGACAGGTCCTTTCGCTGTTTTCTACATGATGATCTCAGGCCCGAACAGGATCGCCGCTCCCGCCGCCGTAATGACAACGGCAAGAAACAGGAGCAGAACCTTCACCCATCTGCTGACTCCTTCAAACCGCTCTACAAACGCATCCCTTGGTCTGGATGGATTATAATACACATCCGCAGCTGATCCGATGGGATAAAGTTGGAGCAGCGGCGATAATCCCGCATTGACAAGGCTGTTTGCAAATATCTTTACGACAAGCCTGTCAGGAAGCGCTCCCCTTGTCGTCAGGTTCGTCTCCATCCGCGCTCCCGGACTGTCAAGTGGCGTCCTTTTCACTGTTTTCAGTACACTTCTGAATTTTGGCCCGGTAATTTTATATACTATGCCATCCACCTTATACTCAACGACAGGCAGATGGATTCCGCCGTAGCTCACGGCAGAATAGCGGGTGATTCGGCCTTTCGCATGCGCCGTACACCGTTTTTCTTTTCCAGCCGGCCTGATACAGAGGAAAAAGGCACATAACCAGCATGCGGCTGCAAACACCAGGCAGTATAGCCCCCAAAATAAGTTCCAGTTCATATCACTCCCCCCTCTGCTTTTCCATCACAAAGTTTTTCAGCAGGACCCCGGACCTCTCCACCTGCTGTTCCCGCACCGTCCTGTATCCCCTTTTTTCAAAAAAACCCTTTGCCGTAACAGACGCATGCGTTGTAAATTTTCCTGTTTTTTCACGCGTTAAGAGACCCGACTCCAGCCTGTCACAGATTGCCTTTGCGATCCCTTCCCTCTGATGATCCCTGTGTACATACAGGCGGTCCAGATACCCCGTATGGTCCATATCGCCAAATCCTGTAATATGCCCTGCGTCATCGAAAGCCACTATGGTATCATGCTCCAGAAACGATCTGTCCCACGCATCCAGGTCGACATGGCCTGACGCCCAGGCGTCAAGCTGCTCCTTTGTATAATCTGCCGCGTTGACTGTATGTACCGTGTCGTAAAAAAGCGAAGCCATCTCTTCACAGTCTGCGGGCCGATATTTTCTAAAATCCATGACGAATCCTCCTTTACAGGTCCTGAACATCCCTCAGGATTATCCTGCCTCTGCTCCAGTCTTTCTCCCATACCGCTGCGGCATAGCCCCTGCCATTTTTCACCTGCCAGTCATAAAAATCATGGGGTTCTTCCGCAAGCTGCGAAAAAGCTGCCATGATTGTGCCGCCGTGCACGACAAAAGCCGTGCTTTCTGCCCCTTCCAGGATCAGTCTCCCGATCCATTTTTTCACGCCTTCCCCGCACCTTTCCCGGAAGTGTTCCCGGGATTCTCCCTCGGGGAACGGCGTCATACCTCCGGTTTCCAGCCATCTTATGTAATCCGGTTCGTGTTTTAACTCCTCATAGGACTTCCCTTCAAAACGTCCGAAGTCACATTCCCTAAGAAGCGGTTCCGTCCTGATCTCCTGTCCCGGATAGATCAGGCGGGCAGTCTGGATGCAGCGCTTCATCGGGCTGGCAATGACATGCTGTACCGAAGGATAACGGATCCCGCCTGCGCGCAGTCTTTCCTCTGCCCGGGCAGACAGTTCTTCATCCGTAATGCCGATATACTGCCTTTTCTCATTTCCCGGCGTCTGAAGATGCCGGATGAATACAAGTTCCATAACCACCTCAAAAAACCCGTCTGTCCTTCCCCTGCGCCTCTATGCCGCCAGCCCTGCAAGCACAATTGCCGCCAGCATGGCCAGCTCACATACCTGCAGGAAATATCCTGCCAGGTCTCCCGTCGTGCCGCCGAATTTCTCCCGGCTCATCCTCTTATAATAGAGGAATGACAGAAGGGCAGCAAGAGCCGCGGCGGCCCCCTCCTTCCAGGACAGGCAGAGCATGGAAAGAATTGCGGCTCCTGCCCACACAGCCAACACAATCCGGGTTCCTGTTTCCTGCGCAGCGTCCTGGAAGGATTTCAGAAGCCCGCTCTCCTTTGCCGCCTGGAAAGTCACCACAGAGATCCCGCTCAGGGAGCGTGACAGTACATAGATGCATGCAGTCACCGGGACTACCCTTTCCGGCATCTCACTCCAGAGCGCAAATACCGCCAGGAAATAGCTGCACAGCCCGATCACGGCAAAGGCGCCGGTATTCGGGTCTTTGAGAATCTTAAGCTTCTTTTCCCTGTCTCCGTAAGAGCACAGTGCATCTGTCGTGTCCGCAAAACCGTCCAGATGGATCCCTCCCGTCACGGCAACCGGAATAAGCGTCATCACAGCGGCATAAAGGATTGTCCCACAGTGGGCAGCTTCCCCCATCACACAGGATGCAAGAAGTTGCAGAAGCCCGATTACGACTCCGACTACGGGGAAAAAACACATCGCATACTTCATGTTTTTTTCCTCCCATTTCACTGCCGGAACCGGAATTTTAGAATACATGGACAACGCGACTGCCAGCGCCCTGAACAGATTCATAGCTTCTCCCTTCATTTTAATTCTTTATACTGCTCCACATGGATTTCTTCAAATGTGTTCATATCCCGGTACACGGCAAGCCCCATATCCAGAAGGGGCATCGCCGCCACAGCGCCGCTCCCCTCTCCCAGAGACATATTGCAGTCGAGAAAGGGAGATAACCCGAGGGCGTCCAGCACCATTCCACCTGCCGGCTCCCCGGACCTGTGGGAAGCGATCATATAGTCCCCCGCCGCTTCTTCCATCCCCTCCGCACACAGTGCCGCGACAGAGGAGATGAAGCCGTCGATGACAACCGGAAGATGGAAGATGGCGCCGCCCAGGAAGACCCCTGTCAGCCCTGCGATATCAAGGCCTCCCACTTTCGAGAGGACATCCAGGGGATCTTCTTTCTCCGGCTTGTTGACCTCGATGGCCCGGCGGATAACACCGGTCTTGCGCCGCAGCCCCTCCCGGTCCAGTCCTGCCCCCCGTCCTGTCACCTCTTCTGCGTCCCTCTCAAGCAGGACCGCAGCCACTGCACTGCTTGTGGTAGTGTTCCCGATTCCCATCTCTCCCGTGGCAAGGATATCATACCCTTTTTCTGAGAGCATCCCTGCGATGTGGATTCCGGTCAGGACAGCCTGCGCCGCCTGCTCCCTTGTCATCGCCGGTCCGTGCACCATGTTCCGGGTTCCGCAGGACACCTTGTATTCCGGCACGGTGACGGAGGGGACGTCTGTTGCCATCCCGATGTCCACCGGGAACAGATCCACCTTCGCCACCTCTGCCATCATACACACACTGGCGGCATTTTTCGTAAAGTTCTCTGCCACAATGGCAGTTACCTCCTGCCCGGTCTGTGTTACCCCTTCCTCCACGACCCCGTTGTCCGCACAGCAGATCACAAGGCATTTTCTGTCAAGACTGTATACCGGTGTACGTTTCATCCCGGCAATGTCTGTCACAGCCTCCTCCAGTTTCCCGAGGCTGTAGAGAGGCTTCCCTACATGCTTCCAGCGCTCCTGCGCCTGCCGGACGCTCTCCCGGTCTGCGGGACGGATCTTTGCCAGTTCCGCTCTGAGCGCGCTCTCCCACTCTCCTGTCATCCTCTCTGTCCTCTCCTTTCCTGCCACGTTTCACACCTGTCTGCAAACCGCCGGGCAAACGCCGGAAGCGACGGCAGATACAGATGCGGATATCCGGCGAACAGATTCCCTCTCGCATGGATACAGCTCCACTTCCTCCGCCCGTCCGGCTTCACCGCCAGGCAGTCGCTCCCCACATCTGTACTGTCCCAGTAATGAAATTCATGTCCTCTGATGGTTTCTCCCCCGGACAGGTAAGGATCCCCGCTTCCCTGGCGCCCTGCCCTGATCTGCACATAGCCGAACCGGACCAGTTTGCCCGCCGGGAACGCATGCCCTTTCACGGCGCCTGCCATCGGATACGCTCTTCCTTCGCTGTCTTTAAGCTCTTCGTGCAGATACAGGAATCCTCCGCACTCCGCCAGACAGGGCATCCCCGACTCCAGCGCCTCTCTTACGGATTCCAACATGCCCCTGTTCCCGGAAAGCCTCCCTGCATACAGCTCAGGGTATCCTCCACCCAGCAATATGCCCCCCAGCCCTTCCGGCAGGCGGCGGTCAGAAAGGGGGCTGAACGGGACAAGGCTGCATCCCAGGCTTTTCAACAGTTCCAGGTTGTCTTTGTAGTAAAAGCAAAAAGCGTCGTCCTGTGCCACGCCGATAACGGGGGCATGTTCCCTTTTTATCGCCGCGGCAGGCTTTTCCCGGTCTGCACCGGCTGTCACGGCCGCGGATGCAATCCGGCATATCTGTTCCAGGTCAGCGGTCCGGGAAAGGATTTCCCCTGCGCGCTCCATCTGCTCTTTTAAGTGTTCCGTCTCCTGAGGCGTCACCAGCCCCAGATGCCGGCTCTTAAGTGAAAAGGCTTCCTCCTCCGGCAGATATCCCAGCACGGGGATGGGGCGCCCCATCTTCCTTAATTCGGTTTCCAGCATCTCCTTAAGCCTGGGGTAGAGCGTGGCAGGCACTCTGTTTAGAAGGATTCCCCGGATATTACTGTCTTTGCGGTATTCTGCCATCCCTTTGACGACCGCAGCCAGAGAAAGTGCCGCTCCTCTGCATGGAAGGACAAGGATGACGGGAATCCCGAGCGTTTTCGCCACATCGTATGAGCTTGCCCTGTCGGTCTCCAGAGCCATCCCGTCATAATATCCCATCACACCTTCCACAACCGCAATGTCCGCATCTTCTGTATGGCGGCAGAATCCGTCTGCCAGTTCTGCCCTGGAAGAAAAGAACAGGTCAAGATTCCGGGACTCAACGCCCAGCACTTCCCTGTGGAACATCGGGTCGATATAGTCCGGTCCGCACTTGCATGCCTTTACTTTTTTCCCCTTACTTTTCAGCGCTGCCATCAGGGCGCATGCCGCCGCCGTTTTCCCGCTTCCGCTGGCAGGCGCTGCCAGGAGCACTGCCGGTGTTCTCATCTTTCCTTACGACCTCCTGCGGATATGATATAAACCGGGTTCATCCCTGTCATCAGGTGGTGTCCCCCCAGCTTCCTCGCCCTTGCCGCACTGATCTGTGTCACCTCGGGCGTGGGGACGAGCCCTTCGTCAGCCGCCTCCATAATATCCCGGACCGTTTCCAGAGATACGGCAGTGAACACCATCTTCACTTCAGGATTCCTGGCACGCGCTGCCTTTATGATTTCCTTCAGGCTGCCGGAACTGCCGCCCACAAAGACATGGGTCGGAGCTTCCAGATCCCACAGTACATCCGGTGCGGTCCCCTCAATGACACGGATATTATCGGTTTTGAATTTCTTCCGGTTCTTCCGTATCAGCTCCGCAGCCTGAGGGTTCTTTTCCACCGCCCACACGCGGATTCCGGTTGCGGAAAGCGCCGCTTCCACTGACACGGATCCGGTTCCCGCACCCACATCCCAGAGGACGGAATCCCCCAGGAGCTCCAGCCTGGCAAGGCTGACCGCGCGGACCTCCTCTTTCGTCATAGGAATCTTTCCCCGGATAAATTCACCGTCCCGGATATGGGGACATGCCCTTTGGTCCGGGAACGGATTCTCAATCAGCACCGTACACAGCCCTTCCAGATCCGACTCTTTTAACCCGGACGGACTGCCGGATATCATACGTTCATCCTGCCGCGACAGGTTGGCGCCTGCGTATACCGACACATCATCCATCTCGTACTCCCGCAGCCGTCCCAGCATAAACGCCGCGCTTTCCTTATCCCCCAGAAGGAGGAATGTCCTGCGGTTTCTGGAAATGGCCTGTATGAAATCCTCTTTCCTCCCGTGAAGGCTGACAAATGCCGCATCCTCCCAGGAGACCCCGCATCTGGCGGCAAGGTAAGCCGCCGACGAGACGCCCGGCGCCAGCTTTGCGCAGATCTTCTTCTCTCTCAGCTTTTCTGAGAGCCGTCTCGCCCCGCTGTAGAATCCGGTGTCGCCGGAAAACAATACGGCGATCCTGTGGATCTTTGGATGATCCTCTATGAACCTTACGATTTCCTCTGTGCGGTACTCTTCCACGAAAAGCTTCTCCTCCTGAATGCCTCCCAGAAGTGCCTTCGCGCACTCCAGCATCCTCCCGGCTCCGATCAGGCAGGAGCAGTCAAGCACAAGGCGTTGCGCCTGCTCCGTCATCCCGCTCTCCGTCCCCATTCCGATTCCCACAAGAAAAATCTTCCTCTCCTCACACATTTCGATATCCCCTCGGTGTCACCATTCTTCCATCCAGTTCCTTTGTGGCTGTGCTGCCGATAAATACCGTAGTAAACATATCTGCCTGCGTATCCTTCAGCCGCCCGAGAGAAAGGATCTGATGCGATTCCCCCTCTCTGCCGATCCTGCGCACAATCCCGCACACCGTCTGTGCCGGGCGGTGCCGGAGTATGATTTCACAGGCTTTTTTCAGATAATCCGCCCGCTTCCTGCTGGATGGGTTATACAGGCAGATTACAAAATCTGCCTCCGCCGCATGGTCCAGCCTCCTCTCGATCGTCTCCCAGGGCGTCAGCAGGTCGCTTAAGCTGATGACGGCAAAGTCATGCATCAGCGGAGCTCCCAGCAGCGCTGCGCCGGAGGACGCTGCCGTGATCCCCGGTATGCCTTCAATCTTCACGCCCGGATGCTCCTTCCCGATCTCGCGGATCAGACCTGCCATTCCGTAAATCCCTGCATCGCCGCTGCACACTACAGCCACATCCTGCCCTTTGAGCGCTTCCTGAAATGCCATATGGCACCGTTCTGTCTCCTGCCGCATGGGTGTGCTCAGGAAACTCTTCCCCGGAAACAGATCCCGGATCAGGTCAATATACACCGTGTATCCTACAATCACACGGCAGCTCTCAAGGATATTCCTTGCCTTTGCAGTCATCTGGTCCTCTGCCCCCGGTCCCATGCCGGTCACATAAATCGTGCTCATATTTTCTGCTCCTTTTTTCCTTTCCCCTGCCTGAACTCTGTAGAAAAGGCAGGATCATAGAGTTTCGAGCGCTCATACTCTCCGTCCAGGACGTCTCCCACTATAATCAGCGCCGTCTTCGAGATATGCTCTGCCTCCGCTGTCTCTGCCAGCGTGGACACTGTACACCGCAATGTCTTTTCCTGGGGCCATGTGGCTTTATATACAATGGCAGCCGGCGTCTCCGGCGCATAGCCTCCTCTTAAAAGCTCTTTCGCGAGTTCCCGTATCATGCCGGCGCTTAAGAAGATCACCATTGTCGCCTGATGCTCCGCAAAAGAAGCGATGGACTCCTTCTCAGGCACGGGGGTCCTCCCTGCCATCCTTGTAATCACCACAGACTGGGAAATTCCCGGGAGCGTGTATTCTGCCCCAAGGGAAGACGCTGCCCCGCAAAAGGAGCTGACCCCCGGGCATGATTCATAAGGGATGTTCCGTTTCTCCAGCTCATCCATCTGCTCCCGTACCGCACCATACAGGCATGGATCTCCCGTGTGCAGGCGCACGATCTCTTTGCCTTCTCTCTGCCCGTTTATCATGACTTCCATAACTTCTTCCAGCGTCATCTCTGCGCTGTTACAGACCTGGCAGTCTTTCCGGCACACGCGAAGCAGCGCCGGATTCACAAGAGATCCTGCGTATATGACGATATCCGCCTTTTCAAGCAGTCTTTGGCCTCTTACCGTGATCAGATCCTCTGCCCCCGGCCCGGCTCCTACGAATGTAATCATGCTGTATCCCCTCCTTTCTCTTCCCCCGCAGTCCCTTTTTTCTCCCGTCTCTGCTTTTCTTTTGCAATCAGCAGGGAATAATATCCTGCCTTTTCCGGTATCCCGCTGACAGAACCAAAGATGCGCTCATCGGGCATCCCGCAGTTTTCCACCATCACGGCTTCCATCCCCGCTTCCTGCAGACAGGCTTTCACTTCCGGCATTTTCCTTCCTGCCTTCATCAGTACCTTTGTGCCTGCAAGATGCAGGCTTTCCTCAATCCCATAGGAGGCGGGAACCACATGGAGTTCCTCCCTGTTCTCCACAAGGGGCATATCCAGCCGGGCTGCCGCTGCACAGAAAGACGGGATACCCGGTATCAGCGCAGTCGCATATCCCTTCTCCTTTAGCCTCCTGTGTACATATGTGCATGTAGAATATACTGTCGGATCCCCCAGTGTCAGGAACACAATATCTTCTCCTTCATCCAGAAGCCTGGCAGCCGCAGCGGCGTCCCCGTCATGGATTTTTTTCAGGCGGTCTCTATCCTTCACCATCGGCATCGGAAGAAATAATTTTCTCTTCCGTGCCGCCTCAGGAACCGCCCGGACAGCAATCCGGTATGCCACGCATTTTTTCAGATATATTTCCTGCCCCGTCCCGCTTTCTTCCTCTGTACAAAACGCTTCCGTTAGTGTGCTGTCCGATACCGGGATGGCGAGAACCGTTCCCTCCCGGACTGCCCGGACTGCCTTGAGCGTCATAAGTTCCGGGTCGCCCGGTCCTACCCCCACACCTGTAAATGTCCCGCTCATTTTCTCCGTACTCCTTTATATATTTCATCAAAAAGACGGCGCGCTGTGGATGTTTCTCCCAATATCTCCCCGCCGTCCGCAAACATAAATGCGCCTATCTCAAGCTCTTCTCCTGCCCTTTGGCGCAGATGAAATTCTATTTTCTCCATGACAGTTTCCATAACCGGAACTGAAAGTCCGCTCTCCCTTAAGATTTTCAGCGCCTCTGAGGTGCTGACACAGTCCATGATCTCCCTCGCTGTCCGGGAGCCTGCCCCTGCCATCGCCGCATGCGCGGCAAGCACCTCCATCCTGCAGTCCGCCTGGCGGGAATGGGTGTTCATCACGCCTGCCGCCAGCTTGACCAGTTTCCCGGCATGTCCGATGAGCAGCATTCCCCGCATCCCGAGAAGCCTGCCGTAATCGATCGTTTCTCCGATAAAGTTGCTGCATTTTACAGCAGGACGGACGTCCACACCCAGCCTTCCTTTCAGAAAATCCTGCCCGTAATTCCCCGGCGTCATGCAGCATACCCGGCAGCCGCTCTCCTTTAACATCTTTAACTCAAGCCAGATGGTATCCGTCAGGGCCTTCTCACTCATAGGCTCCACGATTCCCGTCGTCCCCAGGACAGATAATCCGCCCTCGATGCCAAGCCTGGGGTTAAACGTTTTCTTCGCGGCCTTACGCCCCTCGGGAATAGAGACAGTCACCAGTATGTTTCCCTCATATCCATATTGCCTGCAAATCTCCAGGACTGACTGCCGTATCATCTGTCTTGGGACCCTGTTGATCGCCGCCTCTCCGACGTCCTGCTCCAGTCCATGCCTCGTCACCCTGCCGACGCCTTCGCCGCCCTCGATCAGGATGCGTTCCTCCTGGGAGACCCCCCTGCCGGATAATACCTTCTCCACTCTTGCAAACACCAGGAGTCCATCCGTCACATCCGGGTCGTCCCCGCTGTATTTTCGGACGGCACATTCTGCACCATCCCCTCCTGCCGTGGGACATTCCACGTCCAGATACAGTTCGATTCCCTTTGGAGTCATGAGCCTGACCTGGCAGACCTCTTCACCCGAGAACAGCATCTTCGCCGCCGCCTTTGCCGCTGCTGCCGCACAGCTCCCGGTCGTATAGCCAAGTCGGAGTCCCTGGCGGGTCCTTCCGATCTCCTGCCTCATAGCTCTGCAAGCATCTGAGCCGGATTATCTGCCGCCTTCACCTTTCCGAATGCTTTGGCGATCACTCCCTCCTCGTCAATCAGGTATGTGGTGCGCACAATACCCATTGTCTTCCTGCCATACATATTTTTTTCCTTCCACACATCGTATGCCTGTATGCAGGTAAGTTCCGGATCCGAGAGCAGGGTAAACGGCAGATTATATTTCTCCTCAAATTTCTTGTGGGATGCCACGCTGTCCCTGCTCACGCCGAGTACCACCGCGCCCTTCTCTGTAAACTGGGGATACAGCTCCCCAAATCCACACGCCTGCTTTGTGCATCCGGGCGTGTTGTCTTTTGGATAAAAATACAGGATTACTTTCTTTCCTCTGTATTCTTCCAATGTATGTATCTTCCCGTCCTGATCCGGCAGTTCAAATGCCGGCGCCTTCGTTCCTGCTTCTAACATCTCTTTTTCCTCCTGGCTTATTTTTCTAGACTGTCTCTGTTTTCTTTCTGCCCCCGGTTCAATCTGCCTTCCCGTATCCATCCTGCCACGCTGTCGGCCGTATTCGCACCGATCACCCCGGCTGCTGTCTTTTTCAGATCCTCCACTGCATTTTCTACGGCATAACATTCATCTGCTCTCTGACGGTGTTGGCAACCCCATCGGCAGTAAACCCGTATTTTTCATACAACTGCCCTGCCGGAGCGGATGCGCCGAACTCGTCCATTGTGATATAGATGCCGTCCGGTCCGGCAATCTTTCCCCAGGAATAGGAGGTCCCTGCCTCTACAACCACCCGTTTCACCGATGGCGGCAGAAGTACCTTCTCCCGGTATTCCTTCTCCTGCTCTTCAAAAAGATCCAGGCACGGCATACTCACAACGCGCACAGAATACCCGTCCTTTTCCAGCATATCCGCTGCTTCCAGCGTTATGGCAAGCTCTGTGCCGGTGGAGATCATCACAAGGTCCGCCTTTCCTCCGGCTTCTTTCTTTACAACATATCCTCCGTGCAGCGCATCCTTCCCCGTACAGCCAAGCGCCGGTGTTTTCTGTCTGGACAAAACGATGCACGAAGGCGTGCAGGATGCCTTTACTGCGCAGTACCACGCAGCTTTTGTCTCAGTCTCATCCGCCGGTCGGTAGACCCGCATATTCGGCATGGAGCGAAGCATGGCAAGCTGCTCTACCGGCTCATGGGTCGGTCCGTCCTCTCCCACACCGATACTGTCGTGGGTCAGGACTGCGATCTGCGGGATCTCCATCAGGGAGGCAAGCCGTAACATCGGTTTCATATAGTCGGCAAACACGAAGAAGGTTGCCACATAGGAGCGGAGTCCCCCGTGCAGAAGGATACCGTTTGCAATCGCCGTCATCCCCATCTCACGGACACCAAAATGGATGTTGCGTCCGTCCGGGGTGCCCGGCGTCATATATGCTTCTCCTTTGAGTACCGTCTTATTTGATGGTCCCAGGTCAGCCGAGCCTCCAATCAGGTTCGGGAGCACGTCCTTGATATAGTTCAGGGCAGCGCCGGACATATTTCTCGTCGCATCCGCTTTGCCGCCCACTTCCCAGTATGCCTCATCCCCGAAAAGTTTCCCGGCAATGTCTCCGTAATACTTCTCTTTCAGCTCACGCCAGAGCTTGGGATATTCCTTCTTGTAAGCCTCTGTAATGCGGTTCCATTTTTCTTCCTTTTCCCAGCCTTCTTTTGCAAGAGCCTGGTAGTGCTGATAGACAGCTGTGGGCACATCAAAGGCATCTTCGTAAGGCCATCCAAGCGTGCTGCGAAGCGCCAGCACATTTTCCGCCCCCAGGGGCTCCCCGTGGGCACTCGCCCTGCCCTCTTTCGCCGGAACTCCGTATCCGATCTTTGTTGTAATCCTGATAAAGGAAGGCTTCTCTTTCTCAGCCTTCGCCTCTTCAATGGCACGCCCGATCGCCTCAAGGTCATTTCCGTCCGGCACTTCAAGGGTCTGGAAACCGAATGACTCAAACCGTTTTGACACATCTTCGTCAAACACACAGTCTGTGCTTCCCTCAATGGTGATCGCATTTGAATCATACAGAACGATCAGTTTTCCCAGCTTCTGGGTTCCCGCAAAGGACATGGCTTCTGAAGAAATCCCCTCCATAAGGCAGCCGTCTCCGCACATCACATATGTGTAGTGGTCAAACAGAGGGTATCCCTCCCTGTTAAATTTCGCGGCGAGAAAGCGCTCTGCGACTGCCATTCCCACTGCCATTCCCAGCCCGGCGCCCAGCGGTCCTGTCGTCGCCTCCACTCCCGTTGTGTGCCCGTATTCGGGATGCCCCGGCGTAAGAGAGTTAAGCTGCCTAAATTCTTTGAGATCCTGAATACCAAGATCCCCGTATCCGAACAGATGCAGAAGGGAATAAAGCATGGCCGAACCGTGCCCCGCTGAGAGCACAAATCTGTCCCTGTTCATCCACTTCGGATTTTTGGGGCTGTGATTCATATGATGCGCCCAAAGCTCATAGGCGGCAGGGGCCGCTCCGAGCGGGAGCCCGGGATGCCCCGAATTTGCCTTCTCTATCATATCTGCTGAGAGAATCCGAATCGAATTAACCGCTAACTGTTCAATATCCATCAATTTCCTCCTCATACTTACTGCTTATTTCCTTCATTTGACAAGATAAATTTTGTCGGATGTTTCTTTCCGTTCTTATCATACGATATATTTCGTTTCAGGTCAATTTCAACCGCATGCCCTGTCTTCTCCAATGCCGAGATCACTCCCCTGCCTCTTCAATATGCTCCCGGAATATCTTCCTGATCCCTTCAAATTCGCCGAGTCCCTTCATGATCACCCGAACTTCATATCCGTCCTCCTGAAGCTCACTTTTCCAGGAGTCTTCCTCCCCTGCCATATCATGCTTCGCATGGTCCCCTGCCACCAGCATGAAGGGCATCAGGGCGACCTTTTTCCTGCCTGATATCTCAAGCTTTCTCCTGACATTCGTAAGGTCCGGGAAGCTTTCCACTGTCCCTACAAGCACCTGGCTGTACCCCAGGGCATGAAAGGTATATTCAAGAGTCGGATATGCTGAGTTGGCGTGATGCTCTGTGCCATGTCCCATGAACACCAGCATCTCATCTTCTGCCAGGTCTGTCTCTGCCATAATCGCATGGATCGCCTTCTTATAATCATCCACGCTGCTTAAGAGCGGCTTACCAACCTGCATCCTGCGAAACTGTCCCATCTTCTCCATCAGCACTTCCATCATACGTTCGTTCTCGATCCCGTTTATAATATGGGTCGGCTGTACGGCCACATCCTCTATCCCGTCTTTTGCCATCCGGTCAAGCGCCTCTCTTACCGTGTCAACTGCAAGATTCTCTGTCCGCTTCAGTTTCCGTATGATAATTCCGCTCGTAAACGCCCGGTACACTGCACGGTCAGGAAAAGCTTCCTCCACGCTCTTCTCAAGCCGTTCTATCGTCTGTTCCATCGTATCCAGATGGCTTGTCCCAAAGCTCACCACCAGAATCCCTTTTTTCTTCATGATCTCCTCCTTACATCCGTCTCTCATACGCATTCGCCAGACAGTCTTCCAGTTCTTCCATATTCGCCGGCGGCATGGTGTCAGAGGACAGAATCCCTCTTTGCTTCATCCTCCCATACAGTTTCAGCACGGCAGGCATCTCCAGGCCTGCCTTTTTGAGCGCCTCCGCATCAGAACACACCTCCAGGGGCGTTCCTTTCCCGATCAACTGCCCCCTGTGCATGAGCACGATCTCGTCCGCCCATCCGTAGGCATAGTCCATATCATGGGTGGACACAAGCACAGTGATTCCCCTTTTCGCCAGATCATCTACAATCCTGCGCACCTTGTTTGTATGCCAGCTATCCAGGGCTGCCGCCGGTTCGTCCAGAATCATGACTTCCGGGCTCATGGCCAGAATATCTGCAATGGCGACCTGCTTTTTCTGTCCGCCGCTCAATGCATGGACTGGACGTTCCCGAAACGGCGAGATTCCCAGTTCTTCTATCACCTGCTCCACCTTCCGCCTGGCAGTGTCTTCATCCACTCCAAGATTCAGGATTCCAAACGAGATTTCCTGGTATACGCTGGCAGAAAAAAGCTGGTTATCCGGTTCCTGGAATACGATCCCCACCTTCTTTCGTACTTCCAGCAATTCCCGTTTCCTATATACAACAGGTCTTTTATCTATTATGATTCTGCCCTTATCCGGCTTTCTGATCCCGTTAAGGCACAGGAAAAAGGTCGACTTTCCCGAACCGTTCCCGCCCATGAACGCCACCTTTTTGCCGCGCTGTATCTTCAGGCTGAAATTATCCAGCGCTTTCTCGTCATTTCCTTCATATGCATAAGAGACGTGCTCTGCCTCGATCACCCAGTCCTGCCCGTCTTTTGTCTCCCTATCTGCCATTGTCTTTTTCTTTTTTTCCATTTACTTACCCATGTCCCCCTGTCCGCACCCAGATTTCCCGGATTGTCAGGACTGCCAGGATCAACTCAAATCCGGCAATCATGAGGATTTTCTTCTTCCTCGGAGGCTGCTGCTGTGAAAGCACACGGATCTTCCCGTCGTAACCCCTTGATTCCATTGCGTCATACAGGCTATTCGAGCGGGATAAAGCACGGATAAACAGCGCGCTTCCCATTTCCCCAAAGGAACGGGCCTTCGTCCGGTAATTCCGGTCCCCAAGCCTGGATTCCTGTGAAATCCGAATCGCCCCGGCTGTCTCAAAAAGCAGGAAGATAAACCGGTAAATCAGCATCATAAGCTCAATGAACAGCGAAGGGAGCCGCAGCTTTCTCAGTACGTCCAGGATATCTGTCATCGTCGTATTCAGGGCAAGGAAATACAGGCATGTGGCCGACGAGAATGCTGCGGCGCAGACGCGCAGAGCTTCCATGGTCGTTGCGCGGCTTCCCGTAAGATACCGGTCTCCCACTGGAAATGCAAATGCGTCCATGGGTATCTCTGAGACATCCACAAGGATTGCCGCCGTTCCCACAACCAGAAAGGAGACCGGAATCAGAAGCAGCCTGCAATAGCGGGAAAGGGAGATCCCTCCTTTTCCCACCGTCAGGATCCCATTCGCGGCAAATGCGATAAGCGCCACTGCAAAAGACCGGCTTGCAACGCAGAATATGAGGGTCAGTATGGCATACACAAACTTTTCCTCCGCATTTACATACCGAAGCCTCGACTGATAACACAGCCTGTCAATAACGCTCATCGCTTTCCCACTTCTTCCGCTCTACAAAACGTCCCATAAAAAAGGCGATCACACCTGCGCCGATCCCGGTCTGCACGCAAAAGATCAGGCTTTCCACCTCTCCCGGGATCTCCCCTCCGAGGGCAGACTCAAGAACCGGCGTAAACCACGGCGTGTATTCCCCCTGTATCTCTTCTACCATAACGCTTCCCGCATCGTCAGAGCCGCCAAACTCTGCGTCCTTTAAAACAAACAGCGGAACGGCTGCGATCAGAACCGCCGCGGCAATCAGTATCAAAACAGTCTTTGTATTTCTTGACATCTTACCTGGCCTCCTTTTCTCTTCCTGACAGAAACCCTGTGTTGTTCAGTTCCGGTCCCGCATAAGACTCCAGCCCGATCACGAGGACAACCGTCAGGATTCCCTCGATCACGGCGAGCGGAAGCTGCGTAGGCGCAAAGACGCCGAGGAATTTCACGGCAGATGCCATGACTCCGCCCGATTCAGAAGGATATGCAAGGGCAAGCTGCAGGCTTGTCACACAATAGGTAAACAAATCCCCCATAAACGCCGCCAGGAATACACTCACCCTCCGGTTTGCCTTCAGTTTCCCGCACAGCTTATAAATGCCAAAAGACACAAGCGGCCCTGCGACTGCCATAGAAAAAGTATTCGCCCCCAGAGTCGTCAACCCCCCGTGTGCCAGCAGCACTGCCTGGAAAATCAGGACAATAATCCCCAATATGCCCACAGCAGACGGACCAAACAGGATTGCCCCCAGCCCGGTTCCCGTCATGTGGGAACAGCTTCCCGTTGCAGATGGAATCTTCAGGGAAGAAATCACGAAGATAAACGCTCCCGACATGGCGATCAGCGTCATACTTCTTCTATTCTCTTTCACTTTGTTTCTCAGGGAAATAAATCCTGCAATCAGAAACGGCAGGCAGACCAGGCCCCATGCCACGCAGTATCCGGCAGGGAGATACCCCTCCATGATATGCATCGCATTTGCGGCCGGTGCGACGGCAAACAGCGCCGCGAAAGCGGCGGATGCCTTCAGTAAGATTTTTTCTTTTTTTGTCATTTTCTCTCTCCTTTTTGTGACGTTTGTGAATACCTCCCAGGCGCCACAAAAACAAGAGGTTCTGCGGCATACCCCGGTCATATCCCCGTAACCTCCAAATCCATCCAAAAGTGAATATTCTGGCTTAGGTATCAACGCAAAGCATCCCGCCTTCCCACAGGCATTGCGCCCACAGTGACTACCGTCTCCCTCCACTTGTCCGGGGGGGGGTACGGAAAAGGGATGCCGCTCCTCCAATACAGCAACGGGTATTGCGCAGGATTCTAACCTGACTTCCTCGTGCTTTTCCTGCCTTGCGCAGAAAAGAGCAGCAGTCTTTTGAATGTATGCCGGATCTGGACTTAATACTCGATCCCTCTGCGTGCCAAAACGCCGCGGTCAAAGGGATGCTTCACCTTGTGAATCTCCGACACATAATCTGCCAGCTCCACAAGGCTTTCATCCGGATCTCGCCCTGTCAGGACGATCTCCAGATTTCCCGGTTTCTCCCTGAGGAACCGATGCGCCTCCTCCCGGCGGATTAACCCGTAATGGTATGCCGCCATAAATTCGTCCATAACAAGCACATCATAAGAACCGGAAGATATCATTTCCAGTATCTTCTCCCAGAGCGCACCGTATGTATTTCGTACTTCCTCTTTCTCCCTCTCGCTGAGGGTCCAAAAGAAACCATATGATCTTTCCAGGTGCAGGACCTCAATCCCGGGAATCTCATCAAGTATTTTCAGCTCTCCCGAATCTTCGTTTTTCAGGAACCGGGCGAACAGGATCTTCAGCCCGCAGCCTGCTGCGCGCACGGCAAGTCCGATGGCTGCAGATGTCTTTCCCTTTCCATCCCCGCAGTAAATGTGAATGAGTCCCTCTTCCATGACAGAAAATCCTTCCTGTAAAATCATATTCATTTTAGCACAGCAGGCTGCTTCTGGCAACCTGCAATTAACCCGATCACAGTCTCCAGGGTCTCTCCTTCCTCCTCCGGGGGGCGAATCACGATCAAAACGGCTCCTGCCGCCCGGGCGGCTTCTGCCTTCTCCTCAAATCCTCCCGCTGCTCCTGATTCTTTTGTCACAAAATATTTTGCCTTTGTCTGATGCAGCAGGGCCAGATTCATCTCCTCGGAGAACGGTCCCTGCATGGCGATCAGATGGCGTCCCTGAAACCCCAGCCGGACACTTTCCTCCACAGCTTCCCGGGTAGATAAAACACGGGCAAAACAGCGCTGTTCATATCCTTCAATAGCGGTATAGAGATGGAGTTCCTTGCTGCCTGTTGCGATCAGGATGTTCCCCTGTGTGCGCTGCAGGTACTCTACGGCACGTTCCACGCAGTCCACCGCCACGGTATTCCCATCGGGCATCCGGTCAGCCGTAACCTCCCTTAAACACCGGACACAGCGAACCTCTGCCGCCTTACATGCGGCTTTGATGTTTTCTGTCGCTTTCACTGCAAACGGATGGGTCGCATCAATCACCAGGCGGATGCCATGCCCCCTGATAAAATGTCCCATTTCTTCTGCATCCATCCGCCCGCAGGCACGCTCAATTCCATCCAAGTCTTCCAGGATACTGTTCCCATATTCAGTGGCTGTACTCACATAGCAGCCTATGCCGTGTTCCGATGCATATTCTGCAAGCTTCCTTCCCTCTGTTGTCCCTGCAAAAATCAGGATATCCGGACTCTTTATAACGCTCTCCCCTTTCTTTACATCCACGTTTCCAAATTTGACTCTTACATTGTAACATTACCGGTATCTGTTGTAAATCTATATAAAACTTCTGATCCCACTGTAAATTTGCCCGATAATTCACAGCATTTTCTAAAATTTTCTTGAATTTTTAACAAAAAGTTCATCTTTGTTCGTTTTCCGCTTGATTTTTGATCTTTGTTCTGCTAGACTTAGCGACAAGACAAAGACGTCTGATGATGAGGCGAAGCAAACGCCCTCACCGATCAGGCGTCTTTTCTTGTTTTATCAGATGGGAGAAGCTCTCCATCTGATGCGGTCTTTTCCTGTTGACGTACGGCGGCAGACAAAAGCCCGGAAATCCAAAGGTACATGGGAGGTATTTTTATGGACACAGGAAACACTGGATTTATCATGATTTGCGCGGCGCTTGTATTTATCATGACGCCCGGACTTGCCTTTTTCTACGGAGGTCTTGTCAGGAGGAAAAATGTCGTCAACACAATGATGGCATGTGTGGCCATTATGGGACTCTCCGTATTCATGTGGACGCTCTTCGGATATTCCCTTGCTTTCGGAAGCGACCACGGCGGAGTTATCGGAGGCTTCGACTGGATTGCACTAAACGGGGTCGGATGGGACGCCGGACCTTACTCGGACAGCATCCCTCATCTTGTATATGCCGGATTCCAGATGATGTTTGCAATGATTACGCCGGCGCTTATCACCGGCTCGGTCGTAGGAAGGATGAAATTTAAGGCCCTGTTTGCTTTTATCGCACTGTGGTCCGTCATCGTCTACTATCCGATGGCACATATGGTGTGGGGACAGGGCGGATTCCTCGCATCCATCGGTTCCGTTGACTTTGCAGGCGGAAACGTGGTACATATCAGTTCCGGCGTAAGTGCGCTTGTCCTTGCAATCTATCTCGGAAGGAGGCGCGGATATGAGAAAGCATCCTACCGCATCCACAATATTCCTTTTGTTGTGCTCGGTGCGGCTCTTCTGTGGTTCGGCTGGTATGGGTTCAATGCCGGAAGCGCACTTGCGGCGGACGGACTTGCAGCCCACGCGTTTATGACGACATCAATCTCAGCTGCTACCGCTCTTCTGTCCTGGATGCTCATCGACACGGTGAAGGACGGCAAACCGACGCTGGTCGGCGCTTCCACAGGTCTTGTGGTCGGACTTGTCGCCATCACGCCGGGAGCAGGCTTTGTCCCGATCTGGGCGTCCTTTATCATCGGGGCTCTTGTCAGTCCAATCTGCTACTTTATGATGAATATTATCAAACATAAACTGAAAATAGACGATTCTCTGGACGCATTCGGGTGCCACGGCATCGGCGGCATCTGGGGAGGTATTGCGACAGGACTGTTCGGTCAGAGTTCCATTAACTCTGTTGCTCAGTGGGACGGTCTTGTATTCGGTGAAACGAGGCTGTTCACAGCACAGGTCATCAGTATCCTCGTGACAATCGCCGTTGCGGTCGCCGGCTCCCTCATCTGTATCGGAATCATCCGGATCTTCACGAAGCTCCGTGTCAATGAGAAAGATGAAATTGCCGGACTTGACATAACACAGCACGGCGAGAACGCTTACCCGTCCTTTAACGGTTTTGACTAAACCGAACCATTCTGATAGAAAAATGAAAGGATAGGAGGAACAGACTATGTTAATCAAAGTAGAAGCAATTGTCAGGGAAGAAAAATTAGAAGAGGTAAAGGAAGCGCTCAATAAAATCCAGGTAAACGGAATTACGGTTGCCCAGATCATGGGATGCGGCGTACAGCGCGGATACAGGGAAAATGTACGCGGGTCCGAGGTCGACATCTTCCTTCAGCCAAAGATCAAATTTGAGATCGTCGTATCATCCGAGGAATGGGAGAAAAAAGTCATCGACGCGATCCAGTCCGCCGCATACACAGGGGAGGTCGGAGACGGAAAGATCTTCAGCTACGAGATCCGCAGTGCAATGAGAATCCGCACGAAAGAAACCGGGTACGATGCCCTTCAGTCTGAGTTTTAAGCCTGGCAGGCATGGCAAAAGGGGATACCGCATCGATGATCAGAGCATCATCGATGCGGCATCCCCTTGCCATTTATTCTGTATATCTGATTTTAGTATCTAAGCAGCTCTTTTAGTTCGGCAGCAGAATCTATGTGAAAATCAGGCTGTACTGTCCATTCGCCCGTTCCGATCGCCGCGCAGTCCATCCCCGCTGCTCTGGCGGCCTCCACTCCTGCCGGTGCATCTTCCACCACAAGGCATGATCCCGGCTTTACCCCCAGCTTCTCAGCCGCTTTCAGGAATACTTCCGGATGAGGTTTGCTGTGCGTGATCATTGTGCCATCGCACACTGCGTCAAAGATATTTTCTGCATCCAGACGTTTCAGGATAAACGCCGCATTTTTGCTCGACGAGCCTACTGCGATCCGGATGCCTCTTTGCTTTAGGGCAAGGAGCATATCTCTTACTGCCGGATCCATGTCGTCAGGCGTCATCTCAGAGAGGAACTCCCTGTAATATCTGTTTTTCTCCTCCGCCAGCTCCTGTTTTCTTTCTTCTGGTATCTCTTCTCTGCTCTTTTCCAGTATGATCTCCAGGCTTTCCATCCTGCTCACGCCGCGGAGCCTCCGGTTGACCTTTTCGTCAAAGGGTATGCCCAGTCCGTCCGCGATCTTTTTCCATGCACGGTAGTGGAACTGATCCGTATGGCACAGAACTCCGTCAAGATCAAATATCACCCCCGCATATCTGCCCGCAGGCTTCCCTTCGCCCTCTTCTGCGGTCTTTCCATGTGAGCTTTCACTGCCGTCCGAAACTTCACCGTTGACCCTCAGGACATATTTCTTCCCGTTTAATGTCAGTTCAAGATCCGGTCCGGACAGATGCTTCACCCTCAGCATGTCTCTCTCCATCGAGACATTGATCCATGTTCCCTTCCAGCAGATCTTAAATGCCATGGCGTTCCACTGCTGCGGCAGATGATTCTCAAGATTCAGCTCGCCTGCGCCCCATTTCAGTCCGGCAAACCCACACACATTGCACTGCCAGATTCCTCCCATGGCAGCGCTGTGTATCCCCTCGTCAGAGGAGGATGGATTCGGGCCCAGATCAATATCGACCGCGTGGCGGTACATGTCCAGCGCCATCTTGTCCATTCCCATCCATGCAGCCAGCACACAATGCTGGCCATGGCTCAGCGATGAATCATGCAGCGTGCGGGATTCGTAGAAGATAAAATTCCGGCGTCTCGTCTCCTGGTCAAACAGTTCCGGCATAATCCTCAGAAGCATTACAAGATCCGCCTGCTTTGACAGCATAAGCCGGTTCATCTGATCAGGACTGTAATCCTCATAAACAGAGGATACTCCCTGCTGCATCTTATATTTTGTCAGATCGATCTTCTCCAGGCTGAGGTACTCGTCGTTCTGGGGCACGAGTCCGTCCTCCCCCGGCCCGGGCAGGTATATCTTCTGCGACTTTTCCCCAAAATCCTTCCTCAGCTCTTCCAGCCTGGATTCTCCGCCCAGGCGCTCCCATGCGCACGGCCATTTCTGCTCCATAGATCCGATCACATCCGATGCCGCCCTGAGATTATACGCCGCCAGATAATTTGTAAATGCATTGTTGTCCACATCTTCCTTATATTCGTCAGGACCGATCACGCCGCATATCTCGTATCTGCTCGCCTCCTCTTTCCACTCCAGCCTGCTGGCCCAGAACCGTGCAGTTTCCACCATGAGCTCACAGCCATATTGTTCCATGAATTCATCGTCTTCTGTTATATTGTAATAGAGCATGACAGCCCATGCGATGTCAGCAGTAATATGATGTTCACGGATCCCCGTATAGATCGGGATGCTCTCCCCGGTCATCACGTCCGCCGCCCCGTAGAGAGGAGTCACCTCTCCGTCGTCCATCCAGGCGCTCTCCCACGGAAACATCGCGCCCTCATAATGGTTCTCTTCTGCTTTTCGGTATGCTCCCGGGAGGGTCCTGTACCGGTACTCGAGCAGCGTCCTCGCCGCCAATGGATCGGTCAGCAGATAATGGGGAAGAAGAAACATCTCCGTATCCCAGAAAGAATGGCATTTATAGCCTTCGCCCGTCATCCCTTTCGCCCCGATTCCCACGCGGTTGTCTCTTCTCTGTACCATAATGTTCAGATGATAGAGGGCGAATCGCGCGCCCAGTTGATCCATCGGATTCGGACTGTCGATGTGCACATCCGATCTGCCCCAGTAACTGTTCCACAATTCTTCTGATTCCGCCAGGAGGCTTTCATAGCTCTCGTTCCGGCAGCCGCGGATACACGCGTCTCCCATATCATTTACGGCTTGGCTGTCCGCAGTGCCTTCGGGATTGTCCGGTTCCTCAAACGCTTTGTCGCGCCCGGTATGATAACAGATGAATTTTTCCATACGCAGGGTATCCCCGTCTTCGACCAGAAATCGGAACCGTTTGACGAATCTCCTCCGCTGGATCACCGGGAGCTCCAACGCCTGTTTTTTGTTAAAGACGTGCATACAGTGCAGCGTGATCGGTATATCAGACTGATTTGTCCTGGTTGACAATCTGAGGACGTCGCCGTCCAGCACTCTCTTTTCTCCGTCCAGACAATGCTGGGAACCCGTGTTTGTGCTCCGGGAGCTGATCCCGCTTTCCAACAGCAGTTCAAAGGTCCCGGATACAGGAGTCACTTCCATCATAAACGCTGCGACGTGTTCCCGTTTCAGGGAAACGAATCTCCGAAAGGTGAACTTCGCCCTTATACCCGCCGGGCTCTCCCAGTCCACTTCCCTTATGCACTCTCCATTTCGCAGGTCAAGCTTTCTGGAATAGGAGTGGACTTTTCCCTGGCTCATGGAAAACCGCTCTCCGTTCAACGCGATCACAAGCTCCGTCATATCCGGGAGGTTTGGCAGTTCCGTTACTTCATCAGGCATGGCCTTATTAAACGTGCCGGCAACAAATGTATTTCTGCATTGCCCTACGTAGTTCTCCTCCAGGGAGCACCGTATATTCATATATCCATTTCCCTGCGCAAAGATTGATTCGCACTTTGCCATGCAGCGCGCGTCAAATCCTGTTTCCTCGACCACCCATCCGCAGGGAACCGCGTTATAATTCATATGATAGTTCATACATTTTCTCCTTTTATATTATGTTAGGTCATCCCTTGATGCCTGTTGACGCCATACTCACCTGCACCTGCTCCTGGGCAAAGATGTAAAGAATGATCCCGGGCAGTACAACAATGACAAGCGCCGCAAAAAGCTGCGTATAATTATATGAAAATTCACTCGTAAAATAACTCAGAGCGATCGGCAGAGTTCTCTGTGAGTCCGACATTGTGAGCAGAGACGCATAATAGTATTCATTCCAGTTATTCAGGAACATCAGGATTCCCGCCGTAGTAAGGGCACTTTTGGCAAGGGGCAGGTTGATCGACCAGAATATCCTGATGAATCCTGCGCCGTCCACGATCGCAGCTTCATCCAGTGATTTGGGGATTGCCATAAATCCCGCTCTCAGGACGAAAATAGACATCGCCATGCCCGTGGACAGATAAACCAGCGTCACGCCCCATATATTGTCAAAGAGCCCCAACTGCATGATCAGGGTAAAGATCGGCTGTGTCTTGCTGTGTGCCGGAACAAGGAGCGTCACGGTAAACAGCGTGAACAAAAGCGTGCGCCCGGGGAATTTATACTTTGCCAGCACATACCCCCCCATTGCGTAGAACAGCAGGGATGCCGCGGTGGATACGCCTGCAGCCAGCAGTGAATTCACGAAATACTGCGGGAAATTATAATTCTCAAACAGGTGCACAAATGTATCGAACGAGATTGAAGACGGCAGGCCCAGAGGATTGCCCAATATCTCGCCGTTTGTCTTAAAAGCGGATATAAGCACCCAGAGGAGCGGGAATATCGATATGACGATAACAAATATCTCCAGGAAATATATTATCCCTCTGCTTAATCCCTTCTTGAATGTCAGCATATTTCCACCTCCTAATAATCTGTTTCATTCATTCTGAACGCTTTGTTGATGATCCCCATCATCACCAGTCCGATCACGAACATCACTACTCCGATGGCATTGGCATAGCCGTACCGATAGTCCGTAACAGCATTTACAAGCAGGATCGGAAGGCTCATCGTATCGTTTCCGGGACCTCCGGAAGTCGTAAGGGATATCTGTTCATACATCGTGATTCTTGAAGTGATAGAGCAGATTACTCCCGTCGCAATGGCGCTCCGGCACAGCGGGAGCTGTATATATCTGATCAACTGCCATCCGCTCGCCCCGTCTATGATTGCCGCCTCGTTGAGCTCCTGGGGAATGTTCATAAGATCGCCAAACACAAGCAGCGTAACGATGACCGCGTAGAAAAGCCATGTCAGCGTAACGGCCCAGAATGCCCATGGCGACTGATAGAACCACTGCACGTCAAAGTCAGGGTTGATCTTTCGGATGACAGAATTCAGGATTCCGTAGTTGTTATTGAAGAAAAACCGATAGATCATTGCCCACGCCGCCGCACTGATAACATTTGGGATCATGAATACGGCACGTGTGACTTTCCAGCCTCTTTTTCGCTGATAGAGGACGAAAGCGATCACCGTTCCGAAACCCACGTGCAGGAACATGGCGATCAACGCCCACAGGAACAGATTTTTCAGGGAAATGAGGAAGGAACCGGATGTAAACAGATTGATATAGTTTGTCAGTCCGCTGAACGCAGGACTGTTGAATCCGTCCCAACGTGTAAATGAGGTCACAAACACCTGGATGATCGGCACCATATAAAACATCAGAAATATGATGACCGTTGGTAGCAGGAAGAGATAGATCCATTTATAATTTTTTCTTTCCCAATGATTTTTCGGCATACGGTTCGTTCTTGCAGGTCTTTTTTTCATAAAACCATTTCCTTTCTTTTAGCACACACGCCCGTCACAAGAGGCGGGCGTGTGAAATAGCTCTCTATTCTGCTGTCAGCTCCTACTCTTTCGAAGCCTCCTGCGCCGCAGTGGTAAGCTGCTCGCAGAACTCTTCGGCCGTCAGTGTACCATCCGCCAGCGACGGCAGCAGTCTGCTGAGATCCGAGTTTGCTACGGATGAAGGAATAACGTCAAGGATATTCGGTACATATATAGTTTCCTCTGTCGTATCCGCTGCAAGGTCAGCAAGAACCTGCGTCTCACTCTGCTGCTTTACGAAATCGTCGCTATACTCAAGATTCGGCGCATCTCCGCCCTCTGCGAGCAGGTATGCTTCCAGTTCTTCCGGAGTGTAAATAAATTCGATAAATGCCAGTGCACACTCAATTTCCTCTTCAGATGCATCTGCATTGATCCACCACTCGCCATAGCTGCGGGTCTGGGCAATTCCGACCTGGTTCGGGAACAGAGCCGCTCTTACATCGGCGCCGTCAAATCCGTTGCTCCAGTTTTTGGAATTGGACTCCTCAAAATCACTTGACATCCAGGGACCGTTTGAGATGACCGCCGCCTCGTTGCTCATAAACGCATTGGCCGCGTCAGGATAAGCTGCTCCTATGGAGTTGGAGGATGCATTGTTCTGAAGGAGACTCTGCATCTTCTCCACCGAGTTCACGATTGCTGTCTGGTTCAGGTCCGTGATCTTCTCATCGATACCGCTGTTAAGCAGCTCTGCCCCGCCTTCTTCATCTGCGATCAGTGCCGTCAGGAAAAGGGATACCACCCACGCATTTTCTGCCGTTGAAAACGCAATCTTCTGGTCGCCCAACTGCCCGATGAACTCGTCCATCGTAAGCGCGCTCAGATCCACATCTGCCACATCCCACAACGAGCTGTTGTAGAAAAATCCTGTCGGTCTTACTGTGGCCAGGGGCACACTGTAAATCGCGCCGTCATCTTCCGTACAGTAGTCGATCGCATCATCGAGCATAAGCTCTTTGATCTCCGGATGTTCCTCAAGCCATCCGCTGATATCGTACGCCATGCCGTTTGGAAATACGACGTTCTTGAGCCACTCTTTATCGCCTCCCTGCACCAGAGCCGGGAGCGCATTCTGCTGTGCAAGCTGTTTCATCTGGTCATTGAACGTATCTTCGGACACATTTTCCAACTCTATGCGGTACTGGCCTTCATACGCTTCATTAAACCGCTCCACCTGAGGCTCAAAAAATACTGCTCCGACATTCTCTCCAGTCTTGTATGACGGGATCGTGATCGTGACCTCCCCAGAACCGCCGCTGCCCGAAGAGCTGCCGCTGCCGCCTGATGAGCTGCCACATCCCGTTGAAACAACCATGATTCCTGCCAGTAATGCTGCCAAAATTCGTCTCTTTTTCATAATAATCTCTCCTTTCACTGTTCGTCCGCTTCGTTTTCCCGCGTTTCCGAAAACGTTTTTGGAAATGTGTCTGAAAAAAAGCGGTTCTCCGCTTTTCTCACTTTTGCGCCTTCTGACCTCACACTTTCTTCACACTGTCGCGTATCACGAGACTGTGCGGAAGTATAAGATCCTGCGCCGGGCGTATTCCTTCGATCATATCATACAGGAGATGAGCGGCCTCATATCCCTTATCCTTAATATTCTGATCTACTGTTGTGATCTTCGGGTCCGTGTGTTCTGTGACGTATATGCCGTCATATCCCACTACCGAATAATCGTCCGGCACCCGGTAACCGGATTTTTTCAGCGCTTCTATTGTTCCGATGGCCAGCATATCGCTCATACACAGAAATGCTGTCACACCGGCTTCACCGTGTTCCTTCAGGAACTTTTCAACCTCTGAGTCTGCCTCGTCTTTCAAAAAATTTGTATAGATAACCCACTCTTTGGGCAGCTCCAGACCATTTCTTTTCATCGCGTTCATCGCGCCCTCAAACCGCTGTACCGTGACTGCAGCGTTCTTCCTCCCGCTGACCAGGGCAATCCTTTTGTGCCCCTGATCGATCAGGTACTGCGTGAGTTCGTCAAATGCCGCCACATGATCGTTCGTGACATTGCTGACATTCTCACCCCCTACTTCCACATCAATCGTCACGCAGGGCTTATTGCTCTCCTCCAGGCTTTTAAAATACGGATCTGTATTCTTCAGCCCGAAAATGACGGCTCCTGCGATATTATGTTCATAGCAGAGCTGTTCATAACTCTTTTCCGTCTGCGTTTTCGTATTGATCACGTACATTGAGATGTCCAGATCATGCTCGATCGCGAACTGGTAACACCCTTTCATGAGCATCGTCTCAAAATCATTGAACATTACATCCTCAAGGAACCCCGAGAGGATCACCGCAATACTCCTTGAATGCTTCGACGAAAGGCTCTTCGCCACGAGATTCGGCCGGTAGTTCATCTCCTTCGCCACTTCCAGGATACGTTCCCTTGTCTTTGCACTGATATCCGAATAGTCATTCATGGCTCTTGAAACTGTGCCTACCGAAACCCCCGCCGCCCTTGCCACGTCCTGAATCGTCGCCGTCATACATGTTCCCTTTCCGTATTTCCAAAAACGTTTTTGTTAATTACTTTTTAACACAGATCATCATTTTAGTCAACTTATTTTCTTCTCAAAAAAAATATTTGGACATTATCAACAAAAAAAGATCGGCTGTTCTGTTAAAACAGCTGACCTTTTTGTAAAATTTCTTCAGTAGCAGAAGGAAACTACAACTATGCTCCCTTCTGCTATTTTTCCTTTTTCCAGTACCTTTCTTTCTGCCCCTCATCCAGTCCCTCTACAAATCTTTTTTTAAAAACAAGAAATTCTTCCAGATCCATCAGGATATGATATAGAACCGCCCTGCCTTCAAATTCCTCTCTCGTCACCGGAAGAGGTTCTCTTTGCATTTCTTCAAAAATTCCTTCCAGCTTTTGTATCTGTTCATCCGGTGAATTGGTCTCTACCACATATTGCGCCATATATACAATATACTCTGAGATAATCTTTGCCTGCCGGGGCATGTTGCGGATCTTTTTGATCTCATAGTGCAGATTGTGGAGGATCCCGACCTGTTTGAGCCGCATCTCAAAATAATCGATGTAATATCCCGGATGGGAATGAAAAGTATTATCCTGGTACTCACAGGCGTCACGCACAAATTCCTCCTGTTCTCCCTCCAGCTTCCGTATGTCATCCCACACACTCCGCGGCAGCTCCTCCCCTGCCAGATATGCTGCCATTTTCCCGAGGATCGCCTGAAGCCGGCTTTCCGTGTAGCGCATGCTGCGGACCAATCCGTTCTTCTGGTGTCTATAGTCATAGAACAGATTCAGGATCACGGCAATGGTAATCCCGATCAATACGAGCAGAAATTCATTGAAAATAAAATCAAAGCCAAAATCCTCTGACATCAGAAAATGTGTCCCGATAACTGAATTGACCGATATGGTCGCCTGCCATCCAAGCAGATGGCAGACACCGATTAACAGAAAGACAAAAATGCCGTATGCAACCCATCCGCTCTCCATCGGCCCTATCGTGATCCCCGCAAGCACCACTGTAATCACAAATGTGATCAGGCGGCACAAAGAGAGTTTCACGGTCTCCCACTTTGTTGTCACAAGCGTGAGAAGGGTAATGCTGCCCGCAGACACCCCATACTCAAGTCCGAGATATTGGGCGATAAAGATTGCCACACTGCTCCCCACCGCGATCTTCAGCGTCTGAAGAAGAAGTTTTTTCCATTCTTTTTTTGTTTTTACATTCACTGCAGCCTCCCATATCCTCCCTTTTTCTAACATCTGCTCTTCCTATTGTATTGTAATGGAAAAAGCCATTCTCTGACAAGGGATATATGGAAAACTCTCCCAAAATACGCTTTTTAGGACCTCCTCCGGCACCACCCTGCCGCTGTCAGCGGGATAAAAAGGAGCGTCTCTGCGGCTGCCGATGCCATCATCAGATATGGCGTCCACACTGCCGTGTTTCCCGCAAAGGCGAACTTTGTATCCATCACGGCGTAGGTGAAGCTGTTCATCAGCCCTGTACCTCCTGACGGGAGGATACCGCAGATCCAGTTCCTTACATTTCCGTCAAATATCATATAGCATACAGTCGGGAGAAACAGGAAAATGAATGACGTGACCGCCGCAGCAAAAACACTTTTCATCCTGCCCGACAAGAACAGGGTAAAAGCCATTGTCGCAAGCAGCGTGACATAGCCGCCTGCCGCGATGATCAGTTCCAGCTCTCCCATCGTCACCGGAAGGAATATCGCGGCGCTGATCACGATCTGCACAGAGGACGCCAGGCTCTCCCATCCGAATGATGTGTTCATAAGCACAAGGAATAACGTGATCCCAACGGCATACATCACAGTCACGATCGTCAGGCCCGACAGTATCCTGCACGCTGCAAGGCGGCGTTTTCCATGTTTTGTACACTTCATGATCTGGTCCGCCTGCGTCTGCCTGTCGCCTGCAAACAGCGGCGCCAGAATCACCGTGCCGATCAGCACCAGGAAGAGCACACAGAGCCCTTCATATTCGACTCCGTTCGCCCCTATCCCGGGAAAATAGGTAAAGGGCGTCTCTGCCCTCGCATACAGTTTTTCCGCCTGGGCGACGGCGGCATCAACCTTCTCTCCATGCCCGTTCTCCAGATAGATCAGGTCCCGCACATGCTGCCTGCACTGTCCATAGAAATTTTCTGCCTGCTCTTTTGCCAGATCCTCCGCTGCCGGGGCGATCCCTGTCTTTGGGTCCGCGTTTACTTCCTGCATCCTGGAGAGCAGTTTGCTGATATTATACACATGGGCAAAAGAATCCACTGTGCCCACTCTCTCATCATAGATCCCATTCGGAAGTCCTCCCTCGTACCCTGCGGCAAATTCCTGATACTGTTCCAGCGCTTCGGCAAGCTTCTCCTGGGTAATCTTCCCCTGGTACTGCCCCTGCCTCTCCTTTATTATCGGCAGGGCGTCCCTGCCGTTTAAAGTGACCTCCTGCCCTCTCTCATCCTCATAGACATATCCCAGGAATGTGGCAGGGAAATACGCAAGCAGCGCACTGACGAGAATGGCTGCGATGAGCAGGATCTGCACAGATCTGGTCTTTAAGATTCTCTTTAATTCCGCCTGATATACTCTCATCTATCTCACCTCTCCTTCTTCTGGAAACAGCCACAAATACAGGTCCTCCAGCCTGGGCGTGCACTCCCGGGAATCCCGGATAACCGGAGTTTCAGCCAGATACCGGACGGACACCATCTGATCCGCCTCATTGCGGATGCTGACGATCCGCGCTTCCTGCCCGCAGCGGTGAAGGTCATATTCCGGGATCTTCGCCGACCATACTTTATGCTCAATCTGGCGGATCAGCTCCTCTGTTGTCCCCACGGCAATGATCTTCCCGTCCTTCATGATCGCATTGCGCGATGCGATATATTCCACGTCTGATACGATATGCGTGGAAATCAGTACAATACGGTCTGCCGCAAACTCTGAGAGCAGGTTTCTGAATTTCACACGCTCTCCGGGATCGAGGCCGCTGGTCGGCTCATCCAGGATCAGTATCTCCGGTTCATTTAAGAGCGCCTGCGCAATCCCGACCCGACGTTTCATCCCGCCGGACAATTTGGCAATCTTTTTCCGTTTCACATCCAAAAGACCGAACGTGGCAAGAAGCCTTTCGATCTTATCCGCCGCCTCCTTCCGGGGTATCCCCTTGAGAGCCGCGATATAATCCAGGTAATCCCAGACCGTAAATTCCGGGTAAAACCCAAATTCCTGCGGCAGGTATCCGAAGATATCCCTGTACGCCTCCCCCAGTGTCCCAATCCGTACGCCACCATACTCCACGGTTCCTTCCGTCGGTCTGACCAGGCCTGCCACCATGCGCATAAGCGTTGTCTTTCCCGCGCCGTTCGCTCCTAAAAGCCCCCAGACTCCCGGCGTCACTGTAAGTGTCGCATGGTCTACCGCCATCTTATCCTTAAACTGCTTTGTCAGCCCTTTTATGCTAAGCTCCATCTGCTTTCCTCCTTCTTGATCTTCCATACCTGATACCCCCATATCGCCGCCGCTGCCGCGCACAGGAGCCATGCCGTATTCCCCTTCAGTTCAATTCCCAGCTCCGCTCCGAGCTTCCTGCCGGTCACAAACATGATCATGATCGTGATCCCTGCCGCCGTACACTTGCGCAAAAACAGCTCCCCCTTTCCTTTTCTCAGGAAATACAAAATACAGCTTCCAAAAACCAGAAAGGGAATCCCGATACAGGATATCGCCTCACGTACCCTGATCAGGCTGGCGAGCACTACAATCCCTGTGACTCCTGCCGCTATGAGAAACGCTCCGCCCTCCACAATCACAAGCTGCGCCAGCCTCAGGCGAACCATAGAAAAATACGCTGCCGTCTCCACCTCTGCCATTTTCCACCTAAAGGAGCGGAACAGAAACGGGACACAACTCCATGCCGAGAGCAATCCCACAGCACAGAGGCACTCCGGCATCCTCCGCATGAAAAAAATCATTTCCGGTTCTTCCAGCGATCCCGAAACAGTCCGAAAGAACAGCGCCAGCACTATAAACAGCGCTGCCTGGCCTCCCCAGGCTATGACGCCGATATATCGGATCTGGCTTCTTAACAGTCCGCAAAATCTCATCCTCCTTTTGCCCGCTCCTGCCGCTTCGTATGCAGCCTGGGCAATGCATACCGTCTTCTGCACTTCACATTCCCCGGCAATTACACGCCTTTTCTCCTGTTCAAACCCTTTTTTCAGCCTTCTTTCCATCTCTCTTTTCTCTGCCGTTTTCCACATCTTTTGCCCCTCCTTTCCTATTTTCATCTACACTTTCCAGACCTGTTTTCAGAAGCTTAAGTGCCCTGCGCAGCCTGGACTGCACCGTCCGAAGCGGCGTGTCTGTCAGCTCAGCGATCTCCCGAAGCTTAAGCTCCTGGGAGAACCGCAGGAAAACGATCTCTCCCAGCCCCGGAGGAAGGGAGCGTATCATGCGGAGAAAATCTTCCTCCTCTTCCTTTTCTTCGATTTCCCTGCGGCGGCTTGGGACCTCCTCTTCCAGGGAATCCCACCTTCTTTTCCGGCAGGTATCAATACACGTATTCGCTGCCACCTGGTATAAAAAGGCACGGAATTTTCCCCTGTGCCTGTAGGTATCCAGATGCCGGAATACCTTCAGGAAGGTTTCCTGCACTGCATCCTCGGCTGCCGCACGGTCCGGCACGCGGAAGCGGCAATACCAAAGAATATCGTCATAATACATCCGCACCAGATCCTCAATGCCGCTTTTGTCCCCTCTTTTCAGTTTCTTGAATATTTCATCTTCGCGCGTCAAGCTTTTGTATCCTCCTAAAGAGCACTCTCTATCTGATATAACGGTCCGGCACAGGTAAAATGATCACGGATTCAAAAAAAGAAACAGGAAACCGTGCTTTTATCCAAACATGGCTCCCTGCCTGCCTCATTCTTACTCTTTCTCTTCCCGCATGTCATCCCATCGCAATACCACCGTCCGCCTCACCAGAGCCGCTGTCATCGAATCCCGGATGCTTTTCCCCTGAACCAGGCTCCCGTTCCTGCAGGAGCGCATTGCTGCCCTCTCGCATACGTTATCCACTCCCACTGTCTCTTCCACAAACAGAGAGCTCTGTGTAACCGTCCCGGTCTTCTTAAGCTCATCCGCTGGAAAAGTAAGGAATGGAATCCTGTAATTTTCCGCCAGGGCCCTGATCGCCGGCTCATCCTTCTTCAAATCAATGCTGGCAATCCTCTCCACCTGTTCCATGGTCAGGTGCTGTTCTGCCAGGATGCTTTCCAGTCCCGCTTCCAGAACCTCCGGGCGTATCCCTCTCCTGCAGCCGATCCCGGCTGTCACATTTCTCGGTTTCAGGATCAGCGTCCTGCCGTCTGTCTGCATATCACGGTCCGTCATTATGATCCGAAAGGGATACCGTCCTGCCTCTTCCTCTGTATGGCACAGAATAATTTCATCGGGAATCCTGCCTTCCATTTCATAATTCCCGTATTCCGGCAGGAAGGCAATGCGCTCTCCCTCCAGGGCTGCCGCTGCCGCTTCCTTCGCCGCCTTCCGGTCCGTAATATATAATCCGCTTCTTTTTGCGAACATATCAGGGGCAAATTTCCCCTTTACGTCTGTTGCTGTCGTATGCACTGCCTCAGCTCCGGTCACTCCCGCAATCTCATCCGCAAGCTCTGCTGCCCCTCCCATGTGGCCTGAAAGTATGGGAATGATATGGCGTCCCGCTTCATCTGCCACAAGGACAGGGGAATCTGTAAACTTGTCTCTCACCCACGGGGCAATGAAACGTACCGCGATTCCCGCTGCGCCGATAAAGAGAAAGGCATCCCTTCCCCAGCGCTCTTTGATAAACTGCCCCATATCTTCCGGCAGCGGCGCCGTTTCTCCTGTTTCAGGACCCGCATCCGCATATTTCTTTACCGTATACGACTCATACGCCCTGCCGCTTTCTCTGAAATATCTGCATAATCTGCGGTTCAGGTCAGTGCCTGCACGGGTAAAGCTGAATAGAATCATTCTCGTTCTCATCTCTGACATGATATCCTCCGGGGATTTTCTTTCCTGTCATATATTGTGTCTGTTGCAAGGAAACCTGTCAAGCGGTATTTTTCAGAACAATTGCATCCCTTCAAAAACCTGGTACATTCTGTCCCTTCCTCTTGTATAGAAAGCAATGCAATGTTATGATAAACACTGCAAACTTTTTGAAATAGTGCAAAGAACAGCTCAAAACAAAGGAGTTATGACGGATGGTTTACAGAGAACTCTGGAATGGGAGGCGCTATTACTCCCTGGACTCGTATTTGAAACAGAATTTTCAAGAAAAAGTCTATAAGATCACTCTGAACGGCGCAATGACCTGCCCCAACCGGGACGGCAGCGCAGGAACCGGGGGATGCATCTTCTGCAGCGCAAAGGGTTCCGGAGATTTTGCCGGGTCTTCCCTGCTTTCCATCCCCCAACAGATCGCCCGCGGAAAGGCTGAGGTTCAGGCAAAGCGTCCTGTCCGCTCTTTCATCGCGTACTTCCAGGCATTTACCAACACATACGCCCCTGTGGGTTATCTGGAGAGTATTTTTACCCAGGCGATCTCTGACCCGGACGTGAAAATCCTGTCCATCGCGACCCGACCGGACTGTCTTGGGGACGATGTCCTGGAACTCCTGGACCGTCTAAACCGGATCAAACCGGTCTGGATCGAGCTCGGGCTCCAGACCATCCATCCCGGGACAGCCGCATATATCCGTCGCGGATATCCGCTGAGCGTGTTTGAGGCTGCCCTCCATAATCTACACCATATTGGGATATCCGTGATTGTCCATACGATCCTGTATCTCCCCGGAGAGACGCCGGAAATGATGCTTGAGACCATCAGATATCTGAACCATATGGATATCCAGGGGATCAAGCTCCAGCTTCTTCACATACTTCGGGGCACAGATCTCGCAGAAGAATATGCCCGTGCCCCATTCCATACACCGGATATGGAGGAATATATCCAGATGCTTGGAAAATGTATCTTGCACCTGAACCCTGATATCGTCATACACCGGCTCACCGGCGACGGGCCAAAGGAGCTTCTTATTGCTCCGCTTTGGACGAGTGCCAAGCGCACGGTCCTGAACCGGTTTCATCAGTATTTGAAAGAGAACGACATCTGGCAGGGACAAGCCATTTCCAATCCCAATTGCCCGCCTCTTCCCTGAAAAAAGGACTGTACATCAAAATCCATTGATGTGCAGTCCCTCTTTATCCTTTTCTTCAAAGGTTATTTTTTTGACTCCAGATACGCTTTTCTTCCCTCTTCGTAGAGGTTGTTTCCCTCACTGTCAATAATGACAACAAGAGGCATATCTTCTACATAGAGCTTCCTTAACGCCTCTGCGCCGAGGTCTTCATATGCGATCAGCTCTGCTTTCTTGATGCATTTCGCCAGCAGGGCTCCTGCGCCGCCGATAGCGCCGAAATAAACGCCGCTGTACTTCTTCATGGCTTCCACAACTTCCGGGAGGCGTGCTCCTTTTCCGATCATCCCCCTTGCCCCGACAGACATCATGGTCGGCGCATAAGCGTCCATACGTCCGCTGGTTGTCGGACCTGCGCTCCCGATGACATGTCCCGGCTTTGCCGGGGTCGGTCCCACATAATAGATCGTCGCATCCTTCGGATCAAAGGGGATCTCCTCTCCCTTTGCCAGCGCCTCGCACATACGCTTGTGCCCTGCATCGCGTGATGTGTAGATCGTTCCTGTCAGGAGCACCTCGTCTCCTGCGTGGAGAGTTTTCGCAAGCTCCTCTGTGAGCGGTAATGTAATCTTTCTTGCCATTTATATCACCTCCGATTTGTGGCGTGTCACATGGCAGTTGATATTGACTGCACACGGCATACCTGCGATATGTGTCGGCATCGTCTCAATATTAAGCCCGATCGCTGTCGTCCTGCCGCCGAATCCCTGCGGTCCGATCCCAAGCTCGTTTACCTTCTCCAGCATCTCCTTTTCCAGGTCCGCGTAGAACGGATCCGGATTAGAAGAATCCAGCGGTCTCATAAGTGCTTTCTTTGCAAGGAGCGCACACTTGTCAAAGGTTCCGCCAATGCCGACGCCGACTACCATAGGCGGGCACGGGTTGGGTCCTGCCGTCTCTACGGCCTCAAGAATAAAATCCTTGATACCCTGAAGACCTGCGGATGGCTTGAACATACGGATCTGGCTCATATTTTCGCTTCCAAAGCCCTTTGGTCCAACCGTAACCTTGATCTTATCTCCCGGCACGATCTCCGTGTAGAGCATTGCCGGAGTGTTATCTCCTGTATTTCCGCGGCGGACCGGGTCCTTTACGACAGATTTGCGCAGATATCCTTTGCCATATCCGCGGCGGACACCCTCGTCCACTGCCTCTGCAAGATCTCCTCCTACAAGATGGACATCCTGTCCGATCTCAAGGAACACACATGCCATGCCAGTATCCTGGCAGATTGGCACGTTCTCACTGTCTGCAATCTCATAATTCTCGATGATGTTGTCCAGAACACCTTTCGCGATCTCTCCGTCCTCACAGGCACGGCAGTCGCGGATCGCGCATTTTACGTCTTCCGGGAGATGCTCATTTGCCTCGATACAGAGTCTCTCGATCACGTCTGTAAGTGCGCTTACATTGATTTCACGCATGAAAGCCAACCCCTTTCTACTTTACTGCTGATATTCTTCGGACCGCCATGTCGGACGGTCCTGTACTGTTGTTATATTTTCCATTCGCTTCGCAAATGTATACGAGCATACTTTCTGTTCCCATTCCGTGTATGTCTGAACTGTTGTTTATAAGAAGATTCCGATAAACTGACATGCCAGCACAACAAATACCAGGGCAACCGGATAGGTTGCCGCATATGCGGACGCCACATCGTCCGTCCCCGTCACACGGATCAGTGTCCCAAGAGCCGGCGTACTTGTCATACCGCCGCAGATAGAGCCAAGCGTATTAAACAGGCTAAGCTTCATCATCTTCGTGGCAACAAAGTAGCCGACAAACATCGGGATCAGCGTGATAAGTGCTCCGTAAAGGAACAGCACAATCCCCTGCTCCTTGAGGATCTCAATGAATCCTGCCCCGGCTTCCACACCAGCGCCGATCAGGAACAGCGCAAGGCCGAACTCCCTTAAACACTCCAGCACAGATTTTTCCACGTGGAGGCTTATCTTTCCGGCATGGCCGAAGTGCCCGAGGATCAGTCCGGCGATCAGAGGACCGCCGGATGTGCCAAGGGAAAACTCAGCACCGCCCGGAAGCGGAATCACGATCTTTGCCAGGATAATCCCAAGCGCGATTGCAAGTGCGAACGGGAAGAATCCCATCTCGTCTACGATGAACAGCTTCTCTTTTTTCTTCAGCGCATCATCGCCCACATTCTGGGCTGCCTCAAACTGCGCGCGTTCCGCCGCCATATCAGTTTTCAGGATCTTCGGGACGAGCTGTACGAAGAGTACGACTCCGACGACTCCGAAGGGATACGCGATCCCGTATCCGACGGATGCATTCGCGGAACCCGTGGCGTCGATTGCCGCCGCAAGCCCCGGAGTACTTGTCAGTGCCCCTGACATCATACCGACGGTGATGTCTGAGGGGACGCCGGCAATCTCGATGATCGCAGCTGTCGTCAGCGCTCCTATTGCAATAATGATAAACCCGAGCAGAATGTATGACTTCGCATTGATCTTAAAATTGCGGAAGAACTTCGGCCCCGCAATAAATCCTACGGAGGTCACGAAACAGATCAGTCCCAGCTCTCTGACCAGGTCAGGCACTTCAAAGCCAAAATGCCCGAACACCAGGGCAACCAGGAGGACGCCCGCTGTTCCAAGTTCAACTCCTTTGATCTTAATGCTTCCCACAAGATAGCCGATAAATGCTACCATAAAAACGACCATCAGAGTATTCCCCAGGACACTGTCCTGAAACCACGCTAAAATATCCATTCTCTCTTCCTTCCTTATCTCTCATGCCTTGCATATTTCGGGAGCAGGAGCGGTGAGACATCTCCTGTGTCCAGCCCAGCCTCTTTGAGCTCTTCTGCATATGCGTTTACATGGTCAAGATTCATGTTGCCAAGCTCCACATTTTTCGCTTTTGCCGCTGCCGCCTTACCTGCATTTCGTCCAAATACGATAATATCAAGCAGAGAGTTGCCCATCAGACGGTTTCTTCCGTGGATTCCTCCGACTGCCTCTCCTGCCACAAGCAGGTTATCGACCACTTTTGTAAAGCCGTCTCCGCCGATCTCCAGGCCGCCGTTCTGATAATGAAGCGTCGGATAAACAAGGATCGGGAGCTTTCTCATATCGATATCATAGTTCATGTACATACGGAGCATTGCCGGGATACGCTTTTCTATCGTTCCTTTTCCTCCCAGTTCCTCGATCATCGGTGTGTCGAGCCATACCCCGCTTCCAAGAGGTGTGGTCACACCTTTTCCTCTCTCCGTACACTCACGGATAATAGAAGCAGCTGCAACATCACGCGTCTCCAGCGGATGCATGAACGCTTCCCCGTCCACATTGACAAGCTGCGCCCCTACAGAACGCACCTTCTCTGTCACCAGCGCTCCGAAGATCTGGGACGGATACGCGACTCCTGTCGGATGGTACTGAATCGTATCCTGGTACAGAAGCGGCGCCCCCATACGGTATCCGAGGATCAGTCCGTCCGCCGTCGCGCCGTAGTGGTTGGATGTCGGGAATCCCTGATAATGCATTCGTCCCGCACCGCCTGTGGCAATGATGACCGTCTTCGCCTTCGCAACCAGATAGTCGTCTGTCTCCAGATTCTGAAGGACAGCTCCTGCAACCTGTCCCCTGTCGTCCCGGATCAGCTCTACCGCTACCGTAAACTCAACAACAGGAATCTGGCGGTTCAGCACCTCGTCACGGAGCGTACGCATAATCTCTGCCCCTGAATAATCCTTGCAGGCGTGCATCCTCTTTCTGGAAGTTCCGCCGCCATGCGTGGTGATCATTCTTCCGTCCTTATCTTTGTCGAACATGACACCCAGTTCATTGAGCCATTTGATCGCATCCGGCGCTTCCATGACAAGACGTCTCAACAGTTCAGGCCTTGCGGCAAAATGTCCTCCGCCGAACGCATCCAGGTAGTGCTGTACCGGAGAGTCATTCTCCTTATCCGCAGCCTGGATTCCACCCTCTGCCATCATGGTATTCGCGTCCCCGATGCGCAGCTTTGTCACGATCATGACGTTTGCCCCCGCCTCGTGTGCCTCGATTGCCGCAGAAGACCCTGCTCCGCCCCCTCCGATGATAAGCACGTCAACGTCATAGTCAACTTTATTGATGTCAACCTTATCAGCGAGAAGACGGCTGTTGGAGTGCAGAAGATGCACCAGTTCTTTCGGGGCTTTCTGTCCTTTGTTCGGTCCTACCTTGATCTCTGCAAACGCGTCCTCTTTATAGTCAGGATGAAATGCCTTAAGAAGGGCATCTTTTTCATCTGCGGACATACGTCTCGGTTCAACGCCCAGACGGGATGCTCTGGTGGCCTCCACTTTTTTTACGGATTCCATCATTTCCGGTGTAAACATGATCTTCCCTCCTTATTTCTCGATCTCTCTGTTGTTGTAAAGTTCCTGCATCTCTGTGATCGGTTTCTCCATGATCTGCTCGATCAACTGATCGTAATCGCCGTGGTTGATCTCCTCAACGCGCTTTGTAAGATGCTTTGACTCGGGTTCGATATATTTCCCTGTCAGACGTCTTGCAAGAACACCTACCATCGGATGGGAGATTCCTGCCGGACATCTCACGGAACAGCACCCGCATCCGATACAGTCGAAGGACTCTTCCGCACATTTCTCAAAATCGCCGCGCTGTGCGTATGCGATGTACTGCATGACATTCAGGTCCTGCGTACACGCCTTTGTACATGCGTTACAGCCGATGCAGCTGTAGATCTCCGGATACAGATCCATCATAATTCTCTGCTCCGGACGGATCTCGTTGATATCATAAGTTCTCTTGTCTGTCGGGAAGAACGGGATGCTTGCCACATACATACCTTCCTCTACCTGTGTCTGACAGGCAAGGCATGTCTTCAGCTCATTTTTCCCTTTGATCCTGTAGATCGTGGCACAGGCACCGCAGAAACCATGACGGCAGCCGCATCCTCTTTTCAGTGTATATCCTGCGTATTCCATTGCTGTCATGATGGTCAGGTCAGCCGGTACACTGTATTTCTTACCGAAAAAATATACATTTACCATTTTTTCCATGATATTTCTTCCTTTCCCTAGTATTCATTCGGCATCTCATCGATCTCATCGCAACGAAATACCGGGCCGTCTTTGCATACATATTTTGATCCGATGTTGCATCTTCCGCACTTGCCGATCCCGCATTTCATGCGGAGCTCAAGCGTCGTGTAGACCTGTTCTCTGGAAAAGCCCAGCTCTTCAAGACCTGAAAGAGTAAACTTGATCATGATCGGAGGTCCGCAGATCAGGGCTGTCTTGTTTACATCGAATCCGAGCTCCTTTACGTAATTCGGTACAAATCCCACATGGCCGTCCCAGCCTTCCTGCTCTCGGTCAATGGTCAGATGGACATGCACATCCGGCGCGTTCATCCATACCTCCTGGATCTCTTTTAACTGAACAAGGTCGTCAGCGGAACGGGATCCGTACACAATGTCCACTGTCCCATAATCACTGCGGTTGTCCAGCACATAATTAATAACCGAACGGAGCGGGGCAAGTCCGATTCCGCCGGCGATGAACAGAAGATCCTTGCCTTTGAGCTTGTCTTCTACCGGGAAATGATTTCCATAAGGCCCGCGGACTGTGATCTCATCGCCCACCTCTAGGCTATGAAGATAATCGGTCAGCATACCGCATTTTTTGATGCTGAATTCCTGATATTCCTTATTCGTCGGCGAAGAGGTAATCGAAAACATACCTTCGCTGATCCCCGGTGCGCAGAGCATCGCACACTGTCCCGGCATATGCTCGAAAAGCTTGCCGCCCTCCGGAGCGTTCACGCGGAATGTCTTGACGTCCGGAGTCTCCTCCCTGATGTCTGTGATAACCCCCACCTTCGGGATCAGAGTATCCAGAGTATAATTCTTATGGCAGGTACATTCACTCATTACTGTTCACCTCCCTGTTTCTGAAACGCTTTTATGACCTTCACGATATTCAGTGAAGCAGGGCACTTCTCCACACATCTTCCACAGCCGACGCAGGAATACATGCCTTCGTTATTCGCCGGATAGTACACCAGCTTATGCATGAACCTCTGACGGAACCTCTCTTTCTGAGATTTGCGGTTATTCCCGTGTGCCATCATGGTGAAATCAGAGTACATACAGGAATCCCAGCAGCGATACCTCTGAACACCGTTCCTGCCCGTATCATAGTCTTTGATATCATAGCACTGGCAGGTAGGACATACAAAAGTACAGGTCCCGCACGCAAGACATGGCTTGTAGAGTTCCTCCCACAGCGGATCCTCGAATTTCTCCATCAGCACATCCCCGTTCCATCCTTCCAGGGAGAGATGCATATAGGGAAGCTTCTCCACGATACCACGGATCGCCTCCTGTTCTTTTTCTATGGTCCCTTCCGCACTGCCGTCTTCCTCAAAAAGATCCTTCACCGACTCTGTCAGTGCTTCCCCCTTCTCAGTGAGAGGTTTCCAGTACAGCATGCCGTCGATGATCCATGTTGCCACGTCAGCAGAAGACGGATCTGCAGCATCCACGCCGAATACCTTACAGAAACAGGTTTCTTCCGGCTCATGGCAGGCAAGCGCAACGATAGTCCCGTGATCCCTGCGCGCCGCATAGAACGTATCCAGCGGGTCCACAAGGAAAACCTTGTCCAACACTTCCACGCCCTTCACATCGCAGGCTTTCATGCCGAATACGACAAAGTTCTGTTCCTTTAACGCCTCAGGCTCTACCTTGATCTTTTTTCCGTCCCGGATACATGTATAGAGCGTCTCGCTCTGCGGGAAAAAGACATCTTTCGGAGATTTCACGCTCTTGAGTGTGTCCAGGTCAACCTCCGCGTCCTCTGTCCAGACGCCAAAATTCACCTGTCCGGCATTTTTTACCGGGAGATATAATTCCTGTTCTGCGGCAATCTTCTGAAATAATGCCGTCAGATTTTCTTTCGCGATCTTATACATACATTATCCCCTTTCTGCCACAATCCCAGGCTCAGCATCCTCGAACCGGTAATCGGTAAGAGGGGTTCTCGGTTCCATATCCGCGCCAGCCTGATATTCGCCGTATAATTCATCGATATCCTTGATAAACTTGCGATTGAACAGATGAAGCGGGATCCCCTGCGGGCAGACTCTGCTGCACTCGCCGCAGTCTGTACATCTTCCTGCCACATGGAAGGCCCGGATGATGTGGAACATCTTCTCCTCAAAGGAATCCACATTCGCTTTCTGGGCGCTGTCGAATTTGTTGCTGTCAAACACACATTTCCTGCAGCTGCACGCCGGACATACATTCCTGCAGGCATTGCAGCGGATACATTTGCTCAGCTCTTTCTGGAAGAATGCAAATTTCTCCTCCGGGCTCATCGCCTCGATCTTCTCCACTTCCTCAAAGCGGTCCGCATCCTTTGTCTCTTTGGACTCTCCTATGGTCTCGTCAAAGACCATATGGTCCTTGCCCTTACAGACATGGCACCTCTCCAGCATAGCGTCCTTATATGCGCAGGTTTTTTCCCCATAGATCGTCTGGATCGTCAGGGTTTCCGCCGCATCCTCAATCTCTGCCCCGGAAATGCCCTGGATGCCCTTGATGCCCATTGCTTTGATCTTTTCGATATCCAGTTTTCCTTTGCATCCCACGCCAATGATGTATGCTTTGTCACGGTCTACGCGATGCTCCTTCATCAGTTCCTGGAAGCTGTATGTATCACAGGGTTTCAGGCACACAAGCGTCTTTCCTTCCAGCTTGGAAGCCTCGATCATGTATTTGCTTAAATTTGCCCCGCAGAATCCGTTATAAACGAAATCCGCAAAATCTTCTTCTTTCTCAAAGTAAGCCGGTTCCGGATTATAAGGCAGGTCCCCGGCTTTCCATCCGAGCACTCTCGCCACAGTTCCGTCAGCCAGAAGCTCTTTCGCACGGTTTATTAATTCCTGCATCTTAAATCCTCCAATCTTACATTCTTGCCAAGGGACGTGATCTTGTCCACAAACTCATGCATAGTCTGGGAGAATTTCGCGCCCTCTGCGGCTGATACCCATTCTACACGGGTACGTCCGTTCTCCACTCCGATATAGTCCAGCATGGAGAACAGGAGCGTCATACGTCTTCTTGCGTAGAAATTGCCGGAAGTATAGTGGCAGTCACCCGGATGGCAGCCGCACATGATAACGCCGTCTGCCCCACGCTCAAACGCTCTTAGGATAAACATCGGATTTACACGGCAGGAGCATGGGACGCGGATGATCTTGACGTCCGCCGAGTAGGTCATACGGCTGCTTCCTGCCAGGTCTGCGCCCGCATAACTGCACCAGTTACAGCAGAACGCGACGATCTTTGGTCTGAATCCTTCATTCTTTTCTATCGACATATCGCATCCACCTCCGCTAGAATCTGTCTGTTCGAGAATCCCTGCAGGTCCATTGCACCGGACGGACATGTCACGGTACATGCGCCGCATCCCTGGCAGAGCGCGTCATTTACCACGGCGAGCCGCCTTACTTCGCGTACCCCGTGGTCGTTCACCTCTTTATCCTCGTAGGAGATCGCCCCGTACGGGCAGACATTCGCGCACTGGGAACATCCGTTACACATCAGTTCATCGGAATGTGCTGTACATGGATTCGTCAAAAGCTTGTCTTTCGCAAGCAGTCCGATGGCTTTGACCGCCGCGGCTCCTGCCTGGGAAACTGTCTCCGGGATATCCTTCGGTCCCTGGCATACGCCGGAGAGGAAGATACCTGCTGTCGGTGACTCTACCGGACGAAGCTTTGCATGTGCCTCTGTGAGGAAATTGTTCGTGTCGATACTTGCCGTCAGCATGGTTGCAATCTTCCTCACATCCGGATTCGGCTCGATGGCTGCCGCGAGGACGACCATGTCAGCCTCTTTTAAGATCTGTTTGTTGTCCAGAAGGTCGGCTCCCTGTACAAGCAGCTTTCCATCCGGCTGCGGGATAACCTTTCCCACCTGTCCTTTGATATAGTTGACTCCGTACTCTTCCACTGCCCGGCGGTAGAACTCATCAAAGTTCTTGCCCGGCGTACGGACATCGATGTAGAATACCGTTACATTGACATCGGGATACTTGTCGCGGATCAGCATCGCATGTTTAGCCGTATACATGCAGCAGACCTTGGAACAGTAGCTCTTCCCCCGTTCGTCTGCGCAGCGGCTTCCCACGCACTGGATGAACACCATTTCCTTCGGCGCTTTCCCGTCGGAGAGGCGCTCCAGATGCCCGCCCGTCGGTCCGGCCGCATTCATGATACGCTCCAGTTCAAGAGATGTGATGACATCCTTACTCTGGCTGTACGCATACTCATCATATTTATCCAGTTTGATCATATCAAATCCGGTCGCAACAACGATTGCGCCGTACTTCTCTGTGATAATCTCATCCACCTGGTCGTAATCGATGGCGCCTGCCTGGCACACCTTGGAGCAGACGCCGCATTTTCCTGTCTTAAACTTGATGCATGCATCGCGGTCAATGACCGGAACATTCGGAACTGCCTGTGCAAATGGTGTGTAGATGGCACTTCTCGTATCTAATCCGCGGTTGAACTCACTGGGCGTCTTCTTGCTCGGGCATTTCTCCTGGCAGACGCCGCAGCCCGTACATTTATCCATATCCACGCTTCTTGCTTTCTTGCGGATCTCAACTGTGAAATCTCCCACGAAACCTGCCACGCTCTCCACTTCACTGTATGTATAGATATTGACATTCGGATGCGCGTTTACTTCTCCCATCTTCGGCGTCAGGATACACGAAGAACAATCCAGTGTCGGGAATGTCTTATCAAGCTGTGACATCCTTCCCCCGATGCTCGGCGTCTTCTCTACGATATCTACCGGGTATCCCGCCTCGGCGATATCCAGCGCAGTCTGGATGCCGGCAATTCCGCCCCCGATGACAAGCGCTCTTTTGGTAACTTTGCTCTCGCCCGGTTTGAGCGGTGCATCCAGGTTCACCTTGGCAATCGCCGCACGCATCAGGATGACGGCTTTTTCTGTCGCCTCTTCTATATCCTTGTGAATCCAGGAACAATGCTCACGGATATTGGCAATCTCTACCATATAAGGGTTCAGGCCCGCCTTCTCTGCCGCATTTCTGAATGTCGTCTCGTGCATACGCGGAGAACAGGAACAGACAACAAGTCCTGTCAGATGTTTCTCTTTGATCGCTTTATGGATCAGCTCCTGTCCCGCCTCAGAGCACATGTACTGATAATCCTCAGCATGCACGACTCCCGGCTCGTGGAGCGCCATTTCGGTAACTTTTTTTACGTCTACCGTCGCTGCGATATTCGTTCCGCAGTGGCAGACAAATACTCCAATCCTCTGCACCTTTTATCACCTCCTGTATCTTCTGAACGCACTTACGAGCAGCTGCTGCGGTGTCTCCGGATCGATCAGCTCCGGTATCTCATCGGGAGTCAGATAATCCTGTCCCCTCTCACGCACAACAATCTGTCTCGCCGCATCGATCAGTTTGCCCGGCTTCACATCGCGGGGGCATCGCTCCACGCACGCAAAGCAGGAAAGACATTTCCAGAGGGATGTTGAATTTGCCAGCGCCTCAATATCCTCATTGATCACATAGGATACAAACTGGTGCGGTTTGATGTCCATTTCATTGTAGGAAGGACAGGAAGCGGAACATTTCCCGCATTTCATACATTTCAGGGGATTCACACCACTGATCTCCCTGATCATCTCTGCGCGGTTCTTCTCAGTCTTCACTGCTCCTTCACCTCCTCTTTTAATCCCAGTGCCTCTGCAAGAAGTTCTGTAAAATAATAAACCGGGAGATTATCGCCGTTGTTTTTATTCAGGTTGTACATACAAAGCGGACAGGCTGTAATCAGCATATCTGCCCCAAATCCGGATGCGCTCTCCTCGATCTTACGGCACATCTCTTTCGACAGATCCTCTTCTTTCAGTGAGATATATCCGCCGCAGCACTCGTTGCGGTACGGGTAGATCACCGGTTCAGCTCCGATCGCACGGATAAAGTCCTCTATGATCTTCGGGTTCTCCGGGTCGTCAAAAGACATAAGCTTTCCCGGGCGCAGAAGCAGGCAGCCATAATAGGCGCCGATCTTCTTTCCCGTAAGAGGATTCGTCACTTTCTTCTTCAGCTCATCAAAGCCTACTACATCGCGAAGTACTTCAAGGTAATGGAGTACATTCGTCTCTCCCTCGTAAGGCGCATCAAGTTCCATATAATTGTTGGCTCTTGTACGGATATCGTCGACATTCTTCATGTCGTCGTTGACCCGTTTGATCACATGGTGGCAGGCGGAACAGAGTGTGACAAGCTCCTGCCCCTTCTCTTTCGCGTCATTGAGTGCGCGGACGGAGGCAAGCTTTGTTGCGATCTCATCGGTTCCCAGGGGATATACACCGCCGCAGCATTGCCACTCACTGATCTCTTCCAGTTCAAATCCCAGAGCTTCTGCGGAAATTCTGGCATAGTGATCAAGATCCTGTGCCTTATTTTTCAGAGTACAGCCGGGAAAATAGCTGTATTTCATAGTATTACCTCCTTGTCTGTCAGGCGGATACTTCCGCCCTGTTACTGAATTTCCCCGGCAGAATCCGCCGGGGATCCGGTTCTAGATATCAAGCTGACGGATTACATCTTTCAGCTTATCTGCACTGGCACGGAGTTTTCCGATTTCTTCCTCTGTCAGACGCATCGGGATCTTGCCCTGGACGCCGTTCGGTCCGACCAGGGTCAGAACGCTCAGACATACATCCTCGATACCGTACTCGCCATGCATCATAGAGGAAACAGTCGCAACAGAGTCAGAAGCTGCAAGGACAATATTGCACAGCTCACAGACTGCGATGGAAACCGCATAGAATGTCGCCCCTTTCTTTGCGATAACCTCTCCGCCTGATTTGTGCACATAATCTTCCATTGCGTCTTTGTCCAGCTTGTGAAGATCCGAGCCATATTTCTTCATAGACTCGCAATAATCGTCAATGTTCACTGTCGCAATGTCTGCCCCTGACCACGGAACGAAGGAAGAATCCCCATGCTCCCCGTATACGTAAGCGTGAATATTCTTCTGCGCGATCTTGAAGTGCTCGGAAAGTCCTGAGCGAAGGCGCGCCGTATCCAGGAGCGTACCGGAACCGATGATCTGGTTTTCCGGGAGCCCGGAGATCTTTGTGAACACATATGTGAGAATATCCACTGGATTGCTGACGATAATATACTTTGCATTCGGCGCCGCTTTCACGAGCTCCGGAGTGATCTGCTTGATAATGTTGACATTGGTCTGTGCCAGTTCTATCCTTGTCTGACCCGGCTTGCGTGCGATTCCCGATGTGATAATGACGATGTCCGAATCCTTGGCATCCTTATAATCTCCTGCAATAATGGAGATCGGAGTCCGAAAGCAGGTTCCCTGCTTGATGTCCATTACCTCTCCCTCAACTTTTTCTTTGTTAATATCGATCAGGACGATCTCTGATGCGATATCCTCATAAGAAAGTTTGTACGCGATTGTTGCCCCGACACTTCCGGCGCCGATGATAGTAATTTTGCTGCTCATAGCTTCCTCCTCTAATCTTTTACTGCTTTTTGTAAACAAAAAAGAAACCTTGATTAAAACTTTTCTGTCTTTTTATATAGAGCCACTCTTTCTTAAAAAGATCTTCACTGCTTTTCCCTCCGTAAAAGCAAGGAACACTCCCGAAAACCTGGAGGTCTCCGGGACTGTTCGCAAGTATTAATCAGATTTCGCTTGTTATATGATAGCACATTGTCAATAATTTGACAAGCCATGATTTTTGATAAAGAAATCCCTTCCATGATAGACTTCTCTGTACAGAATGTCCCGGATCTTAGAAAAACGTTCTTCCGTGACACCGCCGCCTGAGGTCATGATCTTGAGCGGGATGGCTGTTCTGCCGGCAGAAATGGGAGGCTGTTCATACGGATAGTCGTTCAGGACAAATCCGTTTCTCTCATAAAAGCCGATCCTCCGCTTCGCAAGCTCCGTCTCCGGCAGCTCCACCTCAAGGCATATCTGACAGCCAAGCTCCTGTTTCACTTCATCCAGAATCCTGGAACCCAGCCCCTGGCTGCGGTACTTCTGGTTCACTGCAAAATGCTCGACGAAGGCAAAATCGTCAAACTGCCATACCGCAATAAACGCTTTGATATCACTGCTATCCCCATCAGGCAGGATATAGATGCCGTACCTGCCCTCCTCAAGCAGTGTTTTCTGCTCCTCATACGGTCTGTATTCGTCCGGCGGAAAGCTCTCTTCCATCACGGCAAACACCCTGTCGAAATTCTGTTTTTCCAGTTTTTTCAGCATCACTAATCTCCTTCTTATTTAATGAACATCGCATCTCCAAAACTGAAGAACCTGTATCTCTCTTTGACGGCTTCTCTGTAGGCGGACAGCACATGATCCTTGCCCGCCAGCGCGGAGACGAGCATAATAAGCGTAGATTCCGGGAGATGGAAGTTCGTGATCAGGGCATCCAATATCTGAAAACGATATCCCGGATAAATGAAAATATCCGTCCATCCGCTGCACGCCTTCAGCCTGCCGTTTGCATCTGCCGCCGACTCGATTGTCCTGCAGCTTGTAGTTCCCACACAGATCACTCTTTTCCCGGTGTCTTTTGCCCGGTTGACCTTTTCTGCCGCCTCCTCGCTTATCATGTAAAATTCGGAATGCATGTGGTGATTCTCCACATCGTCCACCTTGACCGGGCGGAAAGTCCCCAGCCCGACATGGAGCGTTACCCGGGCGATGTCCACGCCCTTCTCCTCTATTTCCCGCAGCAGTTCGGGTGTGAAGTGCAGTCCTGCGGTGGGAGCCGCAGCCGATCCCGAGTGAGCCGCATACACGGTATTGTACCGGTCTTTATCCTCAAGCTGATGCGTGATATAGGGCGGCAGCGGCATCTGCCCCAGCCGGTCCAGGATCTCCTCAAAGATTCCGTCATATTCAAAACGGATAAGGCGGTTGCCTTCCTCCACCACATCTGTCACTTCCCCCTTTAAAATTCCGTTCCCGAAGCTGATCCTCGTTCCAGGCTTTGCCTTGCGTCCGGGTTTGACGAGCGTCTCCCACACATCATCCGCCCCCCTTTTTAAGAGAAGCACTTCGATCTTTGCCCCCGTCTCCTCCTTTGCCCCGATCAGCCGGGCAGGGATCACCTTCGTGTCGTTGATTACAAGGCAGTCCCCAGGCTCCAGATAGCCCGCGATCTCACGGAACACATGATGCTGTGTCTCTCCTGTCTCTTTGTCGAGCACAAGCAGCCTGGAGGACGCCCGGTCCAAAAGGGGATCCTGGGCGATTAGTTCCTCCGGCAGATCATAGTAAAAATCACTGGTTTTCACTGTATTTCCCCTTTACTGTCTCAGCTCTATTCCAAGCTCTTCCAAAGCTTTGAGTATCTTCTTCATCGCGGCGGACACATCCGCCTCTTCCAGTGTCTTGTCCTTTGCACGGAATACGATGGAGTATGCAACAGACTTAAATCCCGCTTTTATCTGCGCGCCCTCGTAGAGATCAAACAGCTTATAGCTTTCCAGGTAGCTTCCGCCCTTCTTTTCAATCACTTCCTCGATCTGCCCGACAAGGACAGATTTGGGCACAACCATGCTGATATCCCTTGTGACAGCGGGATATTTCGCAATGCCGGTATACTTTCTGTCAAAGGTCGCATTTTTTACGATCTCCGGCATATCTATGACCGCGATATACGCACGTTCTCCGATGCCGTATGTGTCGGCGACCTCCGGGTGCACCTCGCCCAGATAGCCGACTACCTGCCCCTCATACACAATATTTGCCTGGCGTCCCGGATGAAGATACGGTTTGCCCGAATCCGGGTTGTAGACCTCTTTCTTTTTCATGCCCACTTTCTCGAAAAATTCCTCTACCACGCCTTTCATCGTGAAGAAATCTCCTTCTCCGTACATTCCAAGCGTAAACTGCATGCGTTCTTCCGGAAGCTCTGTCAGCGGGATCTGCTTTGGCAGATAAATATTCCCCAGTTCATACAGGCGTACGTCCTTATTCCTTCTGTTATAATTCGTGGCAAGAGAAGTGAGCATACCGTCCAGGGATGTCGTCCTCATAATGCTGTAATCCTCCCCCAACGGATTCATGATATCCACTGTCCGGCGGAGCGGGGAATCCTCTGGGATCATCAGTCTGTCGAATACCTTCGGGCTTTCAAAGGAATAGGTCATGCCCTGGCTGAATCCGCAGAACTCTGCGATATCCCTCGCGGCCTCTTCTATACGCAGCTTATAGGACAGTTTCCCCATCGTGGACTCCCCTGACGGGAGGGTCGTCGGGATGTTGTCGTACCCGTAGAATCTCGCCACTTCTTCTGCGAGGTCTGCAAGGCAGGCCAGGTCCTGGCGGAAAGTCGGGGCAATGACTTCCTTCGCCTCTGCGTCGTATTCCAGGCCAAGCATTTTAAAATATCCCAGCATTTCCCCCTCTGACAGTTCAGTTCCCAGCATCAGGTTAATCTTCCGGGCGTCAAAGGGAACTCTCACCGGCTCTTTTTTCTTTCCGTAGACGTCCACCATGCCGCCCACCACTTCTCCGGCGCCCATCTCTTCCACAAGCTGGCACGCACGGTCGATAGCAGCCTGTGCATTGTTGGGGTCAAGACCTTTCTCAAATTTTGCAGAAGCGTCTGTCCTCAGGCCGATGCGCTTGCTTGATTTCCTGATATTTACACCGTCGAAGCACGCCGCCTCAAAAAGCATCGTCTTGACGTCGTCCGTGATCATGGAGTTCTCACCGCCCATGATGCCTCCGATCCCGACTTCCTTCTCTCCGTCGCAGATCATGATCACATCCTCATCCAGGTCACGCTCCTGCCCGTCAAGGGTGGTGAATTTATCCCCGTTTTTCGCGTTTCTCACGATAATATGATGGCCGGCGATCGTGTCCAGGTCATAGGCGTGCATCGGCTGCCCATACTCTTCCATCACATAGTTTGTAATATCGACAAGGTTGTTGATCGGACGGATGCCGACGGACGCCAGCCTTCTCTGCATCCACTTCGGGGAAGGCCCGATCTTGATATTTTTTACCACCCTGGCGCAGTAGCGGGGGCAGAGTTCTGGATTCTCAACGGTAACTTTGATGTAGCCGTTGACGTCCTCGTCATTTCCTGTGGGCGTCACAACCGGAGGCCTGAACTCTTTCCTGAAGGTTGCAGCCGCCTCCCTGGCAATCCCGATCACGCTGAAGCAATCCACGCGGTTGGAGGTGATTTCGTATTCAAAGATCGCATCATCCAGTCCCAGTGCTTTGACCGCACTCTCTCCGACCGCTGCATCCTCCGGGAAGATATAGATGCCGTACTCTGGAGCCTCCGGGTACATTTCTCTTGTCGTTCCAAGTTCCTCGATGGAGCACATCATTCCATTGCTCTCCACACCGCGGAGCTTCCCTTTCTTGATCTTGATTCCGCCTGCCACTTTCTGTCCCGGCTCATGCCCACCCGCGACGCGTCCGCCGTCCAGGACAACCGGGATTTTATCGCCTTCTTTTACATTTGGGGCTCCTGTGACGATCTGAACCGTCTCTGTCCCGACGTCTACCTGGCAGACGATCAGCTTGTCCGCATCCGGGTGCTTCTCTATCTTTTTAATCTGTCCGATCACGATCTTGTCCAGATCTTTGTCCAGTTTTTCATATCCTTCTACCTTCGTTCCAGAAAGTGTCATTGCATCTGTATATTCCTGCGCACTCACATCCAGGTCCGGAACGTATGCTTTAATCCATGATAATGAAGTATTCATCCTTTTATATCCTTTCCTTCCTATCTATTCTGTCTCGTCGTGTAACCGGTCTTTCCTTCTGCTTCCGGTATCCCTCCCCCTGTGCAGTTTTTCTGTATGTCAGAACTGCTCCAGGAAGCGGATATCATTTTCATAGAGAAGCCTCATGTCATCGATCTCATATTTCAGGAGCGCGATACGTTCAAGCCCAACGCCGAATGCAAATCCATTGTACTCCTCCGGGTCGATTCCGCACATTTCCAGGACATGTGGATGCACCATACCACATCCCAAAATCTCGATCCAACCGGATCCCTTGCAGAAACGGCATCCCTTTCCGCCACATTTAAAGCAGCTCACATCCATCTCCGCGCTGGGCTCCGTAAACGGGAAGTGATGTGGGCGGAATTTTGTCCGCGTCTCCGTTCCGAACAGTTCCTTTGCGAAGACTTCCAGCGTCCCCTTCAGGTCTGCGAATGAGATCTGCCTGTCAATAACCAGCCCCTCGATCTGGTGGAAGGAGGGGGAATGTGTGGCATCAACCTCATCTGAGCGGAACACTCTTCCCGGGGCGATCATGCGGATGGGGAGTTTCCCCTGCTCCATCACACGCGCCTGCACCGGGGAAGTCTGTGTCCTGAGCACAATATCTTTGTTGATATAGAAGGTATCCTGTTCATCCTTCGCCGGATGGTCCGCCGGAATGTTCAGCTTCTCGAAGTTATACTCATCATACTCAACCTCCGGTCCCTCCACGACTTCATATCCCATTCCGATGAAAATGCGCTCCACCTCTTCCAGCGCGATTGTATTCGGATGCCTGTGCCCCATAATGTTCTTTTTGGAGGGCAGGGTAACATCGATGACCTCCTCTTTCATTTTCTGCTCCCGGATGGCGTTTTCCATCTTTGCTCTTGATTCCTCCAGAAGCGCCTCTATGGCTGCCCTTGCGTCATTTACCATCTGCCCGACCCTGGGACGGTCTTCGGGGGCAACGTCCTTCATCCCCTTTAACACAGCGGTCAGTTCGCCTTTCTTGCCGAGGAACTTTACACGGACATCATTCAGTTTTTCAGGAACTTCGGCAGCCTGAATCTGCGCGATTGCCTCCGCTTTGATCTGTTCCAGTTTTTCTTTCATTTTCTCTTACTCCTTTCACTGCCAGTGCCAAAAAAGGCCCCGTCCCCAATAGGGACGAGGCCTTAAACTCGCGGTACCACCCTGATTCCCGCAGGACAACTGCGGGCACTCGGTTTGTGTAACGTACAATCTACGGCGCTCTCTACTGTCTTTCAAGAGCGCTGCTCACGTGGGAAATTCGATCACCATCTGAACCAAAGAGAACTTGCAGCCGATGATTCTCTATCTCTGCCGGAAAATGGATCTCTACTTTACACGATCTTGGCATTTTGCTGTATATACTGGTCAATTGCTGAATCACTACTTCATTTTAACATACGTTTTCCTTTTGTCAACCCCGCAGTCTCCTCTTTTTTCTGTCCGGAACAAATTCTTCCAGGATTGAGTTCACCTCCCCGCCAAGCAGGATAATATACATGCAACCGTACAGCCACAGCATGATAAGTATAATCGTCGTCAGGCTTCCGTACATGCTGGAAAAGCCGGTAAAAATATCCAGGTACATGGAAAAGATAAAAGAAATCATCAGCCATCCGCATGCCGTAAAAAGCGCTCCCGGAAGCTGCTTCCTAAGCGTAGTCTTCCCCCTTTCCCCGCGGTTTGGAAGGAACTTATAGACCAGGTCCCAGAACAAAGTCAGAACGACGAGCGATACCAGCGTCCGGATCCGTATGATAAAATCCACGACTCTATTCAGGAATGGGACATATTCGTACAGCATGACACTGATGCTGTTTCCAAAGACAGAAAGCACCAGGGACAGCATGATTGCCAGAAGGAAAAGCACCGTATACAGCGACGCGCGCACGCGCAGATAGATATAATTTCTTGTCTCAGTGTTCGCATAGATGCAGTTCAGCCCGGAAGTAACCGACAGTACGCCTTTCCCTGCCGACCACAGCGCGATCACGACCGAGACAGGGATGACGCCGCCGGACTGTGTGTAAACCTGTACTACGATGGAACGTATCAAGGGCGTCACCGTCGAGGGGAACACCTGCAGTACCGCTTCCATCACATCATTCATCGTCAACGGGGTAAACTGCACCATCGTCAGAAGCAAAAGCAGGATCGGAATCAGGGACAGCACAAAAAAATAGGCTGCCTGAGCCGCGTAGGCACCCGTGTGATGTGAGTTTACCATCTCAATGATCTTATAAATCTTTCTCCTGAATCCGCCTTTTTCTTCCATAACAAAGCTCCTGAAACTGTCCTGATAACTTCTCTTTTTTTCCCGTTATCCTTTTTCCGACTGAAAAAGCGGCCGCACAAAACGACCGCCCTTATCTTTAGTAGTTCCCCCAAAATGCCGGTCCTGTATTTTGACTCCTAGCCACAGCTAGGTGGGCAACCGCATCTGCTTTTCTGTCTTCCACTGCAAGTCGGAGGCCTGACATATTACAGAAATATAAGAATCCCTTTTAAAGTAATGTAGGTTCAAAATGACAGGGTTGTCGTACATTCCAGGTTAACTCTTTTATTGATCCTACAGGTATTATACTCCAAATGCGTCTGTTTTACAACTGATTCTTTTTACCATTCCCGGAACATGCTGCGTGCATTTTAATCTTCAATATGGTATAGTTACACTATGGCATTATTCGCATATGCTGATTCTACATACAAAGGAGTTTTTGCTTTATGAAAATGAATGAATTAAAACTGGTATATTTCAGTCCGACTGGAACGACCAGACGGGTCATGATGGAAACAGCGCGCAATATCGACCTGAAATCTGTATCTTTTGATTTTTCAGTTTATAAAGAAAAGAAACCTGTACTCAAATTTGCCCCGAATGATTTCGCAATCTTTGCCATCCCTGTCTACGGCGGACGCGTACCTGCGCTCTTTGCAGAGTACCTCACAGCCGTCACAGGAGACAGTACTCCTGCGGCACTGATCGCAACATATGGCTGCCGCGAATATGAAGACGCACTTCTTGAGCTGAAAGATATCGTTACGGGTAACGGCTTTCAGGTCATTGGGGCGGCGGCTTTTCCGACAGAACATTCCCTTGTCCCGATGATCGGTTCAAGGCGTCCGAACAAGGCTGACTTGAAAGTCATCTCCGAGTTCGGGATCGAGCTGAAGCGCCGTATCCGGAAGTCCGATTCCTTTGACCAGTTTGATATCCGGGTCCCCGGCAATACCCCTTACCGGAAATATATGCAGAACTCCCTGTTCCCAAAAGCCGACGTCAGCCTGTGCACTGAGTGCAAAGCGTGTGCAAAATCATGTCCGGCAGGGGCGATCTCTCTGAAAAGCCCCAAAAAAACGGACCATCAGAAATGTATCGGATGTCTCAGATGCGTCCGTTTCTGCAGGCAGAATGCAAGGAGCGTATCCTCCATAAAGATGCGTATGCTGGAGAGGAAGCTCATGAAAATCTGTCAGAGTGACAAGAAGGCTGATATTTTCCTGTAAGATATCTGTCCCGGATTATCAGTTTCTCTCCAACCACACAGAAAAAGACAGAAGCAAGTATAAAAGAAACGGCATGGTTATCCATACCGTTTCTTTTTATATCCATTGTTCTATTACGCCTGAGGGCCTGCTGCAACAAGTGCTTTTCCAAGCTCATTGCTCTCGTATTTCTTGAAGTTCTTCACAAAACGCTGTGCAAGATCCTTTGCTTTCTCCTCCCACTCGGAAGCGTCAGCATATGTGTCTCTCGGGTCGAGGATCGCCGGATCAACTCCCGGAAGCTCTGTCGGAACTTCAAAGTTGAAATACGGGATCTTCTTTGTCGGAGCTGTCAGGATTGAACCGTTCAGGATTGCATCGATGATACCGCGTGTATCTTTGATAGAGATACGTTTTCCTGTTCCATTCCAGCCTGTATTTACGAGGTAAGCTTTTGCTCCGCTCTCTTTCATCCTCTTTACAAGTTCCTCTGCATATTTTGTCGGATGCAGCTCCAGGAAAGCCTGTCCGAAGCATGCGGAGAACGTCGGGGTCGGCTCTGTGATGCCGCGCTCTGTTCCTGCAAGTTTTGCCGTAAATCCTGACAGGAAGTAATACTCTGTCTGTTCAGGCGTCAGCACGGATACCGGAGGAAGCACTCCGAACGCGTCTGCCGACAGGAAGATTACATTCTTCGCTGCCGGTGCTGCTGATACCGGACGAACGATCTTCTCGATGTGATCGATCGGATAAGATACACGTGTATTCTCTGTCACGCTCTTATCTGTAAAGTCAATATGTCCCTCTGCATCCAGAGTAACGTTCTCAAGAAGAGCATTTCTCTTGATCGCATTGTAGATATCCGGCTCAGATTCTTTGTCAAGGTCAATTACCTTCGCATAGCATCCGCCCTCGAAGTTGAATACGCCGTTGTCGTCCCAGCCGTGCTCATCGTCTCCGATCAAAAGTCTCTTCGGGTCTGTAGAGAGGGTTGTCTTGCCTGTTCCGGAAAGGCCGAAGAAAATCGCTGTGTTCTCGCCGTTCATATCTGTGTTTGCAGAGCAGTGCATGGAAGCGATTCCCTTAAGCGGCAGATAGTAGTTCATCATGGAGAACATACCCTTCTTCATCTCTCCGCCGTACCATGTATTGGCGATAACCTGCTCGCGGCTTGTGATGTTGAACATTACCGCCGTCTCAGAACGAAGACCCAGCTCCTTATAATTCTCTACTTTCGCCTTGGAAGCGTTGTAAACAACGAAGTCCGGCTCAAAGTTCTCGAGTTCCTCTGCTGTCGGACGGATAAACATATTTGTAACAAAGTGTGCCTGCCATGCAACTTCCACGATGAAACGGATCGCCATGCGGGTGTCCTTGTTCGCTCCGCAGAATGCATCGACAACGAAAAGCCTCTTGTTGGAGAGTTCTTTAATCGCAAGCTCTTTTACAGCGTCCCATGCCTCCTGTGTAGCCGGATGGTTGTCATTCTTATACTCGTCTGAAGTCCACCATACAGTATCTTTTGAGTTCTCATCCATCACGATATATTTGTCTTTCGGGGAACGTCCTGTGTAGATACCGGTCATAACATTCACTGCCCCAAGTTCGCTTTCCTGGCCCTTCTCGTATCCTTCCAGTTCTGGTTTCAGCTCTTCTTCATAAAGCATCTCGTAAGAAGGATTATAAACGATTTCTGTAGTTCCCGTGATACCGTACTGACTTAAATTGATATTTGCCATACTGTGTCAACCTCTCTCTTTCTATTTTCTATAGTACTTGATGGTCAAATAAACTGAAACAGCATTTGATCCCCAATATGTTCACATTATACAGAATAAATCCTAAAAAAGCAACTATAACTTTTCCCAAACTTTTCTAACCTGTGAAAGTTCTAAATATTTAAAATTCACAAATTTCTCTTTTATCCCTGCAAACATGGACTTCAAAACAGAAAAAATGCAGGATTTATTTTTCATTCCTGCATTTTATAGATTTTTCATTATTGTTAAATATTTATCTTTCCTAAAACATTTCCGGCAGCAGCTCCCCCAGCGTATAGATTCTGTACTCTTTCCCGGAACGGGCACAGATAATTTTAAAGGAATCCGGTGTGCAGAATTCTGCCATCACCTGCCGGCACACGCCGCAGGGATAACACCAGGCAGGGGGTTTTCCTTCCCCGCCGCCGACAACCGCAATTGCGGCAAAATCCCGGCATCCCTCGGATACCGCCTTAAAAAACGCTGTCCGCTCCGCACAGTTGGTCGGACCATATGCCCGGTTTTCTATATTGCATCCGGTAAAGATCCTGCCGTCACAGCTTAAAAGCGCTGCCCCGACCTGAAAATGGGAATACGGGCTGTAAGACTTTTCCCTTGCCTTAAAAGCCTCTCCGATCAGTTCTTCCACATCCATCCCTGACACCTCCGGTCCTTAAAAGTACTGCCTTCTCAGTTTCCCCGTATAAAAGGCAAACCAGACTAACGCGATGAAAAATATAACCATTCCCGCCGCATCCGCCAGGGGCATACTGTACACAAAGCAGTGCACCACATCCAGTCCCCCGTATAGCAGGCAGGCGGCCCCCAGGACAAGAAGGGCCGGCCCTGCCTTTTTTATGTAGGCCTCTTTATCTTTGCATTTTTTATAAGCATAATCCCTTCCCAGAAGAATAGAGGCGTTGATCTCGCCTTTTTTTATCATATTAACATACGAAACAAGGATATAGACTCCGCAGAAGAGTATGATAAAACCTACGAATCCCCACATACTGTTGTCCATGAATCCCATCTCCTTTATACGCCAAGAATCTCCCGTACCGTCTCTTCCATCCTGTCCGCATCACACTCTCTCGTATGCCGGATATCCGCCTTTCTTATCTCTTCAATCGCAGCCGGTACTGCCATTCCCGAGACTTTATGCAGCTCATCGATCAGTGCCAGTTCGTCCATCCCCTCATATCCGGGGTCGATTGCCGTCATCACGCTCCTGGCAAATTTATAAGGGCTTGCAGTGGAGACAACAAGGCATTTCCTGCTGTCGCCTGAGCGTTTCCGATAATCAGCGCATACATAGGAAGCCACTGCCGTATGCGTATCCATCACATAGCCAGTCCGCTCATATGTGTCGTGGATCGCCTCCCTTGTCTCCTCCTCTGTCGCAAAGCCGCCGACAAAATCAGCAAGCTTTTCCTTCATATCAGGAGTGATCTCATATGTGCCTTTCTCCTTCAGCTGACGCATAAGCTCCGCGTTCTTCCCGGAATCCTGTCCCGCAACCGTGTAGATCAGGCGTTCCAGATTGCTTGAGATCAGAATGTCCATTGATGGGGAAGACGTCAGAATGAAGTCCCTGTTCCTGTCATAGACACCCGTACGGAAGAAGTCAAAGAGTACCTTGTTTTCATTGGAGGCGCAGATCAGCTTTGCGATCGGCACCCCCATCTGCTTCGCATAGTAGGCCGCAAGGATATTTCCGAAATTCCCTGTCGGAACCGCAACGTTGATTTCTTCGCCGTCTTCGATCTCCCCGTTTTCCAGCAGCTTCGCATATGCGTAGACATAATAGGCGACCTGCGGAACGAGCCGTCCGATATTAATCGAATTGGCAGAAGAGAACTGATATCCCGCCCCGTCCAGGCGCTTTTCCAGTTCTTTGTCCTCAAACAGAGCCTTTACGCCGCTCTGTGCGTTGTCAAAGTTTCCGTGAATTGCCACAACCGCTGTGTTGTCCCCTTTCTGGGTTATCATCTGCAGTTCCTGCACGCGGCTCACCCCGCCCTTGGGATAAAAGACTATGATCTTCGTACCCGGCACGTCAGCAAATCCTGCCAGGGCAGCCTTTCCCGTATCCCCTGACGTGGCAGCCAGAATGACGATCTCCTTCGTCACATTATTCTTCTTTGCCGCTGTCGTCAGAAGATGCGGAAGAATAGAGAGCGCCATATCCTTAAACGCAATCGTTGCTCCGTGGAAAAGCTCAAGATGATAGGTGTCGCCTACCTTTACGAGCGGCGCGATCACTTCCGTGTCAAATTTATCGTCATAGGCGCTGCTAATACAGTGTTTCAATTCTTCTTCCGTAAAATCCGTCAGAAACTGCTTCATCACAGCATATGCCGTTTCCTGATATGACCTGTTCTTCAGATCCTCCATCGAGACATCCAGTTTCGGGACAGACTCCGGGACGAACAGTCCTCCATCCTCCGCAAGTCCTTTGAGAATCGCCTCGGATGCTGTCACTTTCCTGTCTGCACTGCGCGTACTTTTGTATAATAGATTCATTCTTCTACCCTCTTTTTCTTTTACAGTTTACTGTCCTGAATTATAGCATAGTTTCCATCGTCCATGCAACCATAGCACAGGCGTCTCTGCCGCCGCTTTCACCCGCCCCGTCTTCTCAGGAAGATGGACAGAAAGCCGCAGGCTGCCATCAGGACCGGATATACAAGATAGGGGATTATCTCAAAAGGCGTCAGAGCCGTCAGCGTCGCAGCGGATAAAAGCTGGGCCCCATAGGGAATCAGTCCCTGCCCCACCGATGTATAAATATCCAGCATCGAAGCGGAGCGCTTCGGATCGACCCCGTACTCCGTGCTGATCTCTTTCGCGATCGGACCTGCCATCACGATCGCCACCGTATTGTTCGCGGTACACAGGTCAACGAAAAGCGCAAGAAGGGCAATCCCTGCCTCCGCCCCCTTCTTTCCCCGAATCCTGCTCTTGATCAGATTCAGGATAAACTGTATCCCTCCATACTCCCTGACAAGAGACACAATGCACGCCACGATAATAGAAATAACCGTAATGTCATACATGGATGTAACGCCTTCTCCAACCACGGTAAACATTTCCGGGAGAGGAATATTCCCTCCTGCCACTCCGACAGCCAGAGAGATCACGGTCCCGCCCACAAGCACAAGGAACACATTGATCCCGATGAGTGCCCCGATCAGGACGACCAGATATGGGATCACTTCCCACAGATTGTATTCCAGATTTTCCGGCAGGCTGTAATTCACATTTCCTGTAACCGCCCAGAAATAGAAGACTGTGATAACTGCCGCCGGAAGGACAATCAGAAAATTCGCCTTGAATTTATCCCGCATCTCGCATCCCTGGGTCTTGACCGCAGCGATCGTAGTGTCCGATATCATGGAAAGGTTATCTCCAAACATGGCGCCGCACACAACCGCCGCGATGCACACTGCCATAGAAAAGCCTGTCTTTTCACTGATGCCAGCTGCAATGGGAGCCAGCGCCGCAATCGTTCCCATCGACGTACCCATTGACACCGAGATAAAGCAGCCGATAACAAAAAGTCCTGACACGGCAAACTGCGCCGGAATAAGAGACAGTCCCAGATTCACTGTGCTGTCCACGCCTCCCGCAGCTGTCACAGCTCCCGAGAAGCCTCCCGCACTCAGAAAGATCAGGCTCATGGTGATGATGTTTTCCTCACCCGCTCCCCTTGCAATCACTTTGATCTTTTCTTCAAATTTGAGTTCCCGGTTCTGCATGAAAGCCACGAATAATGCAATCAGGAACGCTACGATCGCAGGCATCGCATAAAAATCTCCGAAAACAATACCCGCTCCAAGAAATATAACCAGAAAAACGCCTATCGGCAGTAATGCCACTGCCCTCCCTTTCTCATGTCCATTCCCCATACCTGCTCTCCTTATCCCTGAGCCTTCAGCCTTCTTCCCGGAGAAATCCCGGGTATACTGAAAAGGGGTGCCGCCGGGGCATCCCTTTTCCTGCTTATGCTCATTATTTTTTCTTACTGTTCGTATAGTTGACAAGACCGCCCGCTGCGATCAGCTTCTGCATGAACTCCGGGAAAGCCTGTCCCTGAAATTCCGTTCCCTTTGTAAGGTTATATATCCTGCCGCTGTCAAAGTCAACTTCCACTTCATCCCCTGCCTCTATTCCTGCTGCCGCCTCCGGACATTCGATAATCGGAAGTCCGATGTTGATCGCATTGCGGTAGAAGATCCTGGCAAAAGTCTCTGCGATAATGCATCCCACACCCGCCGCCTTCAGGCAGAGAGGCGCATGCTCTCTTGACGAACCGCAGCCAAAATTCTTGTTTGCCACGATGATGTCCCCCGGCTGCACCTTCTTGACAAAATCCGGGTCGATATCCGCCATCGCATGGCCCGCAAGCTCCTGCGCGTCAAATGAATTCAAGTATCTTGCAGGAATGATCACGTCTGTATCCACATTATCGCCATATTTAAAAACATGTCCTTTTGCTTTCATTTATGCCTCACCTACTTTCTCTGGATTTGCAATATATCCGGCAATCGCGCTTGCCGCAGCCACTTCCGGTGACGCCAGATAGATCAGGGAATCCACATGCCCCATCCGGCCCACAAAATTTCTGTTCGTAGTAGAGACGCATTTTTCTCCTGCCGCCATAACGCCCATATGCCCGCCCATACACGGACCGCAGCTTGGGGTATTGACCGCACATCCCGCATCTACAAAGATCTCGAGAAGCCCTTCCTCAATACACTGTTTATAGATCTTCTGTGTCGCCGGGACAACCATAACGCGGACGTCTGGATGAACCGTCCGCCCTTTCAGGATGGCTGCCGCTTTCCTCATATCCTCCATCCGCCCGTTCGTACAGGACCCGATGACCACCTGGTCGATCTTGATCGGCTCCATTGCCTCCACTTCATCAATCGTCTTCGCATTTCCCGGAAGATGGGGAAATGCCACTGTCGGACGCACCTGAGAAAGATCAATGTCAATCACTTCGTCATACTGGGCGTCCGCGTCGGCCTCATAGATGGCATAGGGCTTCTTGGAATGTTCCTTTATATAGGCTTCCGTCTTTTCATCCACCGGGAAAATCCCGTTTTTCGCCCCCGCCTCAATCGCCATATTGGCGATCGTAAACCTGTCGTCCATTGACAGGTTTGCAATTCCGTCTCCGGTAAATTCCATAGATTTATAGAGCGCTCCATCCACTCCGATCTTCCCGATGATATGGATGATGATATCTTTTCCACTCACATATTTCCCCGGCTTTCCGGTCAGGACAAACTTAATCGCGCTGGGAACCTTAAACCAGATTTCACCTGTCGCCATTCCTGTCGCCACGTCCGTTGTCCCCATCCCGGTGGAAAACGCTCCCAGAGCGCCGTATGTACAGGTGTGGGAATCCGCGCCGATGATGCACTCTCCCGCAGTCACAACACCTGCCTCCGGTAGGATCGCATGCTCCACCCCCGACTTCCCCTGCTCAAAATACCAGGTCAGTCCCTGTTCCTTTGCATACTCCCGGATCGCCTTGGAGTTTTCTGCTGACTTGATGTCTTTGTTCGGCGTAAAATGATCCGGCACGAACACAACCTTATCCCTGTCAAAGACATGATCCGACATCTGCCTGATAATCGGCAGAGCCATTGGACCGGTGATGTCATTTGCCATGACCACGTCAAGCTTCGCCTCAATAAGCTGCCCTGCCTCAACAGAATCGACGCCTGCATGGGCAGCCAGTATTTTCTGTGTCATTGTCATTCCCATAGGAATCAGCCTCCTTATCATATGATCTGTCTGTCAGATTTTACTTTTTTGCAATATATCCCTTTGCCGTCAGCGCCTCTGCACACAGTACGGCGCCGCCTGCCGCTCCCCTTACCGTGTTATGAGACAGTCCGATGAACTTAAAGTCAAACATCGTATCCTCTCTCAGACGTCCGATCGATACGCCCATTCCTTTTTCATAATCCACATCCAGCGTTACCTGCGGACGGTTGTCATCCTCAAGATACTGGATGAACTGCTCCGGGGCGCTGGGAAGTCCTGCCTCCTGCGGGAAGCCCTTAAAATCCACAAGCTTCTCGATGAGCTGCTCCCTTGTCGGCTTCTTCTCAAAATTAATGAAAACCGCTGCCGTATGGCCGTTGAGCACCGGAACCCGCACGCACTGGCATGTGATCTTCGGGAGCTGTGCCTTCACGATCTCGCCGTTCTCCACTCTGCCCAGCACCCGGAGCGGCTCTTGCTCGCTCTTCTCTTCCTCTCCGCCGATAAACGGAATGATATTCCCCTCCATCTCGGGCCAGTCCTTAAACGTCTTCCCGGCGCCCGAGATTGCCTGATAGGTCGTCACGACAAGCTCTTTCGGTCCAAACTCCTCCCATGCGGCAAGGCACGGGGCATAGCTCTGGATCGAACAGTTCGGTTTCACGGCGATAAATCCGCGCGTTGTCCCGAGCCTCTTCTTCTGATCCGGGATGACGTCAAAATGCGCCGAGTTAATCTCCGGCACAACCATCGGAACGTCCGGCGTCCAGCGGTGGGCGCTGTTGTTCGATACGACCGGTGTCTCTGTTTTTGCATATGCCTCCTCGATTGCCTTGATCTCATCCTTTGTCATGTCCACCGCGCTGAATACAAAATCAACGGTAGAAGCCACCTTTTCCACCTCATTTACATTGAGCACCACAAGCTTCTTGACTGCCTCCGGCATGGGAGTGTCCATTTTCCAGCGGTCCCCCACCGCCTCCTCATAAGTTTTGCCTGCCGAGCGCGGGCTTGCCGCCACTGTCACAACCTCAAACCAGGGGTGGTTCTCCAGCAGGGAGATAAATCTCTGCCCCACCATTCCTGTTGCCCCAAGTATTCCTGCCTTCAATTTCTGTTCCATCTTTTTTCTCCTTTTCCTTCTCTTCTCTAAAGTAAATTTTCCCTTTTTATCGCTTATTCTGCTTTAAAGCCGCTTCAGTCCGAAGGTATTCCTCCTCCAGGGCGATCACGTTTTCCATAGCCGACTCTCCCGGCGCCCCCACCGTGTTTCTTGCATCCACGCAGGTCTTCATGCTGATCGCATCGTAGATATCTCCCTCAAATACCGGTGAGACCGATTTGAACTCTTCCAGCGTCATATCATCCAGCGCAATGTTCTTCTCAATGCAGTACAGCACAAGCCTTCCCACAATCCCGTGGGCATCCCTGAACGGCACGCCGTGGTTGACAAGATAGTCCGCTGCATCCGTCGCATTGGTAAAGCCGTGCTTTGCACTGTCCTCCATTCTGTTACGATTGAACTTCATCGTTTGGATCATCCCCGTAAACAGTGCAAGGCATCCCTTCGTCGTATCGATTGCGTCGAATACAAGCTCCTTGTCCTCCTGCATATCCTTATTATATGCCAGGGGCAGCCCTTTCATCGTGGTCAGCAGGGACGTCAGCGCCCCATACACTCTTCCCGTCTTGCCGCGGACCAACTCCGCAATATCCGGATTCTTTTTCTGCGGCATAATGCTGCTTCCCGTACTGTATGCATCGTCGAGGTCAATGAACTGATATTCGTTGCTGTTCCAGATGATGATCTCCTCAGAGAATCTGCTCAGATGCATCATCACCGTGGACATCGCCGAGAGCAGCTCGATCAGATAGTCCCGGTCCGACACGGAATCCATGCTGTTGAGTGTCGGCCCGTCAAACCCGAGAAGCCTGGCAGTATACTCCCTGTCCAGCGGATAAGTCGTCCCCGCAAGCGCTCCTGCGCCGAGCGGGCAATAGTTCATTCTCTTATAAATATCTTTCATTCTTGAACGGTCCCGCTTAAACATCTCAAAATATGCACCCAGATGATGGGCAAGCGTGACCGGCTGTGCCTTCTGCAGATGGGTAAACCCCGGCATGTACGTATCCAGGTTCTCCTTCATCAGTTTCAGGAGCACTTCCAGAAGCTCTCTTAGAAGTCCGTCAAGCTCTGTGATCTCGTCACGTGTGTACAGCTTCATATCCAGCGCGACCTGGTCGTTCCTGCTTCTTCCGGTGTGGAGTTTCTTTCCTGCATCCCCGATCCGCTCAATCAGATTTGCTTCCACAAAGCTGTGGATATCCTCATACTCATCTGTGATCTCAAGGGTTCCCTCTTCCACATCATGCAGGATACCCCTGAGTCCTTCTGTGATCTGTGTCTTCTCTTCCCCCGTCAGAATCCCCTGCCTCTCCAGCATGTCGACATGGGCAATGCTTCCTTCTATATCCTGTCTGTAGAAGCGCTGGTCAAAAGAGATCGAAGCGTTGAAATTATAAACAAGTTGATCCGTTTCTTTTGTAAAACGGCCGCCCCATAACTGTGCCATCTCATTCCCTCTTTTCTAAACCGATTCTTCATGCAGTATGGTTTCCTAAACAATTCTGCATTATCCACTTAGTTTATCACAGTGAAGTCCTGAATGTCTACTGCAAACTGAAAAGTGATGAATAAATCACAACTCCTCTCTGCGCCTCCGGACAAAAGAAAATTCACATCCGCAGTAATCCTGCCGGTACAGCCCATACTCTTTTGACAGCTCAATTGAGCGTTTGTATCCGTTCTTTTTCTTGAAATCCGACGCAAGATATTTCACACCGTATTTTCTGCCTGCACTCTGCCCGATCTCGTTTAGCTTCTGTGCGTTTTTCATCGGACTGATGCTCAGCGTCGTCGTGAAATAATCGAACCCGCCTTCCGCAGCTTTCTTCGCCGCCTCCAAAAGACGCATCTCATAACACTTCATACATCTTGCGCCTCCCTCCTTTAGATCCTCCATTCCTGCCGCCATCTCATAGAAACGCTCCTTCTCATAATCCCCTGCCAAAAACGAAACAGGATGCGTAAACTCCATTTCTCCCAAAAGCTTCTTCTGCTCGTCAATCCGCTTCCAGTACTCATTCTCCGGGTAGATATTGGGATTATAGTAAAAAATGGTAATCCTGAAATACTTTGACAGGTATTCCAGTACATAGCTGCTGCACGGCGCACAGCAGCTATGCAGCAGAAGCGACGGCGCTTCTGCGCTCCTTTCAATCTCATCTAACAGCTTTTCAAGCTCCTTCTGGTAATTAATATTAATCATGCGGTTTCTCTCCCCCTTTGAATTTCCTGCGCGTTCTGCACGTAAAACTTCTTTTTTCATACATTAAACTATAGAGATACCTTACGGATGGAAGTGACTATATGGAACCTATTCTGGAATTAAAAAATATCCGTTATTCTTACCATACACCGGATGGGGAAACAAAAGCCCTGTCCGATATTTCTTTTGCCCTGACTCCCGGAGAATTTACAGCCGTAGTAGGTCCCTCGGGATGCGGCAAATCTACGCTGCTTTCTCTTATATGCGGGCTCATGGAGCCGGAGGCAGGGGAAATCCTGCTAAACGGAAGACCTCTTACGGATAATTCACCAAACATCGGATATATGCTTCAGCATGACCATCTCTTTGAGTGGCGCAGCGTATACAAAAACGTCATACTCGGTCTTGAGATTGGCGGCAGGCTGAACAGCCATACGAAGGCAAAAGCAGATGCGCTCCTTGAGCAGTATGGATTGAAACAGTTCGCCAGTTCCAGGCCCTCTGAGCTCTCCGGAGGCATGAGACAGAGGGCGGCACTGATACGGACCCTCCTGCTCGATCCCGAACTGCTCCTGCTCGATGAACCATTCTCCGCCCTGGACTATCAGACCAGGCTCACAGTCAGTGATGATATCGGGCAGATCATCCGCCGTTCCGGCAAGACAGCGCTTCTGGTGACACATGATTTATCCGAAGCTGTCAGCCTCTCAGACCGGACCATTGTCCTGACAAAACGGCCGGCGTCTATCTCCTGTATTGTCCCCGTATCCTTTTCTCTGGAAAAGGATACGCCTATGAACCGCAGAAATGCGCCGGAATTTAAAACATATTTCAATAAAATCTGGAAGGAGTTGAATCACGATGAACAAAATCTCCCGTGAGCAGGATCTGTTCCTCCGCTCTCTGAAACGGCGGCACCTCACTGTCCGCATCGCACGGATCATGATCCTTGTCTGTTTTCTCTGCCTGTGGGAGCTCTGCGCCGACACGGGCATAATTGATTCTTTCATTTTCAGCAGTCCGTCAAGAATTGTTCTGTGTTTCTGGGAGATGGTGCTGGACCGCTCCATTTTCCTCCATATCTGGATCACACTGTACGAGACAATCGCCAGCTTTCTTCTGGTCACACTTGTCAGTATACTCGCCGCAGTTCTTCTCTGGTGCAGCCGCAGGCTCTCAGAAATTATGGAGCCTTACCTTGTCGTGCTGAACAGCCTCCCGAAATCTGCCCTGGCGCCTCTGCTCATCGTCTGGCTTGGAGCTACTCCGACTACTATCATCGTCGCCGGAATGTCAGTCGCCCTCTTCGGCAGTATCATGAATCTGTACACAAGCTTCACTTCTGTAGACCAGGAGAAGATCAAACTGATCTATACGCTGCATGGAAACCGAAGGCATGTTCTGACCAAAGTCGTTCTGCCCGGTTCCATTCCCTCTATAATAAGTAACATGAAAGTAAATATCGGGCTGTGCCTTGTAGGTGTGGTAATCGGAGAATTTCTGGCAGCGCGGAGCGGACTGGGATATCTGATCATCTATTCAAGCCAGGTGTTGAGCTGTGCAGGCATTTGGTTATGATGTGATATCGTCTGTAAAATACGGCAAGGACATGATTTTGGGCATGTCCTCACTGTATTATTATGCATCTGCATATTTTAAAACCAGCTCTTCGGCCTGACGACTTACATGAAACCCATTTGCCTTTAATTCCGTTGTCTAAGACATCACATTGCCATAATTCACAAAAGCATGGTCGTGGTCGAACAAAGGACAATAACCTGTTATTTTGCCACTGGCATTATCCATAAAGAATCCCCAGTTCTGCTCATGGCGGCCATTGTTATTTAAGATATAATCTGCAATCCGCATTTTTAAGCAGAACTCTCTGTCGATCCGGGCAGCCTCCTGGCAAGCGTTCAATCCTTTTTGTATATCTTCCTGATCGTTTTTTAATTATATCATATTCCTTTGTCCTTCTCTATTCTTTTCCAAATTTATGTCGGCAGGAGAAACCGGCAATCTTCGCGACTGTCGGTTATTCCCTTAAAATTTTCCACTCTCCTTTTCCGCCTCTTCCGACAAATTTAATTCTTCCCTCTCTTTTTAAAGCTTTCAGCTTATAGTTTGCCCCGGACAGACTGCATCCTGATCGGGCGGCTATCATTTTTGCCGTAATCTTCGGATTGTCCCGGATCATATCCACAACCCGTTCCCTCTCTTTCCGTTTCCTTTCCCTGTAATTAAACAGATTGCCATACTCGATTCTAAGCGTCTTTCTTTCTGCCTCTTCCGAAGTTCCGGGCATTGCGGTTACGGCAGTGCTGAACATTCCAAATTGAAGTTCCATATAACCGGGATATATAAGTATTTTTTCGATATCTTCCAGCATTCCGGTCACTGCGGCTTTTTCAACAGCCGGTCCTTCCAAAAGAAATCTTTCGATATTCCCAAGCCGTTTCTCCACCGTATTGCCCTTCCCCTTTTTCCTCTCTAAATCTGAGAGTTTTCCACATAATTCCTCCTGCTTTTTTTCCAAGTCGTTCTGTTTTCCCCTGTAAGTTTCATCTGAAATGACTCCATCCAGGAGTTTATCTGCCAGGCGGCTCATCTGTCCTCTTAGCCTGTCTCTCTCCCTGTTTGCCCTCTTGATTTCCGGCTCGTAATCTTTATCTCTTAGAGAACACCGCAGCACCCGCATCATATCCCGGACAATCTGATCCCTGTCAACCTGATAATGCTCCCTGCATACCTGCTCCAGGAACTGATACAGCATCCCTTCATCCAGATGAATATTGTCACAGCCTTCCACGCTTTCCGACTCTGCTTTTCTCACCCGCGGTCTGTCCGATACCCTGCGGCTGCGTCCCGTCTCCAGATACCGTCTGCATTTCCATTCGTAAACAGTTTCCCCATCCCGGTATCGCTTTCTTGTTCTCCTGTAGTAGGGTGCTCCGCACAGGCCACAGTATATCTTACCGCTCAGGTGAGATTTCCCCTTATATTTTCCCCTTTTCTCCCCGTTCTTTCCATGAACACCCGCCGCTCTTTTGTCAATCTCCTGGTTCGCCAGTTCCCATAACTCATCCGATACGGTTCTTGGCACTTTATTTTCGTACACAAACCGCTCTTCTTCCGGCACTCTTATTGTCTTCTTTGTCTCAAAATCAAAGTGTGTCCGGTTCATTACGGCGGTCCCTTTATTTAAAGGATTGCGGAGGATTCTTAGGATTGCAGAATCTGTAAACGGTTTGCCGTTCCGGTTATAAATCCCGTCGTTTTGAAGGATCTTTGAAATCATCCTGCTGCCAAAACCTGCAGCGCACAATTCGTACATGAGCCGCTTGATCTTTGCCTCCTCTTCATCCAGGACGACACTTTTATCTGGAAGCTTACGATAACCGTATGTATTGGATGTCAGAATTACAGTTCCGTTATTTTTCTGGCGGTTCCTGTGGGAGTTGTTAATCTTCTTACTTAGTTCCCTGCTGTATTCCTCTGCCAGGATCGCCTTGATCCCGGTGATCAGGGCATCGTCTGCCGTGTAGAATTTCCTCTCAATATAGATATATAGCCGCTTCTGCTCCGCACACATACGGTCAACAAAGAGATACCAGTCTTTTGTATTGCGCATGAGTCTGTCCTGGGATTTGATTACAATGATATCGAACTTATCGCAGAGCAGGTCCCCATAGAGACGGTTGTATTCCATCCTGCCCTTTGTTGATGTCCCCGAGCGGCTCTCCACATAAGCGTCCACCAGAATCCAGCCATTTTCCCCCACACAGGCCTTAGCTTCCTCCACCTGTTTTTTCAGGGCGTCTATCTGCCTCTCTTCCTCCGTACTGCACCGGGCATATATGACCGCACGAAACATCAGCCTTTCTCACCTTCCCGGACCTCCCGGACGAACCGCACCTGCTCATCCGGGCTGATCAGATTCTCCCGGGAGAGAAGTTCAGCAAGCTTTATCATAATTATCTTCTCCCACAGCATATTTTCATCCCTTTCCTTCTTGATTTTCCCATTTTGGGGCATGCCATGCTGTTCCGTCTTTTTACATTATTTGTATGCCTTTATTCTACAATAAATGCAAATATAATTTCTCCCTCTGTTCTTCGGTATCCTTCTCAAAATTTAATTTGTAAATATAAATGCTTCCTATTGTTGACATTTCTATGAAAAGAAAGGTAAAATATAAAGAAAATATCGAAAAATGCCGAAGACCAAGCTATATTATACGGCAATAATCCGAGGCAGACTGCAAAAGCAGGGAAAAAGGAAAGGATGTGTTTCAAATAGCAGCAAAAGGAAGAAAGAAACATAATATGCCAAAAGAAAATCATAGCAGCCGCGAGGAAAAATATCACGCTAAAAAGCGTCAGGAAAAGACAATCCAGAATCAGATATTTAAAGGATATTTCCTTTTTTCCGGTATCGTGCTTCTTCTCGTTGTTATTTCCGCTTTAATGATGACTATAATACGTCGGGAATATGAAGATGTCGCATTATACCAGGATCAACAGCAGGAAGCACAGTCTGTCATTGCGGCACATTACAAATGGCTGGAGCAGCTCAGTGATTCTATCACCACCGGCGCCGATTTTGCAGGGAGCCTTGATCCTGAAACATGTGCGCTCGGCCAATGGATCAACGGTGCCGGCGCCGAGCTTATGAGCGATCCCCAGATTGCCGAAAGCCTTAATGGGATCATAGGGCCTCACGAGGAGATTCACCTGCAGGCTGCCGAGCTTACGGAATTAAGCCGAACAGACAAGGAAGCGGCCTATACTCGTTATACAAGTGAATTTAAACCGAAGGTAGTGACCATTGGTGAAGGGTTGGATGCAATCAGCAGCCGGCTGCAGGGAATCGCCGAAAATACAAGGGAAAAGGCCAGGACTATGGCTCTCATCACACAAGCTATACTGCTGCTGATTGGCATAGGGGCGATTGCCGTTTCGCTGCTGATTGGCCATCGGCTCTCCAGCAAGATATCAGAGCCGATTCTGAAGATGTCGAATTGGCTCAAAGAGATCTCAACCGGAATCGATAACCTGGATATAGAAAGTGGAGATCTTTGGAAGGGTAGCACAACGGAGATAAACCGGATGATGGACTCGTTCCAGATAATGGTGAATGCCACAAGGGAAAATTCAGATACAATCGAGCAGATTGCAGACGGTGATTTCACAGTTACTTCCAGAGTGCGCTCACAGGGCGACAGACTGGGCAAAAGCCTTAGTTATCTTGTATGCCAGAACAATAATGTATTCTCTCAGCTCTCACAGATATCAAAGTCTGTGGCAAGCGAGGCGGCAAACATATCCACAGCCAGCCAGGCTCTGGCCGACAGCTGCTGTACCCAGTCTTCGGCAGTGGAGGATCTTTCCGGCTACGCAAAAGAGGCAAATAAACTGGCTATCCAGAATGCAGGACGTTCCAGGCATGCCTTTGATGAGATTGCAGGTATGGAACAGGCAGTGCAGGAAGGAAAAGATCACATGACAACCCTGGGGGATGCGGTCCGCGATATCAATTCTTCCTCGGAGCAGGTAGCCTCTGTTATGAAATCCATTGATGATATCGCCTTCCAGACTAATATTCTGGCGCTCAATGCGGCAGTAGAGGCAGCGCGTGCAGGAATTTCAGGAAAGGGATTTGCCGTTGTGGCAGATGAAGTGGGAAATCTGGCAGCAAAATCCGCCGAAGCTGCGGAGCAGAGCCGGAATATTATTGAAACGATGATTCAGAAATCGATGCAGGGAAATAAACTGGCTGACAAGGCCAAGCATACATTTGATGAAATCGTCTCCAAGTCATCCCAGATCACTCAGGTAATGAAGGAAATTGCCACTGCATCCCAGGACCAGCAGGAACATATCAGCAAGATTGGAGATGAGATAACCCGTATCTCTGCCATTGTGTCACAAAACGCTGCATCCAGCGAGGAGACTACCGCAGCTACACAGCAGCTGCTTGGGGATGCGGAAAATATTCGTTCAGAGATCGGACGATTTAAAATCAGGCAGGTTTCCAGCACATAGCACAGCAAAAGATGCTGCCGTATCAATGATAAGAAAATCATAGATATCATATGATATCAGAATGCCTGCACGCCTCTTCAAGATGAACTGGCTGCTCATGTCTATCCTCTTGCTGTGTGTCATGGCGATGGTGCTGTATGCCGTGATCGGAGCCTTGGAAAAATCATACAAAAAAAGAGGATGACTCCTAAAAAAATATTTTCAACTGCATAAAGCTGGTGTATTATTGTTGATATGATCATTGCATAAGTGAGGTATGATACACCATGCAGAGAAATTCAAAAGTAATTTGGAAAAAAATCTTTAACCTGCTTCCGGCAAAACAGAAAATGGGTTTTTTTATAATTTTAATTATTCTGGGCATATCGGCTGTTTTAAGCCAGTTCACCCCACTTGCAGTAGGGTACCTCACTGACAGCATTTTGGCAGGGACCCCGGCCGATTTTCTATCTGTTGTCCCAACCCTTCTTGCCATACTTCTTGTAAGCATTGTAAATGAAGTGATTAAAGTGGTTCGACGCCTGATCGTGGAGGATACCGCAACCCAGACCGAGAAAAAAGCGCGGCAAAAGGCAGCGGTATCCCTGCTGCTTGCGCCGCTGTCTTATTTCAGGAGCCATATGACAGGCAACATTCATGGACGGCTGAACCGAAGCCTGGAAGGAACAGTAAAGCTGATCAAGCTTTTGTTCATGGACTTCGCCCCTGCCCTGACTACAGGGGCAGCCGCGATCGTGACGATTTTTCTGCAGCTTCCGGCAGCCGTTGCCTGTATGGTCATCCTGGTGATCCCTGTCGGTACCTTTATCGTATTCCGCCAGATCAGTACTCAGAAAGGAATCCGTGTAGAACTGATGGAAACAAAAGCAGATCTGGACGGTACAATGGTGGAATTGCTGGGAGGCATCGAAACCATCCGCACACTGGACAGCGCACAGACAGAAGGCGAACGGATACAGTCCTGCTCCGAGCAGCTCCGGAAAAAGGAAATGCGGCATCATAAAGCAATGGCATTCTATGACTGCCTGAAATTTATCAATGAAGCTGTGTTCAGTGTTGTTGTGATCGGTATCTCCGTGTTCCTGGCTTCCCGGAACATCATTACCGTAGGCACCGTATTGACGGCATATCTGTGCTTCACTCAATTAACCGGACCATTACGTGAACTCCACCGGATCCTGGATGAATTTTCAGAATGTACTGTCCTGGCTTCTGACTATTTCCGAATGGTGGATATCCCGCTGGACTTTTCCTATCAGGGCCAGGCAGGTTCTATGAATCCTGAGTTAACATATAACGATATTCAGATGGATAACATCAGCTTCTCCTATCCAGAAAAACCAGAGCAGATGATCCTGAAAGATGTAAGCCTTTCCATTCCGGGCGGGAAATTCATCGGCATTGCCGGTCCAAGCGGATGTGGGAAATCCACATTGGTCAAGGTCATTGACAAATTGGAACAGGCGGAAGGGGATATTATGCTAGGAGGAATAAACCTGTGTGAATTATCCCGAAAAACTCTGGCGTTTTATGTCGCGGTTGTTCCCCAGTCTCCGTTCCTGATCGCAGGCACTGTGTATCATAACATATGCTATGGGATCGAAGGGGAGGTCAGCTTAGACGAAGTAAAAGAGGCCGCAAGAAAGGCGAATATCGCTCCCGACATTGAACGGCTTCCGGGGGGCTACCAGTTTATGCTTTCAGAAGGCGGAAAAAACCTGTCGGGAGGACAAAGGCAGCGGATCGCCCTGGCACGTGTTTTTTTGAGGAAACCTAAGATTTTGATCCTGGATGAGGCAACTTCAGCACTGGATAATACATCAGAAAAACTTATTCAGGCAGAGATCGAGAAAATGAAAGAAGAGTGTGGGACGACCATCCTGTCCATTGCCCACAGGCTGTCAACTTTACAGAACTGCGATGAGATCCTTGTGATGAATAGCGGGCAGATTGTAGAGAGAGGGACCTTCCGTGAGTTAAACGAACGCCCCGGGATTTTCCGCGACATGGCGTTGGGGATTTTAAAGTAATTACAGCAATCACATAAGAGGCAGTCCCTCAAAACGAGGAACCGCCTCTTTTTTTCCTGCGAATCAGCCTGCAAATTTAGACCAGTACCCCTGTATAAAGAGAAACAATACGATCAGTGGAACTCCAAAAGTTACATAGAGCCTCACCCATTTGGGGAACTTCAGGCCATCTCCCGTATTCGCCTCTGCCAGAAAGTTCTTCCATCCCCAGCCGTATCTTGTCGTACAGAAAAGGACATAGACAAGGCTTCCGAGAGGAAGCAGGTTATTGCTGACAATGAAATCCTCCAGATCAAGGATCGCGGTCCCTTCCCCCAGAGGCGCAAATCCGCTCCACACGTTGTATCCCAGCACGCAGGGCATTGAAAGCAGGATGATTGCAATCAGGTTGACTGTAACCGCCTTTCCTCGTGAGCAGCCCGTGAGATCCATAGCAAACGCGATGATATTTTCAAATACGGCGATGATCGTTGACGCCGCCGCAAAAAACATGCACAGGAAGAAAATCGCTCCCCATACTCTGCCTCCCGTCATGGAATTGAAAATATTCGGCAGTGTAATGAAGATAAGATTCGGCCCGCTGTCCGGATTCACCCCAAAGGCAAAGCTTGCCGGGAAAATGATCAACCCGGAAATGAGCGCAACGCTTGTATCCAGCACTGTAATGCAGACCGCCTCTCCTGTCAGCGCCCTCCTCTTATCGATATAGCTTCCGAAAATTGCCATTGCTCCAATGCCCAGGCTTAGCGTAAAGAAGGACTGTCCCATAGCCGCAGATACAACTTCCATGACCCCGGCTTCCTTCATCTTCCCAAAATCAGGCAGGAGATAGAACTCAAGGCCCGCCTCCGCTCCCGGGAGAGTGATCGACCGCACTGCAAGGATGATCAGCAGCGCCAGGAGCAGCACCATCATAACCTTTGTGATCCCTTCCACACCTTTCTGTAGTCCCATGCTGCAGATGCCAAAGCACATTACCACGACAACAACCATACACACAGCCATAAGAACCGGCTGTCCCATCAGCTTGCCAAATTCACCCTGGATCTGCCCGGTATCCATCCCCTCAAAGCTTCCGGCTGCCATTTTAAACAGATACAGAAGCAGCCATCCGCCTATTGTCGTGTAGAACATCATCAGCAGATAATTCCCTGCCATTCCAAAATATTTATACCAGTGCCATTTTGTATGTTCCGGCTCAAGCTTGTCGAATGCCAGCGCGATACTGGATCTTGCCGCACGTCCCACCGAGAACTCCATGACCATGATCGGCAGTCCCAGGATCACCAGGCATACCAGATAAATCAGCACGAATGCCGCTCCCCCATACTGTCCGGTGATATACGGAAATCTCCATACATTCCCCAGACCGATGGCACATCCTGCCGAAATCAGGATAAAGCCGATCCTGGAGCCAAAACTTTCTCTCTTCATTGTTGCAATCCTCTCTTCCTCTCTTCTTTCAACCTGAAACTCCCGTATTACTGTTTCTGCAGAAAATCAACAGACCCGTCTACTCCGATCAGCTCATACTCCCTGGTTCCCAGGCCGATCTTCTCGGCATGCTCCAGGCAGGTCTCCCATTCACTCTCCGGCGTCGTATTGACGAAATGGTCATGATGGTCACAAAAGCCATGTGCATGCATATGTTCATCCAGCAGGCTGCCCGGCAACGGTTTCTGCGCGTTACATGCATCAGCGCATGCCTGGTCCAGCGCCACAGGGTCAAAGCTCGCAAACATTCCGACGTCCGGCAGGATGGGGACATCATTTTCCCCATGACAGTCGCAGTAAGGCGATACATCGATTACCAGGCTGATGTGGAAGCAGGGACGTCCGTCCACCACTGCCTTCGTATACTCTGCCATCTTCATATTCAGCTCTTTTGCCGCAGACGGATTTTCATTGTAGATTGCGTCAAAATTGCAGGCCCCCAGGCATCTGCCGCAGCCTACGCACTTCTCGTGGTTAATGCTTGCCTTTTTCTCAGGGAACGTGATCGCACCGTGGGCGCAGTTCCTGGAACAGACACGGCAGCCTGTGCACTGTTCTGTATCAACAGACGGCTTTCCGCTGTTGTGCTGCTCCATTTTCCCTGCACGGCTGCCGCAGCCCATGCCAATATTCTTGATGCAGCCGCCGAATCCTGCTATCTCATGTCCCTTAAAGTGGCTTAAGCTGATAAAGATATCCGCGTCCATAACCGCTCTGCCGATCTTAGCTTCTTTTACCAGTTCCCCTCCCTTTACCGGCACAGATACATCGTCTGTTCCTTTCAGTCCGTCCCCGATCAAAATATGGCATCCGGTGGACAGGATATTGAACCCATTTTCATAAGCCGCACCCAGATGCTCCAGCGCGTCTTTTCTTCTTCCCACGTAAAGAGTATTGCAGTCTGTAAGGAAAGGACGCCCGCCGAGCTCCTTTACAACGTCTGCAACTGCCTTCGCATAGTTTGGCCGCAGGAAGGACAGATTGCCCGGCTCCCCAAAGTGGATTTTGATGGCTGTCATTTTTTTCTCAAAGTCAATCTCGCCTATCCCTGCTTTTTTGATCAGTTTTTTCAGTTTTTCCGGTACATTCGTTCCCGGAAGCGCTCTCAGATCACTGAAGTATACTTTTGATTTTTCCATTTCTGTTCTCCTTTTCTCCTGAATCAATTTGACTGCACTTTTCTGTACCCTGTCGTATTTACCACAGCCGCAAGATTTCCCATATCATCCTTTACCTCAATCCGGTAATAACTCGTCGTCTTCCCGTTCTTGACGCAGACCGCTTCAGCGGTAAGGCCCTCTCCCCGGGCAGCTCCCAGATACGCGATCTCTGAGTTGAGGGACACTGTCCCCACTTCCTGCCAGTTCGACGCCACTGCAAATGCGAAGTCTGCCAAGGTAAAATAAACGCCTCCCATCACAGCTCCCATTGCATTTCTGTGCCGGGCTGTAAGACGCAGGCTGCATTTCGCATAATGATCGTCCACCTCCTCGATCACTGCCCCGTTATCCGTGGCAAAACGATCCTTTCCAAATAGTTCCACAATTTCTTCTGCCGGTTTCATCTGAACACCCTCCTTCAACCGTTTGTCTGCCATCCCCCGAGCCGCTGCCGGTTTTATGCAGCTTACCGGAAGCCCAAAGGAAGCATTCCGGGACAGCAAGCGACCGGCAGGGATTCCGGGGCGGGCCGGCCTCCGGCTCATCGCAATAGCAAAAAAGGAAGTCCGTATAAAGAACTTCCTATTTCTCAATATAAGCCGGAAATCAGACTTGAACTGACGACCCCTTCATTACGAGTGAAGTGCTCTACCGACTGAGCTATTCCGGCATCGGATCTGTCTTTCCAGACGAACCTTTGTTATTATATCCTCTTTTTGAGGAAATTTCAACTGTTTTTTTTATTTCCCGCAATTCCCCCGCATCCTTTCTGCTTTTTTGCAGGAATTTTCCCCTTCCCGATATTTAATCTTGAAAACAACTACCTGTTGTGTTAGGATGGATTTGCTCACCGCATACGGATAAATGTGATGAAACTCTGGAGAGTCTCTGAAATACGGGCGCCGAAGGTGTAAGGGCGGAAGATTCTGCCGTCCGATCTCTCAGGCAAAAGGACAGGGCATATCAACTTCATGATAAGGAGGATGCTGTCAGGCATCCATAATGGAAATATGCAGTATGTTCATTTTAGAGACTGGGCCATCTGGCGCCGGTCTTTTTCTATGGGATCAGAGAACGTTACAAAGGAAAATGAGGAGGTTTTATGATGGATGCTTTAACAGAACTTGTAACACGGGCGAGTGATTTCCTGTGGAATGTGCTGCTCATCATCATCTTGTGCGGCACGGGGATCTACTATACCATCCGCCTGAAATTTATCCAGATCAGAAAATTCAGGGAGGGCTGGCATCAGGTCTTCGGAAATTTTTCACTGAAAGGGGACAAACGGAAGGAAGGGGAAATGACTTCATTCCAGTCGGTTGCCACTGCCATCGCCGCCCAGGTCGGAACCGGCAATCTTGCCGGCGCTGCAACCGCGCTAATCGGCGGAGGTCCGGGAGCAATCTTTTGGATGTGGCTCAGTGCCTTCTTCGGAATGTCTACCATCTATGCCGAGGCCACTCTTGCCCAGCAGTATAAAACGAAGAAAAACAACGAGGTGACTGGAGGGCCGGTCTACTATATCCGCGCGGCGTTTCAGGGAAAAGCGGGCAGGATCCTCGCCGGGATTTTTGCCGTTCTTATCATCATCGCACTTGGTTTCACCGGGAATATGGTGCAGTCCAATTCCATCGGAAGCGCTTTCTACGAAGTGTTTCAGGCACGCAACATCGAAATTCCGCAGATCGTGTTCGGCATCATTCTTGCCGTCATCACTGCTTTTATTTTCCTGGGCGGTGTAAACAGGCTGGCCTCTGTCGTCGAAAAGCTCGTGCCGCTCATGGCAGGCATCTATATTGTCGGAAGCCTTATCCTGATCTTCCTTCATATCGATGCCCTTCCAAATGCGTTTCGCATGATCTTTGTCGGCGCTTTTAACCCGGAGGCAGTACTTGGGGCAGGAGCCGGTATCGCGGTACGGGAAGCGATTCGGTTCGGCGTTGCGAGAGGACTTTTCTCAAACGAAGCCGGCATGGGATCCACCCCTCACGCACATGCCCGGGCAGCAGTTGAAAATCCACACCGGCAGGGACTTGCCGCAATGATCAGTGTTTTCATCGACACATTTATCATCCTGAACCTGACTGTATTTTCCATCCTGACGACAGGTGTTTTGGACAGCGGAAAGACGGGAACCGCATTGACGCAAGCGGCTTTTTCCACAAGTTTTGGGGGCTTCGGAGATATCTTTGTCGCCGTCTGCCTGTTCTTCTTTGCTTTTTCCACAATCCTGGGCTGGCACTTTTTTGGAAAAGTCAATATCGAATATCTGTTTGGTTTCAAAGCCACAACCGTCTACTCCCTGCTTGTCGTTGCATTTGTCGTGGTGGGGTCCACACTGAAGGTTGACTTTGTATGGTCACTGTCAGATTTCTTTAACGGTCTGATGGTAATTCCAAATGCCCTGGCGCTCTGGGCACTGAGCGGAGTCGTAATCGGGATAGCCGGAAAATATGGGAAAAAATAGAACAGTCAAGAACCGGCGTGACAGGCACGCCGGTTCTTTCCAACTTTTTCTTATCAGGAATGGTAGTACAGTTCAATCGGGTCAATGGGATCAAAGGGGTGCTCTTCCTCCATTTTCTTGTTTCTGCCATGACGCTTGATCAGTTCGCCGCTCTTATTGTATACCCAGAAGGAATATACCAGCAGCTTGTTCACCTTGCCGATCTTCTCCTTTGTCGTCTTCTCATACAGCACACCGTTTGCCACGAGAGGCGTCTTTTTATGGATCAGGGAGATCAGCTCCGTCTCGCAGGTCACAGGCTCCGGAAGGATCGTATACCCCCTGCCCACACAGTCCGGCTTATGGGAATCACTTCCTCCCGTTGTGATCTTGCCATACTTCTTTGCAAGCTTTCTCGCACTCTCATTTGACTCTGCGGATTCACAGCTGTTAAAAGCTTCGATGAAGTCAAACCGTTTCACGATTTCCGGTGACAGATAATATCGTCTTGCGTTCGTAAAGCTCATGTATTTCTCCCCGCACGGGTGTGCCGGTCCGAGCACTCCCCCGTTCCGATGTACAAGGTCTATGAGAAGCGCCAGCGGCATCCCTCTCATTTCCAGCAGCCTCATCTTGACGCCCTCCGGCATGATGACCAGAATGTGCCCGGCATCCCTGGTATCATATTCGATGCCCTTGAGTACAACAAAATCCGTATGCTTCTTTCCTTTTATGTTCTCTTTCCAGTAGCGATAGCCGTTATACGTGTCGTGGTCTGTGATGACCATCCCCTGAAATCCCTGCTGCTTCAGAAGTGTGATATATTCTTCCAGTCCCACTTTGCTGTCTATGGAACCTTCCTTCACATGGCAGTGCATATCAATTTTCATACACATGTCCCCTTTTCTGCTATATTTGTCTGTCGAATTATCGATATTACTACTCCTATTATAGCGCTTCGACCATTTTCTGACAACTGCAGGACACGGACTTTTCACGGAATCAATTGCACTCCCGTAAATCCTTTACTGCCTGGATGAAATTCTTGTAACCGCCGATGACATTCCGAACAGGCATAAAATCCACGCGGCAGCGTAAACCGGAACCGGAATATTAAGTTCTGTAAAACAGTACATTCCTGCCAGAACTGCCAGGATCAAAAATCCTGCCGTTGCCACTGCTGCATTGAGAACTGATTTCCTGATATACATAATAAAACACACCTTTCTCTGATATGATCTGAACTGTGGGCATCATATCAGAACAGGTGTGCAATAAAACGAACTCAGTCTTCCGGATTTTCTCTTCCTTCCGTTTCTTCCTCAATTTTATCCAGGTTTTCTGCCAGCTCCCTCGCCCTTTCCACTTCATTTGCAGTGGACTGCGTCTCCCGGATCTCTTCCGCTTTTTTCAAACTCTGTCTTTTCCTCTTTCTGGATTCCAGGAGAAGCTGTACGAGCAGTCCCGCTGCAAAGAGCAGCGCGCAGGCTGCAACATGTATCACCGTCCCCGCATTTCCAAAGAGAAAGCAGGCTGCAGTCCCTGAGAGGACACCTCCGCACACGGCTGTGCCAAGTATGGTCAGTCCGACCGTAAACTTCAGTGCAATCAGCCCTGCCACAAAACCTGCCCCGATGCAGATTCCTGCCATTGTCCAGGTCGGAGGCTTGATAAGATATATGCCGGCTGCCGCCACGCAGGCCCATACTGTCAGCAGCGCCCCGAACCGGCGCAGCACCGCCCCCAGGACGGCCAGTGCGATCCCCAGAACCACTCCCGGTATCCATATGTACGCCGTGTCAATGCCAAGGAAATATGCCGCCGCCATCCCGGCTGCCGCTCCAAGTGCAAGTCCGATAACCCCTGCCCAGAACCGGGCGGTCTTCAACCCGAAAAAACAGAATAACAGACCCGCAGCCGCCAGGACAAGCAAGACAATCCATTCCGTCTGTGTCAGAACATGCCCTTCTTCCTCCAGCCGTGCAATCGCCCTGTTGAGATCGAAATCCTTTATCTGTTCCAGTATCCTGTCCATATCCATATACATCACCTTTGTCCCTTATAATCTCCCCTGTTTTACATCTTACATCAAGATGCAGTTCCTCGTATATTCTATCAACTTTTTTTCTATATGACAAGAAGATGGATGCCAATCAATTTCTTTTGATTAACATCCATCTTCACCCTGATATTTCTATCATTCTTTTTTCCTCTTCTTTCTATCTTTTTTGATAGATCAACTTATGTTCCCGGCGGTCCGTACCTCCTGTTCTTAGATTCCTGTCAGACTTTGGTTCTCTGATAATCTCCCATATGATATAGATTTTGCTTCTCTCATAACTTTCTCGTCATTATGATATTTCTCTATATCCGATTACCCTTTTCCCAATCGCGATATCTAACAGGTGAATAAAACCTCTTTGAATTATCTTTTAAAGAAGAATATCTTTTAACCTTTCGGCTATTCCTTATATTCTTTTTCAATTGATTGTTCATTCAGTTTTATTTGTTATCTAAATAATAACTCTTAACTTTGTTTTTGTCAATATTATTTTTAGTTTTTTTATTGAATATTATTTTATTTTCAGTTAATTTTGATTGGAATTTCCAGCATCCTGATCTTGATGACAGCAGTTGACTTCTGATCCTGCTCCCATTAAAATAGAATAGAAATGTCTAAATTGTATATAAAAAGGAGTTATTTTTATGGGACAGTTGAAAATTCCTGAAGGATACTCCTCTCCTCTCACGATCCGTGAGACAGAGGTCGCCATCAAGGAAGTAAAAGATCATTTTGAGCGCGCACTGGCAAAATCCCTCCATTTAACCCGCGTCTCCGCCCCGTTGTTTGTCCGTCCCGAAACAGGGATGAACGACAACCTGAACGGTGTGGAACGCCCGGTATCCTTTGGAATCAAAGAGCAGGACGACGCCGCTGCAGAGATCGTCCATTCCCTTGCAAAATGGAAACGCTATGCGCTGAAGAACTACGGGTTTCACTCAGGCGAGGGGCTCTACACGGATATGAGCGCTATACGCAGGGACGAAGATACGGACAATATCCACTCCCTGTATGTGGACCAGTGGGACTGGGAAAAAATCATTTCCAGGGAAGAGAGGAATACAGAGACTCTGGAATACACGGTGCGCAAGGTATACAGCGCCCTGAAAGATACCGAGGACTACATATCCAGAAGATATAATTACATCGAGCCTCTTCTCCCCGATGAGATCTTCTTCATCACATCCCAGGAGCTGGAAGACCTCTATCCCGGCTGCACGCCCAAGGAGAGGGAAAACCGGATCGCCAGGGCCAAAGGCGCCGTCTTTATCTCTCAGATCGGGAAAGTTCTCGCCTCCGGGGAAAAGCACGACGGGCGCGCACCTGACTATGACGACTGGGATTTAAACGGCGACATCATCGTATACTATCCCGTACTTGACATGGGACTTGAGCTTTCTTCCATGGGGATCCGTGTGGATGAGGAATCTCTTTCCAGACAGCTTAAGATTGCCGGGTGTGAAGAGCGGGCAGAGCTTCCGTTTCAGAAATCGCTGCTAAACGGTGAACTTCCTTATACGGTCGGCGGCGGAATCGGCCAGTCCCGCATCTGTATGTACTATCTCAGAAAAGCGCACATCGGGGAAGTGCAGTCTTCTCTCTGGCCGGAAGATGTCGTATCCAGTGCAAAAGAAGGCGGCGTCCATCTTTTATAGACAAACTTTTTTAACCACCTTCTTCCTCAGATATCATAAGAGGGACGCGTTCCGTGCTGAACGCGTCCCTCTTTCCATGATCCGGGCGAATCCTATTTTCTCTTTATTCCCACTGCCTGCATATGCTGCGCTCGGTGGCGGTCCTCCGCAAGCGTCTTCGGGTAATGGACACAGCCGTTATTCTCATAGGGATCGTTAAAATAATAGTCTTCCCCGTCATATCCCGTCATAAGCATACAGTGTTCATTTGATATCCATGTAAACGTCCTGCCGGAGTCAAGAAGCTTCCACTTTGGCCCGATGACCGGTTCGCGCATATTAATGCATGCCCAGACAATAACCGGCATCCCCCTGTCAAGATACCGGGCCGACAGGCCGCAAAGGGAAACGCCGCTTTCGTCCACTGCCTCGTACTCCTCTCCCAACACTTTGTTCAGTGCATTGACGATCACGGGAGCATAACAGCCAAAAGCGTCTGCGTCATAAGGACTCCCGCAGAAAGATTTCCGCGGGTCCGGTCCATACTGCTCCCCATCACGCTCCTCAAAATCCGCCTGATCCAGATATCGCCCGATAAACTCATCCACCGTAATATCATATCCCAGAAACCTCAAAAGCATCACGGCGGACACACTCTCACAGCCGGTCGGATACTTTTTGCTCTGGTCGATATACGGCGCCTCAATCTTACGCATTTGTCTTTTCCTCTTTGCCTCCCAGCACTTTTCTCATGATGGTCAGCACTGCGAACAGAAGGATCAGCCCGAATCCCAGGACCACCCACCAGATCTGCACAATCCCTGCCAGCAGATAGCCGATAAAGGAAATGGCAGCGACGATCGCCGCATACTGCATCTGGGTAGAAACATGGTTCATATGGTTGCTCTGTGCCCCCGCTGAGGACATGACGGTCGTGTCAGAAATCGGGGAGACATGGTCTCCGCATACCGCTCCTGCCAGAACGGCAGATACAGACACAATCATCATCTCGAGATTGCTTCCGCCCGAAAACAGTGCGGTAGCGATCGGCACAAGGATTGCAAAGGTTCCCCAGGAAGTCCCCGTGGAAAATGACAGGAATACGGCTGCAAGAAACATGACTGCCGGGATGAAAATGCTTGCAGAGGCATTGTCTCCCACCAGATGTCCCACAAAATCCGCAAGTCCGAGGGCGTCGCCCACGCCCTTTAATGACCAGGCAAAGATCAGGATCATCACTGCCGGGATCATCAGTTTGAACCCTTCCACCAGGCTGTCCATAAACGCTTTAAATGACACAACTTTTCTCGGCAGATATAGCACCAGCATGAACAGGATCGTCACCATTGTGGCAAAGATCAGGCTTGTCTCCGCGTCACACCCTGAAAACGCCGTCACGATATCCGTCGCCCCGCCCAGGTATCCGGTATAGATCATCGCCCCTACAGCAGTTACGATCAGCACCGCTACAGGCAGGACAAGATCCATCACTTTTCCGTTGGGGTTCACCTCATCCTCTGAGATCTGTTCAAATTCTTCTGCCCCGCTTGTGAAAAGATCCCCCTTCGCGGCATTGTCCTCGTGCTTTTTCATCAGGCCGAAGTCAAACGCCGTGATGGAGATGAACAGAACCATCGCAATGGTCAAAATCGCATACAGGTTATAGGGAATCGTGCGCAGGAAAAGCTGGAAACCGCTGATGCCCGCATCGTCCGGGACATAGGAATTTACTGCCGCTGCCCAGCTTGAGATGGGGGCAATAATACAGACCGGAGCTGCCGTGGCATCGATGATGTACGCCAGCTTTGCCCTGGAAACTTTGTATCTGTCTGTGACAGGCCGCATAACGGAGCCTACTGTCAGGCAGTTGAAGTAGTCGTCCACAAAAATAAGAATCCCCAGCCCCGTCGTCGCAAGGAGCGCACTTTTCTTTGACTTGATCTTACTCCCTGCCCACTTCCCATAGGCGGAAGAGCCGCCGGACTTTGCCATCAGCACGATGATCATGCCAAGAAGCACATCAAAGATCAGAATATTCAGGTTCATGCTGCTCTTCATAATCTCAAAAAAATTGACAAAAGAGTTCCACGGATGAAACCCGCTGTAGAGAACCGCACCTACTGCCACCCCGATAAACAGAGAGCTGTACACTTCTTTTGTGACAAGCGCGAGAACGATTGCAAGCAGGGGCGGCACAAGCGCCCATCACGTCCCGATAAAAACAGAGCTGTCCATTTCACATTTCCTCTCAATTCCTTTTTCTTTCCACACAGATCTTCTATTTTATTTACAGTAATAGTTCACACTTTCAAGAAATATATTATTCTCTTTTACCCACGGATTGTTGACTACCCTTTTGGATATCTTAAGCCGCAGTTCAAAGTCTCCTGATTTCAGATGCATCTCATTTTCTGCAAAAAATCCTTCTTTCATCTCAAATTCCTGTATCTCGTCCCAGTCAAGCATAAGAGGATCCGACGCATTCCAGTCTCCTTCCACCGGAAAGATCCCGATCCCTTCCTCCGCAAAATAGACAAAGAAGGATTCCGCCTGTTCAAACGCCGTGATATTCACGGTTCCGACAGGCAGAATCCAACTTATCTTCGCTTTTGTATGTCCGGGGACAATATTATGGTTATACGGGAGATCGAACTTTACAACCAGATCTCTCAGTTTCTCATTTGTCAGCATATCCATCCCTCCACATGTCTCCCTGCCAGGCAGGCTGATATAATATGTGCTTACTCCATATTATATCACGTGGAGGATGATGTACAAGTAGAAATTCCGCTATTGCAGCAGTATCACGGCTGCTTCACAGCTGTCAAGCGTAAGGCTCTTCTGTCCGTTCCCCTCATTCTCCTCTGTCTTCTCCCTGCCCATATTTGAGAGCAGTATCTTCCCGCCTGTCCCTTCAAGCGTAAGAGTGCACGGCTCCATCCCGTAATTTGCCGCCACAAGAATATCCTGCCCGCTTTCCTCTGACACACGTCTGTAGGCGAAAACACGTTCCTCTTCCTCATATGCCGGAATGAATCTTCCATAGGTAAACGTCTCCCTGTATTCCGGGGACTTGCGAAGGGCGATCAGCTCCCTGTAGTAAGACAGCACAGAATCCGGCCTCTCTGCCTGCTCTTCCACATTGATCTGCGTATAGTTCGGGTTCAGGGACAGCCATGCCGTACCGCTGGAAAACCCGGCATTTTTGCCTTTGGACCACTGCATTGGCGTGCGCGCGTTGTCCCTGCTGTTCTCATAGCAGCACTGCAAGGCCTGTTCCGCCGTATATCCTGCGTTCAATGCTTCCTGGTACTGGTCCTTGGTGCTGATGTCATCGTACTCGGAGATATCTGCCATCCGGCAGTTTGTCATCCCGATTTCCTGGCCCTGATAGATAAACGGGATTCCGCGAAGCAAAAGCGAGGTCGTGGCAAGCATCTTCTTGCCCGCTTCATTCTGCGCATATGCAGGCAGAAAGCGGCTCGCACCTCTTGGCTCATCATGGTTTTCAATGATATTTGCCTGAAAGCCGATGTCCTGCACCTCCTGCTGGGAGGCAAATATCGTATCTCTCCATTCTTTGAACTCCACATGCCTGCTGTCATACCACCCGTGTTCCCCGAATGTAAGTTCATGGGCGCTGAAGTCAAACATGGTTGAGAAATGCCCGTCATCCCCTATGAACTCCCTGAGTTCATCGTCCTTCATGTTAAACACTTCCGCAACCGTAAATGCGTCATATTTCTCAAATGTCGCATGCTTCATATCCTCCAGAAGCTCTCCGACCCCCTGGACTTCCTCTACCATCTTGACACATGTGGCAAGCCCGTCGGGACCGTCAGGCGCGAAGGAGGGGAAATTCAAGTCTTTCTTGATGTTGATGATCGCATCAATCCGGAAGCCTGCAAGCCCCTTCTCCAGCCACCAGTTAATCATCTTATAAATCTCTTCCCTCAGCTTCGGATTCTCCCAGTTCAGGTCGGGCTGCTCCTTCGCAAACATGTGAAGATAGTATTTGTCCGTTCCCGGCACAGGCTCCCATGTACTTCCCCCAAAATAGGAGCGGTAGTTGCTCGGTGCTTTTCCGTCCTTCCCCCTGACAAAATAAAAGTAATCCGCATACTCTCCCTCCGGGTCTGAGAGCGCTTTCTGGAACCACTCATGTTTATCTGAACAGTGGTTTACAACAAGATCCATCAGGATGTACATGCCCCGTTTCTTCGCCTCTGCCAGAAGCTCATCAAACTCCTCCATTGTGCCGAACTCTTCCGCTATTTTATAATAGTCCGAAATATCATATCCCTGGTCTACAAAGGGGGACTGATAGATCGGGGACAGCCAGATGATATCGATCCCCAGCTCCTTAAGATAATCCAGTTTTGAGATGATCCCCCTCAGGTCACCGATCCCGTCGCCGTTTGAATCCAGAAAACTCTTCGGGTAAATCTGATACGCCACTTTGTCATGCCACCATTTTTTCTTCATTTTGCCGTCTCCTTTTTCTTCAGAACATTGCTATCTTTGTATGATGCTGTTATTATAAAAATAAGAATAAGAAAAATCTTGCACTATATTTTCATATTTTATGTACAATCCTGCTCAAAGCAGTCATCCAGGAGGTTTCCATATGCATACGGCGCCGACGCTCTCCCCGGAACAGAAAGAACAGGCACAGCACGGGGAACATATTTTTCCTGTCAAAAAATATACAACCTTGCTTTCCGAACCTTATCCTGCCGTAGGTACCCACTGGCACGACGAGGCGGAACTGACCCTGATCACAAAGGGGCGATGCACTTATCAGGTCATGCCCGAAACCTGCATGGCAGAGGAGAACGATATCCTTTTCCTTCCGCCTGCCGCCCTTCACTCCATCCGTGTTTCTCCCGGAGAGCAGATGGAATCTGCGGCGTTTGTCTTCCACATGAATTTTCTCGGGGCAAATTCCGCGGATATCTGTTCGGTACGATATCTCACGCCGATCGCGAGCCAGACCCTCCTGCTCCCCTTCCATATCGGAAAGGATCACCCGGCACACGGGGAGCTCCTTTCTCTTTTCAGGTCTATGGACGCCGCATACGAGCAGAAGGCGCCCGGATATGAACTTCTGTTTAAGGCACGGCTCCTTGAAACAGTCAGCGCACTGCTGCCGTATCGGACTGAAGCCGGCTTACGTCCCGCGCTGCAAAATGAACATACTTCCAAACTTAAGCTCGTCCTGGAATATATCGGCGGGCATTTCACCGAAGACCTGACGATCTCTGAGCTTGCAGGGATCTGTTACTTCAGCGAATACCACTTTATGCGCTTCTTTAAAAAATATATGGGGATATCATGCCTGGAATACATCAGGAACCTGCGTCTGGAAAAGGCTGCGGGACTGCTTGCGCAAGGTGAAGCCTCCATCATGGACGCCGCATTTTCTTCCGGTTTTTCCAATCTGTCCTACTTTTACCGGGAGTTCAAGAAGAAATATGGCATGACCCCCAAAGCATTTTCCGGCTCTGCATTTTCGTCATTTTACACAAATATTGATTGTTAAAATTTTATTTTTTATTGACATTTTACATACTCATTTTATAATGAAATCATAAACACACGGGGCATCTGTTTATGGCAAATGCAAGACCAGGTGATGAAAGGAGGATTTTTATGAAAGACGTGAAACTTCAGGACAGATATCAGTTATTCATCGGCGGCAAATGGCAGGACGCTTCTGACGGGGCTGTTTTTACAACAACCTGCCCGGCGGACGGGCGGGTTCTTGCGCAGTGCGCCGAGGCTACAAGGGAAGATGTCGACGCTGCTGTAACGGCAGCCTGGGATGCCTTTGCTTCCTGGAAAAATGTGACAGTGAATGAGCGCGCAGCCATCCTGAACAAAATTGCAGACATCATTGATGAAAACACAGAGTTTCTCGCAATGGTAGAATCTCTTGACAACGGCAAACCGATCCGGGAGACTATGGCAGTGGATATCCCGCTGTCGGCACAGCACTTCCGCTACTTTGCCGGATGCATCATGGCTGAGGAAGGGAGCGCGACGATACTCGGAAGCGACACGCTCAGCCTGATCCTGCGCGAGCCGATCGGTGTTGTCGGGCAGATCGTGCCCTGGAACTTCCCGTTCCTCATGGCCGCATGGAAGCTCGCCCCCGTACTGGCAAGCGGCTGCTGCACAGTCTTTAAGACTTCCAGCACGACGCCGCTGAGCGTACTGGAGCTGGCAAGGCTGATCCAGGATGTGATCCCGGCAGGCGTTTTCAATGTCATCACAGGCGCCGGCTCCAAATCCGGACAATATATGCTTGAACACAAAGGATTCCGCAAACTGGCGTTCACAGGCTCGACAGAAGTAGGGCGCAGCGTTGCCCTTGCGGCGGCGGAAAGGCTGATTCCATCCACCCTTGAGCTGGGCGGGAAATCTGCGAATATTTTCTTCGAGGACTGCGACTGGGAGATGGCAATGGACGGTCTTCAGATGGGGATTCTCTTCAACCAGGGACAGGTGTGCTGTGCAGGCTCCCGCGTATTCGTACAGGAAGAGATCTATGACCGTTTCGTGGAAGACGCAGTAAAGCGTTTCAATCAGGTAAAGGTCGGACTGCCCTGGGAGGAGGACACACAGATGGGCTCCCAGATCAATAAGGGGCAGATGAAGAAGATCCTGCAATATGTAGAAATAGGAAAAGAAGAAGGCGCAAAGCTGCTCTGCGGCGGATATCAGATTACAGACGGCGGTCTTGAAAATGGGTGCTTTATCCGTCCTACTCTTCTCGGAAATGTAAGCAATGATATGCGGGTCGCACAGGAAGAGATTTTCGGGCCGGTGGCATGTATTCTGAAATTCCGGACAGAAGATGAAGTGATCCGGCTTGCCAATGAAAGTGAGTACGGGCTGGGAGGCGCTGTCTGGACAAGAGACATCAACAGGGCGCTCCGGGTTGCACGGGGCATTGAGACCGGACGTATGTGGGTCAATACATATAATTCCATACCGGAAGGAGCCCCGTTCGGCGGATACAAGGCTTCCGGGATCGGACGAGAAACCCACAAAGTGATCCTGGAACACTATACACAGATGAAAAATATCATGATCAATCTCGGTGAGGCTCCCACCGGATTCTACCCGGTAAAATAAGCCTGATCCGCGTATTATCCGGCAAAGCCGGGGAGGGGAGCTGCACTTATCTCAGTGCGGCTCCCCTCCTGCGTATCGCTTTTCACTCCTGTATTTTCTGTTAAATCCTGTCGTGTTTCAGACCGGTCAGGGGATGAACGTTCTCTCCTTCATCCATCCCGCCCCGATTATAAGAAAAACATGATCAAACACAAGCATCTTTGATGTTACATTTGAAGAAAATTACGTAAACTTACGGTTGCATCCGCATAAATTCGCTCTTTATATCAAACGTATGGTCCATCGGGCCGCTTCCTTTCCCAAGATCCAACATGGCCCCCAGGGCTCCCGATATATAGTCTTTTGCCCTCCTGACAGCCTCCTCTGCCGAGAACCCTTTTGCGAGATTGGAAGCGATCGCACTTGAGAGCGTGCAGCCTGTGCCATGTGTATTCGGGTTATCGATCCGTTTTCCGTAAAACCACCGGCAGTCTCCATCCCGGAAGAAAAGGTCGTTTGCATCGTTTAAATGGTGGCCGCCTTTTACGAGGACAGCGCAGTGATACCGGCTGCTGATCGCCTCCGCCGCCTTTGCCATATCCTCAGGAGTCTGTATGGTAAGACCGGAGAGCACCTCCGCTTCTGGAATATTCGGCGTAAGGATATCGGCGGCGGGAAGCAGTTCTTCCTTTAACGTGGCAACCGCATCGTCACTGATCAGCTTTGCTCCGCTTGTCGCCACCATGACAGGATCGACCACGATATTTTCCGCGTGATATTCTGCCAGCTTTTCAGCAATGGCAGCAATCAGCCCCGCCGAGGACACCATCCCGATCTTCACTGCATGGGGGCGTATATCCGTGAAAATGCAGTCAAGCTGTTCTTTCAGAAAGTCCGGCGTCACCTCCATAATGTCCGCAACACCGGTTGTGTTCTGCGCAGTAAGGGCAGTGATAGCGCTCATGGCATACACCCCGTTTGCAGTCATGGTTTTAATATCCGCCTGAATCCCGGCTCCTCCGCTGGAATCGCTCCCGGCAATCGTCAATGCTGTTCTCATCTGTCTTCTCATTCCTTTCCCTGTGCTGCTCTTTTCCAGAATAATGAAAAATCACGAAATTCCGGCAGATAAATATCCGCTGTATTCCATATCTGGGCAAGATCTTTGTCGCTCGACCTGTCGTAGACAGCCACAGTCTTAAATCCTGCGTCTTTTGCAGTCCTGATCGCATGGTATGCATCTTCAAATACCCATGTTTCCTCCGGATCTGTATCCATCTGGAGCGCCGCCGCAAAATAAATGTCAGGCTGGTTCTTCCCGCTTCCTATTTCCGAGCAGGTAAAGATTCCCTGAAAAAAGGGAAGCACCTTCAGCCTTTTCAGCGCTGACTCTGCATTTTCCCGGTCGCCTGAAGTCGCAATCACCATAGGGACCTTCCGTTCCCGAAATTCATTGAGATACTCCCTCACTCCTTCTTTGATGGGAACTCTTTCGGAATAGAACCCTCTCACTTCCTTTGCGACCCCTTCCGTAACCTCCTGGACACTCTTGTTAAGTCCATAGCGTTCTATCAGATACTGTGCCGCCTCATCCATACTCATTGTGAAAAGTATTTCGCTCAGGTTTTTCTCCGCCTCGATCCCGAGCTTACTCAGATAGAGTTCCCCCAGGTTTTCCCACACCGGCATGGAATTTAAAAGAACACCGTCTACGTCAAATATAACTCCTTTGATCATATCCCCTCACCTTTATGCTTCTATGCTTCCAGCATTTTCTCCACGCTCTCTCTTAAGCCGGCCGTTGCAGCCCGGATATCCTTCTGCGCGAATATCGCGCTGATCACAGCGACTCCGCATATTCCGCTTCCCTTAAGGGCAGCCACATTGTCTCTGCCTATCCCTCCGATGGCAATGACCGGGATATCAACCGCCCGGCATATTGCACGGAGCGTATCCGGTCCCACCTCCACCGCGTCTGCCTTTGACCCTGTGGGGAATACAGCCCCGACGCCGAGGTAATCCGCGCCATGCTCCTGCGCCCTGAGCGCCTGCTCAACAGTCTGGGCAGATACCCCGATGACCTTATCCGGTCCGAGCCTTTTCCTCACATCTGCCGCCTCCATATCGCCCTGCCCTACATGGACGCCGTCCGCACCGGCATCCAGGGCAATCTCCACATTATCATTGACGACAAAGGGCACCTCATATTTTCTGCACAATTTTCTGATTTCTATCGCTTCTGCAAGAAATGCCTCTTCATCCAGCTCCTTTTCCCTAAGCTGGATGCAAGTCGCCCCGCCCTTCAATGCGCTCTCAACCTGGCTGGAAAGGCTCTGCCCGTCAAGCCAGCTTCTGTCTGTCACAGCATAAAGCAGCAAATCGTTTCTATCGCAATTCATATCTTGCTCCTCTCTCAAGCTCCTCTCCCGTCATATTATAGATGGCATCTATGATCCTGTTCCTGTAAGTGGCGTTCCCATCGCCCTCCTGCATCCGGCTCCAGCCAATCTCTCCTGCCAGTCCCATCACACAGACTGCCGCAGCGCAGGCCTCTGTCAGCCGGCCAGGATTCGCCGCAGCATATGCGGTCATGATGCCCGAGAGCTGGCATCCCGTCCCGGTTATCTTCCCCATCTCGGGGCGTCCGTTTCGGATCACATAACAGCGCTCACCGTCTGACACCAGGTCTGTTGCCCCTGTGACGGCAATGATGCATCCTGCACTTTTCGCAAATTCTCTGACAAACGCCACCGCGTCGTCAAGCGTCTCCTCCGTGACTGCATCTGCCACATCCGCATCTACGCCTTTGGTCGTCCCGCTTCCCAGCGCCAGAGTCTTGATCTCGGATATATTTCCACGGATCACCGTCAGCCTCAGTTCTCTCATCAGTTCAAGAGCTGTGTCCGTCCGAAGGGCGCTGGCTCCCGCCCCTACCGGGTCAAGCAGAACAGGGTGCCCCAGTTCGTTTGCTTTTCTCCCGGCCCGGAACATGCCTTCTATACTGGTCTTATGCAGCGTCCCGATGTTGATGTTCAGTCCGCCGCAGATCGAGGTGATGTCCTCCACATCCTCCGCCTCATCGGACATGATCGGGCTCCCGCCGCAGGCAAGGAGAGCGTTTGCCACATCATTGACTGTCACATAGTTTGTAATATTGTGCACCAGAGGCACCCGGTTTCTTACATTGCCAAGACATTCTTTCATCCTATTTCACCTCTCCTTTTGGCATTATCCTTAAATTCCCCAGATAGGCGTCGAATATTTTTGCTCTTTTCATCGCTGTTACAAGCACTGCCGCTATGATCGTTCCGCCGCAGCTTGACACGAAAAACGGAAATACGAATCCAAACAGGGCACTCTCGCTTCCCATAATAAGCGTAGCGACCGGATAACTTAAAATTCCGCCAATGACAGATGTTCCGAACAGCTCTCCCAGATAAGCCAGCGGCAGGTGCTTTCCGTACTTATATAAAATACCGCACAAAAATGCTCCGCACATAGAACCGGGAAATGCAAGAAGCGTTCCCGTTCCCATCAGGTTTCTGAGAAGGCTCGTAACAAACGCCATGCCGACTGCATACCCCGGTCCCAAAAACACGCCGCCCAGTATATTGATAAAATGCTGGATCGGAGCGCATTTTGACGCTCCCACGGGAATGGACAACGGGGAACAGACAATCCCCACTGCAACAAGTATGCCCGCAAGGGCAAGTTTTCTTACGTTGACATTTTTCATCACATAACCTCCTGTACACGTGCCGCCCGCTATCCGTCAACCGGGATGCGGCTGCACTGACGGTCGATGCTCACTGGCATCCTCTCACTCCGGAACACGGATTCCCTCGCATATTGTTTTTGTACGTTTCCGTCAGAAATAACCTCAGATTTCCGATAAGCTGTATAATGCTCTGGTGTACAGTTAAAACCCGGACGGCGCTCCCCGCCCGGGAAAACTTATTATTAAATTGTCCGGAACTTATGTTACCACGAGATCCCGATAAAATCAATATTATTGACACGCCTGGCTTTGCGGCAGCCAGATAAGGAAGACAGTGAAGCTACGAAATCATCTGAAACAGATTGTTTTTTTGTCTTCAAATTGCTATAATGGCAGAGTCGGATTTTTTATACCGGCGATGCGATAGATTGACAAGAAAGAAGGGATCAAGATGTCTGTTGATATTGTAAAAGAATATTTCAGGGCAAATAATATTAACAAAGAAATACTTGAATTTCCTGTTTCCAGCGCGACTGTCGAGCTGGCAGCCCAGGCGGTCGGGACAGAACCCGCAAGAATCGCCAAGACGCTCTCTTTCTACACAAAAGAAAAAGACGCCGCCATTCTGATTGTAACGGCAGGAGATATGAAAATTGACAACAGTAAATTCAAACACTTTTTCGGAATGAAGGCAAAAATGCTCGTCCCGGATGACGTAGAGAATATGACCGGACATGCCATCGGAGGAGTATGCCCGTTTGGGAATCCAGACTCTGCCGTAGTTTACCTGGATATATCCATGAAGAGATTCGATACGGTGTTCCCTGCGGCAGGAAGCTCGAACTCGGCAGTAGAAATGACCTGCGGGGAACTGGAACAGTATTCCCGGGCAAAAGGATGGATTGATGTGTGCAAATAAAAAAGCCTCATGAGAAGCCGGAGCCTGCACAAAAGCCCGGTTTTCCCATGAGGTTTTCCTTATTTCAAAAAGCTTTCTATGATGACTGACTCAGCCTCTTCTTCCGTCATTCCGAATGTCCTCAGCTTCACGAGCTGCTCATCGTTAATCCTTCCGATCGCCGCCTCATGAATGATCTGGGCATCCACATGCCTGGCGTCAATCTCCGGGATGGAGCTGATCTCCGCCTGGTCCATTATAATGGAATCACACTGGACATGGGCGTGGCAGCTGTTGTTTCCGATTGCCTTCGGATGGAAAACCTGTTTGGAGGTTCCTTTCCCCACAGAGCGTGAGACAATCCTAGCAGAACTGTTCTCCCCATTTAATTCCACGTCCATATTGGAGACAGCCGTCTGACCGTCGTCTGTCATCAGCTTTTCTGTCACAAACAGCTTCGCGTTCTCGCCCAGTTCAATATAATTCTCCCTCTCCGTCGAATCAACGCCTCTGATCTGCGTCGTCTCCAGAGTGAACACGGAGTTTTCCCCAACATAGATCTTGGTCACTGGGTTGAGCACCTTTTTGCCTGTGCCGTTTCCTTCTGCATAATGGTTCTCTACGTATTTTACATTCGCATTTTTCCCGACATGAAACGCATGGATTCCGTCATGCCTTGTCTCGCTGCATCCTTCCCCGTGTATGCCGCATCCCGCGATAATCGTGACGTCTGCCCCGTCCTCAATGTAAAAGTCATTGTAGACGATATCCACGCCCTCTTCAGACATGACAACCGGAATGTGGACCTGCTCGTTCTTTGCATCGCCGCTGATATGGATGTCAATGCCCGGCTTGTCCTCCTTCTTTACAATATTGATATGGCGGCTGTCGCCATGGCATACTGCCATCCCATTCAGGCGCAGGTTATACGCCCCCTCCTGCTTAAAGCCATAGGAATCGATCACTTTGAGCACGTCCTCTGTCACCTTATCCAGTTCTATCTGCCCCGTTTTCACAGATTCTTTAAGCTCCATAGAGCTCACCTCCCTTTTGCCTTCTGCACTCACAGGAATCCAGTTCCTGTCCGAAAAGGGACGGCATGATCTCATCCGCCTCGCCTATGGACTCCACCTGTCCGTCAGTGATGACCATGATCCTGTCCGCCATCCTTATGATCCTCTCCTGGTGGGAAATCAGGATCAGGCTCTCCTTCTTCTCCTTGTGGATCTGTTCAAACCGCTTGATCAGCATAGAAAAGCTCCACAGGTCAATTCCCGCCTCCGGCTCGTCAAACACACAGAGTTCATGGCGTCCGGCAAGGACAGTTGCGATCTCGATCCTCTTCATCTCGCCGCCCGAGAGCGTGGCATCCGCCTCTCTGTCAATATATTCCATCGCGCACAATCCGACGCTGCTTAGCAGTCCGCAGCACGTCTTCTCGTCAAGCGGCTTCCCCGCCGCCAGTGACAAAAGCCTCCTGACCGTCATCCCTTTAAAACGCGGCGGCTGCTGGAAGGCAAATCCAATCCCTGCCTTTGCGCGCTCATCAATCGAAAAATCCGTGATATCCTGACCGTCGAGCAGAATCCTGCCCTCCGTCGGCTTGTTGATCCCCATAAGAAGCTTGGCAAGGGTCGATTTCCCGCCGCCGTTGGGTCCTGTAATCACCATCATCTCCCCGTCATTTACCGTAAAGCTGACGTCGCGTATGATCTCAGACTGCTTTCCCTCTTCTAAAACATCATATGATAAATGCTTTACCTGCAACATCTGAATCTGTCACTTCCTTCTCTCTTGATAGCCGCAGTCCGTATCCCCCGTCATTTACAGCAATCCCTGTCATGCAGAGAACCTGCCGAACAGTTCCCTGTAGCGGTCTGCGTAGATGCTGCCTCGCCTCCAGATGAAGGCAAACTCGTGGGAAATATGGAAATCCTGCAACGGGATCTTCTTTAAAGCCCCGCTCTTGAGCTCGCTGCTCACTGCGACCTCATATAAAAATGTAATACCACATCCTGCTTTTGTCAACTCCTTAATCGTCTGCAGGCTCCCGGCTTCTGTCACCCTGTCAAAGTCATGGATACTGAGATTCTGTGCGTCCAGCCAACGTTCCAGCACTTCTCTCGTGCCCGAGCCTTCTTCCCGCAGAAGGAGCCTTTCATGAAAAAGATTCTCAATACGGTCCGGTTCAGCTGAGAACCTATAGCCGGGGCTGCAGACCGCAATATAATTTTCATCTGAATACTTCTGAAAATCGTACTCACTCCTCTTGAAAAAGCCTTCTACAAGCGCAAAGTCTATCCCGCCTTCATCCAGACGCCTCAAGAGCTCCTGGGTGTTCTCCACTTCCATATGGATTCTGGCATCCGGGTATCTTCTCAGATATTTCTCCAGGATCTGTCCCATCAGAGCATCCCCCACTGTGCGGGTAGCGCCGAACCGGACTTCCCGTTCCCCTTTTGACCTCTGCATCTCATTCTGGATAGAAAGCTCATCGTGCATCATGGTAAGGGATGCATTGCGCAGTATCTCCCCCGCTCCGGTAAGATACAGCTTCTTCCCCTCATAGCGGAATAGCTTCGCATTGTAATGCCTCTCCAGAAACCGGATATGCTGTGAGACCGCAGGCTGCGTGATATTCAGCTTTTCCGAGGCCCTTGTAAAATTCATATAACGGCATACCGTAAGAAACGTCTCCATCCTGAAATCAAGCATACAGCATCCCCCTTTCCCGGCAGACATGCTCCTGCGCTGCCTCTGAAATGCGTGCCCTGTCAGGAGGCACACATAAGCAAAATGGGCGGAGTTCGCCCGCAAACTCACGCCCAAATCTATACTGAACTACTCCCTGCAATTATCATAACATATTTTTATGATAAAATAAAGATATATAATTTTATTTTATATATTTTTTATGATACTATTGTTTTTGCCGGTAAAATCAGTAAATTTTGTAAGATAATGGAGGAAATGTTATGAACTTTTTGAAGAAAAATGGAGCAGGACTGCTCCTTTGCCTGGTAATCGCGCTGCCTTCCTGGTTCCTTGGCGTATTCTTTCCTGTGATCGGAGGTCCCGTATTCGCCATACTCATCGGGATGGTCCTGACGCTGATCCTTCAGAAGAAGGAGCCATTCCTGGCAGGGATCAATTATACTTCCAAGAAGGTCCTGCAGGCTGCCGTTGTCTTTCTGGGATTCGGAATGAATCTGACGGAGATCCTCGCAAAGGGAAAGCAATCCCTTCCCATTATAATTTCTACCATCACAACCTCTCTTGTCATTGCATTCATCCTGTATAAAGCATTGAAGCTTCGGACAAACAACGCGATCCTTGTAGGAGTCGGCTCATCCATATGCGGAGGCAGCGCCATTGCCGCCACCGCTCCCGTGATCGATGCCTCGGACGAAGAAGTGGCCCAGTCCATCTCCGTCATCTTTCTGTTCAATGTGCTTGCCGCCCTGATCTTTCCGACTCTTGGAGGCATCCTGGGACTCAGCAACGAAGGGTTCGGACTGTTTGCCGGAACGGCAATCAATGACACCTCTTCCGTCACTGCCGCCGCAACGGCATGGGACGGAATCCACGGAAGCAACACGCTGGAATCTGCCGCCATCGTAAAAATGACGAGGACCCTTGCGATCATACCGATCACACTTGTCCTCGCCATTTACAGGGGCAGGAAAGAGAAATCTTCTGAAGGTTCTTCTTTCAGCCTGAAAAAATCTTTCCCGTTCTTTGTCTTATTTTTTGTCCTTGCATCTGTTGTGACAACTGTATTTCAGCTTCCTTCCGGCATCACTGCCCCGCTCAAAGACCTGAGCAAATTTCTCATTGTTATGGCTATGGCAGCGATCGGGCTGAATACCAATATTGTCAAGCTGGTCAGAACCGGCGGGAAACCGATCTTCACTGGATTTTGCTGCTGGGTCGGGATCGCACTGGTAAGCCTCGCGATGCAGCATATGATGGGGCTTTTATAAGAACGAAAAAGCGGGCCCGCTCCGGATGGATATTCCGGCGGACCCGCTTTTTAACAAATACGACTATTTATTTTCCAGAATTTTATCAATACTTACCAGCTTTACGCTCAGCACGAAGATGTCTGTCGCGACAGAGAGTTCCTCCGGCGTCGGGTAAGACGGGGCAATACGGATATTGCTGTCATGCGGATCATTGCCATACGGATAGGTCGCACCAGCGCCTGTCATCACAAGCCCCGCTTCTTTTGCCTTTGCCACGATCGCTTTCGCGCAGCCGTCCAGGGAATCGAAGGAGATAAAATATCCTCCCAGAGGTTTGATCCAGGAACCGATCTCCAGGCCGCCAAGCTCCTTTTCAAGGCCATCGATAACTGCCTCGAATTTCGGCCGCATAATATTGGCATGCTTCTTCATGTGCTCCACAATGCCGTGGATATCCTTGAAAAAGCGTACATGGCGGAGCTGATTCACTTTATCATGCCCGATTGTCTGCACTTTCATCATATCCCTGATCTCATTTAAATTTGCCTCGGATGCCGCAAGCGCTGCAACCCCTGACCCCGGGAAGCAGATCTTCGATGTGGAGGCGAATTTATATACCATATCCGGGTTTCCGGCTTTCTTACATTCCATCAGAAGCTCGGTCAGGTAGTCCTGCTTATCCTCATACAGATGGTGCACACAGTATGCGTTATCCCAGAAGATCCTGAAGTCCTCCGCTGCAGGCTTCAGATTGGCAAAACGGTATACCGTCTCATCCGAGTAAGTGATTCCCTGAGGATTGGAGTATTTCGGAACACACCAGATCCCTTTTACTGCCGGATCTTCGCTCACATATTTCTCAACCAGATCCATATCAGGTCCCTCGGGCGTCATCGGGATATTGATCATCTCGATCCCGAAAAACTCTGTGATTGAAAAATGTCTGTCATATCCCGGGACCGGACAGAGAAATTTCACCCTGTCCAGTTTGCACCACGGTGTGCTGCCCAGAATACCGTGTGTCATGGCACGCGCCACAGTATCGTACATAACATTCAAACTTGAGTTTCCGAAGATGATGACATTGTCCTTCGGAACTTCCATCATATCTGCGAGAAGCTGTTTCGCCTCGGCGATTCCGTCAAGACCGCCGTAGTTTCTGCAGTCAACCCCGTCTTCACAGGTCAGGTCAACTCCGCTGTGCAGCACATCCATCATCCCCATTGACAGATCAAGCTGCTCCGCGGACGGCTTTCCACGGGACATATCAAGCTTCAGGCCTTTTGCCTTCACTTCCTCAAACCGGGCATTCAGGCCGCTTCTCAGTTCCAGTAACTCTTCCTTACTTAAATCTTTGTACGCAGTCATTGCAGGACTCCTCCACTTTCTTCATCTTAATCTTACTTTTTGCTCACTGTGTGTTATTTTATATAACTTCTGATAGTTCGTCAATGCTTTCCTGCATTTTTTGTTGAGAAATTCCGTTTTTTGCCATTTTATAGCTTCAATTTTGAAATTCTGAATGCCATTTCATGCATTTTTGCAGAATTATTTCCCAAACAATGCTTTTGCCTCTTCCATATTGTCTATCACCGGCACCCCGAACGGGCATCTTGTCTCACAGGCCCCGCAGCGGATACACTCTCCCGCATGATGGGGCAAAACTTCATAATGCTCCCTCACGGTCTCCGGCACAGTTCCCTGGGCTTTTGCAAGGTTTAAAAACTTCGTCACAGAAGCTACGTCTATTTTCTTCGGACAGGGGGCGCAATGGCTGCAATACATGCAGTGCCCCTCCCAGCTTATATTCGGGAAGGAAGAGAGCGCCGGAGCATAGTCCCTTTCTTCCTCTGATGCATCCTCATAGGCAACGCTTGCCCGGAGCTGCTCTACACTGTGGGCGCCGGCAAGGACAGTCGCGACGGCAGGGCGGGTGAGGGCATAGTGAATACACTGGTTTACTGTGAGGGCTTTTCCCGCCGGTGAGAGCTTCTCATCCAGAAGATCTCCCCCTCCGAACGCTTTCATAACGGTGATCCCCACCCCAAGCCGCTGGCATGTCTCATAGAGCTCCTGGCGCTTCGGTTCCATATTTACCAGATGTTTCTCATAATTTTTCTCTGCCCACAGCTCTTCTACATCCTCGCTTGCAGGCTGCAGGTCATAGCAGGGATTGACACTGAACATCAGGACCTCTATATCCCCGCTTTTTACCGCTTCCAGCGCAACGTCGGGATTGTGGCTGCTCAGTCCGATATGCCGGATCGCCCCTTTTTCTTTCAGCTCTTTTACATAGGAAAGAACCGGACCTTCCGCAACCTCTTTCCAGTCCTTCATGGAGTCTACATAGTGGATCATCCCCACATCTATGTAGTCTGTCCCGAGCAGGGCCATCATTTCCTCCACTCCCTCCTTCACTTCCCCAATGTCCCGGGATCTCTTGTACTGCCCGTCTTTCCAGACCGAACAGACATGGGACTGGATGATAAACTTCTCCCGTCTGCCCTTAAGCGCCTCACCCACGCTTGCCCTCACCCTCGGGTCGGACGCGTAGAGGTCAAAATAATTGATCCCCTGGAGCTGCGCCTCATCGAAGAGCCGCTTTGTATTGCGACATTCATCCTCCGCAAATCCCTCGCATCCCATTCCGATCTCACTGACCATAAGTCCCGTTTTTCCCAACCCCCTGTATTCCATATCCTTACTTCCTTTCCGTTCCTGTTTTCAGGAAGCCGGTGCAGCATCTTGGCGGCACGTTTGGCTTTTTCTGTCCCTGATTTAATACCGTTTCCCATTATATCACGTTTCAGGGGCAGCTACAATTATTCTCTGCCTGTTCCGGTTCCTGTCTTTATTGACAAGCCGCGGATCAATTGCTACTATTTTCCCAACAGGATTTCCATCCGGGAAGGAGGAATCAGATATGACGGAGCAGGAAATCAAAAATATTGTCATCCGGCAGAGGAAATATTTCCAGACCGGAGCCACGCTCCCGGTCAACACGCGTATCCGTGCACTTCGCAGGCTTTACGCAGCCATCTCTGCTGGTGAAGGCGCGATCCTTCACGCGCTCCAGAAGGATCTGGGAAAAAGCAGATTTGAAGGTTATATGTGTGAGATCGGTCTGGTCCTGGAAGAGATCCGCTACATGCTAAGGCACATCCGCCGTTTAGCGGCGGTAAAAAGGGTGCGCACGCCCCTCGCGCAGTTTCATTCCCGGAGCGGCCAGAAGCCGTCGCCCTACGGCGTGGCCCTGATCATGAGCCCGTGGAATTACCCCTTCATGCTGACCCTCTCGCCGCTGGTGGACGCGCTGGCAGCCGGGAATACCGCGGTGGTAAAACCCAGCGCCTACTCGCCCTGCACCAGCAAGGTGATCCTTCACATCCTTTCAAAGTGCTTCGAGCCTCAGTATGTGGCGGCAGTGACCGGAGGACGCGCGGAAAACGCCTGCCTTCTAAGAGAGCATTTCGACTATATCTTTTTCACCGGCAGCCAGTCTGTGGGCAAAGAAGTCATGCGAAATGCGGCAGACCACCTGACGCCCGTCACCCTGGAACTGGGCGGGAAAAGCCCCTGCATTGTGGATCAGACTGCAGATATCAGGCTTGCGGCAAGGCGCATCGTCTTCGGGAAATACTTAAACTGCGGCCAGACCTGCGTCGCGCCGGACTATGTCTACTGCCACCGGTCGGTCCGGGACAGGCTGATACAGGAGGTAAAAAAGCAGATCCGAAAGCAGTATGGCAGACAGCCGCTTCTCAATCCCGATTACGGTAAAATCATCAACGAAAAGCATTTCGACCGGATTACAGGGCTGATCGACAAGGCAAAAACCGTGTACGGCGGAAGCTATGACCGGAATACACTTCGGATCGAGCCTACCGTCATGGATAATGTGACTTTTTCCGATGCTGTCATGCAGGAAGAGATCTTCGGCCCCATCATGCCGGTCCTTGTGTTTGACAGTCTGGATGAAGTGATCCGCAATATCAACGCCCTGCCCCATCCGCTTGCCCTTTACTTCTTCACCTCTGATAAGTCTGCCGCCAGGAAGGTCACTGCGCGATGCGGATTCGGCGGAGGCTGCATCAACGACACTGTCATCCATCTTGCCACCACGGAGATGGGATTCGGAGGGTTCGGGGAAAGCGGAATGGGCGCTTATCACGGAAAAGCCGGGTTTGATACCTTCACCCATTATAAGAGCATCGTAGATAAAAAGACGTGGATCGATCTGCCGATGCGCTATCAGCCTTATCGAAGAATATATGAGGAAATGGTCCGTTTCTTCCTGAAATAAAAGGCGGAATCAAAGGACAGGAAAACGGGAACCCGGCTGCCAAAATCGGCTGCCGGATTCCCGTTCTCTGTCTGAAAGACATATCTCTCTATCTTACAGGGGTATAATCTATCTCCGCTTCTTCGTCTGTCGCCTCGATCTTAAAGATCACCGGGCGCAGACCGTCATTACAGCTGCAAATGGCAACCCCCGGTTTTCTGATCCAGTCGCCGTAGTAGAACAAGCCTTCCCCGGCGCCGTGGGAGAGCGCAAACACGTACTGGTAGACCGCTTTCCACGCCTCGTCGCAGAATCCCTCCGGCTTTGCGTAATCCGCATAAAAGACCTGACCTTCCTTCATCATCGGACAGGCTCCCAGTCCGGGAACCCCGTACTCCTCTGCAAGCTCTTTATCCAGCGTGGTTTTCAAAACAGTGATTTTACATTTCTTCATGGTATTCTCTTTCCTTTCCGCTTCATTGAAGTTGGCTTTCTTCTGTGCTATGATGATGTCATCTGACGACAGGAGGTTCCGGTATGCTGATTCCCCGGTATTATTTTTCCGATGACTACAAGGAGTTCTATGAGTATTTTCTCACACAGCCCCATACCAGAAAAACATTCCAGAAGGATGAGCTTCTGTGGAACCGCGGTGAAACCATAACCCAGGTCCACTATATCATTTCAGGGGCCGCCCTGACCACCCTGGAACACGAGGACGGTTTCCGCAAAATCTGCTCCTTCCACAGCGGCGGCACCGTTTTTCCCGGCTGTCACCGGTCCGCTTTCAAGATCGAGCAGTCGATCATCACCACCGCCATCACGGACATGGAAACGCTTTGTTTTACAAACGAAGCCTTCCTTCAGATGCTTCCCGCAAACAGGGAACTGATGCTCTGCACCCTGGACTGGTATGCGGCATATATCAATCTGCTCCTGTACGAAAGCGCGCATCAGGACTATAATAACTCTTTCATCAAGCTATGTAATCTCCTCTATCTCTTCTCCCAGAACTCTCCCGCAGGAAAGAGCGGCAGAGTCGGCCTGACACAGGAAAATATCGCGGAGATCCTTACCGTAACCCGGGTAAATGCCGCCCGCAACCTCGGCAGGCTCCGGAAGGAAAAGATCATCCTTCCCCACCGCGGATGGATCGAGATCACGGACCAGAAGGCACTGGAGGCATACTGCTCCGCAGAAACATTACAGCCCTAAGATCCACCCGCCGATAACCGCCTGTCTGCATCTCTTTTCCCGCTTATTTTACCAGAAAGCCGCAGGCTCTTCTGTATACTTTTTTACAGAACCGGAAAATAGTTCCGCTATTTCACTCCAATGCAACTACTTTCGCCCCATATGCCCCCAGAGTGAGCGCTCCGCGTTTTAATTGTTTTTGCCCGGCGGCCCTGTCCTGTCTTCCCGCCGGATCAGTCCAGGTCGTATTTTACTATATCCATATTCACGGTTCCGTCTGCGAAGAAGGATATGCCGTCCGCCGACTGATCCGTATACATGGCCGCCGTCAGGACATGCTCCCCGTCGTTTACAAAGACCTCCACGCTGAACCGGTCCAGGATCACTCTCATCTTCAGTTCCCCGTTTGCGCTGTTTACCAGGCTTCTCCTCTGGTGGATGATTGCCCTCCTGGAACCGGAGAATTTCCGGTCCACCTTGAGGACAGACTCATGGGGACGGAAACTGATCGCTGTCTGGTACTTCTCATCCTGGGCAAAACGCAGGGCGAACTTCTGGTAAAGCTTCTCCCCATCTCCCGGACGCAGGGTCAGTTCCATATCCACCTTCCTTCCCCGGATCCCGTTCAGGCTGATCACATCGGAGAAAGTCACATTGTGGTATTCCACCTTGTTTCTCCGCATTTCGTCCAGTTCTCTTACTGGCCTCTGGTAAAGCCTGCCGTCTTTTACAGACAGCTCCCTGGGAAGGCTCATCTGTCCGAACCACTTCTCTTCCGGTGAGCGGAGGCTGCAGGCGTCCCAGTTCTGCATCCAGCCGATCATCACCCGCCGTCCGTCCGGTGCCAGGACAGTCTGAGCTGCATAGAAGTCAATCCCATAGTCGATCGCCTGGTCATGCTCTTCCGTAAATGTCCCGGTTTCTTCGTCGTACTCCCCGATCAGGCAGAGCGTCCCGTTTCCGTTATGATACTCAAATCCTTCCGGCAGCATATCCTGGGGACTGGAAAGAAGGACCCATTTCCCGTCCAGCTTAAAAAAGTCCGGGCACTCCCACATCTTACCGAAACGGTTGTGGTTGGATGCGAGCACGCTCTTGAAGCCCCATTGGAATCCGTCCGGGCTGGTGTACAGCAGGATCTGCCCGCTCCCATCCGCAGGGCGGTTCCCGACAACACAGCAGTAGGTGCCGTCTTCTCTCTGCCACATCTTCGGATCCCGGAAGTCATGCACGCTGCTTCCCTCCGGCAGATCCGCCCTGTCCAGTACCGGATTCATCTCATACTTCTCGTAATCCACGCCGTCCCCCACGGCAAGGCACTGAGTCTGCATATCAGCATACTCTCCGTTCCCCTGCCGTTCCCTGAGCACACCGGTATACATCAGGAGCTGCCTTCCGTCCGGAAGCGTCACCGCACTCCCGGAAAAGCATCCGTCCCGGTCATACGCCTCGTCCGGCGCCAGGGCGGCTGGAAGGTATTCCCAATGCAGGAGGTCCTTGCTCACCGCATGCCCCCAGTGTATCGATCCCCAGTGCGTCTCATAGGGATTATATTGATAAAAGAGGTGATATTGTCCGTCATAATATGAGAAACCATTTGGATCGTTCATCCAGCCTGTACGTGTGGACAGATGGAACTCCGGGCGTTCCTCTTTCCTGATCATTTTTTCAGAAGCTTCCTCGTATTTTCTCGCTTCACGCAGTGTCTGACTTGTCATGTTCAACCTGTTCCTTTCTTTCATTTAATTTCCTGTTGACGCCTCCGCAGATGCAGTTTCGTCCATCTCTGCCAGGGACTCCTGATACTGGTCAAAGTATTTCTGCTTGATGGCAACATATTCCGAAAGTCCGTAGTCTTCCATCCTCTGGAGATAGGAGTCCCACTCTTCCTCAATGCCGCCGTTTAAGATCCAGTCTGCCTTTTTCTGCTCAGCGTATTTTTTAATGTCTGTATCCAGCTGTGACACTCTGTTGGTATCATCGATGCTCATGAACACGTTCGGATATACATATTTGCTGTTCATATCTTTCAGGTAAGTCTCATGCATGTTATCCAGGCGCCACTTTGCATCATCCGGCTGTGTCACATAGACGTCATAATAGTCGTTCAGCACGGCAAGAGGCCCGTTTACGGACTGTGCCTGTCTTACCTCTACAGGCGATGCATCGCCCAGATCCAGGTGTTTGAGCATTTCGCCGCCCTCTGCGTTGGTGCTCATCTCAAAGATATTGTCGGCCCCTTTTTCTCCATAGGTTCCCCAGTTGTTCTGGACGGACTGGAGCGGGGCGTACATCTGGTCGATCCATGCAGCGGCAAGCGCCGTATCCCGGCAGCTCGTCGTCAGGACGCATCTTCCTCTGTCAAATCCGCTCGTCTCACTCCCGTTCTGCCTGGTGATATTGACAAGGCCGTCCGGCCCTGCCAGGGCAGGCATCATCACGTAATCTTCATAGTTGTCGATGTTGGCGATATCCCATGTAAAGCAAAGGCCGTATCTGTGGTTCTTCCCCTTCGCCACATAGGTGGACCACTCCTGGGTAAATGCTTCGGGATCTACAAGGTCCTGCTCTACCAGGGAATGGAGCCACTCGATCCCCTCCTTGTAGCCTTCCTGCACTGTTGTATAGATGACCTCGCCATCGTCTGTCACGGCAAAGTGGTCTCCGGTATCCCCGTAGCCTTCCCCGAATCCGTTGATCAGGATCGCCGGATCCTGGTCGCCGTTGTTGATGATAAAGGACATGGGGATCACATCGCCCTCAATATCAAATTCTTCCTCAAGTGCGTCCGCATTGTCACGGAAGGCGATCAGCACCTGCTCCAGCTCGTCTGTGGTCGTCGGAACCTCAAGCCCCAGGAAATCCAGCCATTTCTTATTAATATAGGGAATGTCTCCGATGGCCTGGATCGCTTCCTTCCCTTCTCCGAGCTGCTCAATCCAGGGGAAGGAGTAGATATGTCCGTCGGGAGCAGTGACCATAGTCCGGTACTCCGGGTATTTCTCAAACACAGCCTGAAGGTTCGGCATATATTTATCGATCAGGTTTTCCAGAGGGATGATGATCCCCTGTTTCGCATATCGCAGCAGGTCATAGTCGCTCATGCCCGCCGTAAACAGCCCGTCCGGAAGGTTTCCGAACTGTGCCAGGGCAAGGTTTTTCTTATCTGCAAACTGGTCGTCCACAAAGCAGGTCCAGTCGATATGTACATTGGTCTGCTCCTCCAGCCTCTGGAAGATCAGCTTCTCATTAGGCTCCTGCGTCGTCGTCGCCGGAGCGCTTGTGATAAAGGAAAGCTCTTTCGTCTCTTCCAGCGGGAATGTAACTTCCTCGATGGGAGTATCCGGGTCTGTGTCGGCAGTCTGCGCATTGCCGCTGCTGCATCCAAACAGAGACAGCGTTAATATAAGGGACAATCCAAGTCCGGTCAGCCTCTTGATTCTCTTTTTCATCCTTTCTCAGCCTCCTAACCTTTTACGGAACCTACCATGATTCCCTTGTCAAAATATTTCTGGAAGAACGGGTACATAATCAGCAGCGGAAGGCTAGATACAACGATCGTCGCGTATTTCAGAAGTTCCGCCACCTTCGCCATCTCCGCCGTGCTCTGGATATCCGCGATCATGCCCGGCTGGGGCGTGTTCTGCACGAGGATGGAGCGGAGCACAAGCTGCAGAGGCTGCATGTTCGCATCGTTCAGGTAGATCATGGCGTCAAAATAGCTGTTCCACATTCCTACGAAAGACCAGAGCGCCAGCACTGCAATGATCGGCTTGCACACCGGCATCATGATCCTGAAGAAGTGCTGCACCTCGCTCGCCCCGTCCAGAGAGGAAGCTTCTCTGAGTTCTCCCGGTATAGACTGGAAGTAGGTCCTTGCCAGAATCATGTTCCATACATTGAAGGCACCCGGGAGCAGGATCGCCCAAACCGTATTGACCATATGCAGGTTATTGATCAGGATGAAGGTAGGGATCATGCCTCCTCCGAAGAACATTGTGATCACAAAGATCACATTGAAGAAGTTCCGTCCCACAAATTCCTTCTTTGACATCGGATATGCCGCCAGCAGTGTAACGAACACAGAGATCACGGTAAATGCAGCCGAGTAGAAGAAAGAATTGGCAAACCCGCGCCAGATCATGTCATTTTCCAGCACCCGCCTGTAGGCGTCCAGCGTCCAGTCCCTGAAGTTGAAGCTAAGCCCCTGATTGTTCAGCACGTTCGGATCCATAAAAGAAGCCAGAACGACATACACCAGGGGAACAAATACTGCCAGCACGAACAGCCCAAGCAGTGTATATCCGACGCCGAGAATAATCTTGTCGGATGTTCCGAGTTTCATTTTTCTTCTCGTTTCCATCATCAAATCCCCCTTTTATAATCCTTCGCCGTCGTTTAACTTCTTCACAACCCAGTTTACGAAGATCAGAAGGATCACATTGATCACCGAATTGAAAAGACCGACCGCTGTTGAATATCCATAGTCGCCGTTCAGAAGACCGAGCCTGTATACATATGTAGAAAGGATCTCCGAAGCCGGAAGGTTCATATCTGTCTGCAGCGCATAGGCTTTCTCAAAACCGATGCTCATGATGTTACCTGCCTGCAGAATGAACTGGATCACGATAATATTCTTGATCGCGGGAAGCTGTACGTACCGGATCTGCTGCAGGATATTGGCGCCGTCCACAATCGCCGCTTCCTCCAGATCCTTGCTGGCGTTGGAAAGAGCCGCCGTGTACATGATGGAGGACCATCCTGCCGTCTGCCAGATCCCGCTGGCGATGTAGATTGTACGGAACGCCTCCGGCATGGTCATCCAGTTCGTGTCAATCCCCAGCAGGGAATTGATCGGCCCTACCGGAGACAGGAACATACGGACCATACCGCAGAGTACGATAACCGAGATAAAGTTCGGAGCATAGATCAGAAGCTGTATCTTCTTCCTGATCCCGGTCCTGCGGATCTGGTTCAGAAGAAGCGCCAGGATGATCGGAATGGGGAATCCCCATAACAGTCCGAATATGCTCAGCTTCAACGTGTTCATCAGATAGCTCATGAAATCCGGCGAAGAAAGGAAGCGCCGGAAATACTCCAGTCCTACCCAGGGACTTCCGAGAACACCTTCGATGACGTTGTAATCCTCAAAGGCGATCAGAATCCCGCCCATCGGACCGTACTTGAAGATCAGCGTCAGCAGCAGTCCCGGCAGGAGAAAAAACACATACAGCTGCCAGTTCTTTTTCACATATTTCAGCTTTTCCCGCGGCGTTTGGCTTGCAGCCACCGCACTCTTTTTACGGAGAACACTCATTTTACTAATCCCTCCCATATTTACATTTGCACAATCCGCATTTGACGATCGATCTTTTTATGCATAGCGGATTTGTTTGTTGCGATAATAGTAACATTCATTGTGCATATTGTCAATATTATTTTTACATTTGCATAACATTTTTATTTTACAAACACACATTTTATTTGTTTTATGTAAAATTTCCTCCAATTAAACAATCATTTGTACAGTTATGCGATTTTTACATTTGACAAATTCGCACAATTACATTACAGTAAATGTAACACCATCTATATTCGGAGGTATTATTGCACATGGAAAAGAAAATCACGATTCAGGATATTGCAGATGCTTTGGGCCTTTCCAGGAATACGGTATCAAAAGCATTGAATAATACGGGAATACTTGCCGAGGATACCCGGCAGAAGATACTTGAAAAAGCCGCGGAAATGGGATACCGGAGGGTCATCTACCTCTCAGAGCCTTCCGCGTCTGTAAAAACAGAGACCCGGGAGCTTGCGCTGATCACGCAGAACATGCCTTACGGCTCACATTTCGGGACTTATGCACTGAACACTTTTCAGGAGCAGATCAGCAGGAATCATTACCGCCTCTCCATGTTTCCTGTGCGGGATACGGAGATCGCTTCCCTGAGCCTTCCAATGGGATTCAACAAAGACAAGACTGCAGGCATCCTCTGCCTGGAGATGTTCGACCCGGAATACATCGAGATGCTGGACGCCCTGGATATCCCGCTTCTTTTCATTGATACGGCGGCTGATGCAGATATGACGCAGATCAAAGCGGACTTTCTTCTCATGGAAAACCATCTGAGCATCTTTCACCTTACCGATACGCTGGTGCAAAACGGATACCGGCGCCTTGCTTTTGCAGGCAGCCCGGAGCACTGCCTCTCCTTCTCCGAGAGATATGAAGGATTCCTTCATGCACTCAGCGTCAATCATCTTGAACCGTGCACCACACGGTTTGCCGGCAGGACCGTCTTCGCAGATGCGGATAACCTCAGGGAGGCTGTCACGCAGAATCTCCAGCTCCCTGACGCATTTGTATGCGCAAATGATTTCATTGCAATTGATCTGATCCGCGCCCTTAAAAAGCACGGGATAAATGTGCCGGACGATGTCCGCGTCGCAGGCTTTGACAACTCTGCAGAGTCAAGGATCATTGAGCCCCACCTGACGACTGTCGACATCCCCAGTTCGCAGATGGGGTACATCGCAGCCGATATGCTTCTCTCCCGGATCGACAGGCCGGAGACTCCGTACCGGATTACGCACGTCAGAACCACACTGAAATTCAGGGCATCAACAGGGGAACTGCAGCTTTAAGCTGGCAGTTCCCCTGTTTATCATCCTGAGCCGTGATTTCATCTTTGAGAGCAAGAACCTGTTCTTCAGCCGGAGAGCCGTCTCAATTCATTCATTTTTAAATCCTCCCTTTTATCTTTTATGGATGAATTTATCTTGCGTTTTGTATTTCTTTAATGCACACTGTGATTGTATCAACCGGTTGTTACAACCGGCGCGTCTTTGACGAACGGGACATGAAATGGATCAAGGATCTGGCCTGCTTAAAAAATGCGGTATGAGTATCCAGGAGATGAAAGAATATCTGGACTTGTGCCTTCAGGGGGAATCCACGATACAGAAGAGAAAAGAAATGCCCTCCTGGATTCCATCGAGGAACTGAAGGCTTGTGCAGAATATATCGACTGTAAGCAGACGTTTTATAATGAAGTGCTCTCCGGGAAGAGGCCTTACGTCAGCAGTCTGATCCGGTAGCGCCGGACATCCATGAAAGCAGGATTGCCGCCCCGCTCAGCCAAAACTGTCACAGCAGCGCCATCGCCACAGTTCCTGCCGTCAGGAGAGCGAGTCCGGCAGTCTCCTTCTTCCCCAGCCTCTCTCCAAACACGAACCAGGAAAAGATCACCGTAACAAGAACGCTCAGCCTGTCTACCGGCGCCACCACGCTCGCCGGTCCTTCCTGAAGTGCCCGGTAATAACACAGCCAGGATGCCCCTGTGGCAATGCCGGAACAGCAGATGAATACAAGCTCCTTTTTCCCGATCTTCCGCACCTCTCTCTGCTTTCCCGTCACAAACACCATGATCCACGCCATGACAAGCACCACACAGGTGCGGATGGCGGTTCCCAGGTTGGACTCCACCCCGGAAATGCCGGCCTTCCCCAGGATCGCCGTCAGGCTGGCAAAAAGAGCAGCCCCTGCGGCATAGAGAAACCACCCTCCTTTTGAGCGCTTCATCTCTTTTACATCCTTCCTCTCGATCATCAGGAATATCCCTGCAGCAATCGCCAATACCGCCGCGGCTTTCGGCAGTGAAATACCTTCCCGCAGAAAGAGCATTGCCAGAATGATAGTAAGCACGGTACTGGACTTGTCGACAGGCACCACCTTGTTAACATCGCCAATCTGAAGCGCCTTAAAATAGCACAGCCAGGACGCCCCTGTCGCGGCTCCGGAAAGGACCAGAAAAAGCAGCGTAGTGCCTCCGATCTTGCTGATCTGCCCCTGTGATCCCACGACAAATACCATGATCCAGGAAAAGGCCAGGACCACAATTGTCCTCACTGCCGTCGCCAAGGTTGAGTCCGTCTTTCTGATGCCGCATTTTGCCAGGATCGAAGTCACCCCTGCAAAAAACGCCGAACCTATGGCATAAAAAAGCCACATATCTCATCCCTTCTTTCTTCCGCCCTTTTCACTCTCTTATCATACCGCAGTTCAGGTTCCTTTTCCACAGTTTCTATGCCCTCCTGGGGACAGCAGACTCACGGGGTGTATGGTTCCTGTACGCTGACAACGATTTTTCCAGTACAAAAACTATAGCAAGCGATACAACAGCCGTGAGCGAAATACAAAATCCCATATTGCGGTAACTGCCTGTACCTCGAAAAGCTCCGGCACAGCCTCCTGATCCGCGGCTTCAGTCCCGCCGAAAAGCTGCCTCTCTTGCGGCAGTGAATATCCCGGTTCCACGAGCCTGTATAAGACCTTTCTCATCTGAGTTTCCCCTCCTCAAAGCCTGTTGACGTTCTCGATGTATCCCTCTTCCATCAGCCAGAGCGCCTCGTCCCTTAAAGTCTCTTCATACGGCCTGGTATGATATCCCAGCTCTCTCTCAGCCTTAGAATAGTCAAACTGATTGTTTCTTGCCAGATTATATACGGCAAAATTCGTCATCAGAGGTTTTTCTCCGGTTTTCTCCGCTTTCTTTTCCATCCGCTCTGCAAGCTTATATGCCATTCCCACCGGCACATAAAAGAATGGTGTCTTACATCTGCTGACGGCATGGAGCATTTTGCACATTTCTTTGAGTGTCACCTCTTTATTCCCAAGGATATAACACTCGCCGATCCTGCCCTTATCCGCCGCACCGATGCAGCCGTGCGCCAGGTCGCGCACATCGCACAGGTTAAAAGATCCTCCCATTCCTACCGGCATCTTCCCGTTCATAATCTTAATGACCGTACCTGTGGTCTCGCTGACCGCATAGTCCTTAGGCCCGAGTATTCCGCTTGGGTGTACCACACAGGCTTTTAACCCTCTCTTTCTGCATGCATCAAGCACTGCCTGGGTCGCCAGCGCTTTGGACTGGCTATAGCATCCCACCTGGCGGCTTTCATCAATGGGGGTGAACCGGGAAGCCTCCCGGATCACAGTCCCTTTCGGCTGCTCCGGGATGGCGCCCGTAGAGCTTACATATACCATCTTCTTACATTCCGGATGATTCAGGCAGGCATCGATCACATTTTCTGTTCCGCCTACATTGACATCCATAAGTCTCTGGCTGAAGTCAGCATTTGTCGTCACCATGCTGGCACAGTGGATCACGACCGACTCATCCCCGCCTTCAACTGTAAAAAATCTCTCAAGCGACTCTGTATCGCAGAGATCACCTTCTGTAATCTCCACTTCTTTCGGTATATATTTCACAGATTTATCCCCGGGCAGTACCAGCGCCCGCACATGATCCCCGCGCTTAAGAAGCCCGTCGCAGACATGGCTTCCTAAAAATCCCGCTGCCCCTGTCACTAAATACACTGTTTTTCCCATGAAAAAAACCTCTCTTTCTTATCCCGTTTTTGTCTGTTGACAGGTCTTATCATAAGAAAAGCTTGTTTCTGTTTTGTTTGAAGAGTATTTCTGTTTTATTAATCTGAAGGACCCTGTGCAAATGGTCCTCCCATTCACACAGGGTCCTTTCGACTGCTCCGACACGGGGTCAGCTCTTCTTTTTCTCTCTTAAAATCTGCCCGAATTTTCTGATGTACAGGACAAATGCCAGCAGCATAAAACACCCGCTTACCCCGATCAGGGCATTGGCTGCCGGATCAGGTATCCCCGGCAGGAAGATCAAAAGGATCATCACAGCATAGAATACTGCCGTATTCACCTTTCCATACCACATGGCGCCTTCATTATGCTCTGTCTTTTCCACTGCTTTGTATCCTGCCGCTGCCACAAATACCTCCTTCACAAGGAAAAGGGCAAACACCCCGCGCAGCAGCGGATACTCTGAGAGCAGGCAGACGATCAGCACACACTGTGTCACTTTATCCGCGGCAGGGTCCAGTATCTTCCCCACTTCACTGACCATATTCCACTTTCGCGCAATCCTGCCGTCCAGGAAGTCCGTTATCCCTGAGAGCGCCAGCACTCCTGTCAGCCAGTATCTCCTGTTCTCTATTTCTGCCACATAATACAGCCACAGAAACGCCCCTGCAAGGATAAATCGGAACAGGCTCAGCGCATTTGGTATCGTTAGAATATCTCTTTTACTGCTGACTAATTTCATCATGATAAAAACTACCTGTGCATAGAGAATGATTCTTCGTCATAGTTGCTCAAATTAGAGTAAATACCCCTGTCGTCCGCTTCTTTGATCAGCGTATCCCTTGACTTCTTCGCCAGCATCTGATCCTTATAGGAGCTCGGCCCGCCGACGCATCCCCCGTCGCAAGCCATACCTTCGATGAAGTCTTCCGGCAGTCTTCCCACCTTCATGAGCAGAAGTGCCTTCTTACATTCCGCTGCACCGTTCGCTTTGCACACCTTAATATCAATGTCATTTCCAGATTCCTTGAGGCTTTCCATGACAGCCGCTGCAACTCCGCCGGAATTGCCGAATCTCTTTCCAAATACAGACGCTTCCTGATATGTATTCTCCACCGGTTCAAGCTCAACATTCTTAGCGCGCATCATCGCCCGGATCTCACTGTAGGTCAGAGCATAATCTGCATTTCCCTCAATCTTCTGATCGACAACCTCTGATTTCTTTGCCAGGCACGGCCCGATAAACACCGTCACTGCATCCGGGTCCTTTGCCTTGATCAGGCGTGAAACGCCACACATTGGAGATACCGTGGTCGATACGGCATCGTTCAGCTCGGGGTAATGCCTGCGGACCATGTTCACAAAGCCCGGACAGCAGGAGGTTACTTTCTTCTTCCCTTCCTGATATGCCTCTCGCCATTCCTCCGCCTCACTCTTTGCCGTCAGGTCCCCGCCGAGTCCCACCTCGACAAATTCCGTAAAGCCGAGCTCCTTCATGGCTTTTCTCCAGCTCGCCATCGTGATATCCGGTCCAAACTGCCCTTCTGTTGCCGGGGCAAGCATGGCATAGACCTTTTTGCCTGTCCGGATCGCCTTGATGACGTCTACGATCCAGGTCTTTGAGCCGATTGCACCAAAGGGGCAGCTGTGAATACATTTGCCGCAGCGGATACATTTTTCCTCATTGATCACGGAAATACCGTATTCATCGTAAGAAATCGCATCAACCGGGCAGCTGAACTTGCATGGTCTTTTCAAATGCGCAATGGCGTTATATGGACAGGCCTCTGCACACTTTCCGCACTCCTTGCACTTGGAAGCATCAATATGAGTACGGGAGCGTCCGGGTTCAATGGCGCCGAATTTGCACGCGTTGATACATGCCTTCCCGATACAGTTCTGACAGTTTTCTGTCACTGTGTAGCTGGAGATGGGACAGTCCTCGCATGCCGAACTGATGACCTGGATCACATTGCCGTCATCTGTAAGTCCCGGCGCTTTTCCCTCTGCCAGGCGTACACGCTGCCGGATAATCTCCCGCTCTTTATAAATGCAGCAGCGAAACTGTGCCGTTGGTCCCGGGATCAGCTTCATCGGAATCTCATCCTTGCGCTGTTCCAGTTCTCCGTCAAAGGCAAGCCGTGCCACTTCTTCTAAAACTGCGTGTTTGATTTTGATTACATTAGCGTCTGCGTACCTCAAAATTCTTCCCTCCATGATATTATTTTCAATTCCTTTACTCCTGTCAAATACCCTGATGCTTTATCTCTTCCTGCCCTTTATCATACCATGAGTGAAAATTTTTGCATAGAGATTTCCTTGTATCAATTGCCGAACAATTTTGCTTACAGCCATTTTTCCCGGTAAAGGCGGACCATAAAGATCGTGCCCCTGAAACACAGCTCCAGGCACATGGCGATCCAGACTCCTTCCAGCCCGATCCTTCCCGACAGAATAACAGCCAGGGGAAGGCGTACCAGCCAGATGCTCCCAAAGTTCATGATACTGGGGATCAGCGTGTCCCCGACTCCACGCAGGGCCCCGGCGGCGACGATGGAGGCGCCGTACAGCGGCTCTGCGAAAGCCTCGATCTGGAGCAGCCTTACCCCGGCTTCCTGCACCCCGGCAACCGGAGTAAGAAATGCCATCATCAGCGGTGCAGCAAAAAACATAAGCGTGCCCGTGGCAGCCATCACGGCGATTCCCATCCACACAGATGCCCTGGAAAATCTGCGCGTCAGGTCCTTTCTCCCCGCCCCCCTGCTCTGCCCTGTCAGAGCGGCTGCCGCCTCTGCAATACCATACCCTGGCATATAGCACAGGCTTTCTGCGGAAACAGCGAACCCATTAGCCGCAATGGCAACCGTTCCAAGCGGTGCCACGACCCGCGTGGTTGCAACCATAGCGCCGCACATCATCAGATTCTCCCATGCGATAGGCGCCCCAAGGCGAAATGCCTTCTTGATACATTCCTTTTCCGGTCTCCAGCGCTCTCCCCTCCTCAGCCGGAACACCGGAGACTTCACACAGAGCACTGCCATCATCAGCACTGCCGTCACAAGCTGTGCAGCCGCTGTCCCAAGTGCAGCTCCCGCCACTCCCAGGCCTGCGCCCGGAAGCCTGATCCCGCTTCCTGAGAACAGTTCCCCTGATGGAAAAATAAAGAAGGTGTTAAACGCAACATCCTCCACACACATCAGAATATTCAGGATACCGGGGGTGCGCATATCTCCGCTGCTCTGGAGCAGGCTTCCCGCCAGCCTGTTGAGCTGAACCACCGGGAGCGAGAGAACGTAGATCAGAAAATACGCCGAGGCGCCTCGCCTGATCGGGCCCCCTCCTCCCAGCCATACCGGAAGGGCATCTGAAATGGAGGCTCCGGCAACGGCCAGGACCGATCCGGTCAGAAGAGCGCATATGACAGACTGATGCATCACACGCCTGGCTTTATCCGCCTGCCCGGCGCCTATATGATACGCCGCCTGAATGGAAAATCCAGAAGCCACCGCTGCGCACATCCCGCCGAAGAGCCATGTGCTGCTTGCCACAAGACTGATGGACGCGGATGCCTCTGCTCCAAGCCGTCCTACCATAGCGGCATCGATATATCCCATCATGACAGACGCGATCTGTGCCAGAATCGCAGGTATACTCAGTGTCATGACGAGGCGGAAACACTGCGTTCTGCCCAAATTGGTCCCCTCCTTCTGAGAGCCTCTCCTCCCCATCTGAAAAACTTAATCCGATATCTGTACCTTGATCTTCGGCGGAAGCGGGTTCTGGTTGTTTCTGGCTTCCTCTTCGGTTCTGTACATTTCCTGTTCTCTGCGAAAAAGAGTTCCGCAGACGCCGACGCGCTGCAGAAGATATCCGCTCCCTTTTCGCCCTACCACTTTTGCCATAATAATATTATTCTCATCATCCAGAATATAACAGGAATCATCTCTAACAAATGCCATACTCTATCACCTTCCTGAAAATACAATAGCAAATACCTGTATTCTTTGCAAGATAACAATCTGCCATTCTTCCGTATTTTCATTATACTTCTATGGCTGTTTTCTTTCCAATGCCTGCAGTATATACTTTTTTATTCCTGCCGGGCATAGTTCTAGTTTTGCCTCTGATATGAAGACGATAGGGGCGCAAAAGGGTCTGGCCCTTTCAGGCAAGACCCTTTTGTTATAAAGTAAATCAAAAACTTTCTCTCATTTCCCCTGCAGCGTCTTCACATATTTTTTATTCAGACGCCGGTTCCGGAAGAATCCTCTGACCGTGCGTCCAAGGCCACGGAAGAGATGCCCGTTGACCATAGTCACGATCCCGTCCACCATTTCCATGCTCACCATGCCTCCCGTCATCTTTGCAATGGCACGGAACGGCATATTGTATATGAAAAGAATATTCAAGTCGGGCTTTCCCGCATCCTCGCTCTTTTTCTTCATTTGAGTCAGCCTTTTATACACAAACCGGGCGACCGCGCTCTTCGCATAGTACATCTGGCAGATCGCGTCATTGGCAGTCAGATCACCCGTCCATTTGCCTGACGGGATCGGTTTCCCGAGCAGTTCCTCAAATTCGTTGTCTCCCACCTGCTGAATGAGCCCGGAGTAATAGGAGGGCATGCGATTCGTATAATACGGGAACTCTTCTGTCGTTCCTTCTACCTGTACCTCCGTCTCCAGGCGGATGTCCGCACAGCTTGCTCCGACCATGATCCGGTATACGCCTCCCTCCACTTCCCAGTGGTCCGTTCTCACATTCCAGTAGCGGAATGTGAGGTCGTCAAAGTTGATCTTCACTTCCCTGCTCTCCCCGGCTTTCAGGAATATTTTTGCAAAACCCTTCAGCTCTTTTTCCGGGCGGTACACTTTCGCATCTTTCATGCCCACGTAGAGCTGCGCCACTTCCGCCCCATCTGCCTCTCCGGCATTTGTCACAGTAAATGTCACGCCCGTATCGTCAGCTTTGATATCACGGTATTCAAAGGTCGTATATGACAGGCCAAAGCCAAACGGATACATGACCCGCACCCTGCCCGTATCGTAATAACGGTATCCCACATAAAGCCCTTCCCGGTACTCTGAATTGCGCTCCTCACCAGGGAAATAGCGGAATGCCGGAGTATCCTCATAGCGCAGCGGATATGTTTCATTCAGCCTGCCCGATGGATTGACCTTTCCTGTCAGGATATCAAGCATTGCACCGGCGCCGGCCTGCCCGTACAGATAGCCGTGTAGCAGTCCTTTCAGGCAGGAATGCCACGGCATCTCGACAGCGGCTCCCGCGCTTAAGATTCCTACTACATTTTTGTTCACCCTTGCCAGAGCTTCCAAAAGTGAAATCTGATTCTGGGGGATCCGCATATGGGTCCGGTCAATTCCCTCCGATTCACTGAGCTCGTCCAGTCCGAAGCAGTACAGCACCACGTCTGACGACCGGGCAAGATCAACCGCCTCTTTTGCCAGCACGGCATCCTCTTCCCCTGTTCTGATATATCCCTTTGAGCTTCCTGCCAGTACCAGGTCATACTCCCCGATCAGCTCTGCCATCTTGTCCAGTGCCGTTGCATTTACCAGGGAAGAACCTGCCCCCTGATATCGGGGATCGAACGCAAAATCACCGATCAGCGCAACCCTCGCCCCCGGTTTCAGGGGAAGGATATTCCCCTCGTTCTTCAAGAGGACCGCACTCTCGGACGCCGCTTTTCTCGCCAGGGCATGGTGTGATTTCTGGTCAAATTCTTTTGGCATCTTCCGTTCTCTGGTCAAAGTCAGGACAGCCTCCAGCAGACGGTCCACACACTCGTCCACAACTTCCTCTTTCATTTTTCCTTTTTTGACGGCCGATACGATCTGCCTTGCAGAATCAAGTCCCGGCGTCGGCATCTCCAGATCGGATCCTGCCTCCACGCCTTTAATATGGTCATTCGACCCTCCCCAGTCTGTAATGACGATCCCGTCGTATCCCCATTCCTTTCTCAGGATATCCCGGAGCAGATGGGTATTTTCATTTGCGTATGTTCCGTTGACCTGATTGTAACTGGTCATAATGGCTTTCGCGCTGCCTTCTTTCACTGCGATTTCAAAGGCTGTAAGGTATATCTCTCTCAGCGTTCTCTCATCAAGCACAGAGTTCATTGCCATTCTTCGGAGTTCCTGGCTGTTCACGGCAAAATGTTTCGGGCAGGCATAAACGCCCTGGCTCTGGATGCCCCGGATATATCCCGCTGCCATTTTTCCCGCAAGGCAGGGATCCTCAGAGAAATATTCAAAGTTACGGCCGCATAGCGGGCTTCGCTTAATGTTAAGTCCTGGCCCAAGCACCACATCCACGCCCTGCACACCGGCCTCTTCCCCAAGCGCTTTCCCGATCTCCTCCCCAAGATCCGGATCCCAGCTGTTGGCCACCGTTGCCGCAGTCGGGAAACAGGTCGCCGGAAGAGAGGGATTCAACCCCAGATGATCCCCAGTTCCCGCCTGCTTACGGATACCGTGGGGACCGTCGGAGCAGAACATGGACGAAATCCCAAGGCGCGGGAAATCCCATGTCTGCCACTCTCCTTTGCCGCTCAAAAAAGCTGCTTTTTCTTCCAGTTTCATTTTATCGATGATCTCTTTATGTTTCACAGCAATCCTCCTACTCTTTCTTCCCCGGCTCGCCCTCCGGGAAAATAATCTTAAATACAAAGAAGAAGATGATCATGGACACGCCGCCTGTGATAAATGTGACGAGAAGATTATAGACAGCCGGAGCCACGTACTGCTGTGCAATCGGCATCCAGAGATTGTTGAATCCGTTGCAGATCAGGGAGATAACGACCCATGCGATAAAGTACCACATTGCCTGATATACGGGATTGCCCTTGCTCTTGAACGTGATATTTCTCTGAAGGGGGAAATTGATGCACTGGGCAAGAAAGGAGCCCGCCTCATAGCTTATGAAATAGCCAAGTCCCCCTCCGATCAGCACTTCGCCTGTTGTTTTATCCGTCAGGACCTCATACCCCAGAAGGCTCCAGTCAAAATCCACCCCAAAAAGATTCAGGTGCACCTGCGGCCACATAAATTCCGTTCCCGCAAGCCCTTTTCCGAGAAGATGGGGCATAAGGGTAAATACAAGATACTGGAAGATCGTGACACCCATGCTGAACACAAAGAAGTAAAAAATCTGATAGACCCATTTTGCCAGCTTTGGATGGTTATCCTCAAAAGCGCCCCATTTTCCCATCCACCATGTTTTCAAGTTACTCATATACTGCCTCCGTTCCTGTGAAATAAGGACGCCCGGGTTTATCCAGACCGGGCGCCCTTATCAACCATTACTTATTTTGAAGTTTCTGTCTTCGCTGTTCCTGCTTTTCTTTTGAGGAATTTTTTGATCGTTGCCACTTCAAGTGCGATAACGATAGCTGCACATACAACGTCGATCACGATCGCTGCGATCTGCCATCCCATCAGTCCTGTCTCAAGGTTGTCCGGATCATATGCACGACTGTTTACCACTGTATACAGGATGTTCTTGCATGCCTGACGCATTGCCTGAATACCTGTCGCACTCTCCTGATCCTCCACATGGTTGGTCTCTGTGTCATATGCCACCAGCATACAGTCTGTACCGTTGCGGATACCCTGATCGGCGTTCATGTATCCGTATACGCCGAAGTAATCGGTAAGCACGAATCCCCGGAATCCCCACTCATCACGGAGTACTGTGTTGCAAAGCGGTGCATATGCGCCTGCCCACTCTGTGCCAATGTAGTTGAAAGAAGACATTACTGCGTCTGCTCCGCCCTCTTTTACTGCAATCTCGAACGGTTTTAAGTAGATCTCACGGATCGCCTGCTCATTGGACCATGTGCAGATCATACTGTTACGATTTGTCTCCTGATCGTTCAGGGCGAAATGTTTGATGTAAGCATATACGCCATACTCTTCGGCACCCTGGACTGCCGCTGCCGCGACCTTGCCTGAGAGGAGACTGTCCTCTGAATAATATTCAAAGTTACGTCCTGAGAATGCGGAACGGTGGATGTTCATAGCCGGTGCATACCAGCCTGATACGCCCATCTCGTCAGCCATCTTACCGATACTCTCGCCGAAAGCTGTCGCAATATCCTTGTTCCATGTGCTTGCGATCATTACTGCTGACGGGAATCCTACGGAACCTGTTCCCGTAAAGTTGTTGTTGATAGAAGCCGGCCCGTCACAGTCAATCGTCTGGACTTTGCCGATACTGGATACCGCCACTGTCTGATAGCCGCCAAGAGCAATGAGCTGATCCATGTCAGATACTGACATCTGATCCAGGAGTTCATCCCACTGGGCGTCGTCATAGTCAGCGCCTCTAAGATCCGCCAGTTCAAGTCCGTTGTCTGCGCCTGTCGTCGGCATCTCATCATCTTCATTGTTATAGTCTGCCGGGTCATAGTTTCCGTTGTTGAGGAACATCGCTTTGTGCTCATCTGACATAGACAGAGAAGAGGGAGCCGCTGTCGCCTCAGCATAGTTTGCAAATCCGTCTGCGCGGGAAAGATATATCACATCACCTTCTGCAGAAGCGAACTGGTTTGTGACCTCCGCCTGGTCTGTGGAACGTGTATTGTCTCCACTGTATGTAATCGTCCCCGGAACATTATATGTCTGAGAATCAATTACTGTATGAGAATCACTGTTAATGCTGATCTCATAATCGCCCGCCTCAAGCACGTAAGCCTGTGCATTCTGATAATCGTAGGAAGCCATATCCTCTGTGTCAAATGTGATTGTCACAGTCTGAGAAGCGCCCGGCTCGAGCATCTCTGTCTTTTCAAAAGCAATCAGATTCGCAGTTGCTTTCTCAATGCCGCCGTTTGTATACGGAGGATTATAGTATACCTCTACTACGTCCTTGCCTGCTACATCTCCAGTATTAGTTACCGTAACATCAAAGGAGATCGTTCCGTTGGACTCTGTCATCCCACCCATTTCCTGAGTAAATGTTGTGTAGGAAAGTCCGTATCCGAACGGATATACTACAGACTCATCATAGTTGATCAAACCCTCTGCAGCAGCCGTCTCCCAGAAACGGTATCCTACATAGATCCCTTCTGCATAGTTTACAAAACTCGGAGCCACTGTCTCCTCTTCGCCTGTAAATCCCACCTGCTGCATGTTAAATTCTTCTGTATTGTCATAGAAAAAACTGCCGAAGTTGTTTGCAGTCGGAGTAGCTGTCAGGTCTGCAACGAAAGTATCGCTCGCCTTGCCGGAAGGATTGACCTCGCCGCTTAAGATAGAACCGAGAGCATTGAATCCTGCCTGTCCTGTCCCCGGGCACCACAGAGCGCCCTTGATCTGCTCATATTCATTGAGGAATCCGAGTTCCATCGCATTTGCCCCATTATATACTACTACAACATTGTCAAAGTTCTCACATACCAGATCCAGCATGTTTCTCTCTGTCTGGCTGAGCTGGAGATAATGCTCTCCCGGCTCGAAATCATTGTATTCATCCGAGTTGTTTGTGTAAGTCACCTGACTTACATCTGTCGGAAGGTCTGCGCCCTCACCACCGACACGTGTGATCACTACCATAGCTGTGTCTGAAAAATCTTTTGCATTGTTCATCATGTCGTCGCTGTAGGAATCAGCAGTCGGTTCCGGAAGTGTCCAGTCCTGCTCCCACATTCCGACTTCCGGACGGTCAGCTCTGTAGTCCGCATAGAAACCAGAAAGCTCCGTGTTCAGTTCAAATCCTGCATTTTCAAGTCCCTGAAGCAGTGTTACTGTCTCGTAAGCATCGGACAGAGAACCTGATCCTGTCCCCCCGTAGCACGGATTCGTGGACGCCCATCCGAATACGTTCAGCTTGTTGGAATCAGCAAGCGGAAGGATGTTGTCCTCATTTTTGAGCATTACGATCCCCTCTTCCGCAATCTGCTCTACAAGGTCTGTTGCCTCCGCGGAAGTCTCTTCACTGATCGTCCCGTTTCCTGTCGCCAGTGAGATCATGCTGTTCATCGGTCCGAAACAGATCATATTGACTACAATGACCAGCGCCAGCAAAATTGCGATACCCGCCTCAGAGCGGATCAGTTTTCTTTTGGCCTTGTCCATTTTGAACGCAGCGATGATAACGATCAATGCGATCACAAAAATGACGCCAAAGCCAATCAGATAAGGTCTGCATGTGTTTAACACATTTACCACATCAGCCATGTTAATTGCTAACATAATTTGTTCCTCCCTTTCTCCTTTAGTTCTCAACGGTGTCCCCGTTAACTGGCGTTATTATAGCAGGAATTAACCAATCATTTACGAAACCTTCATAAATTGTTCATTTTCTGCATAAACTGTTTCGCTATATGTCTATATGCAACAAAAATACGCATGTTGAATTGTGCATTTTTCACAATTCAACATGCGTATCTGTTATTTTCATCTTATTCCATATATGTATGAAATTCTTTTCTTTCCTATCTGTTCATATCTGAGGCAGTGTCCCTTCCGTCATCTCCAGGGGGATCAGTATCCTAAGACTGAACCAGTTATCCCGCGCATCAATCTGTACTTCCCCCTTATATTTATGGACAGTATATCTGAGACTCTTCAGTCCATATCCATGCAGGCTCTGTTCCTTTTTACTTGTAACCGGGAAACCTTTTTCAAATCGTATTTCCCCTTCATAATAATTTTCAAACCGGATAATAAGGAAACTTTTCTCCGAAAACGCATCCACGTGGATCATTCTCTTCGCATAATCTTTAATCTTCAATTCACACTCAACAGCATTGTCCAGCGCATTTCCAAAAATCGAACAGATATCCATAACATCCATAGTGTCAAAAAGCTTCCCGTCGATCACGCAGGTCATATCGATCTTGTGCTGCATACAGCGCAGATTTTTACTGGTAAGTACAGTGTCAAGCACCTGATTTCCTGTTTTATTCAGAGCTTCATAGTCCTGGATCTCATGTTCCAGCTTGTCGAGATATTCCTGGCGTCGAGAGGCATCCGCATCGGCTCTCAGTGCAATGATATGGTTTTTCAGGTCATGGTATCTGTAATTGATCAGCCCCACCGTTCTCTGTGCCTGCTTGTACTGCTCATACTGGCTGTTCAGGATCGTCTGGATCGTTTCGAGTTCCCGCTGCATGTGTGTAGATTTCCACTGGGACTGATAGGCATAGAGAATTGCGACTCCTCCCAGGTCCACCAATGTCCGCATGTTGAATATCTCCATACTGTCTCTTCCGGCAAAAGGAACATCTACCGGCAGAAAACCGAGATTGCTGACTGCAAATATAAGGAGTGACGCAACAACAGTCATACCAGTCTCTATGCCTGTCACTGTGAACTCTTCATCACTAGACGCAATACTTCTGCTGAGCTGCCACATAATAAAAAACACAATACCGTATACTACAACTAATATGCCCGCCTCCCATATGATTCCACGCAGACCGATAATATCATGGACATAACACCATATCTGCCATTCAAAAGACGCCGCAAACTCAGATGAGATAAAGGCGGTACAGCAGCCGGATACAGCATTATTCAGCGTCGTTTTGGTACATATCCTGATATAAAAGAACATCAGCAGCACAGCGCCAGCCATACACAGATTCCACGCTATCCCGTCAAATCCGTCCGTGACAACCATGAAAATACTCTGTGCTGCCAGGAATCCCGCGCTCACTGCCGCGAATGATGCTTTGCCAATCCTCTCCCTTTTTCTCATCGGCAGGATACAGACAAAACAAGCCAGCCATTCTGCCAGTGCCGTGATGATTCTCGGAATATCCGGCAGATTTGTTATAAATTCTGACACTGTCATGAACGTTCCCCCCAGTACCTTGTCAGTTCCTGCATAAACTGCTTCATCCTCGGACGGCTGACCAAAAGCCGGTCGCCGTGGACAATGGCATATTTATCCTGCACGCCGTCCACATGTTCCAGATTCACAAGATAGCACTTGTTGATCCTGCAGAAATCCATTCCCCCCATCGCCGTCTCCACAGACTTCACCGTACCAGAAGAGACTGACGTTCCATCCTTTGTATGATAGATCAGATTATGCCCTTCACTCTCAATGTAATAAATGTCACAAAGTTCCATACGCATAACCCCACCTTTCACCGGGACCGTAATCCGTTTCCTGCTGCTGCGCTTCTTTAATTTGGCGACAGCCCGACCGAACTTCTGTGTAAACGTAAAGTAGGATACAGGTTTAAGTATATAGTCCAGGGCTCCCACTTCATATCCGCGAATTGCATATTGGGGCGCATTTGTTATAAATATTATAGATACTGATGAATCCATCTTCCGTATCTCCTCAGCGGCAGTCATCCCGTCCACGAACTTCATCTGGATATCCATCAGGATGATATCAAACTGCGCTTTATAATCTGCGGTGATTCCATCACCGTCTCTGTATACCGTAATCTGCAGGTCCTCCTGCTCTTCCTTCCCATATCGCTTCAGATATTCCGTGATCTTCTCCACATATTCCTGTTCATCTTCCACCACTGCTATACAGATCATTCCTTCATCCCCCTTTAACGCAGGTCCCCAAATATTATTCCCTCATTGTAGCATGCGGTCAAAGCGTTGTAAACGGCAGTTCCTCGATCCTCGTGCACACCCTCTTAAGCAGCGCATCGTCATGGCTGACCACAAGCAGCCCCATGCCCCTTCGCTCTGCCTCCTCAAGCAAAAAGTGCCAGATCTGCGCCTGTGTTACCAGATCCAGCATGGCTGATATCTCGTCACACAGGAGATACTTCGTGGACGGGCGCAGTGCCCTCGCCAGGCAGAATCTCTGCAGCTCTCCCCCTGACAGCTCTGCCGGGTACCGTTCAAGCCATCCGTCCTCAATATGCAGTTCGTCCAGCATCCGTTTGTCAATCTCGCCCGCCTCCCTAAGCGTCTCCCCCAGCCGGAGCAGAGGATCGACTACCATCTCCGGATGCTGCCAGATCATCTGCACCGGGCAGGCTCCCCTGTATTCTCTCAGCGGTCTGCTATCCAGCAGGACTCTGCCCTTCTGAGGCTTGTCATACCCCGCCAGCAGACGGCACAGGGTAGTCTTTCCGCGCCCGCTCGGCGCCTTTAGCCCGACCCGTTCCCCGGATGAAATGGACAGGCTGATATCTCTTAACACCGGGGTACTGCCCCGACGGTAAGAAAAGGTAAGCCCTTTCGCCTCCAGCATCATACTTGTCCCTCCTCTTTGGGATACAGGCAGCGCACTCTCCCGCCGTCATACGGCCTGAGCGGAATCGTTTCCCGCTCCAGACATTCCTCCCTGCATGTTTCGCACTGCCCGGCAAAATGGCATCCGCTTCGCAACTGTCCCGGATAAGGCTGGCTTCCCTGTACCGGCTTAAATCCGTGTTTTGGCATGGCATACCAGAGCGCCTTTGTATAAGGATGCCTAAGACACGCCACATCTGCAAAATCCTCTGCCCGTGCCTCCTCGATCGTTTCCCCGGCATAAAATACCACGACGCGGTCTGCCACCTCGGATGCCAGTTCCAGGTCATGGGTGATGAACAGGATGCCTGCCCCCTCATCTGCAAGTTCCCGGAAATGCCCCAGTATACGCCCGGCTGTCCCTGCATCCAGTCCGGGAGTCGGTTCATCCGCAATGATAAGCCGCGGGCTTTCCGCCGACGCGGAAGCGATCATCACCCTCCTTGCCATTCCTCCCGAGAGTTCAAATGGATAAAGCTCTTCCGTCTCTTCCCCCAGTCCGTACCGGTTCAGGGCAATCCTGTACCGCTCCTTTGTGCCCGGGTCTTTCTTTCCCTTCCTCAACTGCGTCCCCACCTTCATAAGAGGATCCAGATAGGACACCCCCTGGGGCACAAGGACGATCTCGCTTCCCCTCAGTCTCTCGATCCGTTCAGGTGTCAGGAGGGTTCCATCGTACAGGATCTCTCCCTCCACATGGCTGTTATGCGGGAGGATGTCCAGGATGCTGTGGGCCAGCAGGCTTTTTCCCGATCCGCTGGCTCCCGCCACTGCCACAACCTGTCCCGGATAAATCTCAAGAGACAGGTCACGGATCACCGTCAGCCTCCTCCTTTTGGTTCCTCTTTCATACCGGGTAAAATCTATGGACAAATGCTTGATCTGCAAAACAGGTTCCAAAATCTTTCCTCCTTTATTCATGCGCACTGGCAGGGTCCGCCAGACGCCTTATGTACTCTCCTGCGACAGAGAACAGAAGGACCACAAGGACGAGCGCCGCCCCCGGGAAAAGTGCCAGCCACCATTTCCCCGTCGTCAGGTAGCCCATACTCTCCGAGAGAATCACCCCTATGGCAGGCTGTTCTGACGACAGCCCGAATCCCAGGAACGTAACGCCTGCCTCGTGCAGGATCGCATGGGGAAACAATAGGACCATCCCGATGAGAAACTGCGGCATGATGTGAGGCAGCATATGCCTGCGGACGATCTTAAGCCTGGAGACGCCCAGCTTATCCGCTGTCAGAATGTACGGTGCCTGCCGAAGCTGAATGACTTCTCCCCGGATGACCCTTGCCAGAGAGGGCCAGTGGCTTAGCGCCACCCCTGCCACCACGCCGGCAAATCCCCTTCCGCAGGCGATCGAAACCAGCATCACCAACAGGATATGCGGAATCCCCATCACCAGGTCGATGCACCAGGAGATCACCGCATCCACTTTTCTGCCGAGAGTAGCTGCGGCAATCCCAAGTAAAAGCGCGGCAATCCCGCTCACCACGGCCGTGAGCACTCCGATCCTGATGCTAAGAGACAGTCCTGCAAGCGTCCTGGCAAACATATCCCGCCCCATCCAGTCTGTTCCAAAAAGCGCCCGGTTAGACGGCGGCAGGTTCTTTTCTGCGAAATCCGTCTCCACAGCTGCTTCTTCCAGCAGGATTCCCGATGCTGTCACCGCCAGCAGGATCACTGCGGCACAGATCAGGAATACAGCAGCGTTTCTCCGTCTGTTTCCATTCTTCATCTCCCTGCCGCCCCCTTTCGGATTCGCGGGTCCACAGCCCCGTAGACCAGGTCGGCAGCCAGATTTCCCGCAAACACAATCGCTGCCGTTATCACCGTGATCCCAAGGAGCAGAGGCATATCGCTCCCCAGTCCTGCCGTCACCGCCGCCTGCCCCAGCCCCGGATAGGAAAACACCTGCTCCACCAGCACCGATCCTCCTATGATCTCGCTGACAGAAGCGCCCTGCAGCGTAATCCCAGGCAGAATGACATTTCGCAGTCCGTGCCTGAGCACGGCTGAACGGGCGGATTCCCCCCTGGCACGTGCAAACAGCACATAATCAGACTCCATCACATCCACCATCTTCTCTCTTGTGTGCAGGGCGATATTCGCAACGCCCGTAATGCCAAGCGTCAGGGCAGGCAGAACGGCATGCGCCAGCCGGTCGGCAAGGGTGACGGAAGATGCGTCTGTTCCTGCGGGGACAGCCAGTCCGATGGGAAGCCATCCAAGCCAGACCGAGAAAATCAAAAGCAGCAGGATTGCCAGCCAGAAAGCCGGGGTGCTTGTAATCACCAGACAGTATCCGCGTATCAGCCTGTCCTGCCATCTCCCGCGGAAGGCTCCTGCCGCCACGCCCAGCGCCAGGCCGAGTACCCCGGAGATCACCCAGGCGAAAAACATCAGTCCTGCCGAATTGGCAAGCCGCTCTCCCACGACTTCCAGCACAGGCTGCCGGTAAAGCAGGGAAGTTCCGAAATCACCGTGACAGACGTCCCAAAGCCATCCGATATACCGCTGCGCCGGCGGGATTCCCACGCCCCAGTATGCCTCCAGCTTTTCCACCTGTTCAGGGCTCATAGAACCCAGTGCCGTCTGCCCCACGTTTGTCTGGAGAGGATCCAGCGGCGACGCGCACATCAGAAGGAATGTAACCAGGCTGACCCCAAGCAGCAAAACCCCCATCCGAAACAGTTTTTTCCCTGTAAACTCAAGGCGGTGTCTCAATGTATCCCCTTCCTTTCCCGATTGTTATGACCAGCTCCACTGATCTACGTTGTTGACAACAGACCAGCCGTGCCCGTGCGGGTGGATCTTCTGCTCTGCCACTTGAAGGCCGTCCCTCACCCAGTACAGATGGTCGATATTGACCAGCCACACCCAGGGGATGTCCCCGCCCTGCGTGACTCCGGTCTGCCCGTCCCACTGTGATTCCTGCCACAGTTCATAAGATTCTTCCAGGTCACTGCAGGCAAGCGCCTGGTCCATATATGCATCCACCGCAGCATTGGAATAGGGAGAGTACCGTGCCGATCCGCTGCCATCGGCCGTGTGATAGATATTGTACAGTTCCATCGGTGTGTGGGCTCCCCATCCCCAGATCAGCGGGTCGGAAAGCGCTCGGTCATAGGCGGTATCCCATCCCACTCCTTCAACCGTGCACGAGATGCCCAGTTCCCCGAGCTGGTCTGCGAAATCCGCCGCCAGCGCCTGACGGACCGAGTCCCCTGTGGCATATAAGAGGTTCAGCTTTGCCGGGACTCCGTCTTTTTCCCGCACATTGTCCTCATTCAGCAGCCACCCTGCCTCATCTAAAAGGGCAGCCGCCCCTTCCGGATCATATTCCACCTCAGACGCTTCATTATACCAGGGGAGACGGTCGCAGATACTGTATGCCGGAGAGCCGTACCCGTTCAGCACATTGTCGATCATCTCCTGCCTGTCGATCCCGATGTTGACCGCCCTGCGCACGCGTACATCTGCAGTCAGGTCATTCCCGGCCGTCCTGCCCGCATCGTCTGTCCCTTCTTCCACAGCCGGAAGATTGAATCCCCGGTTGTCCACGCTGTCATAAGCGGCAAGGCTGTACCCGTCTATCGCCTGGTCTGAATATGTGGCGGAGGTATACGCCAGGTCCACCTCCCCCGCCTGAGCCGCGAGAAATGCCGCATCCTCCTCCATGAACAGAATCGTCACCTGCTGCATTTTGGGCGCTTCCCCGTAATAATCCGGGTTGGCTTCCAGGATGACCTGCTGCCCCCTGTCCCACTGCCTGAGCATATAACGCCCGGAACCGATAGGATTGGAGCCGTATGTCGCGCTGTCGTAGGCATGTTCCGGGATGATCCCCACGATTGCCATCGTATAGGGCCAGATCGAAAACGCCCGCGTCATGTGGAACAGGACCGTTGTGTCGTCCGCGGCCTGTGCATAGTCCAGCATGGTAAAGTCGTTGACAGAGCTGGACTCCTTCACCGTATTATAGGTAAACGCCACATCTTCGGCGGTCAGCGGCTCTCCGTCTGTAAATTTCACGTCATCCCGGATCGTCACAGTCCATGTCAGTCCGTCCTCGCTGGCAGAATAATCTGTCGCCAGGTCATATCCGATAGTCAGGTCTGGGTTTGTGACCGTAAGCGTGCTCTGGATCAGCGGTTCATGGACGTGTTCGCCCGCTCCCCATCCATATGCCGGGTCAAATCCCGCCTCCGGCTCTGATGTGGGGCCCATCGCAATGACTACGGATGACGCATCATCCGCCCCCGACTGCGCCGTTTCGGTATTCCCCTGTCCGCCTGCGGCGCATCCTGCTGCCAGGAGCACTGTCAGGGCCACAGAGAGAGAAACAGAAGGAAGCCTTTTCATACCTGTGCCTCCTCTTCTCCGGTGCCATTTCGCCTGCGCATGACTTCCTCTGCCACCTCGCGATAGGAAACCCGATTCTCTGCCGCAGCTTTTGCCACGTCTTCATATTCCGGCTTCACATGCCGGATGCCAAACCCTTCTGCCGTTTTCACCCTCACTTCGCCCCATTTTGTCCGCACCGTATCCGTGCCGGGCGCAAGGAAATATTTCCCGCATCTGCGGACACGAAGTCCATTTGTGCTCGTCTGTGCCAGGATATGGCGGGCAAAGCCCTCTTCCTGCTCCCGGCTGCAAAGAACCGTCAGCACATGTCCTGCCCTTCCTTTCTTCATGGTTCCTGGGACAGTGTAGACGTCCAGAGCCCCCAGTTCAAGCAGGCGGGAACAGGCAAAGGCGAGCGCCTCCGGCGTCATATCATCGAGGTTGCATACCAGCTCTGTGATCGACTCCGACGCGTCTGGCATCTCCTGTGTCTTATTCTGCGTCTTATCCTGCATGTCCCCCAGAAAAGCACGGACACAGTTTGCCTGCTCAAATACTTTCGTCCCGATTCCGATTCCCACGCCGCGGCTTCTCATCACCGGCATAGGCGCAAAGGAATCTGCAAAATGAGCCAGAAGCGCCGCCCCGGTGGGCGTACACAGTTCGCCCCTGACATCTCCGCCGTAGATCGGGGCCCCCTCAAGCAGCCTTGCCGTGGCAGGGGCCGGCACCGGCATGACGCCGTGCGCACAGCGCACCGTCCCGCTTCCCACATGGACCGGCGAGACGATGACCTGATCCGGTTTCAGCAGATACAGGGCATAGCACACTCCGGTTACATCTGCCACCGCATCCAGCGCCCCCACCTCGTGGAAGTGGACGTCCCCCACCGGGCAGCCATGTGCCTTTGCCTCCGCCTCCGCGACAGCGTCGTACACCGCCCGCGCGTGGGTCTTCACCTCTTCCGGGAGCTTGAGCCCGTCGATCAGCTCCGCAATATGTCCCGGCGCCGCATGATGATGTGTATGTGCCTTTTCGCCCGTATGGCGATGCGTATGCGTGTGTCCATCCCCATGATCATGGGGATGGGCGTGAGCGTGGGTGTGCTCCAGCTCCTCTTCCCCGTAAACCGTGACTTTCATGTGTGTCCCCGCAATCCCGCATGTACTGCCCGTCTCCGCCTCCACATGGACACCGGGCAGTCCCAGCCGGTTCATCCTCTCCAGAAAAGTTTCCTTTTCTTCCTTATCCAGCAGCTCATACAGGGATGCCATGAGCATATCCCCCGCCGCCCCCATATTACATTCCACATATAAGATCCGCATCTACTCTTCCTCCAGTCCTTCCATCTGATTGATCCTGCTTGCCAGAAATCCGGCGCCGAACCCATTGTCTATATTGACCACACTGCACCCGGAGGCGCAGGAATTTAACATGGATAAAAGGGCAGAGAGCCCTCCAAAACTGGCTCCATATCCCACGCTGGTGGGGACGGCGATCACCGGACAGTCGGCCAGCCCTCCGATCACAGACGCCAGGGCGCCCTCCATTCCCGCTGCCGCCACGATGCATCTTGCACTCATCAGCACATCCAGGTTTGCCAGAAGACGGTGCAGCCCTGCGACTCCCACGTCATAGAGCCTTGTGACCTTATTCCCCATGACCTCAGCAGTAAGAGCCGCTTCCTCTGCCACAGGCATGTCGCTTGTCCCTCCGGTCGCCACGACGATATTCCCTCTTCGCGTCTGTTCTCCCGGAAATGCGACAGCCAGCCTGGGGACCGGATGATATTCCAGCGGAACCGTCCTGCCGACCAGGTCTGCCGTCTCCTGGCCAATCCTGGTGACCAGGACATTGCGGCATCCCCGTTCTCCCATGGCCGACACGATACCTGTGATCTGTTCCGGCGTCTTTCCTGCCCCATAGATCACCTCTGCCGCGCCCTGCCGGACGCTTCGGTGAAAGTCAATCTTCGCGTAATCCAGATCTTCAAAAGGAGCCTCTTTTAATTCCAGCAGCGCTTCCTCCGGCGAAACATCCCGGTCTGCTACCTTCTTAAGAAGCGTCAGAATGTCATGCTTGTTATCCATCTTTTCTCCTCCTTTTCCTCTCTATTCAGACCGTTTCCTGCTTTCCAGGTCCAGCAGTACAGCCGGAAATATTGCCCTAAGGGCAGCGAGAATCTCCTCTCTTTTTTCCAGAACCTTTCCCGCCTGCCCGTCCGTCACCTGGAGCCGGGCACTGCCTTCTATCAGCCTGACCCTGAAATCCGTAAATCCCATCCCATGCAGTATCATCTCCGCCTGCTCCACCTTCTTCAGCGCCTCCGCCGTGATGGCAGTTCCGGTCGGCACCCTTGTGGCAAGGCAGGCATACGCCGGTTTCTCCCAGGTAAACAGCCCTGCCTCGCGGGAAAGGCTCCTCACTTCTCTTTTTGTGACGCCGCACTCGCGCAGCGGCGAGCGGACCTCAAGCTCCTGGAGCGCTTTCATTCCCGGGCGCTCCCCTGCCTGGTCCGAGGCGTTTGTCCCATCCAGAAGGACGTGGTACCCGTCCTGTCCGGCCGCATCCCACAAGAGGGTGAAAAGCGCCTTTTTGCAATGGTAGCATCGCTTCGGTCCGTTCTCTTTTGCCCCGGGGACCGCCAGTATGTCCGCCTCGATCACCTTAAGCGGAACTTCGAGCTGTTCTGCCAGCCGTCTGGCGTCTTCCAGTTCAAACTCCGGCTGAAATGCAGTTTTGATGTAATAGGCACGGACATCACAGCCGTACTTTTTCGCTGCCCACAAGAGAAACGCCGAATCAACTCCTCCTGAAAATGCAGCCGCCGCTTTTGGAACCTGATGAAAAAATTCTTCTAATGTCATTTCTTTTTCCCTCCCGGATATTTTCACACAAAAAGAAGATACCTGCTTCCTGCTAAAAGCAGATACCTTCCTGGTATCTTATCTTCATTCTGTCTTTCCCTTTTCAAACTGGCAGCAAAGGCATGTTGCCTTGCGCTGTCCATACTCTTTTTATCCCGAACGGCTTCTGCCGGTCTGCCCGGCTTCCTGCCGGGTCAGGATATGAGGCTTTTCAGCGTGGCGACGGCTTTCTGCACATTCTGCGCCATCGGCGCCTCCTGGACGCCAACCACCATATTGTCACATTTGCCTGATGGGATCAGGATTCTCTTCGCCTGGCTTTGTCCCACAGAAAGTGCCATCTGAGGGGTGATCTCCCCAAGCATGGAGTCGGCAATGACAATTCCGAGCGGACCCATGATTACATCCGCCTGCCTGGCAGCGACCGCAACCGAGTTTTCCCCTGTGGCTGCCCGGTCCGCCCCGGCGCGGAGCATGGCATTCGTCGCAGAACTGTTCGTCCCTACCGCTGTCACTTCCACATCAGGGCACTGCTCCTTCACGGCAGCCACAAGCTGGCGCCCAAGCCCGCCTCCCTGCCCGTCTATAATCAAAATGTCCAAGAAAATCCCTCCTGCCGCGCTTTACGCTTTGCTTATCATCTTATTAGAAACCGGGACTTCTGTCAACAGAGAGTTTTCACAGTTACCGGATAAAATTCGTCCACTGGGGCTCTTCTCTCTCCGGAAGTCCGTACTGTTCTTTCCCCAGCGCAATGGACTTCATCAGGAATACCATATTCCTTGCCAGGGTCCTCATTCCCTGGAGCCCTTCCGCATCCTTTTCCGCCTCGCCTTCCTCACGTCCGTGGATACTGTTCCAATACTGTCCGGACGCCACCGGCATCCCGCTGATTGTAAAATATTTGTTCATCTCATCAAAGGTCGCAGAGAGACCGCCTCTTCTGGCTGCCGCCACACATGCCCCCACCTTCATGGTCTTGTCAAACGGTGTGCTGTAAAAGAGTCTGTCGAGAAATGAGATCATCGTACCATTGGCCGACGCATAATACACCGGAGTCCCGATGACAAGCCCGTCACACTCTTCAAACTTTGGCGCGATTTCATTGACACAGTCGTCAAAGACACATTTCCCTTTCTTTGCACATCCCTGACAGGCTATACATCCGCGTACAGCTTTATTTCCCATGTGGATAATCTCGCTTTCCACGCCTTCCCGGATGAAGATCTTCTCCATCTCCTTCAGCGCAATGTAAGTATTGCCCTCCTTGCGGGGGCTTCCATTGATCATCAATACTTTCATGCTCCTTACCTCCTACTGCTGTTGCTTTCTGGAGCCGCCATGTGTTCTCATCTGAAACCCACAGCCTGATGCCCGGCTCCATCTCTATTATACACCTGTCTGTCAAAAAGTCCATAAATGCCGGATCCCCTAGCCATGAAGCTTCATGCCGTGAAGCATTTTTACAAACGCCGGATCGTCGTGATTTACGATCTCACTGTGTCCGATATCCAGCTTTGCAATCTCTGCCATATCATCCTCGCTGAGTTTGAAATCCCAGATGTCCATGTTTTGCTCCATCCGGTCTTTATGCACAGATTTCGGGATCACCGTCACGCCTCTCTGGACATTCCACCTTAAGGCAACCTGGGCGGCACTCTTCTGATATTTTTCTCCGATCTTCGTCAATACCGGATGCGTGAAGATACCGTGGTTCCCCTCTGCGAACGGTCCCCATGCCTCCGGCCGGACCTTGTACTCCTTCATAAGCGCAAGGGCGTCCTCCTGCTGGAAGAACGGATGAAGCTCGACCTGATTAACCGCCGGTTTTACTTCCACAGTCTCACAGAAATCTGCCAGGCGCGCCGGGTAAAAATTGCAGGCGCCGATCGCGCGCAGCTTTCCTTCTTTATACGCCTCTTCCATCGCACGGTATGCCCCGATATAATCTCCCATCGGCTGATGGAGCAGGTAAAGATCCAGATAATCAAGGCCCAGATTATCGAGGGAAGCGTGAATCGCTTTCTTTGCCCCTTCATAGCTTGCGTCCTGTACCCACAGCTTTGTAGTGATAAACAGTTCCTCCCTGGGAACCCCGCATTTCTTAACCGCTTCTCCAACCACCTTTTCATTCATGTATGCGGCTGCTGTGTCAATGAGGCGGTACCCGCATGCAATGGCGTCCAGGACTGCCTGCTCACACTGTGAGGCGTCCGGCACCTGATATACTCCAAATCCTTCCATCGGCATCTTGATTCCGTTATTCAGTGATACATATTCCATGTCTGTTTCCTCCCATATTATTCTTTGATCTTCCATTTTCCTGTTACATGATTATAGTGTAAGACACTTTTTTGGAAAAGTACAATGCGGATTCAGAAAGACAGTATAGGATAAACGCATAGTGTATTCTCTGTATTTTCAAAAGCAACGCCGCTGATTTCCGCACCGACTCTGTCTTATTTAAAGAAAGATTATTGCACTTGGGGATTTTATTGGCTATAATGTCAACAGGGGATTTTTTCCCTGGTTGAAAATATGGAGATGTCATCTGTCTGGCATGCCTCTGTATAATAAAATTATCTGCTGGGAGGTTTAATATATGAACAAGAAAATCATGGTTGTCGATGACTCTTATATGACAGTAAAAGAGCTTGAGTTCCATCTTCGCGCCCAGAATGAATATGACATCGTTTCCCATTATACAACAGGCGAGGAAGCCCTGAAAAATATTGAGGCAGACAAGCCTGATATCGTTATGATGGATGTTGTCATGCCGGGGATTGATGGTTTTGAGACGACAAAAAAACTTTTGGAGAAATACCCTCATGCCCGCATCATCATACTTACTTCTATGGTATATAACAGCACGGTACTGGAAGCGAAAGAAGCCGGGGCGTCCGGTTTCCTGTGCAAACCGCTTGAACTCGCTGAGGTTATCGCCTGCCTGGACCATCTGCGCACACATCCTCAGAGCGACTTTTTCCTTCCTACTGTCCTTCGTTCCTGATGGCAGCCTGGATACCGGCATATATAAAAATAAAATAAGAACCGTGTTCCGGGATGTTCCCATTCCCGTAACACGGTTCTTATTTTATGTACGCTCTATTTCATACCCGTCTTAATCCCTTCAGAATCTCTGAACAGGCGGACCGAATTTTCCTCCCTGTCGATCATCTTGGACAGTCCCTGGAACGACACTTCTGTGACAGGATATATGATATCTGCTATGATCTGTCCATTCTTTATCAGTTCCTCCCGTTCCTCCATTTCCTCGATGAGCTTTTTCAGAGTTTCCTTTCTCTTATTGTTCTCCTCTTTCTTTGCACTGCCGCTGATATTGGCATATTCAATTCCAAGCTGCATTTTTACCTCCTGGAAGTGGACGCTGGGTTCAATAAGCAGGGCTGTATTCCCGTGGGCCCTGTTGCCGATAATCTTCGCCTCGATCCTGTCCATTGCGAGGAGCCTGCCGCCGATGATGACCCCCCTCTCAACATTGACCAGGATAGACTGGTCTGAGCTCACCTGCGAGTTTACAATGCTCCCTGTAATCACATCGCCTGTTGCACGGACATTGACATTTTCCAGATACTTGCACCGCACTGTACCTCCGGCATCAATAGTCCCGGTACCGCTGCCTGCCATTCCATAGGCAATATAAACGTCTTTCCCGGCTATCAGCGTGCTCCTGTCCACCATTCCTTTGACAATAATGCTTCCGAGAGATTTTACCGTGTATCCGCTCAGGATATTCCCGTGGATCAGGACGTCGCACTGAGCATCGATATTCCCTGTCGCCGTGGCAACGTCTCCCCTGATCTCCAACAGCTCTGAGACATGGAACTTCCCGTTCCTGTAGGAAAGCAGCCCGTCTGCTGCTGATAGGATCCTGCCTTCCGCCTCCTTCACCACTGTATTCTTTCCGTCGGGCAGCCTTACTTCCTTTCCATTTCTCGCCTTAACTGCTTTCCCGAATACATCTTTTCCGTCCTCGCCTTTTGTAGCATGTGTAAATCTGCAGATTTCGTCTCCGTCATTGATCTTGATCAGCCAGTTCAGCTCATGGAAATCGACCTTTCCATCCTCGTCTTCGACAAATTGAGGTGTTCCGGCAGTGTGGGGATAATTCTCTGTCAGCACGGCGTCTGCTCCATGCACCGGCGGAATCCCCTGTGCGATACGAATCCACTTCATGCCGTTTTCTTCTTCCAACGCCAGATTTATCCGGTCCGCCTGAAGTCCCGACATGATCCCCCTTGCTGTAAGTTCTGCTGCAACATCCCCATGTGAGAGGTTCTTCCCGCCATTCAGCGCCGGAAAAACAAAGCACCATGCGGACAGTCCGTCTCGGGGTGTTACAACTATCAGTTCTGCATCAAGACTGTCGTCTTCCTCATCTGCTTCCAGCTTTCTGTTCCTCGCTTCAAGCAGCTGTTCCGCCTTTACAGCCGCCTCTTTCATCCACTTTAATACATGATCCTGCGGTATATCTTCATCGTAAAGAAAGCTTCGCAGAGTAACTGTCTCTTCTGCCGGCACCATCCCCTGCCATTTCATCCGGTAAGAAAGTAGCGGACTTTCCACTGGTGTGTCAAGAATATCAGGCGCATCATACTCTGTCTCCACTGACACCGTCTCAACCTTTTCTTTTTCCTCCTGTTCATCCAATGCTTCAGGTTGTTCTCGTCCTTTTATACTCACCAGTCTCTGGAATAACGAAAAGAGGAAGCTGTCAGATCCACTATTCTTTGCATTTGTCTCATCTTTCATTTCTGTACTCCGCCTTTCTGCGATTTAGCAAGATTCACAATCAGAACAACCTCTGCTTTCAAATCTTAGCATTATTTTAGCTCATATCGCTGACATAATCAAGACTTTACAAGGAGGATAACTCGCAAAAAAAAGCATGACCCGTTTCCGAACCATGCCTTTTCCCTTTTTTGTTCAATAATTTTATGCCGTGCTACTTCTGGCTGTCAAAATCCGGGGCAAATGCCAGATACCCTTTTAACGCTTCTTCCGTAGCGGTATAGTACCTGACATTTTTGTCCAGGCCTGCAATCCTCTCCATTTCTTCCTCTGTCAGTGTGAAATCATAGAGGCTGATATTATCCCTGATGTGGTCCGGATTCTTAGATCCCGGAATCACAATATTCCCCATCTGCGTATGCCATCTCAAAATAACCTGTGCCGTTAGTTTTACGGTGATAAGGAAGTATTCACAACAACTTATTACCAACGCTGACAGACAGGATTGTAGACAAAAGCAGAGAGCTGGTTTTTTATGACAAACAACCGACTCTCTGCTTTTCAGTTTTTAATTGTTTTACAGATTCATGGAAAAAATAAAAAACAGTTTATGTAGATGTTAAAATATCTTCTTTATTATAATTTATACCACTTTCGTTATCAATAAAATTTATACGGTGAGCAGTAATAACAAAATCTTGATGATTTTTTATAATTGCTTTAAGACAATCTAATATATAATCAGAATTTTCTTTTGGATGTATTGCTGTTAACAATTGACTCCCGCTTCCTGTAAATACATAAACAGACAATTTTAACTTCTTAGGAGTTTCTTCTCTTCCTTTAATTATTCCAACAATTTGGGAATTATATATCAAATCAGTCTGCAAAACAGAAGCTTCAAGACTTAATGATAATGTTTGACAGTTCATTAATCCACATTCTTCAAGTTCTAAAAGATAAGTAAAGTAAACATTATATTTACTCATTAATTCTTTATCGCTTAAAAGAAACTTTCTACCGCTGTTTTGTAATGCCAATGCTGAAACTAATTGAAAATGTTCTACCTCTTGTTGGGTCATATTTCTTAGTTTTTCTAAAGTACGGTATGAATAGCTATTTGGTGTTTTAATTTCTCCTGCTAAAATACGTCCCCAAATTTTTTGCATACTTTCATTACTTATGTCTTCTACAGAATTGAAAAAACGAATCATCCAGTCAGGATTTACAGGTTCGTTGCTAACACCATCAACTTTTTCTAATTCTTCATAAGCATTGTCTACAACAGCTTCTATGTTTTGTTGTTTTGCTATTTCCTGATATGCCAAACGACTTGAAGCCCGTTTTGCTATTTCTTCATAATTACTGGTGTCTATAGACACTCCTGTTGAATCATAGACAATTGGAACATCACTATTATTGCGAACAGTTTCCGATATCACTTTAAGTTCATAGGCTTTAGCATCTGCCATTTTTCTTGTATGTTTTGGTTCATATGCTTTTCCAATAGCTCTAAATACCGCATCTATTAATTTCTCAGCAGGCGATACTAGTGCCTGAACAATTTCTGTTGCCCCCATTATACTATCTCCTTCATCTTACAGTTTTTAAATAAAATATGTCGTTCTTTCTTTTACTTAACAATATTTAATTCCATTTCAAGACCATTTGTAACTACATAAATATTATAATTAAAAGTATATAGCAGTGCAACTAGCTTTTCGATATATAGTTCCTGTTACGCAGTAAAACGTCATTTTGGAGGGTATGAATAAAATATTGTCTAATGGATTTTCACGCTTTGAAAGCTGCATAAATCAAAGACTTGTTACCCTCTACTGCGTAACATTTCTATCTCAAAACAGAACAAATCTACAAGGCTATTATATACACAATAAATATGAGTACAAAATAGCTAGATATATAAAGTAAAGATGAGTCAATTACAGATTTAATCAATTATCTATTCCATTCCTTTCCGTCAATTCTTCTTATCGTCACTTAAACTGCCGGAATGGAAGTGAAAGGAAGCGGAAATACAAAAATAATTATCCATTCAGAAAATCCATAATTCGTAGAGAGCGCAAGCGGTTTATCCGATTGCGCTCTTGATTACCACATAGCAAGGCCAGGGAAAACCGTCAAGGACGCGAAGCGTGTATTTTATCCTTGACGGCTTTCTCTAGCTTTGCTATTTACTATCGGTCAAAGCGAAATTGCAGGATAGCTTTAATAAGCTGTACTTTCAAACGGTCTTGAATATCGTCGTTGATATGTCCTCGGTATTTGGACAGATACTTAATGCGCGGGCTATAATGCTGTAAAACAGTATTTATGGCTTCCGGCTCTCCAGCGACTGCCTTTTCAATGACTTCAAAAGGTATCAACTTCTTGTTTCTCATGCTCTAATCTCTCCATTTCTTTTCGTAGCTGCTTTAATGACGCTAATTTCCAGTAATTCGCTGTAGTTCTGCTTCTCCCATACTCTTTTCCGATTTGAGTGTCGGTATAACCGAAGAAAAAGTACAGAAACAAAACATTGCGTCTTTGCTCGGTCAATTTTGATAGTGCGTCGGCTAACCGCTTACTTGCGACAACAATTTTTTGTCCTTTTGCAACAAAGACAGTAGGTCGGTCGTATTGCTCAAAATAAGTGTCCGTTGTAAACGGTTCAAACGACGTTTCAGACATCAAGTATTCAAGTGATACTTCGCGTTTCTGTTTCCTTCCGAAGTCACGGTAGGCAGTCATTGCCGCATTATGGAGAACGACTTTACAAAAAGCGGCAAAGGTGTATTCGATATGCTCCTTGTATTCTTCCGAATAAATCATCTAACTCACCCCCTTTCTTCCCAATAGAGGGGGGGGACAAGCGTCTAAATTGAAAACCACATGGGTGCTTGTACAATATAAGTTATCAAAACATATTGAATGATTTATAAGTTCATCTTTATAGGCGCAATATCCCGTTGCAAAGATTCGTCTTTTTTTAAGATGTCGTAATAATTAGAAAAAAACACCATAGACCTCCTCACAATTAAAAAAGGAGCCGATAACCGCATTTTTACTCTGCGTGTTATCGGCTCTGCGTCTATGCGTCCGGCTCTTTGATAACAGATATATGTTTCATTTTTAAATTGATTAAAACTTCATTCCTGCATTTAGGACAGTAAAGTAAGAAATTCTTTAGTTCAGTATCTTCTCGTACCCTAATGCGGGTTTTATTATGGCATATAGGGCATAATAGCCATTCTGCTTGCTTCATGGTTGCCCCACGCTCCTTTCCGCATGATGTATCAACTTTTTCTTCTCCCATGATTTACTTTTGAAATATATCAATCCGACAATCGCGGGTAATACAGGAGAAACAGCTTGACCGATATAGATACCTGTAAATCCAATGTGAATGATAAATGCTAAAATCCAACTTACAGATAACCGGATAAATACTGCGTCCAAAAGTGCATTTATCATAGCAACATTTGCGGAGCCTACTCCGATAGCAAAAGAGTCAAATGTGTACATAGCTGCATAAATCAGACTGTTAATACCGCAACACATTCTTAGATATAGAACGCCGTCCTTTATGACCTCCTGGCTTTCCGGCCCAAATAACATGATGATTTGTTCCGCAAATAATTGCACAATGATAATGGCAATCAAAGTAACCGATACATTCAAATACAATCCGATTTTCGTTGTTTTTCTCACGCGCTCTATATCGTTTGCCCCTACATTCTGCCCGACCATAGCAGTAACAGCCTGTCCGATTGCCCAACAGGGCATACCTGCAAATGTATTGACCTTAAGACCTACACCAGACGCTGCGGCAACAGATACGCCAAAATAGTTGAGCATTCCTGTAATTAGAAGATACGATATATTGACAATTACCATTTGGATAGCGGTAGGTAATCCGACTTTTAAAACAGTTATCAATTTATCCGATTTGATAGCGAAGTTCTTTATCTTAAAATCAAAAACAAACTTTTTTCTTTTCAAGTAAATGATTGATACAAAAAGAGAAACACCCTGCGAAAAAATAGTTGCATAGGCGGCTCCTGCCGTTCCCATGTTAAAGGGGCCGACTAAAATCAGGTCTAATATGACGTTTACAACCGTTGCAATCGCCACAAAATATAGAGGGCTTTTTGAATCCCCAAAGCCTTTCATAATAGAGCAAACTGCATTGTAACCAAGCACAAATACAGTGCCGCAGCAGATGATTTTCATATATTCGCAAGCGTCTTGCATAGAAGCCGCAGGAACATTCAAAATATGGAAAAGCGGCTTATATACAATCAATCCGATTATCGTTACGATAAATGAAGCGATAAGGGATATTGCGAATAGTGTTCCAACTGTTTCACTTTGTCCTTGTTCATCATTTGCCCCTTTATATTGAGCGATTAAAACAGTACCGCCAATTGTTACGCCGATACAAATTGAATTGATAATAAAACTTATCATAGACGCATTGCTGATTGCTGCAAGACCTGTTTCTCCTACGATATTTCCAACAACAAGCATATCTACAATACTATAAAAAGATTGCAAAAGATTAGCGAACAATAGAGGAAGTGCAAATATAATCAGCTTCTTCGGTACGCTTCCTGTTGTTAAATTCTGTTCTTCTTCCATTTTCTCAAAATCCTTTCTGAATAAAAAAAGCAGAGGGTAGCCACGATACAGTGCGCCCTCTGTATAACAAAAGGCAGCAGACAAAACATTGTCTACTGCCCGAACATCATAATGATATATACACGCGAACAAAGCCCCACATGATAAGGTTATGTTGGAGCAAGCCTAAATATAAATGTTCTCGTGTCTTTTAGGCTCCGTACAATGTTTTGAAATATCAAATTGTGCGGAGCTGTATTCAATGCAAAATTTCCCGAATAACATTGTACTCACCCTTTCTGAAAACTTATTACAAAATAATTATAGCGATTCCCATATGTGTTGTCAATCGTCCTGCGGCTCAAAGCCCCATATTTAGTTACTGTTAAGTAAACATTGGCTTCCTTCTCTATCCGGCGTAACAGGACATAAGAAATTATTTTAAAAATTTCTATCAAAACTTCGGCAAAACCGCCTTGTGCGGTGTAGTAGGTAGTGAAGAGAAAAAACAGAGGGTTTGGGAAACTTCCCAACAAGCAAAAATTGCCGCTGTCGGTAGACAGAAAACGGACGATTTTACGGAAAGGGTACCCCTTTCCTATGCTTGCTACGAAATTTATCACATTACAAAGTAAAGAAAGGACGAGAAAGGAATGGAACAGAAACAAGAGCATAAAGACAACGAATTTTTGCCAAAACGCGGCAATCCCCAACACGAAACGGTTACTTATGAAATCGGCGGTACATTTTATAAAGTATCTACGTCCTGCGGCGGTTCGGAACTGCTCTATGACAAAATGAAACGCCTTATCAAAGAGGAATCCGGCAAAACGCCTGCTGACAAGAAAAGTGAAGTCCGCTATAATAAAGACAGCAACCTGTTTGTCGGGCGTTCATTACAGGAGGAATGAACACATGACAGCATATACCAATAAGCCCGAACAGATAACAGCATTATACGCCCGTCTTTCACAAGAGGACGCGCTTGACGGCGACAGCAACAGTATTGTCAATCAGAAAGCAGTTTTATCAAAATATGCCGCTGACAATGGCTTTACAAATCCAGTATTTTTTATTGATGACGGCGTTTCAGGAGTAACCTTTGACCGCCCGAATTTTAACCGCATGATTGCAGAAATTGAAGCCGGAAATGTAGCAACAGTCATTGTCAAGGATATGTCCCGCTTGGGGCGTGATTATTTGAAAGTCGGCTACTATACGGAAATCTTTTTCGTGGAAAGAGATGTACGCTATATCGCTATCAATGATGGCGTGGACAGCGCAAAGGGTGACAATGATTTTACCCCGTTCCGTAACCTGTTCAACGATTTTTACGCGAAAGATACCAGTAAAAAGGTACGAGCAATCAAGAAAGCACAAGGCATGGCAGGAGAACATCTGACGAAACCGCCTTATGGCTACAAAGTTGACCCTGCCGACAAAAAGAAATGGATTGTAGACGAAGAAGCTGCCACTGTCGTAAAACGGATTTTTGATTTGTGTATCGCCGGAAAAGGACCCATGCAGATAGCGAAAATCCTCAAAGCGGATAAGATACTGACAGTAACAGCCTATTATGCAAAACAGAAAGGCAATCTGCTGCCGGATAATCCCTACAACTGGAACGAAAACAGTATTGTAGGTATCTTAGAGCGCATGGACTACTGCGGACATACGGTAAATTTCAAAAGCTATTCAAAATCCCATAAACTGAAAAAGCGGATTCCCACCACAAAGGAACAGCAGGCGATTTTCCGCAATACCCATGAAGCAATCGTTGAGGAAGCCGTCTTTGAACGGGTACAGGAATTGAGGGCAAACAAACGCCGTCTCACAAAAGCGGAACGGCAAGGATTGTTCTCCGGCTTAGTCTACTGCGCCGACTGCGGAAGCAAGCTGCATTTTGCCACCTGCAAGAGTTTTAACGGCTCACAAGACCATTACCGCTGTGCAAAATACAAGAGCAATACAGGAAGCTGTACCGCACACTTTATCCGGGAAGAAACGCTGAAAGCAATCGTCCGGCAGAGGATATTTGATGTAACCGCAAGGTTTATTGAAAATATCATGGATTTTCGAGAAATGGTCTATCAGCAGCAGTTTGCAGAAGCAGAAAAGGATATGAAGCGTAAGAAGCGTGAGGTCGAACAGGCAAGAAAACGCATTACAGAACTTGACCGGATTTTCAAGCGGATTTATGAAGACGACATCAACGGAACCATCAGCCATGAACGGTTTTTGAAGCTGTCCGCAGAGTATGAAGCGGAACAAAAGGAACTGACAGAAAAGGTAAAGACAGAACAACAGGAAGTTGATACCTATGAGCAGAATAAAATGGACTTTGACAGTTTCGCCGCTATTATCCGCAAGTATGTGGGAATAACAGAATTAACGCCTACGATTGTCAATGAGTTTATCAAAAAAATCGTTGTCCATGCACCGGAGAAGATAGACGGCAAGCGTTTTCAGAAAGTGGATATTGTCTTTAACTTCGTGGGAGAAATCCATTTGCCGACTAATTAAAATATCCGTTAGAAAGGAGGACAGAAATGAATTTATCAGATAGAATTGAAAAAGCAAAAAATATAGCAGACGCATTAAGCAACTGTACTCTTACAGAACACAAGACATTTGTATGGAATTACAGCTTTCAATCTGACTTAAAAAAGATAGTCAATGATGATTTGACATATAATAATCCTGATAGCTTATTTGAACAATATAGGGAATATTTCAAAGCGAAAATATTACCCACTAAAATAATAGATACCAATACAATCTTTTATCGTGGACGTATCGGAAATGAGGTGATTTGGGGAGCAGAGGACGATTATAACAGAAATTTTATATTACCATACTATCAAAAAGAAATTAAAGCACCGCCACCAATATATACAAATGGCGGAAGATTTAATAGACAAGGAATATCTTATTTGTACTTAGCAGACACAATAGAAACTTGTTTAGCAGAGATTCACTTACAAATAGGACAAAATTGTAGTATTGGTGAATTTAAGTGTGGAGAGCAGATAGAAGTAATTGACTTAACAAAATTTAATGATGATGTAGAAATAAAAACTTGGCTTGAAATTTTGACGCAACCAGTACATGATGGGACAAAACACATATATAATATAACACGCTTTCTAGCAGATGTTTTTAAAAGTATAAATAATAATGGTATATATTTTGAGAGCGTTCAAGCGGAAGGACATAATATTGTTTGTTTTGAACCTTCTCTTTTTCAACTTGTGGAATATAGTGAAAAAATTTACACTGCTACGAAAATAAAATATGTTTATCAACAAGTCGAAGATTCAATACGAGAATATTCTAAGAAAGGAAATAGTAAATATATAAATTCATACAATGAGTATGAAGATGAAAAAAACGAAAAAAAATTTGAGTATTTGAACAACTGGATTGAGAATGAACGAAATAGGAAAAGACGGCATAACCCTTGAATGGGGCTATGCCGCCTAATCGAAAATATACTTCCTTGTAACCTGAAGCCCTTGTCTTTCCGTGCTTTTGTGCGATATCCGCGATCACCGGCTCATTTAGCAGCGCCTTATCGCCGTGCCCCAGAGGATACCACGCCATTACATGCGCGCCGAATCCGTCCAGATATTCCTTAAGCGCAGTCTGCGGATAATAGGGATGCGCCTCTGCCTGAAGGACTGCCGGCTTTATCTCTGTCGCATCGGCCACTTCCCTGATCTGGTCTTCCGAAAAGTTGGACAATCCTAATGATCTGATCTTTCCCGCCTTGACCGCACGTTCCATTGCCCTGTATGCCGCCACATAGTCTCCCACCGGCTGATGAAGGAACATCAGGTCAATATATTCGGTGTCCAGACGCTTCAGCGTGGCATCCACCGCCTGGTCCGCCGTCTTATATACGCTGGGCCACAGCTTTGTGGAAAGATAGACTTTTTCTCTCTCCACGCCGGATTTTTTTATGGCGCGCCCCACCGCCTTCTCATTCATGTATGCATTTGCCGTATCGACCAGCTGATATCCATCTCCAAGCGCTGATCTGACGGCAGCTTCTGCATCATCCGGCTGAAGCAAAAAGGTCCCGATTCCTGCCGACGGGATCTCCGTTCCGTTATTAAGCTTCAAATATTCCATTTTCCTTCCTCCTTTGGTTTTTCACTTTCAGCCGCAGTGCCCTATGGCTGTTTCCGAATATATTTTAATGAGAATCTCAAAAAATGTACAATATTAATCCCGCATTATGATATACTTAAAACGCATAGTGACAGTTTCCTGTTTAGAACATCAAAACAGGAGGATTACAAGGAGGAATCCATATGATCGAAATCTATCTTCTGGAACAATTGCTTGCTTTTCACAAATACGGTACGCTTTCCGCTGCAGCAGAGCATCTCCATCTGGCCCAGCCCTCGCTCTCAAGATCAATGCAGAAGCTGGAACAGGAGTTTAACGTCCCTCTCTTTGACAGGCAGAAAAATCGCATCGTTTTAAACCAGACCGGTATCCTAGCCGCCCGGTACGCTGAAAAAATCCTTGACAGTGAAGTCGAAATGGAGCGGCATGTCCGCGCATTTGACCGGAGCCTGCGCACCTTGAATATCGGGAGCTGTGCCCCAGGTCCCCTGATGGAGCTGCTGCCTCTGGCGACAGGCATTTATTCAGGCATGACGATCTCCTCTGCGGTTGACACAGAGGAGAATCTGGTACAGGGCCTGAAATCATCGGAATACGGCGTTATCGTTCTTCCTCATTCTGTCGGTGATGCAGATTTATTCTGTCAGAAATATATGGCGGAACAGCTCTATGTGTCCATTCCGCCTTTCCACCCTGCCGCCGCCTATCAGACGATTGCCTTTTCAGAAATGGACGGGCAGAATTTTATCATGTACGCCCATGTCGGATCGTGGGAAGATATTGTCCGCACAAAAATGCCCCATTCAAAGTTCTTTCTTCAGCCGGATATGGAAGCCCTCGGCGAGCTTGCCCGGTATTCGGATCTCCCCTCCTTCACCACAGACATCACACTCAAAAGGATGGAGACCAGGCAGAACGGACGCGTCAATATTCCATTTTCTGATCCTGAAAGCTTCGCAGAATTTTATCTGGTCTGTACTCTGGATAACCAGCCAAAATGGAAGCGCCTGTTCCAAAGTTTGTGATCTTTATCCTATTCTTCCTTCCTCTTTTTCAGGATCATATAGTCGATCTTGTCAAGTATCTGCTGTTTTTGGTGCAGCGTCTCCAGCAGCTTCCCTCTCTGGCGCTTCAGCATGAGGATCTGCTGTTCCTTCCCTTCTTTTCCCTTGGGGTAAGATATATACTGCTTGATCTCCCCACAGGTAAATCCTGCCTTTGTCAGTGTACATACAAGGCCCAGCCGCTCCAGGTCTTCATCTGTGTACTCCTTTTCTCCGCCCCTCTTTTCCGGCAGCAGGCCACAGGATTCATACAGCTTTAGCTTTTCAACCGGGATACAGCATCTCTCCCCCAACTCTTGAATTGTCATATGCCTCCTTTCTGCCGTTGCAGGCTGCGGCACAAAAAAAGAAGTGCCGCAGAAGGGTTTTTTTATCCCTTCTGATCACACTTCCATTCTATTTATCGGATATTGAAATGTCCAATGCTTATATTTTATACGGTTTCATTCATTTGAAGCATAGTCTTAAACTCCGTCAGAAATCTTCCCGCTGCGTTAGAAAAAGGCTGAAACTTCTTCCACACCAGGACTGAGGACAGCGACAGTTCGGGATACAGCGGACGGAATACCATGTTCCCTTCCTGAAAGCTCTCCATTGCCCCCTCAATCGTCATAAAGCAGATATTCCCCGGCTTCATAATGATCTGTGCATTTGTAATAATATTGGACGTGGCAAATATATTCAGGCGGTCTATATCCTCTCCCAGCCAGTTTGCGATTTCTTTCTGCACAGCAAGCCTGCTGGCAGTAATGAGCGGCACATCCATCAGGTCCTCTCGCGTTATAACCTCTTTTTCTGCCAGAGGATGCCCTTTCTCCATATAAAGTCCCCACTGCTCTTTCACCGGCATGCGGAGGAAATCATATTTTTCAATATCAACAGGCTCCAGAAGCAGTCCAAAATCACATAATCCTTTGTCCAGCCGTTCCTTGATATAGTCCGAGGTATTGGAGTACAGTTCATAACTGACCTTTGGATATTTCTCCCGGAACCGAAGCATGGCACTCATAAGCAGACCGGAAGACATAAGCGCCCCCTCCCCGATCACGATTTGGCCTGCCACTTCGTCGGGTTCCGCAAACTCGCTCTCAATCTTGTCCATCAGCTCTGTCACTTCTTCCGCTCTTCTCCTGAGCATTACACCCGCATCCGTCAGGGTCAGGTGTTTCCCGCGCACAAAAAGCTGCGTCCCCAGTTCATCTTCAAGCTGCGAGATCTGGCGGCTTAAAGTCGGCTGCGTGATGTGCAGCGTCTCCGCTGCCCTGGATATGTTCTCCTCCCGCACAACAGCCAGAAAATATTTTAACACACGTATCTCCATATCCGACTCCCTTCTTCTGCATATCCCACTGGTATCGTACGGACAAGATCCGACAGGCTTTCACTTTCCGATGCTGTTATTCTAACATATCCGGTATATATTTTCCAACTTTTCCGCAGCCGATTTTGCCGCTCTTACAGACGTGAAATCACCTCCCATGCTTCTTCGTCAAATTCCCGGTCTTTATAATAATATTTTTTATCTTCCTCCGTGATCTGCTTTACCACCCTGCAGGGGTTCCCTGCCGCCACGACCCAGTCCGGGATATCCTTTGTCACTACGCTGCCTGCTCCGATGACCGTATTGCTTCCGATATGGACTCCCGGCAGAATTACCGTATTGCCTCCAATCCAGACATTGTCCCCGATTGTGACGCCAATGCCGTACTCATACAGGCTGTTCCTGGACACCGGGTGGATGGGATGTCCCGCAGTGTAGACCGACACGTTCGGAGCGAACTGGCAGTTATCCCCGATCACGACCTTACCCACATCAATGATCGTGCAGTTATAGTTTGCAAAAAAATTTTTACCCACCTCGATGTGCGACCCATAGTCACAGTAAAACGGGGGATTGATAAATGCTTTCTCCGATTTCCCCAGCAGTTCTTCAACCAGCCTTCCGATCTCATCAAAATCCGAGCGGTCGGCGGTATTGAGCCTCTGCAGTATCCTGCGGCATGCCTTCTGTTCCTCCATCACCGCTTCATCCGAGATGTATGCCATCTCCCTGTCTCTTCTCTCAATATTGTTCATCCTGTTTTCCTCCTGTTTCTTCTCACTGCCTTGTGAGATTTTTTACCCATTTGTATTGTCTGTAATGCCGGTAAACTGCCGGAAGTTTGATCAGCTCATCCAGATTGAGCAGGAAATAGACCGTCAGGACCGGCAGCTTAAGAACGAATGCCGAGACTGCCCCCACCGGCACGACTACCAGCCATATGACAACCGCATCACACAGAAGACCGAATCTCGTATCGCCTCCCGCGCAGAAAATGCCTGCCACGACTGTGGAATTGATGGACTTTCCTATCATATAGTAGGAACAGATATACAGCATGAAACGCAGGTATTCTTTTGCCGCGGGCGTAAGGGTAGCGGCAAACCCCATAATCGCGGGGCTGCACAGGAAGATCACGGCTCCCGATACAGCTCCGGCCGCAAGCGCTGTATGGCAGAGCTTCCTTCCATACAGCCGCGCCCGCTCAAGCTCACCGCATCCCAGCTCATTTCCCACAATGATTCCGCTTCCGGTTCCAATGCCCAGACACACGCAGGAAATAATATTTTTCACGATATTGGCAATAGAATTTGCCGCCACCGCATCGCTTCCCATATGCCCCATGATCACGGAAAACATGGTAAATCCACATCCCCAGGCCAGCTCGTTTGCCAGGACAGGCAGGGTATACCGGAAGAAATCTTTCCTGAGGGCCCTGCTGCCTCCCTTCAGGTATTTCCAGCGGATACACACTGTCCGATCCCCCTTCCCACGCTCGATCCTGTTCTCCGCCAGCACAAGAATCAGTTCCACTGCCCTGGAAATACTGGTAGCTGCGGCTGCCCCCACTGTTCCCATCTGAGGGAATCCAAGAAACCCGAAAATAAGCACTGCATTGAGCACGATATTCAGTATGACAGAAACCGAACCGTATATGGTGCTTTTCAGCGCCCTTCCGCTGTTTTTCATAATGCACAGATAGATCTGCGATACTCCCATGAACAGATAAGACCAGCTCACTGCCTTTAGGTACGCCGCCCCCGGAAGGATCAGCTCATAATCCGAGGTAAAGATGCGCATCAGCATTTCCGGCACAAACACTGCCCCGGCAAAAAATACGGCGGATATTGCCACTGAAATCTTCAACGTGACCGCCAGAATCTTCTCCACAGAACGGGCGTCTCCTTTTCCCCAGTACTGGGCCGCCAGGACGGTTGCCCCTATGGTCAGCGCAGCATAAAACAGGTTCAGCACGAACTGCACCTGGGTTGCCAGGGAAACCGCTGACAGTGCGCTCTGGCTGAGAAACCCGAGCATCAGGGCATCCGACGCACTGACAATCGCCGTCATCAGGTTCTGCACTGCAATCGGAAAGACCAGAGCGGAAAGCTTTCTGTAGAAAATCCTGTTTTCCTGTTTCATCATCATACCCCCTTGCATAAGCCACATTGACATGATAGTATTTCAAAAGGACAGTTTCTATCACTATTTTCTCTACTTTTTATAAAAATCGTGTCTGCTCCCCATATATTGACAACTGTACGTCTACAGTGTAAGGGAACAGGCTCAGTTATGGGGGCACGATAATCCCGGAAAGGAGACAGGGGGCAGAAATGGCAAAGACAAAGATGTACCTTATGAAAGACGCTTCTGAGATCGTCCGTTATGACACGGAGGGGATCCCTCTGTTCATCAAAACGGAAAACCTCTCCGAATACCCGGATATGCGCGCGCTCTGCCACTGGCACGACGATATTGAACTGATCCGGATTTTAAAAGGAAACATGAACTACCGGGTCAATGATCAGAAGATTCATCTTCTGGAAGGTGACTGCCTTATCGTCAACTCCCGCCAGATGCACTACGGATATGCTTCGGGTCAGAATGACTGCAGGTTTCTGTGCGTTCTCTTCCACCCGCAGTTCTTCGCGGGCAGTCCCGGGCTGTATGAGCGCTATGTACTGCCCTTTATAAAAAATAACGGCATAGAATTTCTCCATCTTCCCGGCAGAGACGCTTCCGCATGCACTCCGTCCGTGAAGCCTCCTTCTGCCGTTAGGGCCCGGGAACTTCTCGACCGCATTGCCGCCCTGAAAGAAGAACTCCGGGAGGGATATGAACTGGAAGCATCCGGTCTCCTGCATCTGCTCTGGAACCAGCTTCTTTCCATCATCCCGATACAGACAGACATGTCCGAACAGACAGACCCGGATCTCTTTATCCAGCGTGACATGGTGTCTTTTATCCATCAAAGCTATGCAGAAAAAATAACCCTGGATGACATCGCCGCTGCCGGAAAGGTGAGCCGCAGCAAATGCTGCCGCATCTTCAGGGAATATCTCCAGCAGACGCCCATTGATTTCCTGAACCATTACCGGCTGGAAATCAGCCGGCGCCTGCTGGAAGAAACCTCCCTCAGTGTGACGGGGGCGGCGACCGCCTGCGGGTTCGCTCACCTGAGCTACTATTCCAGGCTGTTCCGGGAATCATATGGATGTACACCGAGAGAATACCGGAAAAAGAATTTCTAACGGCTCTTTTTCCGCATTTCATTTTTCTCATAATCCCTGAGGGATGCCAGAGCCTTTGGTGCAAGCGGGATAAGCGCGATCATGTTAAATACTGTCATCATACCCACGCCTACATCTCCCAGATCCCAGACAAACTGATACGCTGCAAGCCCGCCTGCGAACAGCATGACAAGCGCCAGAATCTTGTACAGGGTCTGGGAGAGCCAGTTATCCCCGAACAGATAAGATACATTTGACCTTGCATAGAACAAGATCCCGAGAAACGTAGAGAAGCTGAACAGAAAAAGGATTCCTGCAATGAAGATCACGCCGAACTCTCCCAGGTGATACCGCATCGCGGTCTGCAGCAGATCCATTCCCTCCAGTCCCTCCGTCATTCCCCGGGGTGTGAGCAGCATGATCATGGCGGAACAGCTGCAGATCAAAAGCGTGTCAATAAAGACTCCCAGAGCCTGGAGCAGCCCTTCCTTTGCCGGATGGCTGATGTCTGCCGCCGCTGCCGCGCAGGGCGCAGAGCCGGACCCCGCCTCATTGGAGAACAGTCCCCTTTTCGCCCCGTTCATGATCACGGCTCCGATTCCGCCGCCGACCGCCTGCCGCAGTCCGAACGCCTCCGCAAAAATCCGTTCAAACACAGCGGGAATCTGTCCCGCATTTCTCACGATGATAAAGATTGTAATAAAGAAGTAACACGCCGCCATGATCGGCACCATGATATCCAGCACTTTTACGGTCGCATTTTTTCTGAGCACGATAACGGCTGCAACCGCCACAAGCAGCACCGTTGAACAGAGCGGCGGGATGTGGAACGCATTTTCAAAAGAGGAGGAGATCGAGTTGCCGATCACCTGGCTGATGCCGCACCAGCAAATCAGGCCGGAGAGTGCAAACAGGGCGGCAATGACCGAATGTTTTCTCCTGCTGCCTTTTCTGATGAATAAGCTGTGGATATAGTATGCCGGGCCTCCTCTGTACCCGCCGTAGAGCGGGTCTTTCTCTTTATAGATCTGTGCCAGCGTGGCTTCGATGAAGGCTGTGGACGATCCCAGCAGCGCAATGAGCCACATCCAGAAGACGGCTCCCGCACCTCCTGCGGAGATTGCAGCGACCACGCCCACAAGATTGCCCATGCCCACCCTGCATGCCGTGGAGACGATCAGAGCCTGCACCCCGGAAAGCCCTTCCCGTTCTGTTTTTTTGTTATTTTCAAGAGTTACGGAGAGCATCTCCGGGAACAGCCTGAACGGCAGGAATCGCGTTCTTATTGTAAAGTAGATTCCTGCGGGAACCAATATGAGCACCAGGAGGGAAAGCCCCAGAGAACTCCCGCCGGGAAGGGGGATTGTAATGATATCTCCCCACAGTATTTTATAGACAGCCTGAAAAATCGCCATGACCATTTTCCTCTCATTTTATCCCGCACCGATGCAAAGTGGCGGGGCGCTTTTCTTACAAATGTTGCCCGTTTAGTATAGCCTAAAAATGAATAGCTGTAAAATAAATTTTTATTCAGATGATCTTAAAATGCCGGTTCTTTTCGGAACCGGCATGTAATATTCTTTTTTACTTTTCTTCTTTCGTATCATGATAGTAATCTGTAACTTCTTCTCTTACTCTGTCAAGATGAAGCTTCAGTTCTTCTACTGCTGTCTTCCTGTCATTTTTTTGTACGGCTTCAAGAATCCTCAGATGTTCCTCATTCGCAACATCTATTTTCTCTGTTCTCAGGAAGTACCCCAGGCTGAACATTGCGTTCAGCCTCTCATAAGTATCTGTCAAAATCTTGTTATGTGATATATCAACAAACATTCTGTGCAGTTGTATATCCAGTTTTTCATATGTCTCCTGCTCCAGTTTATCATAATTTTGGAACTGGTCATAAAAGCTGCGGACCGTTTTTTCATCCACTCTGTCGAAATATGTGTCCAGGCAATATACCTCGAACATTTTCCTTGTATTTACAATCTCTTCTATATCGCATATCTGAAATTTCAGATTTCAGTAACCCGACAACACTGCTCTGCTTTCCAACATTACAAAGCAGAAAAAAACTATTGAGGAAACATATATGTCAAAAGAATATAATCCATATGACAATGTATTAAGAATTGTGGATGAAGCTGCCGCAATCCTGGGTTATTCAGACAATGACATTGAATCTGTAAAATATCCCGAACGGGAATTAAAGGTTTCTGTCCCGGTTCGTATGGACGACGGTTCCACCCGGGTATTTGAGGGATACCGGATCCAACACTCTACTTCCCGAGGCCCTGCAAAAGGCGGTATCCGCTTTCACCCTGATGTGAACCCTGACGAAGTCCGTGCCCTTGCCGCCTGGATGACGTTTAAATGCGCGGTTGTCAATATCCCTTACGGCGGCGGGAAAGGCGGCGTTGTATGTGATCCCTCCCAGCTATCAGAGGATGAGATCCGGGCAGTTACCAGGAGGTTTACCGCTGCAATCGCCCCTCTTATCGGACCGGAACAGGACATTCCCGCCCCTGACGTCGGCACTTCCCCGAAAATTATGGGATGGATGATGGATACCTACAGCATGCTGAAAGGTCATTGCATCCACGGAGTTGTCACCGGGAAGCCGGTCGAGCTCGGGGGCGCCCTTGGCAGAAGCTCCGCTACGGGACGGGGTGTCATGATCACGGTAAAAAATATTTTTAAAAAGCTTCATATTCCGCTGGAAAATCAGCCTGTCGCCATACAGGGCATGGGAAATGTCGGAAGCACGACTGCCGGTCTCCTTTATGACGAGGGCATGAAGATCGTCGCTGTCAGCGATGTGTCAGGCGCCATTTACTGCCCCGGAGGACTGGATATCCCGGATATTACCGCCTACCTCTCCGATAATGCGAACAATCTTCTGAAAGACTATGAAAGGGATAATGTTGTGCATATTACAAACAAGGCTCTCCTGGAATTGGACGTATCCCTGCTCGTACCGGCAGCGCTTGAAAACCAGATCAACTGTGAAAATGCGGACCGCATTAAGGCAAAAATTATTGTGGAAGCAGCTAACGGCCCTACTACTGCCGATGCGGACAGAATCCTGAACCAAAAGAAGGTGGCAGTTGTACCTGACATTCTGGCAAATGCAGGCGGCGTGGTTGTCTCCTATTTTGAGTGGGTCCAGAATATCCAGTCTGTAAGCTGGACGGAAAAAATCGTAAATGAAAAGCTGAAAGATATTATGGACCGCTCTTTTGAGGCGGTGTGGGATCTTGCTGTGCAGAGAAAAGTCCCGCTGCGCACCGGAGCTTATCTCATAGCGGTAAAGCGCGTTGTAGATGCAAAGACAGCCAGGGCAATATGGCCCTGATCTTCTTCACAGACAGGCTCCGGGGGCGGATGCAGTGTTTCCGAAAAAAGTCAATTACCTCATCAACAACAACGACTGACATTTTTTCTTTGGAAATGCTGCATCCGCCCCCGGAGTTTTCTTATATTTCAATTTGCAGGCCTGTATTCTCCTCTGATAAATACAGAAAAAACAGATTTCTTCTCTGCTCATTTCATTTACGCACATGTTGTGTAAAAAAGCTTCATTGACACGAGATATAGTATTGGATATAATTAGGGAAACGGCTCTGTTTTCTCTCTTTTATACAGGGTCCTTTATGCCGCCATGCCGGATATACTATCGGATTTGGCATGGATTTTAAGATAACGGAGGCTCAATTATGCAGAAAAAACTCGGGCCCGGTGAGGTCTTTGCCATTCTTCTCGGCGCAATTATAGGATGGGGTTCTTTCATGCTCCCGGGAAGCCAGTTCCTCTATAATTCCGGCGTAATCAACACTTCGATCGGTCTGTTCTGCGGAACAATGGCGATCATTGTCATTGAGAGGAGCTACTGGTATATGCTCCAGCAGGATATCGATGAAGGCGGGGAGTTTTCCTACATCCTGATCTTTATGGGCAGGAAAAATGCTTTTATTGTCGGATGGTTCCTCTTCCTTGCCTACTTAAGCCTGGTGCCCTTAAATGCAACGGCTTTCCCTCTTGTAATAGATAAGCTTTTCCCGGGGATCCTGAATGTCGGATATCTCTATACGATTGCCGGAGATCCGATCTATCTGGGGGAAGCTCTTGTTTCAGTCCTGATTATTCTCTTTTTCATGGCGCTGAACCTCAAAGGGATCAAGCAGTCTGGCAAGGCTCAGTTTATCATCGTTGCCGCCCTCGTCATCTGCGTCCTCGCCGTATTTGTCGCCATGCTATTTCAGGCTGACCTGGAGACTTTCCGGGAAAATTATATTGACAACAACAGCTTCAATCTCGGGCAGGTACTTCAGGTCGTGGCAATCACGCCGTTTCTGTTTATCGGATTTGACGCTGTCCCTCAGCTCGTAAAGGATATGGGGATCAGCAGGCGCAAGGCATCTCTGATGGCAGTGACCTCTCTGCTGATCGGGATGGGCTGCTACATACTTTTGAATTTTACTACGGCGCTCGCCTATGGGCCCGAAGAGGCAAAATCTCTGGACTGGGCGCTGGGAAGCGGCGTACTTGAGCATCTGGGGCTGATCGGATTTCTCATGCTTGTCATTGCACTGGGGAGCGCTGTGTCCGGCGGGATCAACGGATTCATGATCTGCTCGACGAAGCTGATCTGTTCTATGGGAAGACAGAATATTCTGCCGCGCCAGGTCGGCAGGATCACAGAACGCGGTATTCTGAGAAACGCAATACTTGCCGTCTCAGTAATCAGCATTTTTGCCTGTTTCTTCGGCCGGGAAGTAGTTACCTGGATTGTAGATATGTGCTCTTTTGGCGCAGCAGTCACGTATTTTTATGTCTGCCTGAATACCTTCAGGATCGCCAGAAGCAGACCGGACCGGATTCTCGGATTCATCGGGGCAATGCTCGCCTTTCTGTTCATGCTCCTTCTTATTGTCCCGTCCAGTCCGGCAGCACTGAGCAGACCGGCGCTGATCTTTCTCAGCGTCTGGATCATTGTCGGGGCATACTTCTTTATCCGCATGTCCCTGGCTGATAAAAGAAAGCAGGGCAGATCCTGACATTCTGCTTTACTTAATATATAAACCAAAGGAGGAAAAGAAATGAAATATGTAGTTGTTGGAGGAGTGGCAGGCGGAGCAAGTACGGCGGCCCGCCTGAGACGTCTGGATGAACAGGCGGAAATCGTCATGTTTGAAAAAGGGCCTCACGTGTCATTTTCAAACTGCTGTCTGCCTTATCGCCTGAGCGGGCAGGTAGACGCTGATGATAAACTTGTCCTGATGAGTCCGGAACAGTTCGCATGCCAGTACAATATCGAGGCGCGCGTCTCCAATGAAGTGCTCTCCATTGACAGAACTGGAAAAAAAGTCAGGGTAAAAAATCTTCTGAATGAGCAGGAATACGAGGAAAGCTATGACAAGCTGATCCTTGCTCCCGGTGCAAATGCCGTCATCCCAAATGTGAAAGGTATTGAAAATGCAAATATTTTTGTCGTTAAAAATGTCGTCGACATTGCAAAACTGTATTCCTTCCTGAAAGAAAAGGATGTGAAGAAAGTCTCTGTAGTCGGGGGGGGCTTCATAGGTGTTGAAGTTGCTGAAAACCTGACGGAGGCGGGATACACCGTATCCCTCGTTGAGGCAATGCCCCAGGTCCTTCGCACATATGATTACGACATGGTCCAGATCCTCCACAAAGAGATGATGGACAAGGGCATCGACCTGATCCTTGCCGACAAGGCGGTGGAATTTAAGGGTTCCGATATGGTTTTGGAATCCGGTAAGGTTGTGGAAGGCGAGGCCGTCGTCATGGCTGTCGGCGTGACACCGGATTCCGGGCTGGCAAAGGATGCCGGACTTGAATTAAACAGCCGCGGTGCAATCAAAGTCGATCCCAATTACCGGACAAATGATCCTGATATCTATGCAGTGGGCGACGCCATCGAAGTGTTCAACGCGCTGACCCACAAGCCTACCATGCTCCCGCTTGCCGGTCCTGCCCAGAAACAGGCAAGAGCCGCAGCGGACCATATCTATGGACGTCCGGTGCGGAATACCGGATTCATCGGCTCCAGTTGTATCAAAGTATTTGATTACAACGCAGCAAGTACAGGACTTACGGCCGCACAGTGTGAGGAAGAAGGGATCAGCTATGATATCGCATATGTAATCCCGCAGGACAAAGTAGGGCTCATGCCGGGGAACTGCCCGCTCCACTATAAACTGATCTATGAAGTGCCGACAGGAAAGGTGCTCGGTGCACAGGCGATCTCAAGAGGGGACGCGGCAAAGCGGGTAGACATTGTCGCAACACTGATCAAATTCGGCGGTACAGTAGACGATCTCCGGGATCTTGAACTCTGCTATGCTCCTCCGTTCTCAACGGCAAAGGATGCCGGCAACCATGCCGGCCTGGTAGCATGCAATCTGCTTCAGGGAACTTTCCGACAGGTACGCGTTGACCAGGTAAGAGATCTCGTAGAATCCGGTGCATATATTATCGATGTGAGGGAAGAAGGAGAATATGCCCATGGGCACATTACAACAGCCGTGAATATCCCCCTCAGCCAGATCCGGCAGCGCATGGATGAAATCCCGAAAGACCGTCCTGTCTACCTTCACTGCAGAAGCTCCCAGAGAAGCTATAACGCACTCCTTGCCCTGCAGGGGAACGGATTTGACAATATTTATAATATTTCCGGAAGTTTTCTCGGGCTGTGCTTCTATGAATATTTCAATGATGTGAAGCAGAACCGCAAACCTATTGTCACAGCCTACAATTTTAACTGACGGATAACGGCGGCGCCTGCCGTAAGGCAGGCAGTCGCCGAAAATACCAAAAGGGAAAAGGAATGAAAGAAAAATGAAAAAGATCAATAAAACAGAATTTATCGTTGGCATTATCGTGCTTGTTGTCGTTCTTCTTGCCGGCGCTGCTTTCTTGAAGGACAGCGGCCTTTTCTACCGTATGCTGGTCGGACTGGGACTGGGATATGCCCTGACCCGCGCCATGTTCGGATTTGCAGGGAGCGCAAACAGAGCCTACAATGCCGGTTCAACAAAACTTCTCAGGACACTGACCTTTATGTTCTTTATGAGTGCGGTCATTACTGCTGCCCTCTGCTTTACCGGAGGTGCAGAAAACTACGGACTCTGGATCAACCAGATCAATCTGGGACTGATCGTCGGCGGCGTCATGTTCGGTGTCGGCATGGCTTTCTGTATGTGTTGTGCATCCGGTGTACTGACAGATATCGTTGCAGGACCCTCCAGAGCCGTTATCACCCTGTTTTTCTTTGGTGTGGGCGTCTATATCGGATTTCCCCTCCAGGCTACACAGGGATGGGTTACGGATACCCTGGTACACAGTTCCTCCTATGAAACAGGTGTATTTCTTCCGGATTTCTTTAAATTTGACGGCATGGACGGTTATCTAGGCGCCATCATCCTGACCGGCATTCTCTGCCTTATCGCAGCAGGTCTTGGCAAGGCATATGAAAACCATCGCCGTAAATCCGGTACATATTCAGGAGTCGATACAGAGATTGAGCAGGAAAAAGAAGAGATTGAAGTCCTTCAGGACCAGTCTGCTGTTCCGGTCCTCTCTGAAACAACAGTATATCGTGTATTCGCAAAACCGTGGACTCTGAAAATGGGGGCTGTTGCAATCACAATCCTGTTCTCAACCCTTATGATTATAACAAAAGGAGGCTGGGGTGCTTCCACACCTTACGGATACTGGTTCGGAAGGCTGCTCATGGTCTTTGGTGTTCCGGTTGAGACAATCACCGGCTTTACATATCAAGGCGCTGAATCCTTTACAATGCCGTTCTTCGACAACGCGATGAACGTGCAAAACACCTGTATCATTGTCGGCTCACTGATTGCCAGCCTGATGATGGGAATGTTTGTGAAACAGTTCAAGGAAGGGCTTAAGATTACCCCGAAGGAAGCCCTTATCTACGTCATCGGCGGTCTTCTGATGGGAGTCGGCACACGTCTCTCCAACGGTTGTAATGTGGGCGCTCTTTACAGTCCCATCGCAAACCTGTCTCTGTCCGGCTGGGTTTACTTTATCTTCCTGTTCGGAGGCGGAATGCTCGGAAATGCGATCAAAAAGCGCTATTTTGCACTGGGTAAGAATCAGGGATAAAGAATAAGAGCACTTCTTACGCCAGTTTACTATGCAATCGAAAGGCACAGAGGAAGATTCCGACCTCCGTGCCTTTTTTGTAGATAAATTAATCAAAAAAGCTAAGCTGAGTATCTTTTAATGACTTCACTTTTCTATCCGTAATCTTATCCTCTGAATCGATATTACCACATAATAATGGGGAGTCCTGGTTATACGATTTTACATTCTCTTTTACCTGCCCATCATTAAAATTTGCATAGCAATATTTACAGCCATTGAGACAAGTATTATATGTTCCTGCTTCCACACTTTCCAGGCATCCGCACTCTTCTCTCTGATTCTTGTCCTTTTCACCAATCAACTTACACCCCAGTATCTTCTCAATTAATTTTTTATCTATACAGCATCCGTGCTGAATGCCAACTTTCTGAAGATTGATCCTCTCTGCACAGGATTCAATTATTAAATGATATTTTGAGGCAATTTGCGCCATTTGAGCTGCCAAACCAGTTATCTCATCATTTGTCATTTGCTTAATTCCAAGTCCCTTCGTGTTTCGCTGTGTTTTGGCATATAAATCAACAAAGCTGATCACCACCTTGTCCGTGTAATCTGCAAGACTTCCTGCTATTTCCTCAAAAGCTTTTAAATGGTAATCCACGGTATATCGCTTACTTATCAAAACGGGATCATATCGCCATATTACTTTTTCTTTTCCAATTTTTTCGGACAAAGCCTTGAATGTCGGGATAAGTTCCTCTCTTTTATCCGGGAGGCCAGGTTCAATATCCCTGCCATATCCCGTAAGGGTAAATTGAAAATAGTATACATAATCTTTCAACCATTCCAGCTTTTCTATCATATTTGCAGGATTTTTGGTCCAGAATACGATGCAATCTATCACATCCGGCGATAAGTCTATTCTGCTTATTTGATGTGTATTCATGGGATTACGTACATATAAGAACCTCTCTTCAATTCTGTGGATGAACCAGTCTGCATAGTAATTTGGCACATCGGTTCTTCTGCTCACGCTTAATATCATAAATTTATTCCACCCCTGACATCTTTTTGTATAGCATATTTCTTGATCAAATTTTTCTTACCGGATGACAGATCGATCAGCCTGTCTGTCTTCATTTGCTCCACCTGCCTATATCATAACAATTCAAACACGGACAACTGTATGTCACGTACATTTTAACATTATCAGAAAAACAAGAAAAGACGTGCGTACATCTTTCCTTAATTCCATATCCAACTTTAGGGAGCCAATTCCCCGGTCTCTATATTCTCTGTATAACGAGATGGCGATGGACGGTGTCTCATCATCTACATGACCCTAGTCATCCATATTTCTCGCCCAAACTGCCCCTGAGCTTTGCCGCCGAAATGGGCAACCAGGCAGTTATCCCCTCGTCTTATCCCAAACTCTTCGATATGAAATTAAATTCTCTTCGCATAATCCAAAGAGATCCAACCGGCATCGGATTTCAGTCTTCCCGGATTCCCACCTTTATCTCCCCTGCCCCTCAATCTTGAGGGGATCAAGGGGTTTCTTTTTGTCCCATTTTCCTTCATCCCAGAGATACTGAGGCGGAAAAGCTTCTCCATGTTCAGGAACAGGAGAACCGCCACGAACAGGAGCAGGAGCGTACCTGCACAGAAGCGGTACACAAGGTTCTTGCTACTGGCCCTGATACGCTTTCCCTTGTATTTGTATAAGTTCATAAACACCCTTTCTGGGTATGGAAAAAGCGGCCAATCGTATAGACTAACCGCTTTTGTAACCACTTTAATCAATTTTTAATATGGCTTTAATTTCCGGAATGGTTTTCTTTTGCTCACGCAATTCTTTGATGTAGGAAATTCGTTCCATACTTTCCACACGTTTATATCGTCTTGCCAGATTTTCTTCCGCTTGCTCAAAGGGGAGTATACCTTCTTCCGTATAAAACTTTAATGTACTGTATCTTACATCTGTGAGCCTTACTAATTCACCAATAGTTACATACTCTAAATTTTTTATTACCTCCATACTTCTTTGCCTTGACATATCAACCAACTCCCTTTAGACAGAGAACATTACAGGTATGATAGCGGCTATATGAGGTTTGTGTTATGACAAAAAAATCCGACTGGCTTTGATACCAATCGGCTATGTAAAATCCTCAATATTCAGTTGTTGACCTATGATGCAAACAGCTCCCGTATGTCGGCGTGAGTAGCAAATCGGAACATATCCCCGCAAAACTACGGAAATGTCGGTAATATTTATACAGTACTAATACTACTCGTGCAGCCCTTTTCCCACAAAATATAGATCTCATCAATTTTGCACCACCCTGATGTAAAATTGCAATTGATCCTTTTTTCAATATAATTATCGCTTATTAATCCGCGAAAGGATTTCCCTGCACTCTCCAAATTTATGAATAGTATAATCTGGAATATATCCATTTTCTTTCCATTCATTTTTATATTGTTGCTCTCGCTGGAAATCTCCTTCTTTCCAATGTGATATAGCTACCAATTTACTATACAGTTCTCTAATATCGTCTCTAGGAAAATCACACCATATTGATGTAATGCCAGCTTGTTTTGCCATCAACATGTCTTTAGATAAACTATCTCCAATATACACTGCTTCACTTACAGAAACTTTCTCCCCACAACAAATTTCTTTTAATACCTCTGCATTAGGTTTCTTCCCATGTACTATATGTGTTTTTGGAGATGATGGAATAGTATCGGGACGCTTATACAAACTGTCAGATACATATACCTCCTTAAAATAATTATCAATCCCTAATTTCTTTAATCGATAAAAACCATTTTCTTCTGCTGACTCAGTATATGCAACAACCACTATATTATTGTCATGAAAAAATTTTAAAGTCTCTTCTACTCCCGGATACAATTTTAATAGCTTTTTACGAGTAGAATTAAATTTATGAAAAGCAGGGTTAAGTTCAATTTTGGCTTGTTCATCAGTAATTCCGCGATATTTCTTCTTAACAGATGGGAGATTCAAAGTTGCAAATGGATACTCAACACTTCCTACTTTTTGATGAATTGCTTTATATTCCTCTAGTATCTTCTCTTGAGGCACATTAATTAATAAAGATAGCTCCTGTACCATATCATAAAAAGCTGGTATAAAAAAGCCAATCCATGAGTACAATGTATCGTCCAAATCTGTAATTACTAACTTTATCACCTATTATCCTCCATCTAATTTTATATTGGTATACGCACTGTTTGAACACATTTATCTGTTTCAGTGTTATCAGCATATATTCTAAAAAATTTCAACTCAATATGATCATTGCAAAATGTCAATGTAGAAAACTTATTTTCACAATTAAAAGCTCCTGTACCTCCCATTCCAATAACATATATATTTTTCATGCTGTCTTCATCAATTTCATAAATGCTGTTATCAAAATGCCCTATTTTGGAAATAAAGGATTGATGCTTATGCCCATGTAAAAGTAACTTAATGTCATATTTCGCTAACCACTGTACAAGACGCTCAGCATCATATACAACGCTGCTTGGCTTTTTTACATCTACCTGCTCAGCCAAGCAAGTCGGCATATAATGATGGTGCATTATCGCAATACGAACAGAATTTGTTTGAACATTTTCTTCCCATCCCATTTTATTTGCAACATACTCTAATTGTTTATCTGACAAAAATCCATGTCCCTCAAAATCCTTATATTGCTGTAAAATAAGACTATTTAAAGCTACTATTTCTACTGTTCGTCCTGTGGACATCAATAATCTACGCCCACATGCCATATATTTATTGGGATTCAAATTATGGATCGCACTGTAGAACTTCTTATATGCACTGATACTATCTGGATTTTCTGAAACCTTCTCAGGAACACCATTCCCAAGCATCTCATTTTTACGCACAAAATCATGATTACCAGGACAAAAAATTATATTTTCAGATATAAGTTTTCTCGTAAGATCCCTGTTCAAATCAACAATAAATTCTTCTGCCTTAGCGTAACCCTCTGGCTTTCCAAGTGATGTGATATCTCCCGTTATTATCAAACCTCCCACTTTGTTAAGTTCATTGTATGCGTTTCTAATATGTGCAGTTAAAGTTACATCTGTTTCCTCTGACATTTTAACCTTAAAAACATCATCTGTGCCAAAGTGCAAATCTGATAACCATAACAAAGTGTCACTGCCAGTTTCAAAATATTTGTCACTAAAGTCATGCGGCTCTACAACACTAGAATTTAATAATTGTATTTCATAATCTGAATCATCATTCTCATTATAGTTCCGCACAAACCATATTGTCCTATTTTGCTGAATCATTTCCTTAATATTATAAACTCTTTTTCCATAAAATTTTTCATAATTAGAACGATTATCTACAAACAGTGAATCTACTTTCACATATGTATAATTCTTAACTTCATCAACGTCACATTCTTCAATCTTATCAAATTTAAACCACGCATAATACTTTTGTTCATTATAATAATTGGGGGTATAGTCCAATTCTGGCGATAATATCTTATTGCTTTCAGAACATTTTATACCAAGGCATTCAGCCTTATACAACTTTTCTTGTCCCGAATCCAAAAGATAAAAATATTTCGGTTGGTTCTCAATTTCACCTTTTAGCACACAGAATTCCTCAAATGGGAGCTTCTCATTTCCCTTATTCCACCACCCCCACCAGACATATCCATTTTTATCAATCATATCTTTATGTCTAGCTATAGTAACATTATTTTCAGTTACCAAATCTCTAAATCGTAAAATTACTGTTTTAAATTCCATTCAAGCTCACCTTCATACTATCCTAAATATTAACACGCATAAATTCCTTTATACAACAAAAAATTTCATTATATAACTTCAAAATGCTTCTACGCATCCTTTATGGCTTCCACTTTCTCCGCTGTCGGATGCTTCCTCGGCTGTTTCAATTCTTCTACCGCGTTAGGGGCATCCTACATTGGCACGCCCAAACTTCTCTTAACCTCTGCTATATAAGCAGTATGTTCCTTGAAGCCATATTTCGCTTCTATGTATTCCTTTATCATTTTGCAGGGAACTCTCTCTTTCGGCTTGTACACTTCAGCTCTCTTAGCGATATCATCAAGCGGCATTTTGCTCTCTCTCCAAACTACACTTTTACATTGATTATACTGTCAGGTTTTTTGTGGGAAAGCAATGCTACCGTCTCCACATGCACCGTCTCACAAAACTGGTCAACTGCCGTGATCTTTTCCACACGATACCCCCTCATCTGCATCATTTCCAGATCCCTTGCAAGACTTGTCATCTTACATGAGATATAGACGATCTTTTCTACACCATAGTCAAGAATCTTCGGCAGCGCTTTGGGATGTATCCCCTCTCTGGGAGGATCCAGCACGATCACATCCGGCTTTCCTTCCACCTCATTGAGCACCTGAAATACATCGCCTGCTATGAATTTACAGTTGGAAATACCGTTACTTTTAGCATTTTCTTTTGCCGCTTCTACTGCTTCCTCAATGATTTCCACCCCGACAACTTCTTTTGCCATCGGGGCAAGCACCTGGCTGATTGTGCCAGTTCCGCTGAACAGGTCAAAGACTCTCAAATTTCTGATATCCCCGATGTATTCCCGAACCGTCTCGTATAAAACTTCCGCTCCCCGGGTATTTGGCTGGAAGAATGAAAACGGCGTGATCTTAAACTGAAGACCGAAAAGCTTTTCATAAAAATAATCTCTTCCATAGAGTATCCTTGTCTCATCGCTCTTTACCACGTCCGCAAGCGAGTCATTGAGGATATGCAGAACTCCCGCAATCTCTCCTTCCAGTTCCAGGTCGAGAAGCTTTCTTACCAATGGCTGCAAATCGTGCTCTTCCTGGGTCGTTGTCACCAGGCTGACAAGGATCTCCCCCGTAGCGTCCCCCCTCCTGAGCAGGAGATGGCGCAGATAACCTGTATGCTGCATTTTCTTATAGTATCCCGCTTTCTGCTCTCTGAAATGCTCCAGCACACATACCAGTATCCGGTTCATATCTTCGTGGACCAGCTTACAGTCCGAAGCTGTCAGGACATCGTATGTGCTCCCCTTTTTGTGAAGCCCAAGGCTCAGCGGTCCATCTTTATATTCATCGCCAAAGGAAAACTCCATCTTGTTCCTGTATCCGAACTCCTTCGGACTTGGCTTTATCCCCTCAAAGACATATTTTTCTTTTACTGCCTCATCCATAACTCTTCTGAGCTGGTCAGCTTTCATTTTCATCTGCTCTTCATATGGCATGGTCTGATACATACATCCTCCACATCGGGGAAAAATACTGCAGACCGGCACTCTTGTCTCAAGAGGCGATTTTTCAAGGACTTCCAGAAGCCTTCCCTCCGCGTGTCCTTTCTTGAATTTATTGATCACAAAACGGATTTTCTGACCTGGCATCCCGTTCTTGACTGTCACGTACTTCTCTTCTTCCGGGATGAATACAATTCCTTTATTCGGAAAATCCACTCTTTCTATTATTCCTTCATAAATCATTCCCTTTTTCATAATACTCCTCCTGATTACAAACAAAACAGGCAGGGGTGCGGTTATCCGCCACATCCTGCCTGCATTTTGTTCTATCATTCTCTCAACTGTTATACCTGGTCTTCCTCGCTGAAATAATCATCAAAGTCATCGTCGAAATCATCTTCAAAGTCTTCCAGATAGTCCGGCGTAAAGAAGCGGTAAACCGCATACGCGATAGCTGCCACTGCTGCCACCGCTCCGATAACAGCAAGTACCCATATCACTGTATTTTTCTGTTTCTCTGCATCACTTTTATGCAGGAGCTCATTAAGTTTGGATTCAGCAATTATTTCCTCTATTTTTTTATTCATGTCCACACGTCCTTTCCCCGCGCTGACGGCGGTGGTTACTTTCTGTTATTATAACACTATCATTTTAAGATTACTACTAATTTATGTCAAAAAACTTAAGAAACCTGGGCACCAGGCTGTACGAAATAGGGCAATTACACCTTTACAAGTCTTGCGAACATTGCAAACATTTTTCTCTCACCGAAGCCGTCAAATGCAACTGTTACCTCATAATCCCTTCCACCCTCTTTGATATCAAGCACCGTTCCTTCGCCAAATTTCACATGTCTTACCCTGTCTCCCGGCTGATAGGAAAGTCCTCCGGCTTCTGCCGCGAGCTGGCTCCCCTTTTTCAGCGCAGAAAAAGGCTGTGCATGATATGCCTGTTTTGCCCGGAAATATGCTTTTTGCTTATCCTGGATATCTGCCTCCCCCTCTGCTTTTCTTCCTCCTGTATCAAGCAGCTCCAGAGGGATTTCTCTTATAAAGCGCGATATTTTGTTAAACTGCGTTTCTCCCCGCACCATGCGCCGCCTTGCACAGCTTAATGTCAGCTCTTTCTCGGCTCTTGTAATGCCGACATAACACAGCCTGCGCTCCTCCTCAAGGTCTTCCTTATCATCCGATGTGATCGTCAAATAACTTGGGAAAAGCCCGTCTTCCATTCCTGCCAGATAAACATTAGGAAACTCGAGCCCTTTTGCGCTGTGAAGCGTCATGAGCACAACATAGTCCTGGTCTTCGTCCAGGCTGTCAATGTCTGCCACTAAAGCCACTTCTTCCAGAAAGCCGCTCAGAGAAGGACGTTCATCTCTGTCATCGCATGCCTCCTCATATGCAGCCGCCTTATTCAGGAGTTCATCTATGTTCTGAATCCTCGATTCCGCCTCTGTCTTATCTTCCGCCTCCAGGCTCTCAATGTACCCTGTTTTCTCTATAATTTCATTGAGCAGATCGGTCAGGCTCTCCCGCTCTGCCTGCCCTTTGAAATATTCAATCAACGCGGCAAATGAATCCAGCTTTGCAGCACTCCTGCCTGCCCCGGCTATGAGTTCCGGCGTCAGAAGCGCGTCATAAAAGCTGATCCCCCTCTCTTCCGCCGATTGCTGCACCCGATTAATCGTGGTAAGACCGATTCCCCGTTTCGGCACATTGATGATCCTCCGTACCGCAAGGTCATCCTGGCCGTTATCAACCGTCTTCAGATATGCCAGAATATCCTTTATCTCCCTGCGGGCGTAGAAGTTGATTCCTCCGATGATTTTATACGGAATATTCATAGAGATAAACTTCTCCTCAAAGAGACGGGACTGCGCATTGGTACGGTATAATATAGCACAGTCGTGATAAGCGGTCCCATCCTGCACATTCTGCCTGATATCCTCCGCAATGAAGTCCGCCTCATCAAACGCGGTATCAAATTGCCGGAGCCGGACCTTCTCTCCCTCGCCATTGTCTGTCCAAAGAGTCTTATCTTTTCTTCCGCTGTTATTGCGGATCACAGAGTTCGCCGCATTGAGGATATTTCCCGTGGACCGGTAATTCTGCTCTAGTTTGACGACATACGCATCCGGAAATTCGTGCTCAAAGTCCAGTATATTTCTGATATTGGCGCCCCTGAATTTATAGATCGACTGGTCGTCATCCCCCACAACGCACAGATTTCTGTATTTCCCTGACAGAAGCCTTACAAGCTGAAACTGTACAGTATTTGTATCCTGGTATTCATCTACCATGATATAGCGAAAACGTTCCTGATAATTCTCCAGCACATCTGGCTGTGTATTCAACAGATGCACTGTTTTCACAAGCAGGTCGTCAAAGTCGAGCGCATTATTCGCCTTAAGCTGCGCTTCATACTCCCGGTAAGCCTTTGCGATCTTGAGCCTACCAAAATCTCCTCCGACATTCAGCTCATATTCCTCCGGCGATACCATTTCGTTTTTAGCCGCTGAAATTGCCGAGAGGACTGCCCTCTCCCTCAAAACCTTTGTATCGATATTAACCTTCCTGCACACTTCCTTCATAAGTGTCTTCTGATCGTCCGTGTCGTAGATCGTGAAACGGTTGTCGTATCCCAGCCTGTCTATATAACGTCTCAATATCCTGACGCATGCAGAATGAAAAGTGCTTACCCATATGCTTTCCGCCCCAAAACGCACAAGACTGTCTACCCTCTGCCTCATTTCCTCCGCCGCCTTATTCGTAAAGGTAATGGCAAGGATATTCCACGGATTTACATTCTTTTCCTCAATCAAATATGCTATCCTGTGGGTCAGAACCCTCGTCTTGCCGGAACCTGCCCCTGCCAGGATCAGCAGCGGACCGTCCGTGTGAAGGACCGCCTCTCTCTGTGGTTTGTTTAATGTATCGTAAATACTCATAAATCTCTCCTGTTACCCGCGTGTATTACTATTATCGAACACACATTCCTGATTGTCAACTAAATTTCTTCCCGGCATAAAATATTTTCGGATGATCATAATATTCTCTCGGAAACCTCTAAAACACTTGCTATCTGGTTTTTATTACTATATAATAAATACATTGGGGTGATAATATGACGATAGACACAAACGATATTCTGAACAGTATTCTTAAAAGCCTCTCCCGGGTCGATTATATTCGGCCGGAAGAGATACCAAATATAGAGCTTTACATGGATCAGGTTACTACTTTTATGGATGAACAGCTTTCCTCCACAAAGCGGTACCCGGGCGATAAAATATTGACCAAAACCATGATCAATAATTATACGAAGAACAACCTTCTTCCGCCCCCTGTCAAGAAAAAATATTCAAAGGAGCATGTCCTGATCCTCATCTTTATCTATTATTTTAAAAGTATCCTTTCGATCAGGGACATAGAAACAGTTTTGAAACCTCTGACAGAAAAATATTTTACAGGAGATAATCCCCTGGATCTGTCCTCTGTTTATGAGGAGGTCTGCAAAATGGAGAAGGAACGCGTCGAACCGCTTCAGCAGTCAGTGCGGGAGGCTTATGACAAATCGTGCTCTGTTTTTTCTGACATGCCGGAAGGAGAAGATAAAAACGACCTTAAGCTGTTTGCGTTCCTTTGCAATTTAAGTTTTGACGTTTATCTCAAAAAAGTGATGATCGAAAAGATCATTGATGAAGTTTCCTCAAAAGAGGGAGAAAAAGAATAATACAGTGAATCAGGCTTTGAACTCCCAAAGCCTGATTTTCTGTCCGTATGTTTTTATTTATTAATTCTTTCAAACACCATGTCGTATCCATCATTTCCATAATTCAAAGAACGGTTTACCCGGCTGATCGTCGCTGTGGACGCTCCTGTCTTTTCTGCAATTTCCAGATAAGTTTTCTGTTCCCGCAGCATCTTGGCAACCTCAAACCGCTGTGACAGTGAGAGAAGTTCATTGATTGTACAGATATCTTCAAAAAATGTATAACATTCTTCTTTATTTTCCAGACTGAGGATAGCGCTGAACAGATAGTCGACTGCCTCCGTCCTGATTTTCTTGCTCATAATTATTCAGACTCCTTCCACATTAAAAAACAGCAGCTTACATTTTAAGCTACTGCTACATTTTAGCACACTAAACTTTTAAAGTCCACCACTTTATATCCTTTTGTTCAAAATCAATATCCGGTCAACGCTGTACACAGAAGTCTTTCCCGAGTGACGGAATGAACTCTTTCAGCTTTTCCAAATCAGTTGTAACGACCAGGTCTTCCGGGAAACCGCAATACTCAAGTACTTCCGCCACATGTGTAAAATTACCCACATCCACATTGACATGTGCGTCACTTCCTGTCGTCACTGGGACGTCATACTGCCTGCACAAATCCAGCATGGTAAGCATGTTTTCCCTGGTCCCCACTCTGCTGCTCTGTGGACGCAGAGAGGAATTGTTAAGTTCCAGAAGTGTTCCGGTTTCCTTTGCCGCCTTCACGAGCAGCTCATAGTCAACCGGGATTCTCCCGTCGTCAGGATGTCCGATAATATTAATGTAAGGCTTTTTCATAACTTCTATATATGCTCTGAGATTCTCTTGCGGCGTATGGTTCTTTCCATAGCAGGGAGGATGAATGCTCGCCACGACAATATCCATATTCCGGCACGTTTTCTCCGGAATATCAATCGTTCCATCGGGATCCATAATGTTGACCTCGGCTCCCATAAGCAGCCTTACTCCTTTCATGTCTCTGGGCACTACGTCCAGATTTTCAAAATAAAAAATCCCACATGTTCCCGGCATTTCCGGAGCATGTTCCGTAATCGCAAGGGCCTTAAGCCCCTTTGATGACGCTGCTTCCGCCATCTCTGTAATCGTACTGTAAGCATGCCCGCTTGCCAGCGTATGTGAATGTGTATCTGCAAGAAACTTCATGGATATCCTCCTTTAATTATCACATCTTAATCTGTCGACAGTTATTATACCATATTTTCCCCGGAATACAATTTCCCTATTTTACAGAAAGTAAGTAAGAGGTGAAAATGGAAATGAAGAAAAAAACAAATCAGCAGATAATCGATGAATACGATTATCTTTCTAACGCAGCATCAGCTATGGACTGTACCGGGCTTATCCCGTCACTTCCCGAAACAGAAGAGGAATTAGAGTCATACAATGAAGTATACCGGTTTTGTCCTGATCCGCCTTCGTCAAAAGAAGAATCCTCTCACACCCCTTCCTGATCTCTTATCTGCCCGGCAGTAAATTATGCTGTTCCGGGCAGATACCTGGTTCGACAATTTTCGATTTTATGTTGCATTTTTCCATTGTCCTTGCAGTATCAAAATGATATAATAGACATGTTGTAAATTTTGTCCATGCCGAAGAGAGGAGTTACATAATTATGAAGTGCCCAATATGTGGAAAAGATGTTGAATTGCAGAAGAAGCAGATTGGCACCAGTGAAAGTGGTGATCCAATCTTTAATGAATATGCTATCTGCCGTGACTGCCGCAAGCAGTGGAACCTAGACAAACAGCGCGCGAAAAAAATGGCAGCAAAAAAGGACGCGGAGAAACAAACAGCTCAGAAGGATAGCGTCCCGGAAAACAGAAAGAAAACCAGTGACAGTCCGGTTCCGAAGAAAAGTCCCGTTTCCAAAGACAGTTCTGGTCCTAAAAAAACAACGCCGAAAACAAATTCTGACAGGCAGACCGTGCGAAAAAAGGCTGTTCCTGAAGACAGCGTCCCAACAAAAAAATCGGTAAAGAAACGTCCTGTCCAGAAAGTACATGGTTCTGACACTGAAGAACAGAAATATGGGAATATTCCTTCTGAAAAGGTAAGGGCAAAGCGCGAAAAAGCGGTCAAAAAAGGCTACGAAGATATGCTGGCAACAGATCCAGGCAAGAAGCCTGTCCGAAAAAAAACAGTTTCTGACAAAACACGGATGATCCCGGATGAGCAGAAGCTAAAGAGAAACGAGAGGACAAAATATCCTTCCAAGACGGAGCCTGTCCGCAGAAAACCTGAGCCTGTAGCCGCTGAGTACGATGAGTACGATGAGTATGATGACGAGCCAAGATTCCGCCCTCTCCGCATAGTTTTGGGCATCGTCTCGCTGATTGGATTTGCCTTTTTCATATACAGAGGCTTTGTAACCGGTCTGGACAGCGTTTCATCTGGTGATGGTTCCACAACAGGAATGACTTACATCATATTGGCTCTTTGTATGTTTGTCTCTGCTTTACTGTACTTCATCATGTTAAACAGAGAAACGATCCTTGCATTTCTATTTCCGATGGTCTTCTACCTTGGCGGTGGCGTATTCGGATTTTTCAGAAGGGAAGACAGCATACAGCTTCTTATCGGGGCGGTTATCTGTGCCGTTCTCGCAGTACTCTCTTTGATCTTTGCCATTGTGTCGCGCGGCGGCGATGATTACGAGGACGAGGATTATGAAGACGCCTTTGAGGATGACCACGACAATTACTGATCTTTTCACTTTTCTCCCTGTATTTCATATAGTATTAAAGACTATATAAATACAGGGAGTATTATTATGAAAAAACGTATTATATCCTGTCTGCTCAGCGCATGTCTGGTGCTGGCGCTTATGACAGCCTGCTCCAACGGTTCTGACAGCACGCCGGAATCAGATTCCGCTTCGCCTGCCCAGGAAGAAAAAGACAAACTTACGGATGTTACACTGAACGAAGTCGCACATTCTATCTTCTATGCACCGATGTATGTCGCGATTGAAGAGGGGTACTTTGCAGACGAAGGGATTGCACTCGATCTTGTATGTGGATTTGGGGATAACGCGCTAGGCAAAAACGCCCCTCAGAACCCGCGTATTTGCGTTGGGTAGAAACTTTTTTATTTCTAGCATTTTGCACAATGGTTTTTCGGCAAATTGCACAAAGAAGATGATGCAATATTTCTCCCCGGAGCAGATGCCCCGGGGTATTGTTATCAATAATATTTCTCTACTAACTTCGGCTTCAAATTCAACAATGATGTCCAGTCTTTCACAATAATATGAACAACCTCTGCCGCTGATTTTCGACGCTCAACATATGTATCTTCATCTATATACATTTTACAATCATCCAGAAGTACGTTCATGCAGGTCAGGTCATCCTTTATTTTCTGAATTGCGTTTAATATTTGAGGATTCTCCGGAACGTCTACTACTTTCCTTGTATTCGGTCGACTTTTTTGTTTTGTCTCCACCGTCACAGGAACTTTCCGTTGTTCTTCTGCCCGGAAGTAGTAGTCCACCAAGTAGTCGTATACTTCCCATGCTTTGTCAGTGTTCAGTGACTTTGCGTGGAGAAGTGCACCTTTCTCTGTCCAGAGGTAGAGATGACTTGCACGATTCGCAACGAGGTAAGGACTCCTTACCTGCTTCTTAAAGGCTTTCAGTTCATCACCCGTAAGCGCAATATAATGTTTCTCTTCAACAAACCTACTTCTATTTGCATTAAAATTCGTCTTAATAGTGTCTGTTGTTGTTTGGTATGCTTCTGCTATCTGTTTACTTGTTAAAACTCTGATTCCTTTAACCTCTACAGTTACTGGTAATTGCATAATAAAATACCTCCATTTTATAATTTGCCAAAACAGAGGTACAGTGCTATAATATTTATACCTCTATTTTGGGGTTGGGCGTTCAGTTTACTTTCTCAGGGTAGTATGAACGCCCTGCTTTTATTTTGTCTCGCCTAACTCTTTATCCACGACTTCCTCAAACCATTCGACTTTCGTTTTTCCTTGCAATCGAATCTTTTCTTCTAATGCTTCCATTTTCTCGCGTCTGAGTGAAACATTGAATTGTTTAAATTCTTTTCGTCGTTCCCTAAAGTATTCGGCTCTACTTTTGTTAGCCAATAATCATCACCATCCTTGTTGCTAACTACACTTAGTATATTGTAGCTAACAACAAATGTCAAGTATTTTATTTCTCCAACTGACGTGTTGTTAATACTCGTATCCCTTTTACTTCAACTGTTTCTGGTAACTGTAATTGCATTTTTATTTTCCTCACTTTCATTTTCTGATTGCGAAGAACTCCCAGCAATGATACAATATTTCACGAGGAAGTTCCTCGGGCGGAGCAACTTGTTCACTTTGGTCGGTGCGGTTACTCCTATTATTTTTCTAATGATTCCAAGTACCAGACAAAATTGTTTTTCACCTGATTAATCTGTTTCTGAACCAAATCTTTTCTGTCATTTGAAATAAACTCGTTCAAGAGAACAATCGCATCAAATAACTGTCTGGCTTCTGGACTGTCTTTCGCCACTTCCATTATGGATAATCCCATGCGCATAATTTCAGCATTTGATGTTCCAAATTGATTTCTGCATTCAGACAGGACTTTTTGTTCATATTCTGTTAATCGAATCGTTATTCTATCTGATTTTGGATTTTCTAAAGGCGGTCTGCCCGTACGTGGACTCATCTTATCACCTCACTTTTTGTCTGCCACAAATTTATTATATTTGTTGTCTGCCAAAAAGTCAAGTGTTTTCATTCTACAATTTACTTTAATCTTTAAAATATGTTATAATACAAAAATATGCAGTAGGAGGTATTTTTATAGGAATAGTAAAAGACGTTTATACTGTTGGGAAAATTTTATCCAGTGTTTTAATTATGTTTAACTTGGATTCTATACGGGAAAATGAACTCAATAGTTACGTTAAATTAAACCAAACGGAATGGATTGAAAGATGTAAAACCGAATCAGAAGTCGAGCAATATATCATTTCAAAAGCGAATGAACTAAGCAAATAATTTATTCCACCCCGGAGCTGATGCCCCGGGGAGTCTTTTTACGCCTTCTTAAGCTTGCCCTGTTTCGCAAGACTGCATAACTTATTGTTCTGCGATGCAGTCCCCTCGTAGTCGGAGATTCCGTTTGCTTTTGCGATCTTCTTCCGGTTTGTGAAGCTGCTGTCTACGCCGATGGATTTCAGGCCGTCTA
>CALWMN010000002.1 GCA_944381935.1 uncultured Mediterraneibacter sp. | reverse complement strand
CCTCTAGGCATAATAAAACTCCCCTCCAGATAAACAGTTTTATTATTTCAACTGTCTACCTAAAGGGGAGCATATCAAAATCAACTGTCCTCAGATATGCAGTATTCAATTTTGTATTGTGACGCAGGCGCATTTTAAGTCACACTTTGAAAATGCTGTTATAGCGCATAAACAAAGGATTTTTACGCCTTGCGGAATATTGTTTCCAGTTACTTGTGCCCCCCTTGTTAGATAACGGGGGCTTTATGGCTCGCTGACGCTCGCCCCACCGTCAGAGTGAACCAGCCCCTTGCAAGCATGGCGGAAAAATCTTTAAGAGATTTTCCCGCCAACGTGGCTGGATCACTCCGGCGGTGTTGCTGTCTTGCCTACCATTTCCTCATTTTCCGTGTATTTATATCCAACACCTCTAACAGTGACAATATAGCGTGGTCTGTCCGGCTCCGGCTCAATCTTCTTTCTTAATTTTCGTATGAATGAAGTCAGATTATTAGGGTCTGCCAGATAGTCATATCCCCATACATTTTCATAAATCTGTTCTTTGGTAAAAACCTGCCCTTTATGAGAAATGAGAAAATAAAGTAAATCAAACTCTTTTGCTGTGAGCTGTACGATATTACCTGTTTTGTGTGATACAGTACGAGTAAAAGGATTGATTATAAAATCTGTCCTGTTTTGTTGGATAAAAGCAGGAGTGGTACATATCTTTTTCGATAACCATTCAACTGTTTGCTGGAAATAATGTTCTTCATTATCCCAAAATTCTGCTACTAATATTTTCCCATAGTATCACCTGCGCCTTTAAACATTATTTTTCAAAAATCAAGTCAATTCTTCTAAAACTACCATGTGCATCTATTAAAGTAGGAATGAAACCAACATAGGAATATCCCTCTTTTGCATATTTGTTGATTATTTCTTTTGGTTCAGAAGCGGAATGGAATAACACACCCTTTGCTTCAAACTTTATTTCTACATATTCATATTCTTTCATATCATCAAAACTACCTTTCAATTATCCAAATGTTTTTTTATTTCACTCAATTCTTTTTCGTTTTCAAACCAGTTTTCTACATATCCGCATGAGCAATTACTTTTTGTTACGTTTGATAAAAAACCAATATGCAAATACTATCAAGGCAAGAACACATAAAATACTATCCATAAAATCACCTGCTTTATATATCTTTCTTTTTATCCTCTTTTTTCTTCTTGCGCTCCTTGTATATTTTATTTCTTAAAGGAATACCACCGCACAGCAGTAGTACAACAGCCAGTATTGTAAAATCCATGTAATAGCTCCTTTCTAAAATTCTTTTTTGTTCATAATTGACAAGCTGATTTTCATTGAAACCAGTAACATCAACAAAGCGACAATAATTGTAATAGCAAGAAAAACTCCCATGCTTACAGTTGGCAAATTGTCTAGTAGACTGATTAAATCAACTTTAAAAATAGCTTCTGCTCCTTTCACGATAACGATAGAAATTACTGCCAAAGCACCAAAAGCACCAATCATAGCAATTCTTCCTTTATCGCCACCAAATTTAAGTTGAAAAGGAAGCATGATTGCTTGAACGACAATCATCATAGGTAAAATAATCAATGAACTCTGCACTAAATCTGTAACAGGTAATATATCTTTCGATACAGTTACAATTATTCCTAAAACAGTTGCTAAAATCCAAGCTATACACCCAAATAACAAACCAAGGGAATATTTTTCAATCACATAATTATTACGGGTAATAGGTAATGTGAACAAGAACGCATTTCCATTATCAAAATCATCATAACTGATTGTACTTACTGTAAAGAGCGAGGCAACAAAACTCAGAAAACCAATAGGAAACACCATATCATCAGATAATATCATCATTCCAATTACAATCGCCAGAATGAGTAACAGAAAATTCTTCTGTAACATCATCAATTTAAAGTCTTTTACTAATAAACCTTTCATTGTTCTGTCCCCCTTATCATCATAGTGATAACTTCATCTATTGTACCTTTTTCAATAGCGATTTTAGGATAATTCTCGATATAATACTGTTTCTGATTTGTCAGACAGCTATATCCATATGTTTCTTTTTTAGAACGCATGATAAACTGTTTATCCAGCTTGCCATATTGTTCTGCGTCTACTTTCAATAAGGCATAATCACTAAGAAGCACGTCTGTATCTTCGTGTAAAATAATTCTTCCGTCATGTATCATATATAAATCGTCACACAATGACTCCAAATCACTAGATATGTGAGAACTAATTAAAATGGAGCGTTCTTCATCTTTTTCCAGAAATTCTCTCAACATTTCAAGTAATTCATCCCTTGCGATTACATCTAAGCCTGCTGTCGGTTCGTCCAGTATCAATAGTTTTGCATTGTGTGAGATAGCAACCAGCACTTTTAATTTTGCTTTCATTCCCGTTGAAAATTCTTTTATCTGTTTATTCATAGGCAGTTGAAATCTCTGTGCCTGTTCAATAAATAATGACTTATCGAATTTTGAGTACATATTCTGCAATATAGGAATAATATCCTTGATTTTCAGATAACCACTAAAACCAGAGTCAGACAATACAACACCCAAATTTTCTTTATCTTTTACGGTGAAGTCTTTTATATCTTTTCCAAGGATTGTGATATTCCCGCCGTCAGTTGAAATCAAACCTAGTATTGCCTTAAATGTTGTGCTTTTTCCTGCCCCATTTTGTCCAATCAAGCCTGTTACACAACCAGACATAAGCTCTAATGAACAATCAAGAGAAAAATTATCATAATGTTTTTTCAAGTGTTCAATTTTTAACATATATCAGCCCTCCAATATCAACTCGAATAAACTTTTTATATCTTCATCACTAATACCGCAACGTCTGCCTTTTTGGATAGCCTGCTCTAAATCAGCTTCCAACTCTTTTTTCTGTTCTTCCAAAAGAAGTTCTGTATTCGTAGCCGCTACATAAGTGCCTTTGCCATGTACTGTAACTGTGAAACCCTCGCTTTCTAAATTATCGTAGGCTTTCTTTACTGTCAAAGCACTTATTTTTAGTTCCTTAGAAAGAGTACGGACAGACGGAAGATTGTCGTTTTCCTTTAGTTCACCATTTCGTATGAGCATTTTAATCTGGTCAACAATCTGTTCATAAATGGGAACCATTAGGGAAGTATTGATTATAATTTTCATTCTTTATATCCTTCCTCCTTTTCTTGAAAACAGTATATAACAGTTGTAAACTGTTGTCAAGTGTTATATGGTGTTTGTTTTAAATTTTCTTTTAGAAATGAAAAAACATGCAAATCAATATAGAAATGCATGTTAAAAAATATACTGTTCTATTGTAATTCCTTTAACGCAAGCAGGTATTTCATGGATTGTTTCTAATATCCTTTTGTTTGGGAAACTCCTCTCTCCCATTTGCTTACCGCTTTGTCTGTCACGTGAAGCCGGTCGGCAAGCTGTCTCTGTGTCCATCCTTTTCCTTTTCTCAGTTCTGCGATCCGTTTTCCCACGTTTTTAGCATCCATCCTGCATCCCCCTTTGCCGAAATACCTGTCTCCTTACTGAACTTACAGTGAAAACTTTCTTCCTCTCAGTCCAAGTATAACATATGGCAGAGCAGATCTCACTCGACCAAAAGTAGATATGGTAATTTCCGATACCCTGTATGGATATTTTTTACAGTGTGTGATTCCCGCTGACACTGTACACATAGAGTTCCTGCAGCGCTCTCGTCGCGCTGATATACTCTGCCTGCTGACCCAGAGGATTCCCCTCATTTCCCCGGATAGTAAAGACCTGGTCAAATTCAAGTCCCTTTGCGAGATAGAAGGTCGTTACCGTCAGCCCCCGCTTAAAGGAGGAGCTGTCCCTGTCCACATATGCCGCATCCACACCCCGGGCTGCAAGCAGCCGGTAAATGTCATATGCCTCTTCCTCTGTCATGGTGAGCACCGCTCCTGTCTCATATCCTCCATCTCCAAGGGAGAGACTTTCCTGTATCGCTTCCAACATTTCATCTTCCGACTGAAATGTCCTCTCTTCCACTTCTCTTCCGTGCCGTTCCAGAAGCTCCAGATCCGTAATCCCGCTGAGCTCTCCCGCATATTTCGCAATCTCATACGTGTTGCGGTAGCTCTTCTTAAGGATCACCTTTCGGATCTCCTTCCCAAAGATCTTCGGCAGGAATGTCAGTACATCCTGCTGTTTCGTATCCAGCGTCTGTGCGTAGTCTCCAAGCATAGTCATTCTGCAGTGGAAGATCTGCTTTAAGAGCACGTATTGCAGGAAAGAATAATCCTGCATCTCATCGATTACGAGATGCTTGATGTTCTTCTGTGACCCGTGTCCGAGCAGGCGGTATTTCAGGTACAGCATGGGGAATACATCCTCATACTGCACTTTTCTTCTCTCACAGGGGACGCCCGGCAGCAGATCCATGCCGCAGTCCTCCAGAAGCCAGTTGTAGATCGTATAGATATCCTTCGTCACATACATGCTGTCAAATTTCCCCTGGATAAGCTCCCTGTCCTCCTCGGAGATATCTCTGCCTTTGAGCGTCTCATATGCATCGATAAAATATTCCATCACTGCATCCATCCGCGCCAGAAGCGGCGTTTCCTGGAATTTAAAATAGAACATACGGATCAGCTCTTCCTCCGTAAGCTTTGCTCCCCTGAACCTGACCTCGCAAAAATCAACCAGGCGGTCCTCCAGTGTGGCAAGAAATCCCTCGATCAATCCGACGAAATCCTCTGACTGTTTCATCCGAAAACGCTCCTTGTCCTGTTCATCCGGAAATTTCATAATCCGTTCCAGGTGATCGTATCTGTCTTCACAGTCAGACGCAGTATCCTTTAACTCACGGTATGCGAAGAGGTCAAAACTCATTTCCTGTATATTCTCTTCCCCCAGCTCGGGCAGGATATGGGAAATATAATCTGCAAATACGCTGTTTGGCGAGAGGACCAGCACATTAGAAGATTTCAGGTTCTCCCTGTCATGGTACAGAAGATAGGCGATCCTGTGAAAGGCAATGGATGTCTTCCCGCTTCCTGCAGCCCCCTGGATCACGAGAATCCTGTCTTTCGTATTGCGTATGATTGCATTCTGCTCTTTCTGTATCGTGCGCACGATGTTTTTCAGCTTTACATCGCCATTGTGCCCCAATTCCTGTTTCAGGATCTCATCGTCGATCTTTGTATCGCTCTCAAAGGCATAGCTCATCTTACCATCCCTGATCTTGTACTGCCATTTCGAGCGGATCTCCCCTTCTATCCGTCCTGCCGGAGCCTCGTAGGAAGCAGGCCCTTTATCATAATCATAAAAGAGCCCGCTCACCGGGGCGCGCCAGTCATAGATCAGCGGCGTCATCCCCGCCTGTTCCGCAAAGTTACCGATCCCGATATAGAACAGTTCCGGCTCCTCATCCCCGTCAAAGACAAAGTCCACCCTGCCGAAAAAAGGGGCGTCCGCCATCCGCTCAAACCGATGCTTCAATACAAGCTGTTCCTGGTTGGCGTTCAGCTGGCCAAGGAGCGCCTGCTGGTTATCATAATCTTCGTAGCCGTACTGGTCCATTTCCGTATAATTTTCCCAGTAGTACTCGTGCATATTCTCAATTTCTCTCTTCCCTTCATCAAGAGACTGTTCTATATTTTCAAGCCTTTGCTTTATTTTTTCCGTCACGTCTTTTAAGAACAATGTTCCATCCAAATATCTGTTGTTTTCCGCCATTGTATCTTTCTCCAGTCTGCTAGAATATATTTCATGCCCAAAATAGTATAACATGTATTTTTTCAAAAATAATCACAAATTACTCGTATTTTGATTCAGAATAAGAACCGGCCCGAATCAATTTTATGAAATGGGAGAAATGGCACATTCGCCGTAACAGTCAATGGGATCTGCCGGTCATTCTCTTCAGGTTATTCAGTTCTTCCTTTTCCTCCCGGCTCACACGGTATGATTCACGGATTTTCTGGATTGCTTTGTTGTGGGTGAAATCATCCATTCTGTTATTTTCAAGGAATTGTCTTGTCTTTTCGGGGAATTTGACGTAGCAGACCTGAACGGTCCACGCGACGCCCATTTTGGCATAATAGCCGTCATTTCTGATCGTATTGCAGTATTCCAGAATCTCGTCAATGTGTTCCTCATCGACAAAATGAGACATCATTGCCACAATCATGAAACGCAGGTCAAATTCTTTTCCGCTGTCGCGATATTTCCGCAGATAATTGAACCAGTAGTCCGGCTCCTTCTCCATGAATTTATAACTTGTGGCACAACTGTCACAGACTGCCCAGTTCGCAATCTTTGGCACAAATTCATCCAGATATGCGGTCCGTTCTTCACGGGACATCCCGGCATATCCCAGGACCATCCCCTGGAGCATGATTTCCTCGTGCAGGGCGTCCGCTGTGTCCAGGCTGCGACATTCATCCATGTACAGACGGAAATCCTTTCTGGCTATCTCCTTTGCCAGCCTGCGCAGTGCGGGAAGCCGTATCCCGATTATATTCTCTGTGCCCGGAATAAGGTTCTTATTGAACTCTTTGTAGTCTTCCTCGGCAAGATTATACAATTCCTTCCTTATCTCCTCTGTCATCTCAGGTTCTCCTTTTCGTCTCTTATCTGTCCGGTACGTTCCAGATTCAGAAGCTTGCGTCAGACGGAAAAACTCTCCGCATATCTATGCCGGAGAGCTTCCCGAAATCTCATGTATCCTGTATTTTATTTTTCTGAAAGATACTCGTCAATCCCTTTTGCCCCTGCTTTTCCTGCGCCCATCGCAAGGATAACCGTGGCAGCCCCGGTTACGGCGTCACCGCCGGCAAATACCCCTTTCTTAGAGGTCTGTCCGTTATCTTCATCCGCAACGATACATTTCCTGCGGTTTGTCTCCAGTCCTTTTGTCGTGGAGGAGATCAGCGGGTTCGGGGAAGTGCCGAGAGCCATGATAACGGTATCGACCTCGATATCATACTCAGATCCCGGAATCTCGACCGGACGGCGTCTGCCGGAGGCATCCGGCTCGCCCAGCTCCATCTTGATTACTGTGACACTTGATATATTTCCATCTTCATCCACATTGATTTTCTTTGGGTTCGTCAGAAGATTAAAAATAACGCCCTCTTCTTTCGCATGATGGACTTCTTCCACCCTTGCCGGAAGCTCTGCCTCACTCCTGCGGTAGACGATATGTACATCCGCCCCCAGCCTGAGCGCAGTCCTCGCCGCATCCATAGCAACGTTCCCGCCGCCCACGACAGCGACCTTCTTTCCCGCAATGATCGGGGTGTCGTAATCCTCGTCAAAGGCTTTCATCAGATTACTTCTTGTCAGGTATTCATTGGCTGAGAATACCCCATTCGCATTCTCTCCCGGGATCCCCATGAACATCGGAAGCCCGGCCCCCGATCCGATAAATACGGCTTCAAATCCTTCTTCTTCCATGAGCTGGTCAATGGTCGTGGATTTCCCGATCACCACATTTGTCTCGAATTTTACCCCGAGCTCCCTGACCTTCTCAATCTCTTTCGCGACGACCTTCTCCTTGGGCAGACGAAATTCCGGGATGCCATATACCAGTACGCCGCCCAACTCATGGAGCGCCTCAAATACTGTAACGTCGTACCCTTTCTTTGCCAGGTCGCCCGCACAGGTAAGGCCGGAAGGGCCAGAACCGATGACTGCTACCTTGTGTCCGTTCAGAGAATCTGCACCGACCGGCTTGATATCGTGTTCCAGTGCATAGTCCGCGACAAATCTCTCCAGCTTTCCGATGGACACCGGCTCTCCCTTAATCCCGCGGATACACCTCCCCTCGCACTGTGACTCCTGCGGGCAGACACGTCCGCAGATGGCAGGAAGAGCGCTGGATCTTCCGATCACCTTGTATGCCTCCTCAATGTTTCCTTCCTTCACTTCCTGGATGAAAGACGGGATATCGATGGCTACCGGACATCCCTGCACACATTTCGCGTTCTTGCAGTTCAGGCATCTGGTCGCCTCGTCCATCGCTTCCTCCAAATTATACCCAAGGCAAACCTCGTCAAAATTCGCCGCGCGCACCTTCGGCTCCTGCTCTCTTACAGGTACTTTTTTCAACATATCTGCCATCACTCGTCACCTCCACAATGTCCGCATCCGCCATGATGTGTCCCGCCTTCCTGCAGCCTTAACATGGCGCGGCCTTCCTCGGTCTTATACATCTGGCTCCTCTTCATCGCCTGGTCGAAATCTACAAGATGTCCGTCGAACTCCGGTCCGTCTACACAGGCAAACTTGATCTCCTCTCCCACCTGAAGACGGCAGGCCCCGCACATGCCGGTTCCATCCACCATGATCGGGTTCATGCTGACAATCGTTGGAATCTCCAGTTTCTTTGTGAGAAGACAGACGAACTTCATCATGATCATCGGTCCAATCGCAATACACACATCGTATTGATTTCCTTCTTTTACAAGCTCCTCGACCATAGCCGTGACCATTCCTGCATGGCCGTATGTACCATCATCTGTACATGGATAATAGTTTCCGGAAACTGCCTTCATCTCATCTTCCAGAATCAGCATGTCCTTTGTCTTAGCGCCGACAATGACGTCTGCATTGATCCCGTGTTCCCTGAGCCATTTCACCTGCGGATAGACCGGAGCCGCCCCGACGCCCCCCGCGACGAAAAGCATCTTTTTCTTCTTCAGACTATCTATATCTTCATGGACAAATTCTGAGGGGCATCCCAGAGGCCCTGTAAAATCGCGGAAAGAATCTCCCTCTTTCAGGCTGCCCATCTTTGTTGTGGACGCCCCGACTTCCTGTACGACAATCGTAACCGTACCTGCCCCTCTGTCATAATCGCAGATCGTCAGAGGGATGCGCTCGCCCTTTTCGTCCATCTTTACAATCACAAACTGCCCCGGCTGACAGTGGCCTGCAACACGCGGCGCATGCACATCCATCAGGAAGATCTTATCAGCCAGTTTTTCTGCTTTTAATATCTTATACATGATTCTCCTCCTTGTAAAAAATCGCCCTTTCCATCATACGCCATTAACGGTCCAATGACAAGTTTATTCTGATCTTGTGATGTAATTCCTTGTCGTCACAGCCGTAGATTTTCCGTTCTGGTCATTTACAAGGATAGCGCTGAAAATAGTCTGGCTGTTTTCCGGCATATCGACCGGCCCTGTATATTTCTCGGAATCTGTTGTCGGGGTGCTCCCGTCCATCGTGTAATATGCCGTATACCCTTCCGGTACCGTAATCGTAATCGTGGTCGGCTCCGTGTACTGCCCCGTAGCCGGAGTGACTGCCGGGGCGTCGACAATCGGAAACTCTATCGTGTACACTGCGCTTGCGATAACGCTTGGAATCCCGTTTTCATTGACGGAAACCGCCCGTATTTCCGTCTCCCCCTCATTCTGAAGCAGGACAGGTTCTTCATACACCGTGCTTCCTTCCGTAGGATCACTTCCGTCTGTTGTATAATAAATCGTGCCCCCTGTGTCTGAGGAAATGGAAACCTCCTGCACTTCCGTATAAGTCCCTTCCTTCAGGCTGAACTCCGGTGCATCGGAAACATACTCGGCTACCGCATCCAGCACACTCTTATCTTCACAGTCCTCAAGAAGGGCCGATATCTTTGACTGTTGTCCGCTATTCACATAAAAATCAATGGCTGCCCGATATAATTCCACATTGGAGGGCTGGGTCTCCAGGGCAGTGAGGAACACGGATTCAGCCGCTTCCAGATCATCCTGTTCCATATAGACTTCTGCCAATCCCGTGTATGCTTCTGCTCGGGACCTGTCTTTTACGACAGCCCGGTCAAACAGGCCCTGTGCCTCTTCATAACTTCCGGCCTGAAGCGCATCATACCCCCGCCTCACAACTCCTGTATAAGAATTATGATAGATCACATAAACTCCTGCCACAATCAGAACAAGAAAAATAAACAGAGTAAGAAGCAGGTTTCTCCTCCGTCTGAGCGCAGCCTCCTTACGCTTCATCATCTGCTGCTGACGCCGCGCCTTCTCCCTTCTCTCATCCCGTATCCTGTCAATCTCACCCTGGCTGACAACCCGGGTTGAATTGACGTTCTGCGTCCTGCTTTCACGGCGCTGTCTTCTGATATCATCTGTCCGGATCTGTCTTGTGGCGCCTTCCACAGATCCTCTGACTTCGCGTGTAAGTACGTCTTCCAGAGGATTATAATCCGGCACAATCTGCACTTCCGCACCGCATTCGGGACAAACCATCTGATCTTCCGGGATATTTGCTCCGCAATGTGTACATCTCATAAATGCTTCCTCCTAACAGCGCACAGTTTCCACACAGTTATTCATCAACATCGCAATCGTCATGGGACCGACCCCTCCCGGGACCGGCGTGATCGCGGACACCTTCGGTTCCACATCCGCAAAGTCCACATCTCCGCACAGGCGGTTCTCTGCGTCTCTGTGCATCCCCACATCAATCACCACCGCGCCGTCCTTCACATATTCCGAGGTGATGAACCGCTCTTTTCCCATTGCAACAATCAGAATATCCGCCGTCCTTGTGACCTTAGGCAGATTCCTTGTCCTGGAATGGGTTACTGTAACGGTAGCGTTTTCACGCAGCAGAAGCGCTGCCATAGGCTTCCCTACGATATTGCTTCTGCCGACGATCACGCAGTGCCTGCCTTCCATCTGGATGCCGGACCGTTTCAGAAGCTGAATGATCCCTGCCGGCGTACAGGAGAGAAATCCCTTCTCCCCGATCCACAACCGTCCGACACTGATCGGATGGAAGCCGTCCACATCTTTATCCGGTGAGATCGTTCTTATGATCCGGTCTTCATCAATGTGCTTTGGGAGCGGAAGCTGCACCAGTATCCCGTTTACTTCCGGATCCTGATTCAGGCTTTCCACAAGCGAGACAAGCTCCTCCTCAGAGGCTGTTCCGGGCAGGTCAAAGGATTTTGACCCGATCCCGATATATTCACACGCTTTTTTCTTGTTTCTGACATACACAGTGGACGCCGGATCGTCCCCCACCTGTATGACTGCCAGGCAGACCTGCATGCCCTTTTCCTTTAATCCCTGTACTTCTTCTTTCAGTTCCTCTTTGATCTGTCTTGCAATCTCTTTTCCGTCAATTAAGTGCCCCATTGGTTTCTCCTTTAAAACAGTCCTGTAATCCTACCCTCGTCTGTGACATCGATCCCGTTTGCCGCAGGTATTTTCGGAAGCCCCGGCATCGTCATGACAGCGCCTGTCAAAACGACGACGAAACCTGCCCCGGCACTGACATAGGCTTCCCGGATATGAAGGTCGAAGTTCTCGGGACGTCCGAGCTTTTTCGCATCGTCCGAGAGAGAATACTGATTCTTTGCCATGCAGACCGGGAATGAACCAAATCCCATAGATTCGATCTTTGCAATCTGCTTTTCCGCCGCCGGCTCGTAGACCACGCCGCGGGCGCCGTATATTTCTTTTGCCACTGTCCCGATCTTTTCTTTGAGGGAGAGGCTGTCCTCATAAAGCGGTTGGAAATGGTTCTCTTTCTTTTCCAGGGTCTCAAGGACCTTCTCTGCAAGAGAGATTCCTCCCTCCCCTCCCTTTTCCCACACTTCAGAGAGCGCAAATTCACATCCTTTTTCCTCACAGAATTTTCTGATAAATTCATTCTCAGCATCCGTATCCGTGACAAAGGAGTTCAGGGTAACCACTACCGGGACACCGTATTTCTGTATATTTTCAATATGTTTTTCCAGATTCACAATTCCTTTTGCAAGAGCGTCCAGATTCTCCTTTGCAAGGTCGCTCTTCGCAACCCCACCATTATACTTCAAAGCGCGGACAGTTGCAACTAAAACAACCGCGTCCGGCTTCATGCCTGCCATGCGGCACTTGATGTCAAAGAATTTCTCTGCACCGAGGTCTGCGCCAAAACCGGCCTCGGTAATCGTGATATCGCTCAGCTTCAATGCCATCCTTGTGGCGCGGACGCTGTTGCAGCCGTGCGCGATGTTTGCGAAAGGTCCCCCGTGGACCAGCGCAGGCGTATGCTCGAGCGTCTGTATGATATTCGGTTTGGCTGCATCTTTCAGAAGCGCTGCCATGGCTCCCGTCGCCTTCAGATCATCCGCCGTCACAGGATCACCCGAGAAATTATAGGCCACGATAATCCTCCCGAGGCGGCGTTTCAAATCTGCCATATCGTCTGCCAGGCAGAGGATGGCCATGATCTCGGAAGCGACCGTGATCACGAAATGGTCTTCCCTTACCATGCCGTCCATTTTATTCCCGAGGCCTACCACGATGTTGCGGAGCACGCGGTCATTCATGTCCACGCAGCGTTTCCAGACAACCTGTCTCGGGTCAATCCCCAGCTCATTCCCCTGCTGGATATGGTTGTCAAGCATAGCGGCAAGGAGGTTGTTGGCGGAGGTGATCGCATGGAAATCTCCCGTGAAATGAAGATTGAGGTCTTCCATTGGCACGACCTGCGCATATCCGCCTCCGGCAGCACCACCCTTGATTCCGAAGCATGGTCCCAGGGACGGTTCTCTTAGGGCGATCAGCGCCCTTTTGCCCAGTTTCGCCATCGCCTCTCCGAGCCCCACCGTAGTAGTCGTCTTTCCCTCACCGGCTGGGGTAGGATTGATCGCCGTCACCAGGACAAGCTTTCCGTCTTCGTTATCCCTGATCCTGCCCCACAGCTCATCGGACAGCTTTGCCTTATATTTCCCGTAGTATTCCAGTTCCTCTTCGGAAATCCCGGCACCGGACGCCACTTTCCCGATGTGCTCCATCTTTGCTTCCTGTGCAATCTCAATGTCTGTTTTCATTCGGTCTCCTCCTTTATCCCTGATTGTTCTCTATGTACTGCTCAAACTCCTCTTTCGTCATCAGAACCTTCCTTGGTTTCGTTCCCTCTTCCGGTCCGACGACTCCTGCCTCTGCAAGCTGGTCCATGATCCTGGCCGCCCTGTTGAACCCGATCTTAAACATCCTCTGGAGCATCCCGATAGACGCCTTCTCTTTCTCAATGATCAGCTTCCCGGCATCGACAAAATAAGTGTCGTGGCTGTCCTCCTCTTCGGAGGCTGATATCTGGCTCTGCGCCGGGGCGCTGGAATTCATGTGTTCCTCAAGTTCATCACTGTAGGACGCACCCCCATTGTTGCTGATGAGATAGTCCACGACAGCCTGTACTTCTTTATCCGATACAAAAGAACCCTGGACACGGACCGGCTTCGGATATCCGGACGGATAGAACAGCATGTCCCCTTTCCCCAGCAGCTTTTCCGCTCCGTTCATATCTATGATTGTCCTTGAATCCACGCCTGAAGAGACGGAAAACGCAATTCTGGAGGGCATGTTCGCCTTAATCAGCCCTGTTATAACATTCACGGAAGGTCTCTGGGTTGCAAGTATCAGATGAAGGCCCGCTGCCCTCGCAAGCTGGGCCAGACGGCAGATCGCCCCTTCCACTTCGCCGGGTGCCACCATCATCAGGTCTGCCAGCTCGTCTATGATGATCACAATCTGGGGAAGCTTTTTCTGCCCTTCTTCTTTCGCTCCACCGTGCTCGATCTTTTCGTTGAAGCCTTTCAGGTCACGGACATTATAGTCCGCAAAAAGCTTATACCGCTTTTCCATCTCTGCCACTGCCCAGTTCAGCGCGCCTGCCGCTTTCTTGGGATCTGTGACAACCGGGATCATAAGATGCGGGATGCCGTTATATACGCTTAATTCCACCACTTTTGGATCAACGAGGATCAGCTTGACATCCTCCGGGTCCGCCTTGAAAATAATGCTCATGATCAGCGTATTGATGCACACGGATTTTCCTGACCCGGTAGCGCCTGCCACAAGAAGATGGGGCATCTTCGCGATATCCGCAACGACTACCTTCCCCGCAATATCCTTGCCCACGGCAAAGGATATGGGAGACTTGCTTGACTGGAACTCTTTTGACTCCAGAAGGTCCCGGAGCATAACTGCCGTGTTCTCGCTGTTCGGCACCTCAATCCCCACAGCCGCTTTTCCCGGAATGGGCGCTTCGATACGCAGATCTGCGACTGCAAGGTTCAGCTTGATGTCATCGGCAAGTCCGACGATGCGGCTCACCTTGACGCCCTGGTCGGGCTGCAGCTCATACCGTGTGACAGAGGGACCGCAGCTTGCGTTTGTGACGTGGACGCCTACGCCGAAATTCTGCAGCGTCTGCTCCAGTTTTAATGCAGTCGCCCTTAAGTGGGCATCGGAATCGCCGCTGCTCTTTTTCCCTTTTTTCAGGAGGGTAAGGGGAGGCACGTGGTAGACTGCCTGGGGTTTCTCCTCCTGCTCTCTGACCGCTTCTGCCACATTCGCCGCCTCTGCCGCCACTTCCTGTATATCCTGCCTGTTTTTCCTGCGGATCCTTTTTCCGGTATTTTCTTCTGCCGGCGGCGCAATTGCCGGCTCGCTTTCTTTATCCGGCGTGGAAATCTCTCCTGTCCGGAATGGTTCTTCCGGCTCTGCCCTGTTGATCACGAAATCATCGGCAATCCCGTCAAGCCCTTTTCCCTCAGATGGAAGATCCGGCGTAAGTTCCTGTACATCCGGTGATTTCCTTCTCCCCCGTTTCGGACCGGATGTCCCGTCCGCCAGGGTCGTTGCAAAAGAAACTCCCGAAACCTTCCTGTCCGCCCTGCGGGGTTTCCCGCCCTCCTTCTGCTCTATGAGGCGCTGTTCCTCCTGCTTTTTTGCCCGGATGGCCATGGTTTCCTGATGCTTCTTCCGGGCTTCTTCATAGGCTTTCCTGCTCTGTCTTCCCAGCGGGGCAAGAAGCGTCCTCTCCGTGATCAGGATCACACAGATAATCGCGAGAATAAAAAGGATCACATAGGTTCCGATTTCCCCGATAAGCGGGCACAGAAGCGTTACAATGCATCCGCCGCTCAGGCCGCCTGCATTTTTATGCGCACTGGATTCTGTATAATAGGCCAGGATCGATGTCTGGGGACTGTACTGGTTGACAACCAGCTCAAGGATCGCCGTGATAATCAGGAACAGGGCGACTCCTGCCGCGATCTTTATGTAAGCATGTGGATTGCCTTTGTTGGAGACCAGAAAGGCTGCCACACCAAACAGCACGAATGGCAGCACATATGCCATGAAGCCGAACATGCCGAAGCAGACGGATGAAACCGACTCCCCGGCAATTCCTCCCAGCCCGAAATTACTCAGGACAAGCAGAATACAGACAGCAAGCGCACAGAGTATAATAATCTCTCCCCTGATCTCTGTATTCTGCTGTTCTTTTTTTGGCGTGCTTTTTGCAGTTTTTTTCTTTTTTGTCGACTTAGCAGCCATATAAATCCCCCTTGATATTTATACATACTATATCTAGTATAACATTATTTGAAAAATGTGTCATTACTAAATTTTTTCTTTCTTCTGTCCGCGGCGCATCTCGATCATATCGTGGAGTTTTGCAAGCGCCTGGCTTATCCCCCCTACTTCGTCAATGATCCCCTCCCTTACTGCATCCTCCCCGGCGAGCATCGTCCCCACATCCTTTACAAGCTGGGTGGAATCCAGCATAAGCTCTAGAAGCCTTTCCTGAGATATTCTGGAGTGCTCTGCAATAAAACCGGCAATCCTATCCTGCGTCCTCTCCATATTGCGGTAGCTCTGTATGACTCCGATAAACATTCCCGTGGAGCGGACCGGATGGACAATCATTGTCCCGGTCGGGACAATAAAGGAATAGTCTGCCGAAACCGCCAGCGGCCCTCCGATGGAATGGCTGCCGCCCAGGACAAGGGACACCGTCGGTTTGCTCAGGGAAGCGATCATCTCCGCAATCGCAAGGCCCGCCTCAACATCGCCCCCGAGTGTGTTCAGAAGGATCAGCACGCCCTCTGTCCTGTCATCTTCCTCAATCTCTGCAAGGCGCGGGAGCAGATGCTCGTATTTCGTTGCTTTTGTATTCCCGGACACCGCCTCGTGCCCCTCGATCTCCCCTATGATTGTCAGAAGCTCGATCGCATGCCTGCCGCTCCTCTCACCAAGCGAGAGAGTCCCCATTTCCCTGATCTCCTCGTTTTCCTGGTTCCTCTCCTTCTGCTGCTCTTCATCGGAACGCTTTTCCATTTCCATAATAAATGTGTCCTCCTTGAAATAAACAGTAACTGCTGTCTATTATCTGGAAGAACTACATTTTTTATGCCTGTAGAACAAAAAACTGCAAGGAAAAATGGTATGGATGAAATTGTATACATCCATACCATTTTCTGTCAGCTTAACGCCTGCCCTAAATCGGCGATAATATCCTCTGCATTTTCAATTCCTACGCTGAAACGGATCAGATCCGGCTGAACTCCTGCCTCCAGCAATTCCCGTTCATTCATCTGGCGGTGTGTATGGCTTGCCGGATGAAGGACACAGCTCCTGGCATCAGCCACATGCGTCACGATCGCGATCAGCTTCAGCCTGTCCATCATCTCCACAGCAGCATCCCTGCCTCCCTTAAGGCCAAAGGTGAGTACGCCGCAGGTTCCGTTCGGCATATATTTCTGTGCGAGATCATAATATTTATCTCCGGGAAGTGACGGGAAGTTCACCCACGCCACCTTCTCATGCCCCTGCAGATACTTCGCAGCCTTCAGTGCGTTCTCGCAGTGGCGCGCCATCCTCAGATGAAGGGTCTCCAGCCCGATATTGAGAAGAAAGGCGTTCTGAGGCGCCTGGATTGAACCAAGGTCGCGCATGAGCTGTGCGGTCGCCTTCGTGATATACGCCCCTTTCCCGAACTTCTGCGTATAAACGATCCCGTGATAGGTCTCGTCAGGCGTGGTCAGTCCCGGGAATTTTTCCGCAGCAGCCTCCCAATCAAAATTGCCGCTGTCAACGATCGCCCCGCCGACGCAGGATGCATGGCCATCCATGTATTTCGTCGTAGAATGTGTCACGATGTCGGCGCCCCATTCAAACGGACGGCAGTTAATCGGGGTTGCGAATGTATTGTCTACGATGAAGGGGACCTTGTGGATGTGCGCCGCTTTCGCAAACTTCTCAAAATCAAGGACAACAAGCGCGGGATTGGCGATAGATTCCCCGAATACAGCTTTTGTATTGTCCTGAAACGCCGCCTCAAGCTCCTCCTCCGTACAGTCAGGATCGACAAAGGTTGCGTCCACCCCCATCTTTTTGATCGTGTGCGCATACAGGTTATATGTGCCGCCGTAAAGCGCAGATGCACATACGATATGGTCCCCTGCCTGCGCGATATTCATAATCGCATAGAAATTCGCCGCCTGCCCTGAAGAGGTAAGCATGGCTGCCGTCCCTCCTTCCAGATCGCATATCTTTGCCGCCACGGCGTCGTTCGTCGGATTCTGGAGGCGGGTATAAAAATATCCTGACTCCTCGAGGTCAAACAGACGTCCCATCTGCTCGCTTGTCGTGTATCGGAACGTCGTGCTCTGATAAATCGGAAGGATCCGGGGTTCCCCGTTCCCCGGCTCATAGCCGGACTGTATACATTTTGTTTCTATCCTGTAGTCGCTCATCTGTCTGTCCTCCTGTAAATTATGAATAGAGATATTTTGTTTCCAGTTCCCTGACCATATTGCTGTACACATCCTTGCACTTTTCCTTCTGGCCTGTCTCGATCAGGCAGATACAGGGATTGAGATATTCCTCCCAGATCTGACGGTAGATCCTGTCAGACTGGGGATCCCTGTCGATACGCCTGACGATAGTCGGGGCAATATTATAGTATTCATGGACAATTTCCTGTCCATCCTTATTTTCCAGAAGGTACTCGTCCCGGTACTTCCTGAGGAGCGTAAGCTCATAGCAGTCATCCGGCTTATCAAGGCTTCTGCACACGGCTGTCGTGATATAACAGAACAGCCCTTTCCTGAAACCGCCCTTGATGCCCTCATAGGTAGACTGCATGATCCTCGCATCCGGCATTTTCTTATTCCAGATCTCCGTCATCTTCTCTGTCAGTTCTTTCGCCCGGTCCGACGGTGTCTCCCCGATCACCGGCATAAACCATGCCACCATATTCATATTGTGGTCGCACGCCTCCAGGCTTCTCTTTCTCTTGCTGCCAACAGATGCAAGCCTGCCCGAAACATACTCTGGGACGAACGCAGCCAGCACTTCCACCGCATCCTCAGACGCAGCAATATTTTCAGCGATCCCCTCGAGCAGTCCCCTGTATTTCCCCTTCAATTTCTCTATCTGGTCTTCATAAGTTGTCTTCTGAAACTTATAATTCATCGTCTCCCGGTACAGAGCGATCATTTCTTCCCTGAGACTGGTCATATCCACGGTTCCACCACGCCTTTCCCTGTCCTTGTCTTATGATTCATTCCAGTTGTGATATACATCCTGTACATCATCGTCTTCTTCCAGCAGATCAAGAGTCTTCTGGATATTCTTAATGTCTTCCTCACTGCTAAGCTCGACATATGTCTGGGGGATCATCGTCACTTCCGCAGACGCCATCTCGATCCCCTCCTCTTCCAGCTTCAGGCGCACATCGCTGAAACTGCCGGGGTCTGTCAGGATTTCATAGCTTTCCTCATCCTCTGTAAAATCCTCTGCCCCCGCGTCAAGCGCAAGCATCATCAGCTCGTCCGCATCCATAGAACAATCTTCCTTTGCGACAAAGATCTGTCCTTTCTCGTCAAACATAAACGAAACGCATCCGGGCGTCCCCACATTGCCGCTGCCCTTTGTAAACGCATTTCTTACATTGGATGCTGTGCGGTTCTTATTGTCCGTGAGCGTCTTCACTATGATCGCCGTTCCGTTCGGGCCGTAACCCTCATATGTAATATGTTCATAATTGTCTCCCGAGCCTTCGCCTGCCGCTTTCTTGATGTTTCTCTCGATCGTGTCATTCGGCATATTGTTTGACTTTGCCTTGGCAATGACATCCCTCAGCCTGCTGTTGTTCGCCGGATCTGGCCCGCCTCCCTCTTTGACTGCCACCGCCAGCTCACGGCCTATTTTCGTAAAGATCTTTCCCTTGGCGGCGTCATTTTTTTCCTTTTTATGCTTGATATTTGCGAATTTAGAATGTCCTGACATACTGTGGTTCTCCTTTTTCCTTTATATATTACAAGATTTGTCAAAAAGCATGTTATGCTTTACAATTTTATCATCCTTTTTCTGTTCTGTAAAGATTCAGTATTCCCACACCCGCGGTGGGTTAATCCGCACTTCCGCGTGATCCTATGTAGAAAGCTCAAGACTGATGCGGATCGCTTCATCTATTTTTTTCATCATGGACGGATCAATATGGCATACAAATTCTTTCAGCCTCTGCTTGTCGATCGTTCTGATCTGTTCAAGCAGGATAACAGAATTTTTCATGATATTGTACTGCTTCGCGCTGATCTCGATATGGGTGGGAAGCTTTGCCTTGTTCATCCTGGACGTGATCGCCGCGCAGATGATGGTAGGGCTGTGCCTGTTTCCCACATTGTTCTGTATGACAAGAACCGGCCGCACTCCTCCCTGTTCTGAACCTACGACCGGGCTCAAATCGGCATAATAAATATCTCCTCGTCTGATCACCAAAATCTTTCACTCTCCGATTCTGCTATAGTTCTGCAGGCAGCCGCTGCAGATACTTCAGTATTTCCACTTTCATCGGAAGTATTCAGTTTTTCTGTGCAGACGTACTCAGGTGCCATGCCGGTCACGAAAAGCAGTCGGACTGCTGGATGACCCTGCCGCCTTTTTTGTAGCTGCGGGGAATCCTCTTGCCCAGGCAGCAGACAAATTCATAGTTGAATCTCCCGCTCAGCTCAGACAGGTCTTCTACGGAGATTGATTCTTCTTTGTCCTTTCCGACAAGGGTGACTTCATCCATAAATTTTGTCTCCGGAATGTGTGTGACGTCGACCATGAACTGGTCCATGCACACTCTTCCCAGTATCTTTGCCTTTTTCCCGTGAATCAGGACATATCCGCGGTTGGAAAGGGAGCGTGGGTAGCCGTCCCCGTATCCGACCGGGATCGTAGCCACCTTCATCCGCGTCTTTGCCGTAAAAGTACCTCCATAGCTGATGGATGTGCCCGGCTCCACTTCTTTTACGAAGCTTACATGGCTCGTAAGCCTCAGTGCCGGCCTAAGGTCAACCTCCGCCTTTTTCACCTCGTCAGACGGATACATGCCGTATGTTGAAATCCCTGCCCTTGCCAGGTCATGCTTCATATCAGGAAAATCAATGATTCCTGCACTGTTGTCGCAGTCGAAATAACGGACAGGAACCTTTCTCTGCTCCATCTGCCCTTTCATCCACAGAAATCGTTCATGCTGTTTCAGGGTGTAGGATTTATCTGTCTCATCCGCTTTCGCAAAATGGGTGAACATCCCCTCCATGCACACATTTGGCAGTCTGCTGATGCGGGCGATGGCGTCTGCGCTTCCTTCATCCGCCGGGAATCCCAGCCTCCCCATTCCGGTATCGATCTTGATATGGAAATATGCGGTCCTGCCAAGTCTTGCCGCGGTATCCGACATGGACTGCGCCATCTCTTCCGTATAGACTGTGGCCCGGATCTCATTTTGTACCATATCCTCATATTCTTCCGGGAAAATGCACCCCAGGACCAGGACAGGTTTACGGATACCGTGTTTCCTGAGGGCAGCCGCTTCCCCCATACATGCCACGGCATATCCCCAAACATACGGTACGGCCTCAAACATGCGGGCGATGGGTACGGCGCCATGCCCGTATCCGTCTGTCTTGACGACCGCGATCAGGCGGGACGTTTCCCCGATCCGTTTTTTCATCTGTTCCATATTATATGCGATGGCATCCAGATCAATCTCTGCACACACCCTGCTGTATTGCTTCATTGCTGTACACACTCTCCTTTGCATGTTTCATGCATGTTTGTATTCCTTCCATCAGGTCGCGCGCCAGGACACTGTATGCCCCTTTTGCAGCTTTCGCCTCATCGCCGCCGAGGGCATGCAGCCAAACCCCAAGCGATGCGCCGGCAAAGGGAGACTTTCCCTGTGCCAGAAGACCTGTAATCACCCCGGCAAGGACGTCGCCTGCCCCCGCTTTTGCCATAGCACTGTTCCCTGCCAGATTGACAAAGGTCCTCTCCCCTTCTGACGCCACGATTGTCCTGCTGTCTTTTAAGGCGCACACCACCTGATATTTCCGCGTAAACTCCCGCACAGCTTCCATGCGGTTCTCTGAGAGTTCTTCCACGCTTCTTCCCGTCATTCTTGACATCTCCTTCATATGGGGTGTCAGGACCACCGGAGCATCGATCTCTCCCAGCCTATCCATATGGCGGCTGAGCAGGTTGATACCGTCTGCATCTATCACACACGGCACCTTCACTGCCCCCACAGTATGGAGGAAAACGCGCTCGGATACCTCTCCTGTTCCCAGTCCGCATCCGATACAGACAACGTCCGCCCAATCAAGCAGGCTGTCAAGCTCCTTTTCATCATACCCTGCGTAATCAGAAATAACCGCCTCAGGGAGCAGTTCCTGGAGGATCGGGCGGTTCTGTCTGTCCGTATAAACCCTCACCAGTCCTGCCCCTGCCGTATAAGCCGCGGCTGCACTGAGAAAAGCCGCTCCTGCCATGCTGCTGCTTCCGGTTATCATCAGCACCTTACCGTAGCTTCCCTTGTGGGAATCCGCCGGTCTTGCCGGAAGCAGTCCCGCCAGATCCTCCTTCTCGTACGTGAAGCAGACCCCGGGATCGTTTTGGAAGAATGAAGGTGGGATCCCGATCTGTGCCGTGACAACCCTTCCCGCATATGCGCTGCCGGGAAACAGCGCGCATCCTAACTTCTCACACGCAAGCGCAACGGTGAGATCCGCACGGCATGCGGCTCCTAGGACTTTTCCAGAAACGGAACAGATGCCCGAGGGAATATCAACCGCAACCTTCTCCGCCGGCTGACGGTTCATCCACTCGATCACGTCCTTGTATCTCCCTTCTATCTTCCTGCTTAAGCCAACGCCAAAAACCGCATCTATTATAACACTATATTCACAGTCAGGGTACGTGGTGCATATCCCCACGCCACAATTGTGTGCAATCTCCCTCTGCAGACGGCATTCCTCGCTCATGGACTCATCCCTGCCCGCAAAAAGGACATCCGCCCGGCCCCCTCTTTCCCTGAGAAGACGGGCAACCGCAAATCCGTCTCCGCCATTGTTGCCGCTCCCGCATACAACAAGCGCGCGGCCTGTATGGATTCTGCCCTGCTCCATGGCCTCAACGACTCCAAGCGCCGCCCGCTCCATAAGCACAAGCGATGGAATCCCCACGTTCTGTATGGTATAGGCATCTGCCTCCTTCATTTGTTTTCCATCGGGAAGATATCTCACTGCCGTCACCTTGCCTTTCTGCTACGTCCAAATGCCCCGCAGAAACCTGCGGGGCTGTTATGATTTTATGTATCCTCATTTCTGCGGCTGATATTATAAGAAAGTTTCATCAGACTGTCTGAAAGATGGACGCTTTCTATAATCACGTCCTTGGGCAGATTCAAATCTGTATGTGCAAAATTCCAGATTGCTTTGATTCCGTTTGCCACCAGAATATCCGCAACCTCTATAGCCTTTGATTTGGGAATGGTAAGTGCTGCTATCTCAATGTCATTGTGCTGGAGAAAGTCTACTAGCCCATCCATCATCCGCACCGGTATTCCCCGGATCGTAACACCTTCCAGGCGCGGGTTCACATCGAACAGGCTCTTTAAGATAAATCCGCTTCTCTCAAACGATGCATAATTGGCAAGAGCCTGTCCCAGATTGCCGGCTCCGATAATAATGAAATTATGGTTCTTATCCAATCCGAGTATCTTTCCGATCTCCGTATAGAGATATTTCACATTATAGCCGTAACCCTGCTGTCCGAATCCGCCGAAATTATTCAAATCCTGCCGGATCTGTGATGCCGTGACATGCATCTTTTTACTCAGGTCATTAGACGAAATCCTTTCTACTCCCGCCTCGAGCAGATCCCCCAGATATCTGTAATATCTCGGCAGCCTTGATATTACAGCCCGGGATATTCCTCTGTGTTCCAAACTCATCGCCCTCCATTTCCAATCTATGAATTATTATATAAAAGACTTTTTGGTCTGTCAAACTTTACTTTTCTTTATCTTGTTTTTTCACAGGATTCAGCTATAATGGTAACTTGAGAGATAAAATCACCAGGAGGAGTACCAATGATACTCGCATGCCACAATATTGAGAAAGCTTTCGGAGAACATGTCATTGTCAGGGACGGATCTTTTCATATAGAAGAAAGGGAGAAGGCTGCCCTGGTAGGCATAAACGGCGCCGGAAAATCAACGATTCTTAAAATGATTATGAAGGAAGAGCCTCTGGATGGGGGCAGCATTACACTTGCGAAGGGAAAGACGATCGGATATCTTGCCCAGCACCAGGATCTTCAGTCCGGCAGAAGCATTTATGAAGAAGTACGAAGCGCCAAGGCCGACATCCTGGAAATGGAGCTTAAAATCCGTACGATCGAGCAGGAGCTTAAATTCCTTGAAGGTGATGAACTGAAAAGCCGGCTTGAGACATATAACCGGCTCCAGTCCGATTTTGACGCCAAAAACGGATACGCCTGCGAGAGTGAGATTACCGGCGTTCTCAAAGGGCTTGGATTTACGGAAGATGATTTCTCAAAAAAGACTGATACGCTTTCCGGCGGGCAGAAAACACGTGTCTCTCTGGGAAAGCTGCTTCTCACAAAGCCGGATATTCTCCTTCTTGACGAACCTACCAACCATCTGGACCTTAACTCTGTTGCATGGCTTGAGGCGTTTCTTGGAAATTATCCGGGAGCTGTCCTCATTGTCTCCCACGACAGATATTTCCTGAACCGTGTTGTGACGAAAGTCGTGGAGGTCGAACAGGGGAAAATCTATGTGTATCTCGGCAATTATAAAGAATATTCCCGGAAGAAACAGCAGATTCGTGACGCCCGTCTCAAAGAATACCTGAATCAGCAGCGGGAGATCCGCCATCAGCAGGCAGTGATCGAGAAACTGCGTTCCTTCAATCGCGAAAAATCCATCCGCCGCGCGGAAAGCAGGGAGAAGATGCTGGAAAAAATAGAACCGGTAGAAAAGCCGTCTGATACCGTATCCAAGATACATCTTAAGCTGGAGCCTTCCTGTATCAGCGGGAATGATGTGCTTACAGCCAGACATCTATCCAAGCGGTTTGGCAGCCAGCTCTTATTTCACGATGCCAGCTTTGAGATCAAGCGAGGGGAGCATGTCGCCGTAATCGGAGACAACGGGACAGGAAAGACGACCCTCCTGAAAATTTTAAACCAGGTAACACCGGCAGATGAAGGTTCTTTCACTCTCGGAGCAAAAGTCTGTATCGGCTACTATGACCAGGAACACCATGTCCTTCACGATGACAAGACGATCTTTGATGAAATATCAGACGACTATCCTTCCCTTACCAACACGCAGATCCGCAATACGCTCGCCTCATTCGGGTTTACCGGAGATGACGTATTTAAAGAAATCCGCTCTTTAAGCGGCGGGGAAAAAGGGCGTGTCTCACTGGCGAAGCTTATGCTGTCAGAGGCAAACTTCCTGATCCTGGACGAGCCTACCAACCATCTGGATATCACCTCGAAGGAGATACTGGAGGAAGCGCTGAACGACTACGGCGGGACCGTCCTCTACGTATCCCACGACCGTTATTTCATCAACCAGACGGCAACGAGGATTCTGGAGCTTGTCAACCAGACGTTTGTAAACTATATCGGGAACTATGATTACTATCTTGAGAAAAAAGAGGAGCTGACGCGCGCGTATAATTCTGCCTGCGCCCCGGGCGAGACCGGAAAACAGGCGGCAGCCTCAGAATCGAAGCTGAGCTGGCAGGAACAGAAAGAGCAGCAGACAAAGGAACGCAAACGAAAAAACGATCTGAAAAGGACTGAGGAAGAGATCAGCCGCCTTGAAGAGAGAAACGCGCAGATTGACCGGGATCTGACACTGGAAGAAGTCTATTCCAATTCTGTAAAATGCCAGGAGCTCTCTGGTGAACGTGCCGCAAATGAAACGCGCCTTAACGAGCTTTATGAAGCCTGGGAGGCCCTCGCTGATTAAAAAGCCTTCAGACTGGCGGAAGTACTTCCGCCGGCCTGAAGGTTTTCCTGTTTATCGGGGAATCTCCCCCTATCCTCATCGTCCTGTATTACAGCCTTGATGCAATGGCTTTGATGAAATCCTCACTGTTGAGTACGGTCGGGTTCTCAATCGTTGTGATCAGGGCGAGGTCTTTCGTCATCTCTCCCGCCTCGATCGTGCCGATCGTTGCTTTTTCAAGCCTGTCTGCAAACTCCATCAGTTCTTTATTCCCGTCCAGTTCCCCTCTCTTTCTGAGGGCGCCTGTCCACGCGAAGATCGTCGCTACTGAATTGGTGGATGTCTCTTCTCCCTTCAGATGCTTGTAGTAGTGGCGCTGGACAGTGCCGTGGGCAGCCTCATACTCATAATAGCCTTCCGGTGAGACGAGCACAGACGTCATCATTGCTAGGGAACCGAATGCGGAAGAAATCATATCGCTCATCACATCACCGTCATAATTCTTGCACGCCCATATATATCCTCCCTGGGATTTCATGACACGGGCAACCGCATCGTCAATCAAGGTATAGAAATACTCGATTCCCGCCTCCTTGAATTTCGCGTCAAACTCTGCATCGTAGATTTCCTGGAAAATGTCTTTGAATGTATGGTCATACTTTTTGGAAATCGTATCCTTTGTCGCAAACCAGAGATCCTGCTTTGTGTCAAGCGCATAAGAAAAACAGCTTCTCGCAAAGCTTTCTATGGACTTGTCAAGATTATGCATGCCCTGGACAATCCCCGGCCCATCAAATTCATGCACCAGTTCGCTGGTCTGCGTGCCGTCCTCTGCCGTATACACCAGTTCCACTTTCCCTGCTCCCGGAATCTTCATCTCGCTGCCCTTATAGACATCTCCATATGCATGCCTGGCTATCGTGATCGGTTTTTTCCAGTTCTTCACACAGGGTTCAATCCCTTTTACTACGATTGGAGCACGGAATACAGTCCCGTCAAGTATCGCGCGGATCGTCCCGTTCGGGCTCTTCCACATTTCCTTCAAGTCATACTCATCCATCCTGGCTGCGTTAGGCGTAATCGTCGCACATTTTACCGCTACTTTATATTTCTTTGTCGCCAGGGCAGAATCCACTGTCACCTGGTCATTCGTCTCATTTCTGTGCTCCAGTCCAAGATCATAGTACTCCGTCTTAAGGTCAATATATGGCTCCAGAAGCTCCTCCTTGATCATCTTCCATAGAATTCTTGTCATCTCATCCCCGTCCATTTCAACCAGAGGGGTGGTCATTTTGATCTTTTCCATTTGCTGTCTCCTCCTATTCTTCTTCGTAACCCTGCCTTTTCAGGTTCTGCATGACATGCATGATATGCTCATTTGCAAGCTGCTCCGCGGTCTCAGCGTCCCTGTCCCAGATCGCTCTGAGGATTTGCTTATGCTCCCGGATCGATCTCCTCGCCCGTTCCTCAGAGAGGATCGAAGACTTTCTTGCCACCCGGACATAATTGTGAAAATCGGTCAGTACGTGGCTTAGAATCCTGCTCCCGGAAGCCTCATACAAAACAGCGTGAAAACGTCCGTCAAGCGCTGTCACCTGCTCTGTATGAAAACCGGATCCTTTTTTCATCTGAAATTCTGAAAGCAGGATGGTCTCCTCAAGCTCATTAAGCTGCTCCTCTGTGATATGTTCCACTGCCCACCGTGCGCATATGCCCTCAAGCACAGAGCGCAGCCTGTATATATCCCAGATATCCTTGTGGGAAATTCCGGTCACATATGCTCCCTTATTTGGGATAATCCTGACCAATCCTTCCAGTTCAAGCTGGCGGAGCGCTTCTCTGACGGGAGTGCGGCTGACTCCCATCTCTTTTCCGAGAGTATTTTCCCGAAGTTCGTCATTTTCCTCGTATTTCCCACTCAGGATATCTTCGCGGATCTTCTGAAACACACGTCCTCCCAGGGAATGTTCCTGCTCTTCCATCCGGTTTCCTCCTTACTGCTGTATCTGTCCCGGGAACCGGTATTTCCATATATCGGTATCCCTGTATAATTGTATACAATCATTCGGGTTCTGTCAAGCTTCTTTGCCTGAAAACACAGAAAAGCCACATCCGAAGATTGCTTAGTTCAAGTCCCTCCCCGGATGTGACTCCTGTCCATCTTCTTTTACAAGATCCGAACCCTCAGCACCCCATTGATCGCTGCCAGTTTTTCCTCTACCTCTTTTGAAACCTCTGTATCCACATCGATCACAGTATATGCATATTCTTTACGGCTCTTGTTCGTCATAAGCGAGATATTGATCTCTTTGTCGGCAAGCAGCCCGGTGAACTGTCCCAGCATATTCGGGATATTGCGGTGGAGGATCGTAATTCTGGGCCCCTCTCCCTTCTCTCCCATGTCACAGTCCGGGAAGTTGACGGAATGTGTAATATTGCCGTTCTCCAGGAAATCTTTGATCTCTTCCGCTGCCATCTTCGCACAGTTATCTTCCGATTCCTCTGTGGACGCACCCAGATGAGGGATCACGATGGCGCCCTTGACGCCCACGATTTCCTTGGTCGGGAAATCTGTAACGTAGCAGTGTACTTTTCCTGACACAAGTCCGTCTACAATATCCTCCTGCTCCACAAGCACATCCCTTGCAAAATTCAGGATTACCACTCCTTTTTTCATCAGGCCGATGGCATTTTTATCAATCATGCCTTTCGTGTCGTCTGTAGCCGGAACATGAACCGTGATATAATCACACTCTTTGTAAAGCTCATCAACCGTTTTCGCATGGTGGATGCTGCGCGATAGCCTCCATGCAGAGTCAACGGAAACATAGGGGTCGTAGCCGTATACATCCATCCCGAGATGGGTGGCTGCGTTTGCCACAAGGACTCCGATTGCCCCAAGGCCGATCACGCCGAGTTTTTTCCCGGAAAGCTCGGTTCCTGCGAACGCTTTCTTCTTTTTCTCCGTGATTTTTGCAATATCGCCGTCTTCCTCGTATTCCTGCACCCAGTTGATCCCGCCGATGATATCGCGGGCAGCCAGGAGCATACCTGCGATCACAAGCTCCTTTACGCCGTTTGCATTTGCACCGGGCGTATTGAACACTACAATTCCCTCTTCCGCACATCTTTCAAGAGGGATATTGTTTACCCCTGCTCCCGCGCGGGCAATCGCTTTTAAATTCGGAGCAAACTGCATATCGTGCATTTTAGCACTTCTCACCAGTATTACATCCGCTTCCCCGTCCTGCTCTGTCATTACGTAATTGTCATCCAACTGTTCCAGGCCCACCTGGGAAATTGGATTCAGGCACTGATATTTATACATTTTACAGATTCTCCTCTTCAAATTTTTTCATAAACTCAACAAGCGCTTCTACACCCTCATACGGCATTGCATTATAGATGCTGGCACGCATACCGCCAACCGTGCGGTGTCCTTTCAGGTTCTCAAGCCCGGCAGCCTTCGCCTCTTTCACAAATTTTGCATCCAGGCCTGCATCCCCTGTCACAAAGGGAACGTTCATCAGGGAGCGGTCTTCCTTCACAACGGTGCCCTTGAATAATCTGCTCTGGTCCAGATAGTCATAAAGAACTTTTGCCTTCTTCTCATTGCGCTCTTTCATCGCCCCGAGTCCGCCCATCGACTTGATCCATTTAAAGACTTTTCCGCAGATGTAAATCCCGTATGCCGGAGGAGTGTTATAAAGGGATTTTGCGTCGGCATGTGTCTTATATGTAAGCATCGTCGGGGTTCCCGGCAGCACATCTTCCGTGATAAGGTCTTCTCTTATGATCACGATCACGACTCCTGCCGGTCCGATGTTTTTCTGGACGCCGCCATAGATAATGCCGTATTTCTCCACGTCAACCGGCTCGGATAAAAAGCAGGAGGAGACATCCGCTACAAGTATTTTCCCTTTTGTATCCGGAAGCTTTTTAAATTTGGTTCCGTAGATCGTATTGTTTTCACAGATGTAAACATAGTCCGCATCTTCCGACACCGGCAGGTCCGAGCAGTCCGGGATATAGGAAAAAGTCTTATCTTCGGACGAAGCGATCCGGTTTACCTTTCCGTATTTTTCAGCCTCTTTTGCCGCTTTCTTTGCCCACTGGCCTGTGATGATATAATCTGCCACACGGTTCTTCATAAGATTCATCGGAATCATGGCAAACTGCTGCGATGCCCCGCCCTGAAGGAAAAGCACCCTGTAATTGTCCGGTATCCCCATCAGGTCCCTCAGGTCCTGCTCTGCTGTTGTAATGATCTCCTCAAACGCCTTGGAACGATGGCTCATCTCCATGACAGACATGCCGGTTCCCCTGTAATCCAGCATCTCTTCAGCCGCTTCTCTTAATACCTCTTCCGGCAGAACTGCCGGTCCCGCTGAAAAATTGTACACTCTGCTCATTTCTTTTACCTCCTGATTTTCTGTTTTATGTCAAACCGGAACTGACGTCCGTCTGGCTTTCCCTTTATTTTTTCGCGAGATCCTCCTCATCAAATGCCTCGCTGATGGCTGCCCCGGGCGCTACCATAGGCCATACCTTGTCGTCGCTGTCGATCTGGCAGTCAATCACGACCGGACGGTTCATCGTGAGTGCCTGTCTGAACGCATTTTTAAATTCCTCCTGTGACGATGCGGGAATTCCCGCGGCTCCCATCGCCTCGGCAAGCTTGACAAAGTCTACCGCATCCCGGAGTACTGTCGCAGAGTATCTCTCATCATAGAACAGGTCCTGCCACTGCCGCACCATCCCAAGCACATGATTGTTCACGACAACCTGGATGACCGGAATATTATGCCGGACCGCCGTTGCAATCTCATTCATATTCATGCGGAAACATCCATCCCCCGCAATGTTTACTACCGTCTTATCCGGGCGTCCCGTCTTTGCGCCGAGCGCTGCCCCAAGGCCGTATCCCATTGTCCCGAGTCCGCCGGACGTAAGCAGCGTCCTGGGCTTTGTATATTTATAGTACTGGGCTGCCCACATCTGATGCTGTCCGACTTCTGTGACAATAAGCGCATCTCCCGCTGTCTGGCGGTATATCTCCTCTACAATAAAGGGACCTGTCAGGGCATCTGGATGATATTTCAGAGGATATTTCTTCTTATATCCCTCCACTGTCTCCAGCCATGCGCCGTGGCGCTGCGCCGAAAGCCTTTTGTTAATCTGCTTTAACGCGGATCTGATATCTCCGACCACCTGGGCGTCAATGATCACATTCTTGTTGATCTCAGCCGGGTCGATATCAATCTGGATAATCTTTGCATTTTTTGCAAAAGTTTCCGTGTTTCCTGTCACTCTGTCGCTGAATCTCGCGCCGAGCACAACGAGAAGATCACATTCGCTGACGCCGTAATTTGACGCCTTTGTGCCGTGCATGCCGAGCATTCCGGTGTATCTGGGATCTGTTCCCGGAAATGCCCCTTTTCCCATCAGAGTGTCTGTTACAGGTGCATCCAGCTTTTCGACGAACTCAAACAGCTCCCTGCTCGCTCCGGAAAGGACAGCTCCTCCCCCCACGAACACAAATGGTCTTTCCGCCTCTTCCATCATGTGCACTGCGCGCGTGATCTCTTCTTCATTAATATGATCCGTCCCCCGAATATATTTCCCCAATTCTTCTCTGTGATATTCTGTAACACCAGAGGTGATATCTTTCGGAATATCAATGAGGACCGGGCCCGGCCTTCCGGTCCGTGCGATGCGGAAAGCCTTGCGGACCGTATCTGCAAGTTTCGTCACGTCTTTGACGATAAAGTTGTATTTTGTAATCGGCATTGTAACACCGGTAATATCAATTTCCTGGAAGCTGTCCTTCCCAAGAAGCGGAACCCCGACATTACAGGTAATCGCCACAATCGGAATGGAATCCATATAGGCTGTTGCAATCCCGGTGACAAGATTCGTCGCTCCCGGACCGCTTGTGGCAAGGCAGACTCCCACCTTTCCCGTGGCGCGCGCATATCCGTCCGCCGCATGGGACGCCCCCTGCTCATGGGACGTCAGGATATGGCGGATCTCCCCCCGGTGTTTGTAAAGCTCATCATATACGTTGAGAATCGCACCGCCCGGATATCCGAATACAACGTCCACGCCCTGCTCCTTCAGGCATTCGATTAAAATTTCTGCTCCATTTAACTGCATGGTGCCCTTCCTCCTGGTCATTTCGTTTCTGGGTTCTCTGGTATCTCAAGGATTGCCCCGCGGTTTCCGGATGTCACCATAGAAGCGTACCGGGCAAGGTATCCGGTTTTCACCTTCGGCTCCCTAGGCTGCCATTTTGCTCTTCTTGCAGCCATCTCTTCCTCCGATATATCCAGTTCCAGCCTTAATTTCGGAATATTGATCTTGATGATGTCCCCCTCTTCCACAAGAGCGATGGGTCCGCCCACTGCCGCCTCCGGGGAGACATGGCCGATTGACGCTCCTCGCGATGCCCCGCTGAACCTGCCGTCTGTGATCAGCGCAACAGTAGATCCAAGTCCATATCCTGCGATGGCAGAAGTCGGATTGAGCATCTCGCGCATGCCCGGGCCTCCCTTAGGTCCCTCATATCGGATCACGATAACATCTCCCGGATTGATCTTTCCGGTCTTGATTGCCTCTGTCGCCTCCTCGTCACTCTCAAAAATCCTTGCCGGGCCTTCATGCACCAGCATCTCATCGCAGACAGCTGAACGTTTTACCACACTTCCGTCGGGCGCCAGGTTCCCTTTAAGTACTGCCAGTCCGCCTGTCTGGGAGTATGGGTTGCCGATCGGGCGGATGACCTCGGGATTCTTGTTCTCACATCCCGAAATATTTTCCCCTATGGTCCTTCCCGTGACTGTCATGCAGTCCGTGTGCAGAAGTCCTTTTTTATTCAGTTCATTCATGACGGCATAGACGCCGCCGGCTTCGTTCAGGTCCTCGATATATGTGTGGCCTGCCGGCGCCAGGTGGCAGAGATTCGGCGTCTTCTCACTGATGCTGTTGGCAAAATCAATCTCAAAATCCATGCCGATCTCATGTGCGATCGCCGGAAGATGGAGCATACTGTTTGTGGAGCATCCAAGCGCCATGTCAACCGTCAGTGCGTTGAGGATGGCGTCCTCAGTCATGATATCCCGGGGACGGATATTCTTTCTCACCAGTTCCATCACCTGCATCCCCGCATGCTTGGCAAGCTGGATCCTGGCAGAATATACAGCGGGAATTGTGCCGTTTCCTTTCAGCCCCATCCCCAGCGCCTCGGTAAGGCAGTTCATACTGTTTGCCGTATACATGCCCGAGCAGGAACCGCATGTGGGACATGCCTTATTCTCAAACTCACAGATATCTTCATCAGTCATCTTTCCCGCCGCGTAGGACCCGACCGCCTCAAACATACTGGAGAGGCTGGTTTTCTGCCCCTTCACGTGACCTGCCAGCATCGGTCCTCCGCTGACAAATATCGTCGGGATATTCACACGGGCTGCCGCCATAAGAAGTCCCGGAACATTCTTGTCACAGTTGGGTATCATGACCAACCCGTCAAACTGATGGGCCATGGCAAGCGCCTCCGTAGAATCTGCAATCAGATCCCTTGTGACAAGGGAATACTTCATGCCGATATGCCCCATTGCGATCCCGTCACACACCGCGATTGCCGGAACCATGATCGGGGTTCCGCCCGCCATCGCGACTCCCAGCTTTACCGCCTCTGTAATCTTATCCAGGTTCATGTGCCCGGGAACGATCTCATTGTAGGAGCTGACCACGCCGATCAGCGGTCTGTCCAGTTCCTCCTGCGTCATCCCCAGTGCGTTAAATAACGATCTGTGAGGTGCCTGCTGTACCCCTTTCGTAACTGTATCACTTCTCATTTCCAATCTCCTCTCCGGTTTCTCCTGGTTTCCTGTAAATATCCGATATAACTGCTCCCGTTTATACGATATAAGAGCAGATCCTGTCCCCGATCTCTTTCGTTCCGACTTGCGTCTTTCCTTCGGACATGATATCTGCCGTCCTGTAACCGTCCCTGAGCGTCTTTTCTACTGCCGTTTCCACAGCCTGTGCTTCCCTGTCAAGGTCGAACGAGTACCGCAGCATCATTGCCGCGGAAAGGATCGTTGCAATCGGGTTTGCAATCCCCTTGCCCGCGATATCCGGCGCAGATCCGCCGCTTGGTTCATACAGGCCGAATTTTGTCTCATTCAGGCTTGCAGACGCCAGCATCCCGATAGAGCCCGTGACCATACTTGCCTCATCGGACAAAATATCCCCGAACATATTCTCTGTCAGAATCACGTCAAACTGTGCCGGGTCTTTCACCAGCTGCATGGCACAATTGTCCACAAGCATGTGCTCCAGTGCCACTTCCGGATAATCTTTCGCGGTCTCTTCCACCACTTTTCTCCATAACCGGGAAGAATCCAGCACGTTCGCCTTGTCGACACTGGTTACTTTCTTCCTTCTCTTCATTGCTATGTCAAATCCGCGTTTCGCAATCCTTCGTATCTCATTCTCGTTATAGGCCAGCTCATCCCTGGCAGTCAGGACTCCGTCCTCCTCCTGCGTACTGCGTTTTCCGAAATACAGTCCCCCTGTCAGTTCCCGCATGATCATCATGTCAAATCCCCTGTCCGCAATCTCTTCTTTGAGAGGGCATGCCCCCTTCAGTTCTTCATAGAGAACGGCCGGTCTTAGGTTCGCAAACAGATTCAGCCCCTTGCGCAGCGCCAGCAGCCCTGCCTCAGGGCGCCTGGACGGCTCAAGCTTATACCAGGGCGATGTTTTTGCGTCCCCTCCGATCGAACCCATAAGCACGGCGCCGCACTCCTTTGCCGCCTGAAGCGTCTCGTCTGTAAGCGGGACTCCGTTTGCATCAATGGATGCCCCTCCCATCAAAAGCTGGGTATAGGAAAAGGAATGTCCGTACACTTCAGCGATCTTATTGAGGACCTTTACCGCCTCATCCACGATCTCCGGGCCGATCCCATCCCCCTTGATTACTCCGATCTTCATTTCCATGTCAACTCATCCTTCCAAATGTAAAAAATACTAGTTTTAATCATACCGCATTTCCGGGCATCTTTCAAGTATTTCGCCCAAAAATCAGAGGGCACTCTAAAAAAACCGGAAGACACTCCTGTCTCCCGGTTTCCCTGCCCATTTTATTCGGCATTTGGCTTTTCAATCTGAGCGATCGCCGATTTCTGCATCGGTATACGGCAATTCTTATTATTTCCAAATTCTACGATCACATCATCATCTGTAATATCTATGATCACACCGTAAAATCCGCTTGTAGTCAGAGCGGTATCTCCGACCTCCATCGTGGAAAGCATCGCCTGGATGCGCTTCTGCTCCTTTTTCTGGGGGCGCATCAACAGAAACCACATACCACCAATAACAACGGCATAAAGCACGATAATACCAACCATATCCATATTGTATTTCCTCCTAACTCGTTATGTTCCGCAATAAGAATACTATACACAAAAATACCGGATTCTTCAAGGCTTTTTAGAAATTTTTGCCCTGATGGGGATGCCCTGCCCGCCCCATAAGCATGTCCTTATTTTTCCTCCAGGCGGCCCGGTACTGATCCTGCCATGCCTTCCAGTTTTTTCTTTTTATAAGCCTTATAGTCCCCTGCCTCTATAGCGGAACGGATTTCCTCCATCATGGTATTATAAAAATACAGATTATGGAGTACGCACAGACGCATGCCGAGCATCTCCCTGGCTTTCAGCAGATGGCGGATATACGCCCTGCTGTAGCTTATGCACGCGGGGCAGCCGCAGCCTTCTTCAATCGGCCTGTCATCCAGCTCATATCTGGCGTTGAACAGATTCATCTTGCCGTGATTCGTATACACATGTCCATGTCTCCCATTTCTTGTCGGGTAAACACAGTCAAAAAAATCTACGCCCCTGTCCACTGCCTCCAGTATATTTGCCGGCGTTCCCACACCCATAAGGTAGGTTGGTTTATCCTCCGGCAGATGCCCCACCACAGCGTCCAGGATACGGTACATCTCTTCATGGCTCTCCCCGACGGCAAGTCCCCCGACCGCATATCCATCCAGGTCAAGCTCTGCTATCTGCTGTGCATGGGCAATACGGATGTCTTCATACACGCCGCCCTGGTTGATCCCAAAGAGCATCTGGCTGGGATTGATCGTATCCGGCAGAGAATTGAGACGGCCCATCTCAGCTTTACACCGCTTCAGCCATCTTGTCGTCCTCGACACGGAATCCGCAATATACTTTTTATCTGCCACGCTGGGCGGGCATTCATCAAATGCCATAGCGATCGTGGACGCCAGATTGGACTGTATCTGCATGCTCTCCTCCGGACCCATGAAGATCTTCCGCCCATCCACATGGGAATGAAAGTGGACCCCCTCTTCCTTTATCTTCCTCAGAGATGCCAGGGAAAACACCTGGAATCCGCCTGAATCTGTAAGGACAGGCTTATCCCAGTTCATAAATTTGCGGAGTCCCCCGAGCTTCTTTACGATCTCGTCTCCCGGGCGGACATGGAGATGGTACGTATTGGACAGCTCCACCTGTGTCTTAATCCGGCGGAGGTCGTCCGTGGACACAGCCCCTTTTATTGCCGCGGCAGTCCCCACATTCATGAACACAGGCGTCTCGATCGTCCCATGGACCGTATGGAGCCTCCCCCTTTTCGCCAGTCCGTCTTTCTTTATCAATTCATACATGTTGTCTTTCCTGCATACCTTTCTTCCGACAAGTTTCTCCTAATAATGCATGACAACCGGTGTTCCCACGCTCAGCATCCCATAGAGAGTGGCTGCGTCATCGTAAGACATATTGATACAGCCATGAGATCCATAACTCTGATATCTGCTGCCTCCGAACGCAGACTGCCACGTTGCATCATGGAATCCGATCCCTGTCCACGTCACTCTCATCCAATATGACACCGGGGTTTCATAAATCGGCTCGCCCGTTGCCGGGTCCGTCTCCCCGACAAGCGTTTTATCCCGTTTAAGCTCCAGTATCGAGTACACACCCGCCGGCGTCGCACGGTCCGGAGTCGGAAGTCCTGTCACAACGTCTGCAGACATCGCCACCGATCCGTCTACAATATACCACATACACTGATCTGACAGGTCCACCTCCACATAGGTGCTTCCCCAGTCCTGTGCAGAATGAGATGCCGCTTCCTGCTCATATGCGGGAGTCTTCTCTACTGTCTCACCCTTTTTGATGCTCTCGATCAGCGTTTTCGTCTCAGAGGCTTCGTCCACAGACCATCCATACGTACCTCCTGAAACCTCCGCGGTCTTGCCGTTCGGAGTTGTGATCGTCCTTGTCTTCCCGACCGTATCATATGTCTTGCCGAACTCTCTCATCCATTCCCGGACGGCATCCTCGTTAAGGCTCACCTGCATATTGTCATCGTATTTCAGCCATGTGGAAATCAACTGCTTATCCACAACTACATTTTCATCCATCGTATACGTGATGCTTGCCTTGCAGTATTCATTCATGGCGTCGCATGCTTCCTGTACCTCCGGGGACTCGGAAGTATATTTGGGCATTACATAACACTCTTCCTCCATCATATTAAGCTCACTCTTAAACTCTGTGATGTACTGTGTCACTTTTTCCGTAAACGCTTCCATGTTTACCGCTGTCCCGTACACCTCCGGCTCCACAACAAAAGATTCTCCGTCAAATTTCGGATAAGCGGAAGCCGGTTCTGTCTGTTCCTGCGTAACTGCTTTCACCGACTGTATCTTTTCATTCAATGCCGCTTCATCATATCCCACCTCAACGGTTACGTTGGCAGACGTCGCGCCAAAGAAAGCCTTTGGCCACAGAAGAGGGTTCTGCGCCTCCAGCGCCTTCTCAATATCGGAGTTTTCCTTGTATGTAAGGGAAATATCCGATCCTTTTATCACATCCGACTCCTGATTCTGCTCAATGATCTTCAGTTCATATCCCTTGACTTGCTGCTTCATGTAATCCTCTACATCAGAAGCGGCTTTTCCGGAAAAGTCTTTGCCGTTAATTGTCGTATTGATATAGAAATGCCCCATAAAAAACGCGGAAATCCCCAAGTAAACCAGCGCCAGCGCTCCGACTATGCTGCCCGCGATAATCCAGGGTTTTTTCCCCCAGTTTTTCTTTTGTTTCTTATTTCGTCTTCCCCTTCTTTTTCTGATCTTTTTCTTCTTTGCAGGCATCTCATCCGCCCCACCCTCATCCAGTATTTCATCGGCGATGTCTTCCTCTTGCATATCGTCATCTTCCATGATCTCTTCATCGGCTTCTTCCCCGTCCTCATCGGAATCTTCTTCCTCCGGTTCATCCCCGCCGGAAATCTCTTCTTCCTGCTCCCCCTCTTCTTCCGGGGTTTCTTCCTCCTCCGGTTCACTCTCCCGGGAAACTTCTTCTTTCTCCGGCCCGCCCCCTTTGGCAGCTTTTTCTTTTTGGACCTGACGGGATTCGTCTATCTTATCGGTATATACATTCTGCTCATCTGCACTGTCGTGTAAACTGCTGAGTTCATCCGAGGTATCAACATTGGATCTTTTCTGTTCCTTGTCACTCATCTTGTATATATCCCTCTCCTTTTCCAGTATTCAGACAACATTATATTACGAAACATCTCAATTGTACAGTCTATTCTTATTTCAAAATAAATTTAAAAAGTACTTTTTGTTGCATGCCCGGGTTTCTTCCTATATAATTGTATAATATGTTTATGTACAGACAGTGAAAGGAGTGTTTTCTATGAGCGGTTCCTCATATGGCAAAATTTTCAGGATCACAACCTGGGGGGAATCCCACGGACCGGCTGTCGGTGCTGTGGTTGACGGCTGTCCCGCAGGCATATCCCTTGCGGAACAGGATATCCAGGCTTTCCTTGACAGGAGAAGGCCTGGGCAAAGTAAATATACGACAAAACGCAATGAGACAGATACGGTTGAGATCTTATCCGGCGTCTTCGAGGGGAAAACAACCGGGACCCCCATCTCCCTGCTCGTGCGCAACCAGGACCAGCGTTCCCGCGACTATGGGAACATTGCCGTCTCCTTCCGTCCCGGGCATGCGGACTATTCGTTTAAGGAAAAATACGGTTTCCGGGATTACAGGGGAGGCGGACGTTCCTCCGGGCGTGAGACGATCGGGAGGGTCGCTGCCGGTGCGATCGCATCGAAACTGCTGTCTGAGCTTGGCATTACTGTCCGTGCTTATACGAAAGCAATCGGTCCCTGCACGGTTTCCGAAAACGAATACCGGTACTCTGAAATCATGGAGAACAGCTTCTACATGCCGAATAACCAGACGGCCACGGAAGCGGCGCAGTATGTTGCCGGGCTTATGTCAGAACAGGACTCCTGCGGAGGCATTGTAGAATGTGTGGCAGATCATCTCCCTGTGGGTCTCGGGGAGCCGGTCTTTGATAAGCTGGATGCGCTTCTTGCCCAGGCGGTCATGTCGGTGGGCGCAGTAAAAGGTGTGGAAATCGGCGACGGTTTTGGCGCCCCGGCTTCTACCGGAAGCAGGAACAATGATCCTTTCCGCATAAAGGACGGGAAAATATACAAAGAATCCAATCATGCCGGCGGGACACTCGGGGGCATGAGCGACGGGTCCAGGCTGATTTTGCGTGCGGCCATAAAACCCACCTCATCCATCTCCCGTACGCAGCACACTGTAAATGAATCCGGGGAGAATATTGATATCACAGTCCGCGGGAGACATGATCCTGTGATCGTCCCCCGTGCTGTCGTCGTCATTGAATCCATGACTGCGGTCACGCTCGCCGACCTGCTTTTACAGAATATGTCTTCAAGGATCGATTATATTAAGAAGGTTTATACGGAGGATAGAAATGTCGAATAAGCTGATTGACATTGTTGACATTACAAAATCTTTTGACGAGACGGTCGTTCTTGACAAGCTGAACCTCTACATCCGGGAGAATGAGTTTCTCACGCTCCTGGGTCCCAGCGGCTGCGGCAAGACAACGCTTCTGCGCATCCTGGGAGGCTTTGAAGCGCCTGATTCCGGCGATATTATTTTTGACAGGAAGAGCATCAACCATCTGCCTCCCAACCAGAGGCAGCTTAACACGGTATTCCAGAAATATGCTCTTTTTTCCCATATGTCTATCGCCGAGAATATCGCGTTCGGCCTTAAGATAAAGGGGAAATCCAAATCCTATATCCGGGATAAGATCCGCTATGCGTTAAAGCTTGTCAATCTGGAAGGATACGGGGACCGCACGCCTGACTCCCTGAGCGGCGGACAGCAGCAGCGTATCGCCATCGCCCGCGCCATAGTCAACGAACCGAAGGTCCTTCTCCTGGACGAGCCTCTCGGCGCCCTGGATTTAAAGCTGCGCCAGGATATGCAGTACGAACTGATCCGCCTGAAGAATGAACTTGGCATCACGTTTGTCTATGTGACGCATGACCAGGAGGAGGCTCTCACGATGTCAGACACGATTGTGGTCATGAACCAGGGATATATCCAGCAGATCGGCACGCCGGAGGACATCTACAATGAGCCCCAGAATGCATTTGTCGCTGATTTCATCGGGGACAGCAACATCCTGCCTGCCACTATGGTCGAGGACAAGGTAGTCAAAATGCTTGGCTCCATCTGGCAGTGCGTGGACACCGGTTTTGGGCGGAACACTCCCGTGGATGCAGTCATACGCCCGGAGGATATCGACCTGGTAAAACCCGGAGAGGGAACCATCGACGGCGTTGTGACGAACCTGATTTTTAAAGGGGTTCATTACGAGATGGACGTCCTTGCCAACAATTATGAACTGCTCGTGCACAGCACGGATATGTTCCCGGTTGGCACAGAGGTCGGCGTCCGGGTCGACCCGTTTGACATCCAGATCATGAGGAAACCGGAATCTGAAGATGCGGAGGCGGCTGCAATTGAAGAGTAGAAAATTACTGACAGACCCCTACCTTTTCTGGGCTGTATCCTTTATCATTATCCCGCTGCTTATGATCGTATACTACGGGCTTACCACAACCGGGGGAACCTTCACGCTTGACAACCTTGCCATGATGGCTCAGCCTGAGAATCTCAAAGCGCTCGGCCTTGCCCTCTTTCTGTCGCTGGTCAGCACCGTGATCTGCCTGGTCCTTGCCTATCCGCTTGCCATGATCCTCTCGGAGAAACAGGTCAACCAGACAAGTTTTATTGTACTGATTTTCATTCTTCCCATGTGGATGAACTTTCTTCTCCGCACACTGGCATGGCAGACCCTTTTGGAAAAAAACGGTGTAATTAACAGCGTCCTCTCCTTTTTTCATCTGCCGGAGCAGTCCCTGATCAATACACCTGCCGCGATCGTGCTCGGTATGGTTTATAATTTCCTTCCGTTTATGGTGCTGCCGATTTATAACGTGCTCTCCAAAATCGACCAGGATGTGATCTGCGCGGCCCGTGACCTCGGGGCAAACGGGCTGCAGACTTTTACGCAGATTATCCTTCCCCTGAGCATACCCGGCATCATAAGCGGCATAACGATGGTGTTTGTTCCTGCGCTCACAACGTTTGTGATCTCGGACCTGCTGGGCGGAAGCAAGATCCTGCTCATCGGGAATGTGATCGAGCAGGAATTTAAACAGGGGAGCAACTGGCACACAGGCTCAGGGCTGTCTCTTGTGCTGATGATTTTCATCATTGCGAGTATGGCGCTTATCGCCAAATATGATAAAGATGGGGAGGGAACAGCGTTTTGATCAGAAATGCAGCTAAGAAGATATATCTGTTTCTTATCTTCGTAATTCTCTATGCGCCAATCCTTACCTTGATGGTGCTTTCATTTAACAATACAAAAACCCGTTCCAGATGGGGCGGATTCACCGGGAAATGGTATATACAACTCTTTCAGAATGACGATATCATGAACGCGCTGTACACAACACTCATCATCGCGCTTCTGTCTGCCCTGATCGCCACCCTGGTCGGCACTGCCGCTGCCATCGGCATACAGGCGATGGGCGCGCGCATGCGCACGCTGCTGATGGGCGTCACGAATATCCCCATGCTGAACGCGGATATCGTGACCGGCATCTCGCTTATGCTGCTCTTTATTGCGTTCCGCTTTACACTGGGTTTTACCACAATCCTTCTGGCGCACATTACCTTCAATATCCCCTATGTGATCTTAAGCGTGACGCCAAAGCTGAAGCAGACAAGCAAGAGCACCTATGAAGCTGCCCTTGATCTTGGCGCTTCGCCGGTATATGCTTTTTTTAAGGTTGTCCTTCCCGATATCATGCCGGGGGTATTCTCCGGGTTTTTGCTGGCATTTACCATGTCCCTGGACGATTTCGTCATTACACATTTCACAAAAGGTCCCGGCATTGACACCCTTTCCACCAAAATATACAGCGAGGTCCGCAAAGGGATCAAACCGGAGATGTATGCCCTCTCTACCATCATGTTCCTGACAGTGCTCCTTCTGCTGTTCCTGGTCAATATGTCGCCGGAGGACAAGAAAAAAGCGCCCAGACGAATGCATTTCGGTGCATTTCAGAAGATCTGGCGCATGTTTTTCCACCGCTTTGTCCCTGCCGCCATGATTCTTGTCATTGTCATCGGGGGGTTTGTATACAGTTCCAACAGCGGGACAGGCTCCGGCAACCAGGTAATCGTCTACAACTGGGGGGATTATCTCGACCCTGACGCGATCGACATGTTTGAGGAGGAAACCGGGATAGATGTTGTCTATGAAGAATTTGAGACAAATGAAATCATGTACCCGAAGGTTCAGTCCGGCGCCATCGCCTATGATGTAGTCTGTCCCTCTGACTACATGGTCCAGCGGATGATCGAGAATGGCCTCCTGGCAGAAATCAACTTTGACAATATCCCGAACATTCAATATATCGGGGATACCTACATGGAACTCTCCACCCAGTTTGACCCGGACAACAAGTATTCGATTCCCTACCTGTGGGGTACAGTGGGCATCCTCTATAACAAATCTATGGTTGATGGGCCGATCGACAGCTGGGGTGTCCTCTGGGATGAGAAATATGCGGACAATATCCTGATGCAGGACAGCGTCCGGGACGCTTTTGCCGTTGCCCTGAAATACCTGGGATACTCGCTGAACTCAACAGATCTCGACGAACTGCAGGCCGCAAAGGAACTTCTGATCGAGCAGAAGCCGCTTGTCCAGGCGTATGTCATCGACCAGGTACGCGACAAGATGATCGGCAACGAGGCCGCCATAGGCGTCATCTATTCCGGTGAAGCGATCTACTGCCAGATGGAGAATCCTGACCTGGAGTATGTGATCCCAAAAGAGGGGTCCAATCTGTGGATTGATTCCTGGGTAATCCCGAAGAATGCGCAGCACAAAGAAAATGCGGAAGCTTTCCTCAACTTCCTCTGCCGTCCCGATATTGCCAAGATGAACTTCGACTATATTACCTACTCCATCCCGAACACAGCGGGACGGGAACTGATTGAAGATGAAGCGCTCCGCAACAGTCCGATCGCATTTCCCGACGACTCTGAACTGGAAAACTGTGAGACATACCAGTTCCTCGGAGATAAGTACGAAGCGCTTTACAACGAATTGTGGCGGGAAGTCAAAGCCAGTTAGGATGTATCATACCTGGAAGCATCCGCCTCCGATAAATTCCCGCAACAGGGAATTTGTCGGAACGTACTCGCTTCCGATTCCCACGAAATAGTCAAAGAATTTCAGGAGCCTCTTTGCCTCCAGGTATTCTTCCGACTCTTTATCCACGGCAAACAGAAGCGGCTCCACATACTGCTTGAGGACAGCCAGCTCATAGAGCAGCGAGGAATTGAACATGACGTCTGCCTGTTCCTGGTACGGGAAAATATTCTCTTCCTCGCCTCTCCTGACGGAGGACCACATATTGATTGTCCTTGCCGCGGAAGATCCCCGGGTCCTTGCATCCCGGACCAGCCGCCGGACAAGCCGCCCGTCTGTGGACGGGATACGGTTATGCTCATCCACGTTTATCTGCGTCAGAGCGCTGATATAGATCTTGAACTTATTCTCATCGTTGAGCATCTCGGTCAGTTTCGGATTCAGGCAGTGGATGCCTTCTATCACAAGTATATCATTTCCCCCGAGCCGTTTCGGCTTTGCGTCAAACTCTCTTTTCCCCGTCTTAAAATTAAAGAGCGGAAGATACACTTCCTTCCCTTCCAGGAGCGCTTCCATATCACTGTTGAACTTTTCAATGTCAATTGCGCCAAGCCCCTCAAAATTATAATTGCCCTTCTCATCCCGCGGAGTGTGTTCTCTGTCCACAAAATAGTTGTCAACCGCAATCGGATGCGGTTTGAGCCCGTTGACCCGAAGCTGGATGGCAAGCCGATGGGAGAAGGTGGTCTTCCCTGAAGACGAAGGGCCTGCCACCAGGACGAAACGGACGTCCTTCTTCTGCGCAATCTGGCGGGCTATCTCCCCAATCCGCCTTTCCTGATAGGCTTCCTGGACCAGCACGACCTCTCTCATGTCATATTTGGTCACCATATCATTGAGGGCGCCCACCGTGTCGATCTCCTGCTGGTCCCCCCACTGTATCGATTCCTTCAGCACCTGGAACAGCTTCGGGCTGGGAACAAATTCCGGCACTTCCTCAGGACTGGAAGCCGTCGGCATCTGTATTACAAAACCTTCGTCATACAGATGGAGGGAAAAATACTTCAGGCATGCGGCGTCCGGAACCATATACCCATAATAGTAGTCTTCAAATTCATTCATATTATAGATATTAACCTTGGATACGCGACGGTATTCAAACAGCCTTTCCTTGTCATACATGCCATGCATGTGAAACCGCTCCAGAGCTTCCTCCGTGTGGATGGACCGTTTGCCGATCTGGATCCCATCCTCTGAAAGCTGATGCATCCTGTCTGATACCTTCTGGAGAAATTCTTCGTCTAATTCGACATCGCCCTCGATTGTGCAGTAATATCCCTTCCCGATAGAAAAATGGATCCTGACCCGTTCAATCCTGTCATGCCCTGCCACGTCATGTACCGCTTTTACGAGAAGAAAGCACATACTTCTCTTATATGTCTCATGCCCGATCGCATCCCCTGTCGTGACAAACTTAAGCTCACAGTCCTTTTCCACCGTCTTGCGCAGCTCCTGGAGGCGGAAGCCGTCCACATAAGCCAGCACGATCTGATGGGGATAGTCCGGCTGGACTTCCCGCGCGATCTCCCGGTACGTTGTCCCCGCGCCGTACATTCTTATCCTGCCATTTATTGTAACCCTGCATTTTTTCTCTGCCATCTTTTTCCTCCTTCCTGCACCGTCCTGGTTATAATACACCCCATTCCCGGTCAGATGACCTGGAATGGATGAATTACCGGCTCCGTTCTGACGTCCAGTCCCGGGAGCTTTTCATTTAAGAACGCTTTCATATCGTCAAGGAAGATATATTCGGTCCCATAGTGCCCTGCATCGATAACAGACAGTCCCTGCGCCACTGCATCCAGTCCGTCATGATGGCCGATATCGCCTGTGACAAGTACATCCGCTCCCTTCCTGAGCGCAGCCGGTATCGCCGACTTTCCCGAACCGGGAGATACCGCAAGCCTTTTGACCTTCTTATCCATGTCTCCGAACACTTTCAGGCTTCCCAGATTCAGCTTATGCTTTACATATACGGAACATTCTTCCAGGGTAAGCCCCTCCTTTAAATTTCCGATTCTGCCGATCCCTGCCGGAGAGCCGGACTCGTCTGTCATCGTCTCATCAAGTACCTGTGCATCCTCAAGTTCCAGGATCCTTCCCGCAAGGTCAGCCATCCCCAGCACATCATAGTTTGTGTGCATCGCATAGTAAGAGACGTCATTCTGAATCAGTTCTATGAGCCTTCTCCCGATAAAATCCTGGTCTGTCACATTCTTTACCGGTGAAAAGATAAGGGGGTGATGTGTAATCAACATATCCGCCCCTTCCTTCACTGCCCTTTCAATCACTGCATCTGTCGCATCCAGAGCCAGATACACCCGGTTCACTTCCTTCTCTGACCTTCCGGCAAGAAGTCCTACATTATCAAAATCCAGTGCTGCGTCCTTCGAGTAGGTCGCCTCGATCACCTGCATGATTTCCTTGCAAAGCATAGTATTCCATCCCCTTTCTCGCATATTTCAGTTCTTTTTTCAGTTCATCCGCGCGCTTCCTGATGCGCTCGTCACCTGTGTTGTCCAGATTGCTTAAGATCTTTTCCCTGATCCTTATCTCCCGTTCAAGAAATCTTCCAAGTACCTCGTGCCTGTTCTCCAACAGAAGTCTGCCATACCTAAGTTCTGTCTCATCCCATGAAATCCCAGCCTGTTTTCCCCTGCTCTTTTCGGGAAAACCTTTATCAGTTCCCGGAGGGGCAACTTTCATCATAGGATAATACTTCCCGTCTTCCTCCACCATATCTTCCTGGATAAACAAAAAACCTTCCTCTAAAAGAAAGGCTCTCACTCTTTCAATCTCAGACTGTGGCTGAAGGATACATTCTTTCAGAGAGCGAACCTTCTCCGTCCCGTCTGCCAGGATCCTGACCATTAGCGCACCGCCCATCCCGGCGATCACCGCGGCATCCGCCTCCCCTGCCTGAAATGCCGAAAACCCGTCTGACAGGCGCATCGTGATCCGATCTTCAAGCCGGTGTTCCTTCACATGAAAGCGGGCTCTTTCCAGGGGACCCCTGTTCACATCCATTGCAACAGCGGATGGGCTTTTCCCGCCCTCGACAAGGCTGATCGGGATATAGGCATGATCTGTGCCGATATCTGCTATCCTGTACCCGGCGGTCACAAGACCCGCGACCGCCTGTAGTCTTTTTGATAATCCCATTCTCTGCCTGCGCCCTTTCTCAGTCGAGATAATCCCTCAGCTTACGGCTCCTGCTCGGATGGCGCAGCTTTCGGAGCGCTTTTGCCTCAATCTGGCGGATACGCTCTCTCGTAACATCGAACTCTCTTCCCACTTCCTCCAGCGTGCGGGCGCGCCCGTCATTCATACCGAATCTGAGCCTTAAGACCTTCTGTTCCCTCTCTGTAAGCGTATCAAGCACCTCATCTAACTGCTCCTTTAAAAGAGTCTGTGCTGCCGCTTCCGCCGGGACCGGCACATTATCATCCTGGATAAAGTCACCGAGATGGCTGTCCTCCTCCTCGCCGATGGGCGTCTCAAGAGAAACCGGCTCCTGGGAAATCTTCAGGATCTCGCGCACACGCTCTACAGGCATGTCCAGCTCCTTTGCAATCTCCTCCGGCAGAGGCTCTCTTCCCAGCTCCTGGAGAAGCTGGCGGGATACGCGGATCAGTTTATTGATCGTCTCCACCATGTGGACAGGTATCCGGATCGTCCTCGCCTGGTCGGCGATTGCCCTTGTGATCGCCTGTCGGATCCACCATGTTGCATAAGTACTGAACTTGTACCCCTTATGGTAATCAAATTTCTCTACCGCCTTAATCAGTCCAAGGTTCCCCTCCTGTATCAGGTCAAGAAAAAGCATCCCCCTGCCGACATAACGCTTCGCGATGCTGACGACAAGACGCAGGTTTGCCTCCGCCAGTTCCTTCTTTGCATCCTCATCGCCCTCTTCCATTCTTTTCGCAAGCTCAATCTCACGCTCCGCACTCAGGAGGGGCACTTTTCCTATCTCTTTGAGATACATGCGGACAGGGTCTTCTATGCTGACGCCTTCCGGAACAGAAAGATCGATATTTTCCATATCAACCTCATCTTCTTCTGAAATAATGACGTCGATATCCATATCCGAATCATCATCTGAATCTCCGCTGATGCGCAGCACGTCAATATTATTGGCTTCCAGATAATCAAACACCTTCTCCATCTGATCGGGACTCATTTCCATGTCGTTAAAGAAATCGTTGATTTCCTGGATATCCAGTATGCTCTTCTTTTTCTTTCCCAGCGCAACCAGTTCTTTCATTTTTTCCAGAAACTTCTGTGTGTTCTCTTCCATGTGTCCATCCTTCCTTTGCCGCGCGGATACGCAGACTATCTTGTTTTATTTTATCCTTAATCAATAGAAATATGCAGTTTCTGCAGGTCCTCCAGCTTCCTCTTTTCCTCCATCAGACGCTGCAGCCCTGCCATATCTGTGGGATCCAGATGCATGGTCTGCCAGTCGATACTGTTCGCCTTTACCCGGAGGATCGTCTCCTTGAGTGCCTGTTCCCGTTCTTCCTTTGTCTTGAGTTCTTTTATCCTCGTATGGAACAGTGCCGCAGCTTCCCTGTGGTCTTCCTCATCTGTAAAGTGGTCCAGTATCCTTGCAGGATCAAGTTTTCCCGTGCCAAGCTGCTCAAAGAGAAGCCCGGCAACTGTCCGGTACAGATCCTCCGTAAAATCAGCCGGGGTGATAAACCCGCAAATCTTCTGATACAGCGGCGCATCGTCGATGAGCCATGTCAGGAGTGCTTTCTGTGAAGTGAGGATGCCATCCTCCTTCTTTTTCTCTTTTCCTTCTGCACGTTTCGGACGCGTGACCGGTCTTGCCATGCCGGCATTTACCGCAGTCTTTGCAACCAGCTTTTCCAGGCTTTCCTTCTTAATCCTGTACGAGGACGACACCGCCTCTATGTAGTTCCCTCTCTCAAGTTCGTCCTCAAATGAGAGAAGGCGCCTTGCCGTTTCCTGGAAAAATGCCGTCTTTCCCTCCGGCGACGCCATGTCATACTCCCGTTCAAGCATCTCAAGGCTGAACATGAACCCGTTTCTCGCTTCCTGAATCCTCTTTTCGTATTCTCCTGCGCCAAGGTTCTTGATAAATTCATCCGGGTCCTTGTAGGGATCCATCCTAATGACCTTTGCCGAAATGCCGGCTTCCCTCAGGATTGGGACGGCTCTCAATGCCGCCCTTGTTCCTGCATCATCGCTGTCATATGTCAGATAGACCTCCTGTACATATCGCCTGATCAGGGAAGCATGTCCCGGCGTCAGAGCCGTGCCCAGGGATGCAACTGAATTTGTGAATCCTGCCTGATGGAGCGCGATCACATCCATATATCCCTCGCACAGCAGGAAGTACGGTTTCCTTGACGTCCTTGCCCGGTTGAGTCCGTACAGGTTCCGGCTCTTGTCGAACACAGCCGTCTCAGGAGAGTTCAGATACTTGGGTTTTCCATCCCCCATCACCCGTCCGCCAAAGCCGATAACCCTGCTGTTTGCATCCATGATGGGAAACATGACACGGTTCCAGAACTTGTCATACACCCCGTGCTTTTCATCTGTATTGATCAGGCCTGCCTGGCGGATCAGTTCCTCGCTGTACCCCTTCTTTCTGAGATACTGGTAGAGGTCATCGCTGTATTTGTTGGAAAACCCCAGTCCGAACGCAGTGATCGTCTCATCCGAGAGTTCTCTGTCTTTCAGGTATGTATAGGCTGCTTTCCCTTGTTCAGATTTCAGCTGGACATAGAAATACTTTGCTGCCAGCTTGTTCATCTCGAGAATCGAGGTCTTCAAATCCGCTTTTTCTTTTGCCTCTTTTGAGTATTCTATTTCCGGCAGTTCAATCCCGGCCCGGTCTGCGAGGTATCTGACCGCTTCAACAAAAGAAAAATTCTCATATTCCATCAGAAATGTATATACGTTTCCCCCGGCTCCGCAGCCGAAACAGTAATACATCTGCTTCTGCCTGCTCACCGAAAATGACGGCGATTTTTCATTGTGGAACGGGCAGAGCCCGAAATAGGAACTTCCTTTTTTCTGCAGGCGGACATAACCGGAAATCACATCTACTATATCATTTCTCGATCTTATTTCTTCTATCAGTTCTTCTGAATAGCGCATGTCATCCTCCATAAAAAGAATACCCTATATTATATATTCGACAAAAGTTTTTTCTTTCCTTTAAATTTTCCATGATTCCGGGACAAAAAAATCTTCAAACTTTTTCACTGCATAGGAATCCGTCATCCCGGCAATATAGTCACACACGATCTGTTCCCTGCTGTTCTTTCCGTCTGACAGCGCCTTGAGATATTGTTCCGGAAGCAGCTCCAGATGCCGGACATAATATTCAAACATCTGCTCCACCATATGTACCGCCTTATCTTCCTCTCCTTTCGCCTTCGGATTTAGATAGACGTTCTCAAACATGAATCTGCGCAGCTCTGTCATCGCTTCTTCCACTCCTTTTGACATACAGATCTCCGGCCGGTCCATGCTGTTGATAATCACATCGTGCACCATAGTGTTGAGCCGTTCCTTACACGAATTGCCAAGCGCATCTCTCAGCCGGGAAGGGATGTCTTTTTCCGTCAGGATCTCTCCCCGGATCGCGTCATCCATGTCATGGTTGATGTAGGCGATCTTATCCGATAAGCGGACCACTTTTCCCTCAAGAGTATGAGGGGTTCCCGATGTCTGATGATTCAGGATCCCGTCCCGGACTTCCCATGTAAGGTTCAACCCCCTCCCCTGCTTTTCGATGTGCTCCACGACCCTTAAGCTCTGCCTGTGATGTGCGAAATGATACACATTGTTGAGTGCCTTCTCCCCTGCGTGCCCGAACGGCGTGTGTCCCAGGTCGTGCCCCAGCGCAATCGCCTCCACAAGATCCTCGTTCAGGCGCAGCGCCTTGGCAATCGTCCTTGCGTTCTGCGAGACCTCCAGTGTGTGCGTCAGACGGGTCCGGTAGTGGTCCCCCTTTGGGAGCAAAAAGACCTGTGTCTTTTGCTTCATCCGGCGGAAGGCCTTGCAGTGCAGGATCCTGTCCCGGTCCCTCTGGAATACGGGGCGGATGTCACACTGCTCCTCTTCGCGCTCCCTGCCTTTTGAATCCCTGCTGAGTACGGCGTATGGGCTAAGATATTCCACTTCTCTTTCTTCCAGCTTCTCTCTGATCGTCATCAATGCCATCCCTTGCCCCCACTATTTCTTTATCCTGTCTTCAATTGCGTTGACCACTGTCTCAAGGACCTTTATCCTGGCGTAGTATTTATCATTTCCTTCCACCACGACCCAGGGTGCGTAATCCGTAGAAGTGCGCAGGAGCATCTCATTGACTGCGTCCTCATACAGATCCCATTTCTCCCTGTTCCTCCAGTCTTCATCCGTGATCTTCCAGCGCTTCTCCGGGTTCTCCTGCCTTTCAGTAAACCGTCTCTTCTGCTCGTCTTTATCTATATGCATCCAGAATTTGACCACGACGGCGCCCGCATCATAGAGGTCTTTCTCCATGTCATTGATTTCCTTGTAGGCTCTCTGCCATTCCCCCTTTGTACAGAATCCTTCGATCCGCTCTACCATCACACGCCCATACCACGTGCGGTCGAAAATCGCCACATGCCCGTCTTTTGGCATGGCGCGCCAGAATCTCCAGAGGTAGTGATGTGCCTTCTCTATATCATTGGGCGACGCGGTAGGATTTACGACATAGCCGCGCGGGTCCATCTTTTCTGTCAGACGTTTGATGGCTCCTCCTTTTCCCCCTGCATCCCATCCTTCAAATCCAAGAACAACCGGGATTCTCCGGCGATAGAGCTCCCCGTGCAGCTTCTCCATCTTTTTCTGCAGTTTCTTAAGCCTTTCCCGGTATTCCTCCCTCGTATACTTCAAGGAGAGGTCCGCCTTTGAAAGGATCGACACCTGCATCTTTCTCATGTTCTGGTCCGCCTCGCGCGCCACCTCAGAAGCCTCCGTGTTTTCGCCGGTCCCCGCCTCTTTTGCCGCATGCTCCTCCAGCTTCTGCCTCTGCACCTTCTCAATCTGATCCGCCATAGCCTTAATAACCGTCGTATAGACCTTTACAGTGGCAAATCTCCTGTCCGTTGCCTCGATGATGGTCCAGGGAGCGTACTCGGTATCCGTCTTGAAGAGCATATCCTCCATCATGGCCGCGTATTCCGCATACCTCGCATTGCGTTCCAGGTCTCCCTGCGTCACTCTCCAGGCAGTCTCTTTGTTTTTGGCAAGCTTGTCAAATCTTCTTTTCTGTTCTTTTTTGTCAATATCCAGGAAAAGCTTGATGATCACGTTCCCGTCTGCCGCCAGTTGTTCCTCAAATGCGCAGATAGAATGAAAGGCAGCCGGAAGATCCTTATTTTTCGTGCGCTTCTCAAACCTGTCGATCAGCACTCTCCGATACCAGCTCCCATCGAATATAGCGATCCTTCCGCGTTCCGGTGTCTTGGTCCAGAACCGCCAGAGGAACGGATGCATCCTCTCCTCTTCTGTTTCATTCTTGATCGGATATACCTGAAATCCCCGTGGATCCATACTCTGGATCAAATGTCCGATCTGCAGCCCCTTTCCCGATGCCCCAAATCCCTCAAATACGAGAATTACAGGAATCTTAAGCTCTTTGCACTGTCTCTGGAGCTGGCCGATACGCACTTCCAGCATCTCCATCTTTTCTTTGTACTCATCCTTTTCCATCCTTTTAGTCAGATCAACTTTTTCTAACATGGTCCTTCCCTCCGTCTCCTTATTCAGATATTATAAACAGATTCATATAAATTATTGTAATTATATCATATCAGAAATACAAAAAAAGGAAAAACCTTTACAGATTTCTCCTTTTTCAAATATTTTTCAGATTATTTTGTCAGATATTATCGGACTTTTCCTCCAGCTGTTCCATCAGCCGGCAGATGAGCTCCTGATTCTTTTTCCCAAGCTTTTCAAATCTGCGGCAAAATTCTATATTACGCCCAATCGTTTCCCTGAACTCTATCCGGTATTCCTCCGTCATCCTTATGTCAGAGAGCTTCAGTATATAATCGGCAGAGACATGGAAAAATTTTGACAAATGGACCAGTATGTCTGCCGCAAGTGAATTGCTGCCGTTTTCTATCCTGCTGATCGTCTGTTGGGAGACATTAATCTTATCTGCAAGCTCATTCTGTTTTAGGCCTCGTTCTTTTCGCAGCTCCCTCACGCGATTATCCAATATATTCACACCCTTTATTATTCTATACCTTATTTTAACGTATCCGCGTGATTGTGCTATCCAGATTGGAGGTACATATATACCCATATTTCAGATATTTTATTTATTCTTTGCAAAAGAGTGATAAAATATGCAGGGTGATCTTCATGTTATCAAATACGATAGGAAAGAATATAAGGGAATTGCGTTTAAACCGGGGGATGAACCAGAGTGCTCTTGCAAAGCAGCTCAACATACGCAGACAGACTATTTCCGCCTATGAGCGCAATGTCAGTGTGCCGGATATCTATATTTTGATCAGGATTGCAGATGTATTTGATGTGTCTTTGGACGAACTTGTGGGGAGAAAGCCTTAATGTACAGGTCTTCTCCCCACTTTTGATCTATATGGCCTATGGCAGTTCAAACCAGTCTTTGTAGCCGAGCTTTATCAGATTGTCCCTGCTGATTTTCAGGCTCTCAAATGGATCTCTTCCATATGTAGTATCCTGCTCAATCAGGAAATACTCGCTGCCGCCCTCGAGCCCTGCTTCGATACATTCTTTGATGGGAAGGTTCCCTTCCCCTACTTCTGCAAACTCAATATTGCCTGTAAAGGCTGCCATGAATGTCTCGGCGTCGAATTTCCCCTGGGGAAGCTTTACCTCTGCGACCCTGTAATCTTTCAGGTGAAGCAGGCGGATACGTCCCGCATAGCTCTTAATGAACTCCACCGGGTTCTCCCCGCCCCTCTGGATCCAGTGGATGTCCAGCTCGAATCCCATATGCTTCGTGCTGTTCTTTATGATGTCCAGAAGGTACTCGCCGTCATATTTCACAAATTCAACGTGATGGTTGTGATAGTACAGGTCGATCCCCTGCTCCTTCAGGCGCTCTGCCATCTCATCGGCGCGCTTTACAAAATCAAGCGCCTTCTCCCTGTTCCCCATGCAGGTCATGGGCAGCATGCCGATCCTAAGCATATCGCTTCCCAGCTCCTTGCAGTCTGACACGATCTTGTCAAAATCACTTACCAGATACTCTCCAGGCATCCCCGGAACCATCGGCTCAAGGGAAGCGGTACATGAGGCGATCTTCACGCCGAACTCCTCGCCCGCCTTTTTCATCCCTGCCACATTTTCCGGCGTCATGGGGATCTGGCTTACTTCCACACAGTGGTATCCCATCTCGGCACACGCCTTCAGCGTCCCGTACGCCCCAAGCTCGTCAATCTTTTCTTTGATCGTACTCATCTGTATTCCGATCAGTCCTCTTTTCATAACATATTCTCCTTCCTGCCTGTATTTCCTCTTCTATATATCCTGTGGGTGATCCCTTCCGGCCCATCAGTCCGCATTTTCAGGGAGAAACACCTCTTTCCCGGTCCTGCCGGCTTCCACGATCGCATCGATCAGCCGTATGCCCATAACCGCGTCCCTCACATGGACATACTCCCGGCTGCCGTTCTCGAGCGCCTCATAAAACAGGGCAATCAGTTTCTTATGGCTTGCCCCGTAATAGAACTTTGTCCCCGGCATCTTCGCGTCCTCCGCCAGTTTCTCTTTCTCCCCGTTTTCTCCGAGCCGGGATAAAATATTGTCCGTAATTATAAACTCTCCTTTTTCCATCTGCACGGAAATCTGGACACTTTCATTTTTATAGTTGGCGTTCGTGGCCATGAACAGCCCTTTTGCCCCGTTTCTGAAATTCAGCCTGGCAGACACCGTATCCTCCACCTCGATGCCGTAATCAAGGAGCTGGGAGACAGATGCCCTCAGGCTTCCCACCGGCCCGCCCAGATAGTAGAGCAGGTCCAGCGTATGGATGGACTGGTTGATCATACAGCCGCCGCCTGCATACTCCATCTTGCCCCGCCAGGGCTGCTCGTCATAGTAGGATTTGGGTCTTGACCACGGGACGATCCCCTTTAGTCCGGTTACTGTTCCGTACTCCCCTCCCTGAATGATATCCCGCAGCATCTCAATCGATTCATTGAACCTGTTCTGCAGGCAGATCCCGATGCGGGCGTCCGGATGTGCCGCCTCAAACGCCGCAAACTCTTCCGCCTGTGCGGTATTAAGTGCCACCGGCTTTTCGCAGAATACATGCGCTCCTGCCTTCACTGCCGCCTCTGCCACCGGCACATGGAGGTAATGGGGCAGGCAGATGTGCACCACATCCGGCTTTACCTCCCTTATCATTTCCATATAATCTGTGAAAAAAGGGATGTCCTGCGGGACTTTCTCCCGGGTCTGCCTGTCGATATCGCAGACAGCCGCAAGCGTGATCCCGGGATTCTGTCCAATCGCTGCCAGATGGATCGGGCCAATTGCGCCCAATCCGATCACTGCCGCTCTTTTCATCCTGGTTCCTCCCTTATCTTGTCGGGAATTTACCCTCTGCTGCAATCCTCTTGTTCAGCTCGCTCAGATACAGTTCCTCGTCAACCGGATTGTCCACTTCTTTCCCGAGCCAGGAGGAAAGCTGTGTGGCATTTGCAAGGTTCACCCCGTTGATCCCGTCTGACCCCGGTGCGAGAAGCGGCGTACCCTCCAGAATATGGAGTGCAAAGTTCTCCATTACAGTTGTGTGCTGGACACCCCAGCCATCTGTATTCTCAAATGTCTCTACCGTATACATTCCTCCGGCATCGGCTGAATTACCCATTGTCAGCTTCGCAACGTCCATCATGCTCATGGTAGCGTTCATTTCCGCCTCTGTCTTGTTCAGCCGGTATACTGTGGCAGTCCTGCTTCCGTCTACCACAATCTTTCCGCCGTCAAGGTCGATCTCCAGACGGTCTGTCCCGTTCGGGTCATGTGTACATGTGATGAAACTTCCTGTCGCACCGTTGGGATATTCTGTCACAATGGTCACATCATTCTCCACGTCAATGTTGCGATGGCATCCATAAAGACATTTCGCATACACCCTGCTCGGGATACCGCAGATCCACTGCCACAGGTCAAGCTGGTGAGGGGCCTGGTTGACGAGGACTCCGCCGCCTTCTCCGCCCCATGTGGCACGCCAGTCGCTCTGGGCATAGTAGCTGTCCGGTCTCCACCATGTATTGATGATCCAGTTAGAACGGCGGATCTCTCCAAGCTCCCCGGAAGCGACAATCTCTTTGATCTTCTGGTACAGTTTGTTTGTCCTCTGGTTGAACATAATACCAAAGGCGACATCGGGATGCGCAGCCGCACACTCGTTCATCTCACGGACAGACTTCGCATAAACGCCTGCCGGCTTCTCTACCAGGACATTCATGCCGTGCTCCAGGCAGTAGATCGCAATCTCCGGGTGGAGATAATGGGGAACTGTCGTGATGACAGCGTCTACATCGCCTGATGCCACCATTTCCTTCCAGTCCTTATAGAAGGGATACTCCGGGTATTTTTCCCTGCACATTTTCTCCTTTTCCGGATCAATGTCGCAGAGCGCCCCGAGTGTGCCGTGCGGCGGGCACGGTGCAGGGGGCATGCCCGGCATGCCGCCTCTTCCTGTCAGAAACCCTGCATACGCACCGCCCTGTGCACCGATTCCAATTAAACCAAAACGTACTTTTTCCATGATTGTTTCTCCTCTCTTTCCTACACTTTGTTATGAATGTTCAACGCCGATTTTCTTTAAGATATCGCACAGTGCATTGTACTGCATCGCATATCCCTCAGCGCCGTCTTTCGCCTTGTTCTCTTTTATAATGTTCTCCGCCGCGGCAGTCTCCAGGGACGCCAGGGAATCGAACAGGACAAGATGTGGTTCCAGTGTCAGGAACCCTTCGTATCCTTCTTTGTTGACCGCCCTGTCCAGAAGCTCTTCAATCCTGCCTTCTCCTGTCCCGCACACCACATTTTCATTGTCCGAGGACACTGCATCCTTGATATGTATGTACTCGATGTACGGCTGCAGCATGTCCCAGCACTCCTTCGGATCCTCCCCGCACTGGACAAAATTCGCAAAGTCAAACGCCGCCTTGAAGTGCGGATCCTGTATCTCTTCAAACAGTTTCAGGCATCTCTCCTTCACATCCCCATAGATCTCTTTCTCATTTTCGTGTATCAGGATAACGCCGTACTTTTTCGCGGTTTCCAAAAACTGCCGGAGCTTGCCGGCCACAGCAGTTTCGTACTTGTCCGCCGCTTCACCTTCCGGGATAAAAAAGCTGAACATTCTGATATATCTGCACTCCAGGAGTCTCGCAATTTTGCAGAGTTCTTCAAGCTGCTCCTTCTGCTTTGCAAAGCCTTCCTCGTCTTCTACGCCTACTTTTCCGATCGGGGAGCCGATCGAGGAAACCTTTACCTGATATTTCTGCAAAACCGGAACCAGTCCTTCTCTCACCTCCTCTTCCGTATAATCTGCGATTCCCTTTCCATTGGCAGAACGCAGAGAAATATAATGCATCCCCAGCTTTGTGACGGTCTGAAGCTGCTGTTCAAAATCCGATGCAATCTCATCCGCAAAACCGGATATCGTAATTTTCCCCATTCAATATCGCCTCCTGATTTCTATAGTAATTACAGTATACTATCTTACTGGTCCTGATACTATGAGAAACAACTCCTCTTTTAGCACAATATTATCTTCATTCCCTTTCTGACTCATATATCGTGCTATGAGAAAGATTATATGTAATATGAATGATAATAGCTGTAATATAATAATTGTTGCCATGACATTGGGAAAACAAAAAAAGCAGGAAGCCTGTAAAATAAGGCTTCCCACTATTTTTTACTACTGCGGAAGATGGGACTTGAACAAACTGCCGCATCTGCAAATACTGATAGAAAGGAGCTTTCCGACTCATCTCTAAAAAGTGTAACCAAAAGTGTAACCACAGAAAACTTTAAAAAGTGCTCTGACAATAAATCATAATTAGATAGTGATATAAATTGTTATAAAATATAATATCACAATCTAATCTATAGCACAATAAAAAAAGACTTCAATATAGAAGCCGTGGAAAGCCAATTGAAGTCTGAGAAATACATTGTGCTATAGTATATGTAATATAGCAAAATATATTCTTTGGATATGTTGTATCTTTCAGACTTTAAGGCAGTGTAGTTCTATACAGTGTCTTTTTTTGTTGAATAATATGACAAGGAGGTGGTTGCATGAAATTAAAGAAGTGTGAAATCATGCAACAGTCTATATATTTGACAGAGGAACAGATACAGCAGGCAATAAAGGGCAGGAAATGTATCAAACAATGGGCGTATATCTGCCATGACAAAGACATTGACGAAAACGGAGAGCCTAAAGCCCCGCACTGGCATATTATGCTCCAGTTTAACGACACACAGGACAGTAAGTATATCGCCAAATGGTTCGGTATAGAAGAACAGTATGTAAACCGTAGCAGCAGTAAACGTTTTGAGCCAATGCTGGCATACCTTATACATGCCAACGCCACAGACAAATATCAGTATGACGCAACGCTCGTAAAGGCAAATTTTGACTATGTGGCGTTTATACAACAGGGCGGGAAAAATATTAGAAGGAGTGAAATATTAGAAATGATTGATAAAGGCATTATCACAGAGTTTAATTATACTGAACACCTTAACATCAACGAATATACAAAGTACAGGAAATTCATAGAGGACGCTTTCAGATATAAAAGAGAATCTCAATACACAGGCAGCAGGAATCTGGAAGTAATCTACATCTCTGGCGATTCGGGATGTGGTAAGACAAGTTTTGCTAAATGGCTCTGCAAGAAAAAAGGATACTCTTTTTTCATCACTGGCAGCGGCGAAGATATTTTGGACGGTTACAGAGGTCAGGAGTGCATTATCCTAGACGATATACGCAGTAGTACGTTAAAATTCAGTGATTTTATCAAGATGCTGGATAACAATACGGATTCGCCTGTCAAAAGCCGATTTCATAATAAAATGCTGACAGGCTGTCGACTGCTTATTATTACCACAATATACGACATGGATAATTTCTATAAACTCTTTGAAGAAAATGACGAACCGCTTATACAGTTTCAAAGACGTTGCAAAATTAAACTTGAAATGGACGAGAATGCAATACATGCATATCAATTTGACAGGGAAAACAAGAGATTTGAGTATATGGCCTGTTATAACAATCCTGTCAAAGATTTAATACATAAAAGCATTGAAGAACAGCGAACGGTTAAGGAGTTAGACGATTTCCTTGGAATGGAATCCATGCCAGAGAATCCAAATACTGCTGATACAGATACAACAGGCGGCGAGGCAATGCCTGACACTGATAATCCTGAAGATTATATTGAATTTCCCAAAGGACTGGACTAGAAACTAAAACAGCCATACAGTACGAAAAAGGTGGAAACGTGGTATTGACTTTTACTGACAGGCAAGAACCCCTGTAAATCCAACACATGGAGAGGGGGAGACGGGCTTGTCCTCCCCCTCTCCAAACGTGGAAAACGTGGAAGTTTCTTCCATGTTTTCCATGTCGGAACAGGTTGGAATCCTGCCAGAAATAAGAATGTACGTTCTGTGCTCCCTTTTTTGCCAAAGTGCGCTAGAATGAGGGCAAAGAAAGGGGGTGGGATTCATGCAAAAACTGCCGTGGGAAGAAATGCTTGTCATGTGGCTGTCCGAGTTCAGGGAGAACAACATGACAGAGTATCGGAAAACCTCACAAGAGTATAACGAAAATGTAAGAAAAGAAGAAGAACTTCACAAAAAAGTACAACAACTGAAGCTCACCAGTCAGGAACGGCAACTGATTGATGAACTTCTGTCTGCACAGTCGGCAACGGAAGAAGCATACTCGTCAGCCAGCTATCTGTTTGGGATAGCCGACTGCATGAGATTCATCTCATTTTTTCAGTCGTTGTACAGGACAGGCTAAAAGCCTGCACGGATGTTTTCATCTGGCTTGTTAGAGATATAACTGAAAACATAGGAAAAGTCAATGGTGCGAAGCACAACGCTTGCCATTGACTTTTTTTATGTTGAAGTATCCTTTTGAAAGCCAGAATGAAAAAAGAGCCTCGGTTAAAAGGCTCTGGACTATGACTGGAGTAAGGAACAAAATTTATAGTCATTTCATTATATTCATATCAATCAGATTCTATAATATGGTGTATTCATTTTTATGTGTTTATCACAGACAGCGGCATCAGGGTGGATTTATTCTGGTGTCCGAGGTTGTGTATGAGCCGTACACAGCCGTTAAGAATAAGGCATTGTTTACATTGGTGAATCTGTTGATTCAAAGAGAGAGCAGGGAAAGGAGACAGGGAACAGGGATAAGGAACAGAAAAGGAACAACAGAATAGTTATTACAACAAGACTTTCATGCTTTGCTATTTAAGCAGAAAAGCCAGTTGTGCGGTAAACGAAGCGGAGCATACACGTTCCTCCCGGAACGTGTATGCAAAGCGGAGTTATCGTGAAGTGAAAACACTTCATAATCTCCCGCAAGGGAGATTCGGACACTTGACAGATTGCGCTGCATGTCCGCATGGTGAAAGTCCATGCACTTAAGCCACGCTGTGGCTTCGTATTAGCCTGAAAGATTTTTATTTTTGACCATTTTTATATAGAAATGCTGGCATAAACATGTTGACCTGTGGGAAACATGTCTATGCCAGCATGACCGACACGCGAAAGAGGGTGAATCAGAATGAGCGTAAGCCTGAAAAATCAAGTCTTACATGCAATAAGCCACAACAAAAATATGGGGGCGGACAAACACGCCGCCAAAGGAAAAGGACAAGCCTATGGCGGTAATAAGACAGGAAAAATATACAGCTACAGTACTTTAAACGCCCGCAAGGACGTGGCAAAGAATTTTTGCAACTATGTAAAGGAACACTATCCAGAGGTAAGGAAAGCCAGTCAGTTAAGGGCTGAGCACGCCCAAAGCTGGCTGAACTACTGCGCCACGCAGGGAAACTGTAGTACCGACACACTGAAAAGCTATAAAAGCCAGCTAAATGGGATTGAGAAAAATATTAACAGCACATTCCACGCCAGCGTCAATCTGTCAGAAGCAGAAACACCACAGGGGCAAACAAAGGCTGTCCGCTGCTCTCCGATGCGTGCCAATCATCTTCAGGCGCTCAAATCCAGCTACAGACAGTTCAGCACAGGGGCAAATGCCCTGACACTGGCAGAAGCCTGTGGTGCGAGAAATGAAGAAATCTGCCATATCCAGAACAGGGATATTCATATCCATACAGACGGAACGGCTACCGTGCATATAGAGGACGGAAAAGGCGGCAGGAACAGGGATGTCCGTGTCCAGAACAGCGAACACGTCCAGAACCTGAAACAGTTGAAAGAGCATCTCGGTGCAAACCCGTATCAGAGACCATGCCCTGTACAAAGGGGAAGTCTGCTCAATAACCTTGAACGCCATATGAAGAGTACATACACAGAAACAGGCGTCAGCATCAAAAGTTATTATAAAAATCAGGAGTTTCACAGTATACGGAAAATGTTCGCTCAAGCTCAGTACGACTATTGCAGAACTAACGGCATGAGTAAGGCAGACAGTTTCAAGTATGTGACGGAGCAGTTAGGGCATAACAGGATTGATTCAGACCTGATGAACAGATATATAGCAAATCAGTGGTAATACAAAAACGGAGCGTGTTTGAAACGCTCCGTTTTTGATAACTATTCCTCTTTCTTCTTCAAATCGGGAATGTCGCTTGCCTTTGTTGACGGTTCAGGGGTATCCTGCCCTATATTCCTGAGAGCATCAACAGCTTTGCTAAACTGTCTGTTTTTTATGTTCTCTCCTGTCCGTGTATGTGTTCCCAGCGCAATATCAGCGGCGGCTTTTGCCAGTCCAAGAGAAGCGTGTACATAAGCCTTACCCAATCCAGAAGCGACCTTGCCCGCCTTCTTCAGGCGATTTTTATTTTCTTCTTTCATATCAATTTTCCTTTCTCTTCAAAAGTTTACAGCATTTCATCTCTGATTGCATTAAGCTGATTCTGCATAGACTGTGCCTGTGCGGCCAAATCAGCCATAGCGTTTTGTTGTTGAATATTCCCTGAATAGATTAAATACTGCTGTATCGCCTCGTTCAAGTCCTTTGCCGCTCCTGTCCGTATCACGTCCAGAAAATAGGAAACCGCAAAGGTACTCTGATACTGGTCGGGAATAAAATCAATCAAATCGCCGTCCTCTTGCAGACGTTTCTGGAAGTGTTCTTCATACTGAGTATACTTGTCTGCAAAGGCCTGTATTTCTTTTTGGTGCTTTTTACAGATCATGTTTGTGATAAATGAGATTACTGCGATAATAGCGGCAATCATAACCATATACTGGATAAAATCTGCAAGCCCCGCCCCCTGCATAATAACACTGATACAGAGCAGAACGCCTATAACAATCGCGATATTACGGATTCTTCGGGGCTTTCGCTGCCTGTTTTGATGCTCATAAAATCCATTTTCACACTGTCCGCAGACTGCGCTGATGTTCTCCAGTTCCTCAAGAAATGGATATGCGGTGGTCAGCCGTTGTATAAGTTCTTCCCTCTCCATGCTCTTCTCCTTTTCGTTTGTATAATATTAGCCAAATATGGCTAATATGATTATACCCCACATACGGATAATATTCAAGTAGAGGTATAAAAAATGATTACTTATACGCCACTTTGGGAGACAATGAGATATAAAGGCATAAGCCAGTATAAATTGATAAAAGAATTTAATTTCAGTGCGGGACAATTAAGCAGACTGAGGAAAAACGCATATGTCAGTACCCACACGATAGAAACATTATGTAAAATTCTTGACTGTGATGTATCGGACATTATGTGCTATGAAAAAGATTCTGTATAATATGAACGAAGATGCAGACCCATAATTGCGGTCTGCTTTTATTTTGTATATTTTTAAGAATAAAGAATAAAAAATTAAAATTGTTTCTAATTTGCGGATAACTTAATCAATTTTTACAAAAATTATGCGTTTCATAGATTAATTCAATAGCATAATTAACAAATTTCAAAAATTTATTGACAACAACTTTTATTTACCGTCTGATAGATGTTATCCTTATATTAAGGTCATACGAGGTCGGCTGATATGGCAGGATGTGCCGAGTATGAAAGGCGGTGGCTAAATGGAGAAGTTAGTTGCCGACTTCAAAAAAATTGTGACCTTGTTAAATAATTCTGAGTACGCTAATATTATTCCTAGAGATGAGTTGGAATCACAACTTGAAATGAAAAAAAAGGAGATTATAGCGGAATACGAACAAAATCACAAAATCTGGCAGGGAAAAGACGGCAGGTGGAGAACTCAGCTGCCCGATGAAAATGTTTCATCTGGTCGCAGGCAAATCGCAAAATCAACCCGTGAAAAGGTAGAAAAAGCAATCCTTGAATGGTATACAGAAAAAAGAGAAAAAGAAACATTACAGACTATGCGGGGATTGTACGAGAAATGGATTGATTACAAAGCTAAAGAAACAAGTGACGGAAATGCCTACAAACTGGAGTGGGTATGGAATCACTACTACTCGAACGAACCGATTGCAGACAGAAAACTCAAGGATATTAAAGTTTCAGAATTAAAAGAATTTATGCTTGATATGGTGGCAAAGCATAAATTGACGAATCGCAAGTATAAGGAAATGAAATCCTTAATCAATATGATTTATGATTATGCGATAGAAAATGAAATTGTACAGACTAATACTGCCCGCAACGTTCGGGGAATTTCATACAAGAAATTTGCCAAAGAAGAAAAGAAGTCTATTGAACAGCAGGTCTATATTGGAGATGAAAAACAGCAAATCATCGAATTAGCCTTGGAACAGTATAAGAAAACTAAAAATACGGCATATCTCGGTGTGTGTCTCAACTTTACATTAGCTCTCCGAATAGGCGAATTAGTCGCATTACATACGGACGATTTAACAGACGATACCATAACCATTTCAAAGCAGGAAATAAAGACGTACAAAAAGGTCAATGGAGAAAGGCACAGAAACGGTTATGAAATTGTCAATTATGTTAAATCTCAAACATCAGAACGAGAGTTGTTTCTAACTTCTCTGGCACAAGACTTTATCCAGATGATAATTGAGGCAAACGAACAAAGAGGATTTAAAAAAGGCTACTTGTTTTTAGATTCAGACGGAGAACGGATGCACGACTATGCAATCAGCAATGTTCTACGCAGACTAAACGGCAAAATCAAGACAGTTCAAAAGTCAAATCACAAAATCAGAAAGACTTGTCTGTCTGGCATGGCAAATTCAAACGAATTGACAAATGAAGAAATCAGAGACTTTGCGGGGCATAAAGATTTTAAAACTACTGCGACATATTACCTGTTTCCTACCAAAACAAAAAAGCAAAGGCAAAGCGCCTATGAAAAAGCAATCATAGGAGACCTGAAATGTAACCATAAAAATATAAAAAGTGTAACCAACTGTAACCAAAAGAATCAAGCACTAAAAAAAGCAGGAAGCCTGTAAAACAAGGCTTCCCACTATTTTTTACTACTGCGGAAGATGGGACTTGAACCCACACGACACGAATGTCACAAGATCCTTAGTCTTGCTCGTCTGCCAGTTCCGACACTTCCGCATCTTATATCACTGTGCCTGCCACTTTTTACTTTGTGCCGGTCACAAATGATATAATACTATTAAAGGGATAAAATGTCAATAGTTTTTTTATTTTTTTCTACAATACCCACAATTCATGATTTCTGTCCGATTCATACCCTTAACCCGGAAATGCATACCTACTCCATATTCCCCGGGAATTTCGGGATCCCGTCAAATCCCGGCTTAAGGTCCTCGTCTGTTGGGATATAGTCCGACATCTCCCCGTTGTTATATTTCTCATAGGCTACCATGTCAAAATAGCCGGTTCCTGTAAGTCCGAAAAGAATCGTTTTCTCCTCTTTCGTCTCCTTACATTTCAGGGCTTCGTCAATGGCAGCCCTGATCGCATGGCTGCTCTCCGGGGCAGGAAGGATGCCCTCCACTCTTGCAAACTGTTCTGCCGCCTCAAATACAGCGGTCTGCTCTACAGAGCGTGCCTCCATATAGCCGTCATGATAAAGCTGTGAGAGTACGGAGCTCATGCCGTGGTAGCGCAGGCCTCCCGCATGGTTTGCCGAGGGAATGAACCCGCTTCCCAGAGTGTACATCTTTGCCAGAGGGCACACCATTCCGGTATCGCAGAAGTCATATGCAAACACGCCCCGTGTCAGGCTCGGACAGGATGCAGGCTCTACCGCGATGAACCTGTAATCCGCCTCGCCTCTGAGTTTCTCTCCCATGAACGGAGAGATCAGTCCTCCCAGATTAGAGCCCCCTCCCGCACATCCGATGATAATATCCGGCTTTATTCCATATTTGTCCATAGCAATTTTGGTCTCAACCCCGATCACTGACTGATGCAAAAGCACCTGGTTTAAGACGCTTCCCAGAACATATCTGTAGCCATCTGAATGAGTGGCAACCTCTACGGCTTCCGAAATGGCACATCCCAGGCTTCCTGTCGTCCCCGGATGCTCAGCAAGAATCTTTCTGCCGACTTCTGTCGTGTCAGACGGCGACGGCGTGACGCTCGCGCCGTATGTCCTCATTACCTCGCGGCGGAAGGGTTTCTGCTCGTAGGAGCATTTTACCATAAACACCTTGCAGTCCAGATCCAGATAGGCGCATGCCATAGACAGGGCGGTTCCCCACTGCCCGGCTCCCGTCTCCGTCGTGACGCCTTTGAGTCCCTGCTCTTTTGCATAATACGCCTGCGCAATTGCGGAATTGAGCTTGTGGCTTCCGCTCGTATTGTTTCCCTCAAATTTATAATAGATCTTTGCCGGAGTCTGAAGCTTTTCTTCCAGGCAGTACGCACGTACCAGCGGTGCCGGCCGGTACATTTTATAAAAGTCCCTGATCTTCTGCGGGATCTCAATATATCTGTTGTCATTGTCCAGCTCCTGCTTGACCAACTCCTCACAGAATACTGCTCCCAGCTCTTTTGCCGTCATCGGCTGCAGGGTCGCCGGATTCAGAAGCGGCGCCGGCTTATTTTTCATATCGGCACGGACATTGTACCATTCTTTCGGCATCTCGCTCTCTTCAAGATAAATTTTGTACGGGATTTTCTGTTCACTCATTTTCTTTCTCTTCTCCTTTCTCGACGCGAGAGAAGTCGTCGGACAGCCTTCCTCTTTTCTCCCGGGGCAAATAAAAACGCCCCTGTCTCCGCAAAACAAATTGCAGGGACAAGAGCGGTAAATACAAAGCTCCTGCGGTGCCACCCGGCTTGATGCATTTCTTACATCCTCTCACGCATACCAACATATGCTTTCTTTGTTAACGGAGTTAAATCTCCGGCTCCCCTACTGCAAATTTCAGTTCGCCCTCAGAAGTCCATTCACCCTGCGCCCGTCATACCGCAATCCCACCGCCTGCGGCTCTCTGTGAAGCGGCTTTTCAAAGTTACTTGCCCTTCCTCATCGGTTTAAAGGTACTTTATCACGTTGCAGTAAGAATGTCAATGATTTTCTCATGTTTTCTGCCCTTCTAAGATCGGTTATGGACCTTCTGCGCAAAGCACATGAAGTCCTTCAGTTCAATAAACGTCCCGTCATCCAGCTCCGCACGTCCGCTCATCCTGCCGAACACCTGATGCTGGTCCGATGCAAAGGCAAGGGCGGACAGATGCGCTGCCCGGTCGAGCACCGGCACAAACTCCATCTCAAATCTGCCGTCACTCGATGAGAGCATCCACGGCTTCATGAAATCATCTTTCGGAATATGGAACCTGACATCATCAAGCTTATGCCCGATGCCGTCATAAAAAAGGATATTTTCGGATGCTGCCGCTGTATCTCCAAAGCCGTATCCGACATTAAACCCGAAAGGCTTTCCTCCTATCGTCCCGTTGCCCGAGCTCCAGTACCACGTATTATCATAGGGCCACACTCCCCTGCCCCAGTCAAAAGTCCCGTAATCCTTATCCGGGTAAAACCAGAATGTATGGTCATCCCAGGACAGATATCCCCCGGCTGGCATGCAGTTGATTTTTCTGTTATAGTAGAACGCCTTCTTCCCTGTCCATGGCGTCGCCGTCACCACCGAATCCATGTCCGGCTGTTCAAGTGTGATCTCGCAGTAGAGAGGTTTTCCCTTATAAAAGTCCTTAAAATCACAGGAAATTTTCCTTTTCCCGTCCTCCACAGCGAACTCCATCCTCAGTCTTTTATCATGGTATACCGTCTTTCCCGACTCTGATGAAGATGGCATCCCCATCTTCCCCATAGGGAACGGCGTCAGGATTGTCTCCGTATGTTCCCACTTTTCGCCGAAGTCCAGCAGGGAAACAGATTGCAGGCCCACATACCCGTTGTCCGAAAGTGTAAAAGCTGCCCCGTACTGCCCGTTCATGACAAGATAGTAGTCCCACTCCTTAATGCGGAATGCCGGAGAGGTAATCTGGCTCCTGTCATATTCCCATACCGGACGCCTCGCCCAGCCCGGCTCTGTGATCCTGCCGTCGGGGCCCAGCAGCGGCTGGCAGGCTGTCACTTCATGGTTTCTCATAGTCATCACTCCCCTTAAAAAAGAAAAACCCGAATCCCCATCGGGACCGGGTCTCTGCTTCTATTTTACTACGCCACTTTCTCTTTTGCAAGTGCCGCAAGTGTCGCAAACGCCTCTTTGTCGTTTACTGCCAGCTCAGCCAGCATTTTCCTGTTCATGTCAACATTTGCCAGCTTCAGCCCGTGCATGAACTTGCTGTAGGAAAGTCCGTTCATCCTTGCCGCAGCATTGATACGGGCAATCCAGAGCTGTCTCATCTGGCGCTTGCGCTGCTTTCTTCCTGCATAAGCAGACGTAAGGGCCCTCATGACAGACTGCTTAGCCACTCTGTACTGCTTGGAGCGCGCGCCTCTGTATCCTTTCGCCAGTTTCAGTGTTCTGTTATGTTTCTTCTTAGCGTTCATTCCGCCTTTGATTCTTGCCATTTCCTAATCCTCCTTCATCAACTTCCCAAATCTTACAGATACGGCAATACCTTTTTCATGCTCTTTACATTGGTTGCATCCGTGATAGTCGACTGTCTGAGATTTCTTTTTCTCTTTGTAGACTTCTTGGTTAAGATATGGCTCTTGTATGCTTTATTTCTTTTCAGTTTCCCTGTACCTGTCTTTTTGAAGCGTTTTGCTGCCGCTCTATTTGTTTTGATTTTTGGCATGATAATTTCCTCCTTTATTGTGCTGCCTTTCAGGATATCCATCCCGGAATATATTTTTAACGTTTTTCAGTTAAAACCATGCTCATATTTCTGCCTTCCAGCTTAGCTGCCTTCTCAACCACGGCAACCTCCGAAAGCATCTCTGCAAAGTCGTCCAGGATGTGTCTGCTCTGCTGGACATGAGCCATCTCTCTTCCGCGGAAACGCAGTGTGACTTTCACCTTATTTCCCTTCGCGATGAACTTCTTCGCGTTGTTCACTTTGGTGTTAAGGTCATTCGTGTCAATGTTCGGTGATAGACGCACTTCCTTGATCTCAACAGTTCTCTGCTTTTTCTTAGCCTCTTTTTCCTTTCTTGCCTGCTCGTATCTGTACTTGCCGTAGTCGATGATCTTGCAGACCGGCGGCTTTGCCGTTGGCGCGATCTTAACCAGGTCGAGCTCCGCCTCCGCAGCAATCTTCAATGCCTCTCTGGCTGACATGATGCCTAACTGTTCCCCATCCTCTCCGATCAAACGTACTTCTCTGTCCCTGATCTGATCGTTAATCATTAAATCGCTAATTGTCGTATACCTCCGTCAAATGAATTTCCTTTCAGGTTCCCTCTGCGAAAACACAAAAAAACGAGTGAATATCATATCCACCCGACAATCAATAAAGCCTTCCCGCGTCCCGGGAAACTTTTCTTCAATATCAGACCGTCAGTCACCCGATTGTGCTGCGGTGAGAGTGGATACTCTACTTTGTTTTTTGCTTAACGCAAATAGTAATTTATCACATTCCTCTTATCTTGTCAATATCTTATCCCAAGTTTTATCAGCCCCGCGAAAGAAAGGCCCTGCGGACATATAGCCGCAGGGTAATGATACTCTTAAAGGCTGACGCCCTCTTTCTGAGGTGGAAATGGCTCCGCATCATCTGTGGTCTCCCATGCAGAATACTGCCACAACACCCGGACCTGTATGGCTGCCGATGACGGTTCCGATGTTATTGATCAGAATATTGTCGACTCCCATCTTTTCCCTGACAAGCTTTGCCACATACTCCGCGTCTTCCAGGCAGTCCCCGTGTGTAATCATGACGATATCATTATCCCAGCCTTTTGACTGTCCAACCGCCATATCTACAATCCTGTTCAGAGATTTTTTCCGTCCGCGTTCTTTTCCGATCACCTGGAGCTTTCCCTCATTGTCCATATGTATGATCGGCTTGATCTGGACGAGCGTTCCCAGAACCGCTGTTGTCTTTGAAATACGCCCGCCCCGGTGCAGGTGGTTCAAGTCGTCCACAGTCACATTGTGGCACACGTGGAGTTTATTTTCCTCTGCCCACTGGGCTATCTCGTCGATATTTTTACCCTGTTCCTTTAACTGAAGGGTTTTGTACAAAAGGAGGCCTTCGCCCAGGCACGCACACAGGGTGTCTATGACAATGATTTTTGCTTCCGGGTACTTTTCAGAAAGCTCAGACGCCGCTATTTTCATACTGTTCAGCGTACCGCTTAACCCGGAAGAAAATCCAAGATGGAGGATATCCTTTCCTTCCTTCAGAAACGGCTCCAGCATATCCACAGCCTCATCAGGATTAATCTGGGAGGTGACAGACATATGTCCTTCCCTGAGTTTTGCAAAAAATTCTTTTGCAGACAATCCGTACATATCGGTGTACGTCTCGCCGTCAATCGTATATTTCAGCGGCATAACCGGGACGTGGCGCTCTTCCAGCCATTCTCTTGGCAGATCAACCGTACTGTTCACTGTGATTACAAAATCTCTCATTTTATGATTCCTCCTATATTTCCATTTCACTTTATCTCTGTTCCCTTGTATCCCTACCGTCCTTTACTATCATATCATCTTTTCATATAATAGGCAAAATTTTTTTGAAGTCCAGCCTGACATGACATGCCGGGACATCCTGCGATCTCCCGGCAAAACTGTCTTAATTCAGCTTGATATTCATATAATTCCGTCCCGAAAGCGTCTTGTTGAAAATAAGGAAACATAACACGAAAATACATCCGAGAATAAACCCGTACAGATTGAGCCAGGCCGTCAGGACAAGCAGCATCAGGCGCATGAATTTCAGGGCATACCCGAGTTCAAAATTAGGCTGCGTATAATTTGCCACCGCGACAAATGCCATATACAGCATGACCTCCGAGTTAAACCATCCTGACTGGACCGAAAACTCTCCCATCACGATACCGGCGATCACGCTCAGGGGCGTACTCAGCATAGTCGGCGTGTTCATTGCGGCAAGCCTGAGCCCGTCAATGGATATCTCCAAAAGCAGGAACTGGAAAATCAGGGGGATGTTTACCGTATCCCGCACCGCGACAAATGAAAACACATCCGGGAGCCACTGCAGATTCTGCATGAACAAAAGATATAGCGGCGTAAAGAAAACAGTGGCAAATGTGATAAGCGCCCTTGTAACTTTCAGATAAACTGCCGTAACCGTCGGGAAATAATAATCATTCGCTTCCTCTATCATATCCAGTATCGAAGTGGGAAGAATCATGGCGGACGGAGAATTATCCACAAGTATCACGACTTTCCCTTCCAATACACAGGCAGCCGCAGTATCCGGGCGCTCCGTGAACTTAAACTTGGGGAACGGATTAAACCATTTACGCTTAAACAGTGCCTCGGCAAGACTCTGCTGGTTCATCCTGAGGTCGCCCACGTTCAGGCTCTCAATCCGTTTCTTCAGATTGTCCAGAAGTTCCCGGTCAACGCGGTCCTGCATGTAGCAGATGGCGATATCCGTCCGGGATGCCTGTCCTGCCTCCGTCATTTCCATGACAAGATGAGGATCACGTATCCTCCGCCGTATCAGGGCGGTATTAAACACAATCGTCTCAACAAACCCGTCCCTCGACCCCCTTAAGGATTTATCCTTATCCGGCTCGTCCACACTCCGCGCCGGGTAAGTCCGGCAGTCAATGGAAATGCACTCCCCGTACCCGTCAATGAACAGCACAGCCGCACCCGAGAGCACGTTTCTTAAGACCTGGTCAAAGTCCTCCATGATGTCCACCTCTACATACGGTATGTTTTTCCTGGAAAACCCCTCCGCGTCATCCGGCATGTCATCCTCAGACACAGAAAGGAAGGAGTCCATCAGTTTCAACATCGCTTCATCCTTTATGAATCCGTCGATGTAGTAAAAAACAGACGCCCTCCCTCCGATTTCAATTTCTCTTCTTATGATATCGAAACTCTCTTTCACAGGAAGCACCTGGTTCATATATGTGATATTCTCTTCAAAAGAAGCACTGATTTTCTTCTCGTTCTTTTCTACCATAGAATCATTCCCCTTTTCAGCCCAAGGCTCAGCGTTTTCTATGGTTAGCATCCCCTTCTCTTCCCAGAATATACATTTATGCCTTTTGTTTTGTCGTACTTCCAAATCCTCCGTTCCGGATATCTGTCACATCATCATCCACGGTGATCCCGTATTCGACAAAGATCCCCTGCATGAATCCGTCCCCCCGCGCCAGTTCCACCGTGCGCCCCTCATTCGTGTCATTGGTAATCTTTGCAAAAATATGCCCCTCATTATCAGAGAAATAATAATCGCTGTCTATGATACCGACTGTATTGTTAAGCTGCAGTCTGTATTTGAATCCAAGTCCGCTTCTCGGGTAACATTTCAAGACCCATCCCGGCTCCATCCACACCCGGATGCCGGTCGGGATCTTTACTGTTTCCCCGGGTTTTAGCGACAGCTCTGCCGGGGCGAAAAAATCATACCCCGCGCTTCCTGCCGTTGCCCTTCGGGGCAGGCATATCCCGGCGTAGATCTCCCTTACTTCATTCTCATCCGCAGTCTGGAAGCTGTCGCTCCATCCTTCACGGAACTGTTCCAAACTCACTTTCTCAAATCTGGCAATCCTGTTCATCTTCTCTGCTCCTACTCCTGCTTTCTCCCCGCGTCAAATCCTCTTCCCCTGTCCGCGAAAGATTCCCGACTCATCGAGCACGCGGACGATCTCATGAATCGTATCCTCATCTGCCACAAGGGCCATCCTCACATATCCTTCCCCATTGCTGCCGAACGCGCTCCCGGGCGTCACGATCACACCGGTCTTCTCCATCAGCTTCATGCAGAAATCGGCAGAGGACTCATACCCTTGCGGAATCTTTGCCCAGACGAACATCGTCCCCTGGCTGTCGGGAACCTCCCATCCGATCCTGCGAAGCCCCCGGCAGAGCGCTCTGTTGCGTGCCGCGTATTCCTGCCTCTGCTCCTCGATAAAATCATCCGGCCCTGTCAGGGCCGCAATCGCCGCATACTGCACCGGATAGAAGATGCCATAATCGATCTGGGAACGCAGGAGGCGGAACTTTCTGACGATCTCACGGTTCCCCACAACAAATGAAATCCTGGCCCCGGTCAGATTGTAGGATTTGGACAGGGAATAAAATTCCACGCCAACCTCTTTCGCCCCATCAAAAGACAGGAAGGATCTTCCCGGCCTGTCAGTAAACGTAATGTCAGAATAGGCGTTATCATGCAGGACCACGATCTGGTGTTCCTTTGCAAATGCGATCAGCCTTTCATAAAAGTCATCCGGCGCACACACGCATACCGGATTCAGAGGATAGGATACAATCATATATTTTGCCCTTTCCAGGACCTCCTGCGGGATATTGTCCAAGTCCGGTAGGTAGCCGTTTTTCTCTTCGATCATATAGTACTCGGCTCTGGCTCCTGCCATAATTCCGCTCATCTCAAACATGGGGTATCCCGGGTTCGGCACAAGGATCACATCCCCCGGATCGCAAAGCGCGATGCCGATATGGGCCATCGCCTCCTGGGAGCCGTAGACAGACATGATCTCATCTGTCCCCAGCTTCACATGAAACCGCTTTTCATATCGGTACTGAACCGCCTCCAGGAGTTCCGGGAGGTCCGCCAGGGAATACCTGTAGTTCTCCGGTTTCCCACATGCCTCCTGCATCGCCCGCATCACATGGGGCGCCGGTTTGAAGTCCGGGGTCCCGACAGAAAGGTTGTACACCTTTCTGCCCGTGCGGAGCATCTCCTCCTTTTTCTCATTCAGCGCCCCGAAGATTCCCGGCTGAATACTGTTTACCTTATCTGAAAAATGTATCTCCATTTCAGGTTCCTCCTGTATGTGAATAGATTTAAAACGGCGTCCCGTACAGGTCGTACGGCGTTACCTGATAGACGTAATAGTTCAGCCAGTTTGTATAGAGATTATTGGAATGTGACCTCCACGTAAGCAGCGGTTTATTTTCGGGATCATCATCTGGATAATAGTTTTCCGGTATCTGAGGGTCAAGTCCCTTTCCGGTGTCCCGTTTATACTCCGCATCCAATGTCACCCGGTCGTATTCGGGATGCCCCATGACGAAAATCTGCCTTCCGTCCCGTGCCATACAGAGAAATACGCCTGCCCGCGAAGAATCCGCCAGGATCGTGATCCTGTCATCCTTTTCCAGGAGATTTTGCGGAACTTCCGTATAGCGGGAATGAGGGGCAAAAAAGACGTCGTCAAACCCTCTCACAAGGGGAATCTTCCTGTTCCTGACACGGTGGCGGAATACTCCTGAAAGCTTCTGCGGCAGAGGAACCTTATCTATGCCGTAATGATAGTAGATGCCTGCCTGGGCTCCCCAGCACAGATGCAGGGTTGAGGTCACATTCGTCTTGCTCCACTCCATAATCTCCAGAAGCTCGTCCCAATAATCCACTTCTTCAAACGGAAGCTGCTCCACCGGCGCCCCGGTGATAATAAACCCATCGAATTTCTTCGTCTTTATGTTTTCAAACGGTTCATAAAATTTATAGATGTGGCTTGTCGAGGTGTTCTTTGACACATGGCTTGACACCCTGACAAACGTCACGTCCACCTGCAGCGGTGTGTTCGAGAGCGATCTCAAAATCTGAAGCTCCGTATCCTCCTTAAGAGGCATCAGATTGAGCAGCCCTATACTGATCGGACGGATATCCTGGTGCGCTGCACGGTATTCATCCATGACAAATATATTCTCCTGCTCCAGTATCTCTTTTACCGGCAAATCATTCTGAACTCGAATCGGCATTTTCTTTCTCTCCTTTATCTGTATTTTTCTCTATACGTACAAATGTCCCGTCATCCTCCACTTGGGCATTTTCATCGTAGCATGAAGTCTGTGTCGGGAGTTTCTTCCTCTCCAGCCTGCTGTTCACCAGCATATTCACTATGTAATAGATCACCGCAAAGGTGGGAACTCCCAGGATCATTCCCGGGAATCCGAATAACCCGCCTCCGATCAGGATGGAGAATACAACCCAGAATGCCGACAGTCCGGTGGTATCTCCCAGGATCTTCGGTCCCAGTACATTGCCGTCAAACTGCTGAAGCGCGATGATAAAAATGATGAAATAGACCCCCATTCTCGGATCTGCCAGGAGGATCAGGACCGCACTCGGTATCGCTCCGATATACGGTCCGAAAAAGGGAATTACATTCGTCACACCGACGATTACGCTGACCAGCATCGTGTACGGCATATCCAGAATGGACAGTCCGATAAAGCACAGTACGCCGATGATGGCTGAATCAATAATCTTTCCTATGATAAATCCGCCGAAGATCTCGTTGCTCTTGACCGTAAGATGCAGAATCATATTCGCGGTTGGCGGCTGAAAGACAGCATAGATAATTTTCTTGCTCTGCCTGGAAAACTTTTCTTTACTATAAAGCACGTATACCGATACAATGAGACCGATGACAAGGTTTAAGAGTTCTCTGAGAATATTGATCACGCCGACGGTCAGGCTTGACATCACCTCGTTCACCCTGGCCATCAGGTCTGTGCGCATCCAGTTCTGAATGAAAGCGGTAGCTTCCTCCATGATATTCTCCAGCAGCCTTTCAAGCGTGGTATCGCCTGAATTGATCTCAGCGAAAGTAGTCAGGAACCGGTTCATCTGGCTTGGGACTGTCAGGATCATGTCCCGGATACTCCTGTAAAGTTCCGGTATCATCATATTAAGGAGCGCCACGATTACCGCAAGAAGAAACATGATTGAAACCAGGATCCCGACAGATCTTGACAACTGCCTTTTCTTCTTGAATCCCGGTGTCCTCTTCTCAAGAAAAGGCAGAAGCCTTTTATCGATCCCCTTTACGATAGGATTTAAAAGATATGCGATAGCCAGTCCATATATGATTGGCTTGGAGACAGAGAAAATTTTCCTCACGCCGTCTGAAATCTCTGCGGCGCGGAGAAGCGCAAAATAAAAAAGAATGCAGGCAGCGATCACAAAAAACATCGCAACCCCCCTCGCAAACTGTTCTTTGGCTTTTGATATCCTCCCCTTTCTGAATATCGTCTTTCCCGGCGAAACACTGCCCCTCTCTGTCCTGTTTTCTTCCTGGGGCCTCCGGGGATCCTGCTGCTGTGTCATCTTCCCATTTCCTTCCTGTCATCCTCATTGACTTTTGATTTGTGCAGATAGTATGATTATAACGCCGCGCATATGGTGAGTCAATAACAGAAAAAATCCGGAGGCATAACCCCGGATTTTCTCTTCCGCCAGTTTTCTGTTTCAAAATGCAGCCGCTATTTTGCCGCACAACACTTGAAAGTGGCACATTCGGTTCCGCTTGCCTGGCTGGCGTCACCGCCTTCCACACTGATCTTTCCGGCATGGCACTCGCAGTTGTCATTGTACATACATGATGTCGCCTTGCAGTCCACACATGCACAGTCGGAAGCCATCGACGAAGTATTCGTATAGCTCCCCTCTTTCCTTTCCTGGAAGCTGTCGCAGCATGTCTCCTGCGCCGTCTTCGCGCTGTCTCCTCCCACCTGTATCCTGTCCAGTGCGCAAAGGAACTGGTTATTGTGCACACAGGTCTGCACCGTACATTTTAATTCCGGCATAATATTACCTCCTCTTTTACAGAATCAATAACAGTATGCCCCGTTCCCACATGGTTTATACAGATGGTTCATGATGTAACGGCCGTGTTCTTCCTTCACTTTCTTCCCGGAAAGCACAGCGCCAATATGCCGAAAAACTCCCGCACGAGATAATTGAGCTGGAAAACCGGGTTCGACGAGGCAGGGATGAGACAGATGTTGTGATACCCTTCTTTTCGCGCAATTATTGAAGCCCTGTACAGATGGAAATCATTTGTCACAATCCCGACCTTCTCTCTGTCCGCATCCAGATATTTTTTGCTGTAACGAAAATTTTCTCTTGTGGACGTGGACCTGTCTTCTCTGGTAATCCGTTCCTTTTCCACGCCTCTGGAGATAAGGTACTCTTCCATCGCCTGGGCTTCGGGAATTTCTTCCCCGCTCCCCTGTCCGCCTGACACGACCACCCTTGTCCCGGGATGTTCCCTAAGATATTGAAGCGCCGCATCCAGCCTTCTCTTCAGTGAATTTGTAATACGGACCCCTCTCACCTGTGCCCCGAGTATCAGGATGCAGTCAGCCTTCTCCCTTTTTCTGCTCCATGCTGCAAAAAGGATACGAAACTCCACCAGGAGAAAGAACATCCACATGGCAGCCACCGCCCAGCCAAGGATCCTGTATACATATAATGGAAACGGCACACATCCAATAATCAGATGTGCGCCGCCCGCCATTAGCCAGAATCCTGCAAATGTAGAGCTTAACCTTCTTGAATAGACAGCCAGCATTACATAATACAGGATACATAAAGTTCCGACAATCAAAAAATAGGCTTTCATCTACGCATTTCTTCCACAGCATTTTTTATATTTTTTCCCGCTTCCGCACGGACATGGATCATTCCTTCCGATCTTCCTTCCCTTGCGGACTGTGCCGGACTGCTTCTGCTCACGGTACAGACGTTTCCTGGTCTCCTCATCAAATATTTTTTCCCACTGCGGAAGCTCATAGAGCCAGTCTGCTTTTGCATCGACCATATTTTTGTAAAGGCTCTCCTTGTCAAAGCCGAGGCTGACCTCTGTGTCCTCCGTCATCGTCTCAATCGGATTGGGCACTTTCAGACTGTCATTGATTCCATCCAGAAAACCGACCATTGTCATGACATCCTGTCCATATTTCTCAGCCAGTTCTCTGACAGTCCCCTTTACCTCCGTATCAGGATCGTCAAGAAGCTGCTCATAAATCTCTTTTTCGATATTAAAATATGTTCCCCAGAATTTTTCCAGCTGATCCTTTGACAGATTCCTGTCATACGCCATATCCCTCCACTGGTCCAATAAACATTTTTCACTCATCGTAAATTGCTCCTTTTGTATAGAAATTCAATCGCGACTTCATTATATACCAAATTATGTTTGCCGTAAACAGTTATTTTCGGTATGCTCACACATATAAAATTTCAGCCAGCTTCAGGGCGGTCATGGGATTTCCCCCCGGATCTCCCCCTTCTTTCTGCGGCTTTATCGCTTGTCTCTTTTTCAGGTATTCTTCCATCGATATAATGTCTATGGTTTTCCCGTTTCTGTCCTGACGCATAAAATACCTCCTTTTTATCAAGTCTCAGCCTTATATTATATTTTCTCACATATGGAAATATGACTGCTTTTTCCGGCAAATTGTTCTTGTCAAAACAGAAAAGCCGCAGGGCATTTTCCTTGCAAGGAAAATGCCCTGCGGCAGCCTTTATCCGGTTAAGGACACAGCCTTATCTGCTGCGGTAAATAATTTCATCCCGGCCCGGCCCATTGCTGATCATCGTGACCGGATAACCGATCTGCTCCTCAATAAACTCAATGTATCTGCGGCAGTTTTCCGGCAGCTTTTCATATTCCCGGATCCCCCGGATCTCTGTTTTCCAACCCGGAAGGACTTTGAAAACCGGTTTTGCCTTCTCAAGCAGACGTGTCACCGGGAACTCTGTCGTGACCTCCCCGTCGATCTCATATCCCACACATACCGGGATCTCATCCAAGTATCCCAGGACGTCAAGCACGGTAAATGCAACATCTGTTGCCCCCTGCATCCTGCATCCGTATTTTGACGCCACACAGTCAAACCATCCCACACGCCTCGGACGTCCGGTCGTCGCCCCATATTCCCCGCCGTCTCCTCCGCGTTTCCTCAGTTCCTCAGCCTCATCTCCGAAAATCTCACTCACAAAGGCGCCTGATCCGACAGCACTGGAATACGCCTTACATACTGTAATGATCTGTTTGATCTCATAAGGAGGGATACCTGCTCCGATGGCACCGTATGCGGCAAGGGTCGAGGATGAAGTCACCATCGGGTAAATCCCGTGATCCGGATCCTTCAGGGAGCCGAGCTGCCCTTCCAGGAGGATATGTTTCCCTTCCTTTAACGCATTGTGAAGATACAGGGAGACGTCACACACATACGGCGACACCATCTCTCTGTACCCGATAAGCTCTTGATACAGTTCCTCAGGATCAATCAATGGTTTATGGTACAGGTGCTCAAGGAGTACATTCTTCTGCTCTGCAACCCGCACCGCTTTTTCCCTGAGAAGACCGTCGTCAAAAAGCTCGCTGACCTGGAATCCGATCTTGGCATACTTGTCCGAATAGAACGGAGCGATGCCTGACTTCGTGGAGCCGAACGCTTTCCCTCCCAGTCTCTCCTCCTCGTAAGCGTCAAAATTCTTGTGATAGGACATTACCATCTGGGCTCTGTCAGACACAAGGATCTTCGGAGACGGGACCCCCCTCTCCACAATAGACTGTATCTCTTTGAACAGGACCGGGACATCCAGAGCGACACCGTTTCCGATTATACTTGTCGTATGATCATAAAACACTCCGGACGGCAGCGTGTGCAGCGCAAATTTGCCGTAATTATTTACGATCGTGTGACCCGCATTTGCGCCGCCCTGAAAACGGACGATAATATCAGCTTCTTTCCCCAGCATGTCTGTGATTTTGCCTTTTCCCTCATCGCCCCAGTTTGCACCAACTACTGCTTTTACCATTTTAAACCCTCCTGCGTATATTCCGCTTTTGATTATTTGTAAACGGCTAAGCACTGTCCGGGACAGCACAATTCGCCGACGTTAATTATACTATAATTTATCCCTTATGTAAAATACTATTTCAGGATTTTTCTTCTTCCCTTTTGGTATTGTATTTGGCAGAAAAAAGTATTACAATAAGAACCATATCAGCGATATCCTCTTTTCTATAATGGGGACTGTCAGCTTACAGTGCAGAAAGGAGACTATGATCTTGAAGAAATTCCTGAAGTGGCTTTTTGTTTTTGCTGCAGCCGGGTCTGCGATCGGTTTTATCATCGCATATCTCTGCAAAGGCAGCGCGGATGAGAGCAGCGCAAATGATATGGATTTTACAGAAGACGAAGATTTTGACCTGGATGTGGATCTCAAGCCCGCGTCTGAGAGAGAGTACTTTTCTCTCCACCGCGATGAGGAACCCGCATCTTCTGACGGAGAAGATACGGAAGCTTCTTCCAACGGCAATGCCGGAGCATAGAATAGATATGGACAGTAGCAGGAGGGATGCATAGCGCATCCCTCCTGCTTTGTCGCGGAGAATCAAAGATATTTTTCCCATGCCTTCCTCAAAAGGCGGCAGGCTTTTTCTATCTTCTCCTCCCCCATATTCGCATACCCCAGCAGAATCACAGCGCCCTGGCCTTCTTTTCTGCCTTCTTCTTTTACATAATATCCTGAGAGGCCGTACACCTTGACGCCGTTTTCTGCAGCGCTCCCGACCAGCATCTCCTCTGAGACTCCCTGTCCAAAGCGCAGGAGCAGATGCACCCCCGCATTTTCTCCCGAAATCCTAAAGTTCCCATGCATTTCCTTCAGGCAGCTAAGCAGGACGTCATGCCTGTTCCGGTACAGCGCCCTTGTCTTATTCAAATGCCTCTCATAATAGCCGTCCTCGATAAACTTCTGTAAGATCAGCTGATCCACCCTTGAAACAGTAGAGTTTAAGAAACTGCATTTTCTCCGGTATGCCTCAAGCACAGACTCCGGAAGCACCATATATCCCACCCTGATTGCGGGGGCGACCGACTTGGAAAAGGTCCCTGTATAAATCACTTTCCCTTTGCTGTCATATCCCTGGAGAGCCGGGATAGGCTTCCCCTTATAGCGAAACTCACTGTCATAGTCATCCTCAATGATGTAGCGCCCCTCTTTCTCATCCGCCCATTTCAGCAGCTCCATCCGGCGTCTGATCGGCATGACAATTCCGAGAGGGTACTGATGTGACGGCATGACGAACGCAATGTCCGCCCCGGATCCCTGCAGTCTGTCCACGCGCATCCCGCTCTTGTCCATGTCCACCGTGCACACCTGGCAGGAAAGGTTCTCAAACAGCCTGTACGCTTGCCTGTACGTGGGATTCTCAAGGGCGATCCTATGCCCGTTCCCGATAACCGTGACCAGAAGCATGAGAAGATATTCTCCCCCGGCTCCCACAATCACCTGTTCCGGTCGGCAGTTGACTCCTCTCGCCTGATGGAGATAACTGCTGATCGCATTTCTAAGGCCATACTCTCCCTGAGGGTTCCCCAGACGAAACAGTTCTGCCCTGTCATCCGTCAGACATTCTCTTGAAAGCTTTCTCCAGACATTATACGGAAAACTGTTCAGGTCGACCCCGTTTGGAGTAAAATCATAATCATATTTTTGGAAGGATTCCGTCTCGCTCTCAGATTCCGGGATAGCAGGCTTCTCAAGCTGGTAAAGCTCGTCGATCTGGGAAGCAAAATACCCCCTGCACGGCACTGCCTCCACATAACCTTCCGACAAAAGCTGCTCATACGCCAGTTCTACCGTGCTGCGGCTTACCTCGAGATGGCGGCTCAGCGCACGTGTGGAAGGCAGCCTCTCCCCGCTCTTGATATGCCCGTCCTGGATTTCCCTCTTGATATAATTGTATATCTGCTCGTAGAGAGGAGTCTTCGATTTCGTCTGCAGGTTTATCGCCAGCTCATACATCACTCTTTTTTCGGAAGCCTGAACGAGCTTTTCAGGGAGACAATCCTGTTAAACACAAGATGCTCCGGTACAGAGTCCCTCGCATCAATGCAGAAATATCCGTTTCTCACAAACTGGAAACTGTCATACGCCTTCGCCCCTTCAAAACTCGGTTCGACCACAGCATCCTTCACAATTGCCAGGGAATTTGGATTCAGGTTCAGTGAGCCGTCCTCCTTATTGTATACACCTTTTTCCTCGTCGATCAGGTTCTCATAGAGCCTGACCTCCGCCCGCTGTGCAAACGGCGCCGGGACCCAGTGGATCGTCCCCTTCACCTTTCTTCCGGTAAATCCGCTTCCCGCTTTCGTCTCTGGGTCGTACGTACAGTGCACCTCTGTCACATTTCCGTTCTCGTCTTTTACATAACTTTCACATTTCACGAAATAGGCGTGCATCAGCCGCACCTCATTTCCGGGGAAGAGACGGAAGTATTTCTTCGGTGGCTCCTCCATAAAGTCTTCCCTTTCAATGTACAGCTCCCGGCAGAACGGAACTTTCCGGGTCCCCATCTCTTCGTTCTCCAGATTATTCGCCACATCAAGGTATTCAACTTCCCCTTCCGGGTAATTGTCGATCACAAGCTTGACCGGGTCCAGAACTGCCATCATGCGGGGACGCTTCATCTTGAGGTCCTCCCGGATGCAGTATTCCAACATCGCATAGTCAACGGAACTCTGGCTTTTGGACACCCCGCACAGGTCCACAAACATTTTGATGGACTCAGGCGTAAAGCCGCGTCTTCTGAGAGCAGCAATGGACACAAGGCGCGGATCGTCCCAGCCGTCTACGATCTTTTCCTCCACCAGTTTTTTGATATAACGTTTTCCTGTCACCACATTCGTCAGATACAGCTTTGCAAACTCGATCTGCCGGGGAGGGTTCTCAAATCCGCACTCTCTTACAACCCAGTCATAGAGCGGTCTGTGATCCTCAAACTCAAGCGTACAGATAGAGTGCGTAATCCCCTCGATGGCATCCTCGATCGGATGGGCAAAGTCATACATCGGATAAATGCACCACTTGTCGCCCGTGTTATGGTGGGACATATGGGCGACACGATAAAGGATTGGATCCCTCATGTTGATATTCGGAGACGCCATGTCAATCCTGGCTCGGAGCACCTTTTCCCCGTCCGCATACCTGCCTTCCTTCATCTCCTTGAAAAGCCTGAGATTCTCCTCCACAGAGCGGTTTCTGTAAGGACTTTCCTTCCCCGGTTCTGTGAGGGTCCCCCTGTATTCCCGCATCTCCTCCGGCGAGAGGTCACACACGAATGCCTTGCCCTTCTTGATCAGCAGGACTGCGCACTCATACATCTGGTCAAAATAATCCGAGGCAAAATACAGATGCTCCCCCCAGTCGGCGCCGAGCCACCGGATATCTTCCTTGATGGAATCCACAAATTCCGTCTTTTCTTTTGTAGGGTTCGTATCGTCAAATCTCATATGGAATGTACCGCCATATTTCTGCGCCAGCCCATAGTTCAAAAGGATCGATTTTGCATGTCCGATATGAAGGTAGCCGTTCGGTTCAGGCGGGAAACGGGTGCAGACATGGTCGTACACACCTTCTTCGAGATCCCTGTCTATTTCCTGCTCAATAAAATTCTTAGAAACAGTTACGTTCTCCATGTTTTCCTCCTAAATAGCACATACGATTTATTCATGCATGTTATCTTATCACAAATTTCCCCTTACCACAAGTGCAGTTGGATGCGCCGGTACAGCTCTTTTCCCCGTACTCAAAATACTGCCCGACTTTTGCGATGAGCTGCGCGAAATAGAGGCAGATTCCCTGATCCGCCTCTGGATTGCTTTCCTTCGGATTATACTCCTGCACGCCAAAAAATATTGTGTGCGACGCCCTCCAGTCCCGTTCAAGCAGGGGAATAAGATCTGAGACATCCTCTTCGCCGACACGCAGAAAAATCTCAATATTATTTTTCATCGCGTCAAAATACCGGTAAAAATACGGAAGCTCTCTCCCCTCCATCAGTTTAATAAAGTTTGTCAGCCTTTCCAGTTCGTCCCTCAAATCATGCAGTTCCTTTTTTCCAATCATCATGCGCACCTTCCTTCTGGACCTGTCCTGAGTTTACACCACGATATTTTTAAAGTATATCATACCCCCTGACAGGCAGTTTTAAATGCCGCAAAACGTAGCATATTTCTCTTGACATTCTCACATGGTTGGTGTATATTATTTTTTGCGTATGGATTTCTGTGCGCATGCAAGCTGTCTTGGCGCAGTCGGTAGCGCGTCGCCTTGGTAAGGCGGAGGCCGGGGGTTCAAGTCCCCTAGACAGCTTTCTTTTTTACAGTTTTTCTGAATCGAGCAGAATGGTAAATGGCCCGTCGTTTATAAGGCTTACCTCCATCTTTGCCCCGAAGTTTCCGGTCTGTACCTCAGGTACAGACTTTTTACATTCCCGGATAATATATTCGTACAGCCTGTTCGCCTTCTCGGGAGCCCCCGATTCGACAAAGCTGGGTCGGTTTCCCCTCCTGCAGTTTGCATAAAGGGTAAACTGCGATACCAGCAGGAGGCTTCCGCCCACATCCCGGAGGGACAAATTAGTCTTTCCATTCTCATCTTCAAAGATCCGCAGCCCGGTCATCTTTCTGACCATCTTGTCAGCCACCTGCTCTGTATCTTCCTCTGCCACTCCGATCAGGACAAGATACCCCTGCCCGATCTGCCCGATGACTTTATCTTCCACAGTGACAGAGGCTTCCTTTACTCTCTGGATTACGAACCTCATATCTGTTCCTCCTTTGAGGTCCCGGCAGCCGGTTGTCTCGTCCCGGACTGGATCATGACCAGCGCCAGTACGATCAGCGGCACACTGAGCAGTACAATGCCGGTCAGCACAGCGTCCGGCATCAGCCGGTTCTCCAGCTCCACGAGCACCGTCCCAAAGAAATTGTAGACCAGATGCATAAACATGGGCATGACCAGTGTCTTGTATCTGTGAGCCAGATACCCGAGTATGAATCCCAGTACGGTTGCATAGATTCCCTGCACAAGGTTCATATGGAAAATACCGAACATAACAGCCTGTATCAGATTTGCCACCACAAAGCACGCACCTGCACGGCGGAGATATCGCATGATCAGCCCCCTGAAGATGATCTCTTCCGTGAGCGGCGGGAGGATCAGCGTTGCAATTGCCCACATCACAGAATACTGCCCCAGTCCGGATTCCTCTACCATCTGCGTATACTCTTCCATAGCTGCCGGTGCGACGGCATGAATCAGCGTCATAATAAGGGTGGTGACATGCTGGAGGGCAAACGTCAGCAAAACGATCCACGCAAAGCCTGACAGTCTCAGATTTTTCTTTTTCATCCGGGCAAAACAGCCGGGTCCCTGCGGCTCGGTCACGGCGAAATAGTACCAGAGGGCAAACAGGGATAATGTAATGGTGTAGATCACAGCCGAATAATAATTCAGATGTCCCATCAGGTACGAATAGGCTGTATCAATTCCGGCTTCGCCCCGGGCAATCAGCGAAAAAACCGTGACCGCCGCCGAAATTATCAAAGAAAGTCCGTTAAATAGTAATAAAGTGAGTCCAAAAATAAATAAAGCGAGTAATGCATTTCCTGTTTTTTTCATCTTACTGTCTCCTAAATCCGTTTTCTTTCTGTGCTTTCCAGCATCTTTTCAGCTTTCCCCTTGATCCGCTGGAGGGCATTGTCAATCGATTTGGGGCTTTTGTTGAGCAGCTCGGCTATCGTCCTGTAATCTGTTCCCATCAGATGAAGATAGAGGACATGATTTTCCAGCGGGCTCAGTTTTTCTTTCAGGCGCTCGACAAACGCTTCGGTAAACTCCTTCCCGAAATAGAGAGCCTCCGGATCATTCTCCTTCTCCGGCTCAATCGTATCGATCAGCGGGATGCTGTTCCCCTCCCCTTCTGATTCTCCTTCCTCATACAGGGAAACATAGGAGTTAAGGGGGAGATGTTTTTTTCTTTTCGACGCTTCAATCGCAGAGTACATCTGCCTTGAGACACACAGCTCCGCAAAGCTGGCGAAAGATGCGCCCTGATCACTGTCATAATCTCTCACCGCTTTGATCAGCCCGATCATTCCCTCCTGGATCAGATCTTCATTTTCTCCGCCCAGCAGGAACATCGCCCTCGCCTTCTGCCTTACCATGGATTTGTATTTTACCATGAGATGGTCCATGATCTCCCGGTTCCCCTCTCTCAATCTGTTGATAAGTTCTTCATCGGCCATTCTGTCATATTTTCCCATGAGATTGTTCTGTCTCCCCATCTATCTGCGCTGGCGCACGATTTCATACGCAAGCACCCCTGCTGCCACGGAAGCATTCAGGGAACTGATCTGTCCCTTCATCGGAATCGATGCGACAAAATCGCATTTTTCTTTTACCAGCCGTCCCACACCTTCGCCCTCACTTCCGACCACAAGCCCTATGGGCCCTGTCAGGTCCTGCTCATACATGGAAGTCCCGTCCATGTCCGCACAGACAAACCACATCCCCTTTTTCTTGAGTTCCTCCATCGTCTTTGCCAGGTTCGTCACCTTTGCCACCGGAGTGTAATTCAACGCTCCGGCAGAAGTCTTTGCCACCGTAGCCGTAAGGCCGGAAGCCCTCCGCTTTGGGATAACCACACCGTGCGCACCGGCAACATTTGCGGTACGGATGATTGCCCCGAGATTGTGCGGATCCTCAATGTTATCTAGAAGAATCAGGAAAGGATCTTCCCCTCTCTCCCCGGCAAGGCTGAGCATATCATCCACCGCGCTGTATCTGTAAGCTGCAGCATACGCGATAACGCCCTGATGTTTTCCCGTCCCTGACATTTGATCCAGCCTCTCTCTGGGCACGAAGTTCAAGATGGATCCATGCTTTCTGGCTTCCCTTATGATCGTTCTGACAGGCCCGTCCTGGCATCCGTCGAGCACGAACACCTTGTCGATCGTCCTCCCTGAGCGGAATGCTTCGAGAACCGCGTTACGCCCCTCTACTGCCAGCGTATGTTCTGTTTTATTTTCTTCTCTGTTCTTTTCCTGCATGTGGCAATCTCCCCGTCAATCTTCTGTTTTCTCTAATCTTTCTTCCATACTTTTAAGACCGATCGTCACCAGGGCAGCCAGCCGCTGATACTGTCCTTGAAGATAGAGATATCCAACCAGCGCTTCAAACCCGGTCGCCCTCCTGTAGTCCGTAATCGACTGGTTTTTTGCAGGAGACACCGTCCTCGTATTGCGTCCCCGCCTGTAAACGGCATGTTCTTCCTCCGTCAGATGCTCCTGCATGGAGCGCATCATGAACGACTGGGCAGACGCCTGTACATACCGGCTTGTCTCCTCATGCAGCAGATGCACCTGCCGGTTTCCCCTTCCGGCAACCATTGTCTTGATGATCAGGTCGAAGACACAGTCCCCGATATACGCCAGAACAAGCGGCGAACAGTTTTTTGCATCAATCCTGTTCACTCCCGGTATGCTCTGGATATAATGTTCAAATCCCAATTCTATGCTCTTCTCCATTTTACTCCTTCTCGCGTATCCTCCAGGATGATCCCCTTTTTAAGAAGCTCATCTCTGATCTGGTCTGCCCTGGCAAACTCCTTTGCCTTCCTTGCCTGCTGGCGCTCCTCAATCAGAGCCTCAATGTCTGCGTCCAGGATCTCCTCTTCTTTCTCCACAATGATTCCGAGCACGTCGGTGAGGCTTACAAGACGTTTCTCAAGACCTGCAAGGTACTCTTTTGAGCTGTTCCCGTCTGCCGTCGTGTTGATATATTTTACAAGCTCAAACACGGCCGCAATCGCATCCGCCGTATTGAAATCATCATCCATCGCCCGCTCAAAGTCCGCAGCGAAAACGTCTGTCCCCGCAATTTTTTTCTTTTCCCCATCCGTCATTTCATCTGTCCTGGCAGATTCCATGAGGAATTTCAGGTTCCCCGCGGCTTTGCGTATTCTGTCCAGTCCGTTTTTGGACGACTCCATCAGCTCTGCACTGAAGTTCAGCGGGCTTCTGTAGTGTGCGCTGAGCATGAAGAACCGCAGCACCTGAAGGTCATACTTTTCGCCGATCTCACGCACAGTAAAAAAATTCCCCAGAGATTTTGACATCTTTCGGTTATCAATATTCAAAAATGCATTGTGCATCCAGTATTTCGCAAATTCTTTGCCATTTGCCGCCTCGCTCTGGGCTATCTCGTTTTCATGATGGGGGAAGATCAGGTCCTCTCCGCCGGCATGGATATCAATCTGCTCGCCCAGATATTTCTTCGACATCTCCGAGCACTCGATATGCCATCCCGGACGTCCCTCGCTCCACGGCGACTTCCATGCCGGTTCTCCCTCTTTCTTCGGCTTCCAGAGGACAAAGTCCAGGGAGTCTTCTTTCTCATCCTCTCCTGTCACAAGGAGTGTTCGTCCACCCCCCTGCAGGTCGTCCAGGTTCTTATGGGAAAGCTTCCCATATCCCTCGAATTTCCTCGTGCGGTAATACACTGTCCCGTTCTTCTCATATGCATACCCCTTGTCAATCAGTGTCTGGATCATGTCAACCATGCCGCAGATCTCGTCCGTTGCGAGAGGATGCTTCGTGGCAGGCTTGATGTTCATACCTTCCATATCCTTTTTGCATTCTGCAATATACCGGCTGGAGATCTCTTCAGCAGCCACGCCTTCCTCGATCGCCTTTTTGATAATCTTATCGTCCACATCGGTAAAATTAGAGACATAATTCACCTCATATCCCTTATACTCAAAATACCGTCTCACGGTGTCAAATACGATCATCGGCCTTGCATTTCCGATATGGATGAAATTGTATACGGTAGGGCCGCACACATACATTTTTACCTTGCCTTCTTCCAGCGGCACAAATTCCTCTTTTCTTTTTGTCAGCGTATTATAGATCTTCATTACATTCTCCTTTTTCAAAGCATTTCATACATTTTACCATATCCTTGAGCTCTTCGTGAAGTCTTTTGTTCTCCTCCTGAAGGCTTCGTATATCATTCAGCACAGGATCCGGAAGATGTATCTGGTCCATATCGCTTCTGGGCACTTTCTTGTTCCCCATCCGTACGATACGTCCCGGAACGCCCACAACGGTACAATTGGGCGGCACCTCCTCCAGAACGACAGAACCAGCTCCGATCTTGGAGTTTTCACCGATTGTAAAAGATCCCAGTATCTTGGCGCCGGCACTGACCATGACATTATCCATCAGTGTGGGGTGCCGCTTGCCCTGCTCCTTCCCTGTCCCGCCAAGCGTCACACCCTGGTAAAGGGTCACATTGTCCCCTATAACCGTTGTCTCGCCTATAATAACGCCACTCCCGTGGTCGATAAACAGCCCCTTCCCTATCGTCGCTCCCGGATGTATCTCGATCCCGGTCTTTCTCGCCGCCCTCTGGGATATCCAACGCGCAAGAAAATAATGCTTTTTCAAATATAATTTATGCGCCAGCCTGTACCTTAAGATTACCTTAAAGCTTGGATACAGCAGAACTTCCAAGCTGGATTTGATCGCAGGGTCGCGTTCACGTATTACCTGTATTTCTTCCCTGATATAAGATATAATGCCCATTTCCCTTCCTCCAAAACCAAAAAAACTTCGTCTCGGTTAGAGACGAAGTTATTCCGCGGTCCCACTCTAATAAAAGAATCTTCTTTCACTCACTGCATGTAACGTATGCCTTACGTACCCTGCTACTGGATTCACAGGATCAGCTCCCGGATGCACTTCGCAGTCCCTCTGCCCGGGAATGTTCTCAGCCGGCGACATTCCCTCTCTTAGAGTTTCAGAACAGCTACTCTTTCCGTTCATTGCCTTTTCGTTTTACAGCTATACCTTATATTATGCGAGTTTCAACGGTTTGTCAACCGTTTGTTTTCTGTGGATCATACTGCTCCCGGGAACAGCGCTGACTCAATATCCGTGAGATCCGATTCCGGTATCGTATAGACATTGTCTGCGTCACCGACAACATTCACTTCTACCTCTACAGGATCGCCGTATTCATTGGCAGCAATCGCTTCCTCAAGGTATTCGGTCAGATAAGATACTGATTTGCTCTCATCATATGTGCCGTCCGTAACCTTTGCCTCAATCTTCTCGGCATATCCGCTTTCCAGGTTTTCAAACACATTGCTTGGCTGAACTTCTACTGTGACAATGTAATCATCTCCGTTTGCTTCGCTGCCCGTCACTTCGTATTTCGCCAGTTTGTATATATCCAGGATCACATTTTTATATGCTTCTTTATCTTCCTCAGATGTTACAGTATCCCCAAGAAACGCTGAGTCCAGGGAATCCTGGAACTGACCGTCCAGATCGCTTTTCGCCTCCTCGACCGTCACTCCGATCTGGTCTGCATATTCCTGATAGTCCTCCATATAAATTGCATCCAGGCATGCCTTGACATAAGCCTGTTCATCGAATTTCTGCCCGCATCCTCCAAGCAGGAATGCAGCGCCTGCCGCTGCCGCACATAATGTTGCTGATTTCTTCAGTAAATGTCTCATTTTCTTTTTCCTCCTCATAAGTAAATGTCATACGATTTCATTCAAAAAAATCCGCTTGAGTTTCTTCAGCTTATCCAGTTCCACCTCCATCCTGTCCGTCATTATTACGCCTTCCGACTTCCTGATCTCCCCTGCTGTCTTCACTCCAAACAAAAGCTCCGTCAGCTCAGCAATTGGAAGTACCCCTTCCGAGTCCTCTGTTTCCCTGACATGAAGATGCTCTTCCCCAATGCTGCTGGATATCTCCCAGACGCGGCTGTTCTGCTGTATCACAGAATCAATCACCGCAAATGAACAGTCCAGGCTGACATCCTCCGAAACCTTCAGAGCTGTAAAAAGCGCCGGCAAGTATAAAATCCTTGCCATAATGACTGGTCTTTCTTCACATTCCCCCTTATCACATCCCCCATATATCTTCACCGGTTTCGGGTCATCCCCGCAGAGGAGGAGCGCCCCACGGGCAAAATCCTCTTCATATCCCGGCAGATATAACGGTTCCCTGATCTCCGGCGCGCCCTCGAGGGCATATGCGAACATTCCCACAATCCTGTTCTCATTATCCCGCATGAGTTTAACGCCGCCATGCTCACTTTGTTGCTCTAAGATCATGGTTCTGTAATATTCTTCATCCCGGATGGCAAATACCTGCCATCTGCCTGCATAATTCTGTTCAAAAAATTCTGACATCTCTGCCGCATCCCACGGCACAGCGTCAGAAAACCTGACTTTATCCCCAGCAGCAGCCATATCCCCGGCCTCCTCCTGCACCCTTACCTGCTGGCGGTAGATAAACCGGAAATCATATGGGGTATAGATCTGTTCAGCTGCCGGCATGAGAAACGTAAATGGCATCTTTTTACGGTACATATCCCCCATTGCACGCCGCAGCAGATTTCCCATGTAACCTCTGCCCCGGTATTCTTTCCGCGTAGACACGGCAATAATATAATCGGACTGGTACTGACCGTCCTCGATCCGGAGGGTATAGGGATTAAGCTGCAGCATTGCCTGGATATCGCCGTCTTCTTCAACCACATAAATCTCATTGTTTCTCGCCTTGATAAAATAGTAGTAGTCAAGAAACTCCTTCGTGTCCTCCTCGAAAACTTCCTCCCACAGCTTTCTCGTTTTAATATGCTCCTCCTGACGCAGTCTGCGAAGTATCATAACCCCTTCTCCCCTTTCGGGTTCTGCCCGCAGCATCCCCGGCATGCCGGCATATCGCCGGTCACGTCAAAGCTGCTGAAATTCATATACTTTTCAACTGCACAGATGGCATGGGAAGAGATTCCCTGTCCCTGTCCGGTAAATCCAAGGCCTTCTTCTGTTGTCGCTTTGACATTGATCTGGTCCGCCTCAATTTTCAGCGCTTCTGACATATTTTTCCTCATATTCTCAATGTAAGGGAGCATTTTGGGGCGCTGAGCTATAATTGTCGCATCAATATTTTCTATTACATACCCCTTCTCTTCCAGAAGCTTCCCCACATGTTCCAGAAGCCGAATACTGGAGATCCCCTCATACTCAGGATCCGTATCCGGGAAATGCTTCCCGATATCTCCCAGCGCGGCAGCGCCAAGCAGCGCATCCATCACTGCATGGACGAGCACGTCGGCATCCGAGTGTCCCAGCAGTCCTTTCTCGCAGGGGATCTCGACCCCGCCCAGGATCAGTTTTCTTCCATCCGTCAGCTTATGAACATCATATCCCATTCCAACACGCATATCATTTCTCCTTGAAATCTGCCTTTGTCTCCCTCGGCTTTTCTTTTTTCCCTCTCGCTTTTCCCGGCTCTTCCCCGGGCCCGGAACCCTGAGGGTTCTGGCTCACGGCATCTGGCTGCCGTTCCTGCAATTCCTCCGTCAGATCCTCATCCTCCAGGATATGGCTGTCCTTCCTGCCCTTCCATAGATTTCTCAGGGAAAACACAGCGTAAGCAGCCCCGATTATCATAAAAGCCACGGCAAACACCGACATCATCACACTGTCGCTTGGTTTATGACTGATGACCTGCATCAAAAGGCGGGCACCGATAAACGCCAGGTAAGCTCCCAATATAGCCCTGATAATAAGTCCTCTGTTACTATTCATCCTGCTTTATCCTCCGTATGTCGTTCCGCCCCTAATTCTATCATAAAATGCACCACATGCCTAGGGGATTCTCCCGAACCTTAAGAAAAGCTTAATCCCCGCATAGAGAGCGGTATTCTGCCCGGTTATCCGCAGAAAGAAAGCATCGGAAAACCGATGCTTTTGATAGTAGCGGAAACTGGATTTGAACCAGCGACACCACGGGTATGAACCGTGTGCTCTAGCCAACTGAGCTATTCCGCCATATTAGGTTTTATATGGGGCCTATAGGGCTCGAACCTATGACCCTCTGCTTGTAAGGCAGATGCTCTCCCAGCTGAGCTAAGACCCCATATTTTGGCGGGTTTCGGTATCTCTCCCGCAACCCGCTTTGCTATTATACTATCACTTTCTGTCAAATGTCAACAGTTTTTTTCTAAATTTTTAACAGCCCTGTATTTCATTGGAAATACCTTACGCCGGATTCAAAAATCTTCATATCCTGCTCGCCGTAAATGTTAATGGCAACAGAATCCCCACGGCGTTCGGAATGTGCCATTTTCCCAAGTACGCGGCCGTCCGGGCTTGTGATTCCCTCCACAGCGCGGTAAGAGCCGTTGACATTCCATTCCTCTGACATGCTGACCTTCCCCTCAGGGTCACAGTACTGAGTTGCGACCTGCCCGTTTTCAAAAAGCCTGTCCAGCCACTGTTCACTTGCCACAAACCGTCCCTCTCCGTGAGACGCCGGGTTCGTATATACCCTGCCGAGATCTGCGCACTGCAGCCAGGGAGATTTGTTTGTCACAACTTTCGTATATACCATTTTGGAAATATGGCGTCCGATCGTATTGTATGTCAGGGTGGGGGACTCTTCTGTCTGTCCCGTTATCTTTCCGCCCGGAACCAGCCCAAGTTTGATCAGCGCCTGGAAGCCGTTGCAGATTCCGAGCACCAGTCCGTCCCTCTCATTGAGCAGCTTCTCCACCGCCTCTTTAATCTTCTCGTTCTGGAACGCAGTTGCAAAAAACTTGGCTGATCCGTCCGGCTCATCGCCTGCGCTGAATCCTCCCGGGAACATAATCATCTGCGATTTTGCAATGTCCCTTTCAAATTCTTCGACAGACGCACGGATATCTTCCGCATCCAGATTTCGGAACACTCTGGTAATCACTTTTGCCCCTGCCCTCTCAAACGCCCTGGCACTGTCATATTCACAGTTTGTTCCCGGGAATACAGGTATAAAGACCGTAGGCTGTGCCAGCTTATGGCTGCAGACATATACTTCCGATGCGTCAAAGAGTTTCTCTTCCACAACTTCCTCAGAATGGGAGGAGGACTTTGTGGCAAATACCTTCTCAAGCGTGCCGGTCCATGCCTTTTTGGCCTCCTCCAGGCTGATCACAGTATCCCTGTATTCAAACCCGTCGCTGTCCGTCACTTCCCCGATTACGGTATAAGCAATCGACAGATTTCCTGTCTGCCCGTCCGGCACCTCTGCGATAATATCGCCGAACGCCGGGGCGAACAGGTCCCTCGGGTCCATATTGTGCTCAAGCCTGACTCCCATGCCGTTTCCAAACGCCATTTTGCTCACAGCGGCGATAACGCCGTGCCGGTCAAGCGCATAGGCAGAGATAATCCTTCCATTCCTGATATCTTCCGTAAATTTCCCGTACTGCTCCAGAACCTTATCATAAACCGGAAGATCATATCCGTCTCTCTCTATCCGAAGCCACACAAGCCTGCTCCCGGCTCTTTTCAGCTCTGGTGTAATGATATCCCGGTCCTTCGCCATATCAACCGCAAAAGATACAAGTGTAGGGGGCACGTCGATATCCTGGAACGTACCCGACATGCTGTCCTTCCCTCCTATGGACGGCAGCCCGAATCCGATCTGCGCAGCATAGGAACCCAGCAAGGCCGCAAACGGCTGGCTCCATCTTCTGGGGTCTTCCGTCATCCTCCTGAAATACTCCTGGAAAGTAAACCGTATCTTCCGATGGTCTCCGCCCGATGCCACAATCTTGGCGACCGATTCCGTCACTGCGTAAACCGCTCCGTGATACGGGCTCCAGCTTGACAGATATGGATCAAACCCATAGCTCATCATGGACACACTGTCTGTATTCCCCTTCCGGACAGGAACCTTCGCCACCATTGCCTGTGTTTCCGTCATCTGGTACTTCCCGCCGTGAGGCATAAACACAGACCCTGCTCCTATGGAACCGTCGAACATCTCCACCAGCCCCTTCTGTGAGCAGACATTCAAATCCGCAAGGGTGGAGAGCCATTTTCCCCGTACATCCCCGACTTCTTCCCTGTTAAACAGGCTTCCTTCACGGACCGGCATTTCCACCTCAACATCTGTCTCCTGATGGGCGCCGTTCGTGTCCAGAAAGGCGCGTGAAATATTCACGATCTCCTTACCCCGCCATACGAGTACGAGCCTTGGCGATTCCGTCACAACAGCCACAGCGGTCGCCTCGAGGTTTTCCTCTTTCGCATAAGACATGAAGCGGTCCACGTCCTTCGGGCCGACAACGACTGCCATTCTTTCCTGTGACTCGGAAATCGCAATCTCCGTCCCGTCAAGTCCCGCATATTTCTTTGGAACCTTATCCAGCTCCACCTTAAGCCCGTCCGCAAGTTCGCCGATCGCAACCGACACTCCGCCTGCCCCAAAGTCATTGCACTTCTTGATAAGGCGGCTCACTTCCTCCCTCCTGAACAGACGCTGTATTTTGCGCTCCGTAGGCGGATTTCCCTTCTGTACTTCTGCCCCGCATGTCTCAATGGATTCCTCCGTATGGACTTTGGATGAGCCGGTGGCGCCCCCGCATCCGTCCCTGCCTGTGCGCCCTCCGAGCAGGATAATGATATCGCCCGGATCAGATGTCTCCCGGATCACGGCGCGCCTGGGCGCTGCCCCGAGAACTGCCCCGATTTCCATACGCTTTGCCACATAGTCCGGGTGATAGATCTCCTTTACCGCCCCTGTGGCAAGTCCTATCTGGTTGCCGTAAGAGCTGTACCCGTGGGCAGCCTCCCGGACGAGCTTTTTCTGAGGCAGCTTCCCCTTCAGCGTAGCCTCTGCGGATACAGTGGGGTCAGCCGCCCCTGTCACACGCATTGCCTGATACACATAGGTCCTGCCTGACAGGGGGTCGCGGATCGCGCCGCCAAGGCATGTCGCCGCCCCGCCGAAAGGCTCTATTTCCGTGGGATGATTGTGCGTCTCATTCTTGAAATTGATCAGCCATTCTTCTTCCACGCCGTCCACACTGACCGGCACCACGATGCTGCAGGCGTTGATCTCATCCGACTCCTCCTGGTCCTCCAGCTTCCCTTCCTTTTTCAGCTTCCTCATTGCCATCAGCGCAAGATCCATCAGGCAGACAAACTTGTCGTCCCTCCCCCCAAATATCTCGCTGTGGTCTTTCAAATACTGTTCATAAGTCTTTTTGATCGGTTCGCTGTAATCTCCGCCGTCAAAGGATACATGTTTCAATTCCGTGGAAAAAGTCGTATGCCTGCAATGATCCGACCAGTATGTGTCGAGGACACGAATCTCGGTCATCGTCGGATCCCGGTGCTCCTCCCCGCTGAAATAAGCCTGGATATGCAGGAAGTCCTTAAAAGTCATCGCAAGCCCCAGAGAATTATACAGTTCTTTAAGCTCCTGCTCCGGCATATCCTTAAACCCTTCAAAAATCCTGATATCCTCCGGCTCCTCAAATACAGTTACAAGGGTATTCGGTTTTTCATCCGACGCCTCCCTTGAATCGACCGGGTTGATACAATGAGATTTTACTTTCCGAAACTCCTCATCCGAGAGCACTCCTTCGATCACATAAGTAGTTGCCGTGCGGATGACCGGCTTCTCGTCCTCCTTTATAAAACGGATACACTGCTCCGCCGAATCTGCCCTCTGGTCAAACTGACCCGGAAGAAATTCCACGGAGAAGATCCGGTCTGCGGCATTTGCAGGAAATTCTTCTCTGTACAGCATGTCGACCGGAGGTTCCGCAAACACTCCTCTGCATGCCCTCTCAAAAGTCTCGTCAGAAATATTCTCGGCGTCATAACGGATCAGGACGCGCACTCCCGTGACTCCTGATAATCCGAGATAATGCCGGATCTCGTGCCTCAGCCCCCTGGCAGACACGGCAAATTCCGGTTTCTTTTCCACATACACGCGCTTTACATCACTCATAAGAAATCTCCTTTGCACTTAATTTCAGTATGCCTGTAATCAGTTAATCTAATCGTATCACATTTTTCATCATTAGTATAATTAATAAAATTAAACTTTTTCATAAGTCTGTCTAATCAACTTCTTTCGCATCCTCCCTGCCAGAAGGCTTATGGCCAGCACTGCGGCAAGTCCGAAAACAAAGAATCCCCCTATCCTTATAACCATATCTGCAAAAAGGCCTTCCGGGAGCATCCGTATCATATAGTCCTCTGCCGGGTCAAAAAGCCAGAGGTCATTGTCAAAAAAGATATGATGGAACTGTACGAAGACCGCATTAAAATCTACCGCAACAGCGATTCCCAGCAGGACGACGGCAAATCCGGTGACGGCAAGAGCTGCCTGATAGGACCGGGAAAGGACTTTTCTCCAGTCTGCCCTTGTTCCAAGCACAACGGCTAGGCACAGGGCTGCAGCGATACAGGCACCGGCCCTTAAGTTCAGCCCGCCGATAAAAAGCGCCCGGACCTCTCCCATGTGGAACCTGTCCTGTTCATTGAAAAAGTCCTGCTCTTTCCCTTCCACAGTGGTAATCACAGAGAGCGCTTCCCTGTCCCCCCTCAGATATGCCATCATCTCACGGGTGACATACATGGTATCCTCCATTGTCATATCAAGATCCGAGAGCACATCATACTTTTCATATTCTCGTTCATATACCCCGAAATCAGCATACATTGCAATCTCAAAACTGCTGATAAGAAGGATCAGGATCAGAGAAAATGCAAAAATCATTCCTGCCAGCCATTGAATTTTTTTCATATCATCATTCATCCTTCCATTGCAATTTGTTTTTCCATATCTTATAATACAATCACCACTTATTAGGAGGTCTTATAATGATAGATATCAATTATGAATTATATAAAGTCTTCTACCACGTCGCCTCTACCCTGAACTTCTCTGAGGCGTCCAAGCAGCTCTTCATCTCCCAGTCGGCAGTCAGCCAGTCGATCAAAACTCTGGAGCGGAAGCTGGACCAGACTCTTTTTATCAGAAGCACGAAAAAAGTACAGCTCACGCCTGAGGGCGAGATCCTGATGCGGCACATTGAACCGGCGATGCATCTGATCCGGAAAGGGGAGGCACAGCTTCTTGACGCCGCCTCAACAGGCGGACAGATCAGGATCGGTGCAAGCGATACGATCTGCCGTTATTTTCTCATCCCTTATCTGGAGCGTTTTCACAGGACATTTCCAAATGCACATATCAAAGTAGTGAACCAGACCTCTGTCAAATGCGCGGAACTTCTCAAAAACGGACTTGTCGACCTGATCGTGGTGAATACCCCGAACAATTATCTGGGGAATCATACTTCCACGATCAAGATCAGGAAATTCCATGATGTTTTTATTGCCAGTGAATCCTATCAGGAGCTGAAAGGGAAAAAGCTGTCTTTCAGGCAGCTTCTCAAATACCCTATCCTCATGCTGGACAAAAACAGCACAACAAACGAGTTTCTGCACCGGCTGTTCCAGCAGCACCAGCTTGATCTGGTTCCCGAGGTCGAGCTGACCAGCAACGACCTGCTCATTGACCTGGCACGGATCGGGCTTGGAATTGCGTTCATACCGGATTACTGTATATCAGGGGACACAGACGGAATCTATGTGCTTGAGACAAAAGAGACTCTGCCGGAGCGGGAACTTGCCGTTGTATATAACGAGCATCTGCCGCTCTCCCATGCCTCCAGGGAATTTCTGAGTTACTTCCGCACGGATACGGACTGACTCCGAAATCCTGCGGATCATTTCTCCCAGAACCGCTCCACAATACCTTTCAGGCTTGAAACACTGCATCTCTCAATGCAACTCCATTCCCGCGGGAACAGCTCGCGGTACTGTTTCTGCAGGAACCGGTCATCCAAAAGCAGGATGATCCCTCTGTCATTCTCTGTCCTGATCACCCGTCCTGCAGACTGGAGGACTTTATTCATTCCCGGATACCGGTATGCATAATCAAATCCCTGCATATCATTTCCGTCAAAATAATTCTTCATGATCTCCCTGTCATTGCACACCTGTGGGAGACCTGTCCCCACAACAACCGCTCCTATAAGACGGTCCTCCGTCAGGTCGATGCCCTCTGAAAATATGCCGCCCATCACGCAGAAGCCGACCAGGCTCTTCTCCCTGTCAAACCCAAATTCCAAAAGAAACGCTTCCCGTTCCTCTTCCGACATGAACTGCGACTGCAGGACCGTATCGGCGCTCCTGTTTATCTCCGTAAAGCAGCGGTAAACGTCTTCCATAAACCGATAAGAGGGGAAAAACGCCATATAATTCCCTGTTTTCGCCTCAGCCACAGCATTGATATATCCGGCGATCCTCCGATACATGTCCTGTCCCCTCTGTGTATATCTGGTGCTTACGTCCTGCCCGATTACCAGAAGCCTGTTTCCCGGATGAAAAGGGGATTCCGCATAGATCGCATAATCATCCATTCTGACGGATAAGAGCTTTTTATAATAATGAATTGGAAGCAGCGTGGCAGAAAAGAAGACCGTACTGTTTCCCTGCTCAAGATAAGCCTGAAGATTTACCGCCGGATTTATACAGAAAAGTTTTACCTTAAATCTCCCGTCATCTTCCAGCTCACTGTAAATTACGTAATTTTCATCCAGGATATCATATATGTCCAGAAAGTCCCGAACCCGGAAATACAGCTCCAGTACATCATCATGCCTGTTCCCTTCCCTGTTTTCCTCCAGGAAGCGCTCCATCTCCGTGACAAGATTCATCAGCTTCAGCACGAGATGCGACAGGCTCCCCAGAAGCTGATATTGTTCACAATCCCTCTTCAGCTCCAGAAACAGGCGGTTCATCTCATCCAGACGGCGGGCAAGCTTTGTATCCAGGCTTTTCACCTCTCTCCTGACTGGGAGAAAATCCTCTTTATAAAGCGCAGCGCTGTACATTTCCCTTCCACGCTCAACCAGGTTATGCGCCTCGTCGATGAGGAAAATATAACCTCCGTTCCCACCCTCAGAAAAGAACCGTTTCAGGTGTGCGCTGGGATCAAACACATAGTTATAATCACAGATCACCGCATCCGCCCATACCGATACATCAAGAGAAAGCTCAAAGGGGCACACTCTGTATTTCCTCGCCTGCTCCTCCAACACACCCCGGCTCATGTCATCCCGGCTTGAGATCAGGTCAAAGACCGCATCATTCACCCGGTCAAAATGACCTTTCGCGTACGGGCATGCATCAGGATTACATTCTGTCTCCTCACAGAAGCATATTTTTTCTTTCGCAGTCAAAGTAATCGCCTTAAAGCGAAGTCCCTGCTCTCTGAGCTTGTCAAATGCCTGCTCGGCAACCGTTCTTGTAATGGTCTTGGCGGTCAGATAAAAAATCTTGTCTCCCAATCCCTCTTTTACCGCTTTCACTGCCGGGAAAACAGTCGCCATCGTCTTGCCGACCCCTGTCGGGGCCTGAATAAAAAGCTTCTTTTTCCTCAGTATCGTGCGGTATACCGAAGCCACCAGATCTCTCTGCCCCTCCCTGTACGGGAACGGAAATTCCACTCCGCCGATCGACCCGTTGCGTTCTTTCTCCCACTTGATCTGAAATTGCGCCCATTTTTTATACTGTTCTATGAGCCCGTCAAACCACATTTCAAGCTCGTCGCGTGAGAATTTCTCTTTAAACCTCTTTATTTCTTCAGTGTCCAGATGACAGTAAGTCATCTGGACACTGATTTCACTGAGGTTATTCTGCTTTGCATAAATGCAGGCATAGCATTTGGCCTGCGCCTTATGGACGTTAACAGGCTCCTCGAAACGTCCGAGTTCCCGGAATGTCCCCTTAATCTCATCTATCACGATTTCCTTCTGGCCTGACGCTTCCTCTGTGATGATCCCGTCTGCCCTGCCCTCAAGCTGCAGCGTGAACCCATCACAGGAGATCCGTATCCTGAGCGGGACTTCAGCCTGGTATTCCGACCCCATCTTCCTCTGGATCTTCCGGTGCATCCTTCCTCCCATGAGCATGGCGTCCCGCTCCATGCTCCCGGAAATCCGGTTGTCCAGATCCCCCTCCCGGAGGATAAATTCAACCAGATTCCTGACAGATATTTTTATAAGCTTTTCTTCCTCTTTCACCTGACTCATTCTGTCTTATCTGTGCGCGCGACTTCTGCAATCGTCTTAGTAAGCCCTGCTATTCCCTGAAGCTCAGATGGAATGATGATCTTCGTTGCCTTTCCGTCCGCAGCTTTCGCAAACGCTTCCAGGCTCTTCAGCGTAAGTACCGCGTCATCTGCCCCGGCGCTCTTGACATATTCAATTCCGTCTGCAGTAGCCTTCTGTACGGTGCGTATTGCTTCCGCCTGTCCTTCCGCCTCTTTGATCCGTCTCTGTTTCTCGGCCTCCGCATTCAGGATTGCCGCCTGCTTAGCCGCTTCCGCCTCAAGGATTACAGACTCTTTCTCGCCTTCTGCCACAAGAATCGTGGACTTCTTCTCCCCCTCTGCCCTCAGGATTGCCTCACGCCTCTCACGTTCTGCCTTCATCTGTTTCTCCATCGCATCCTGAATCGCCTTCGGCGGCATAATATTCTTAAGCTCCACACGGTTCACCTTGATCCCCCACTCATCTGTGGCAATATCCAGGATCGTCCTCATCTTGGAATTGATCGTCTCGCGGGACGTCAGCGTCTCATCCAGTTCCAGGTCTCCTATGATATTCCGCAGTGTCGTTGCCGTCAGGTTCTCAATCGCCGAAATCGGATTCTCAACTCCATATGCATATTTCTTCGGATCTGTAATCTGATAGAATACAACCGTATCAATCTGCATGGTAACATTATCCTTCGTAATCACTGCCTGAGGCTCGAAATCCACAACCTGCTCTTTAAGCGAAACCTTCCGTGCCACCCTGTCCAGAATCGGGATTTTAAAGTGCAGGCCCACGCCCCACGTCTCTTTATATCCGCCAAGGCGCTCCAGGACAAAGGCGTGTGCCTGGGGAACAATCCTGATATTGGTGACCAAGAGCAGCAATATAATGATCAAAATGATAAAAAACACAAAAAACAATCCGAAAAAATTCATTTTTCAACCTCCTCATAACGTTTCAGAATTAATTTCACGCCGGAAACATCAACCACCCTCGCAAGAGCCCCTTTTTCGATTTTCTCTCCGTCTTCTTCCGCCCTCGCCGTCCACTCCAGCCCTTTCGCCAGTGCGCTGCCAGTCTGTTCCAGATTATCCACTGTTTCCGTCACTTTCACCACTTCTCCGATCAGCTCTTCATAGTTTGTCTTCACGTGCTGTGAATTTATGTATTTTTTTGCAAAGGGACGGGTAAAAACAAGCAGAAGGAAAGAGACGGCCAGAAAGATAACGATCTGCAGTACAGGTCCTGCCCCCACAGTTGCAGCGATCAATGCAGCCAGAGAACCTCCTGCCAGCCAGATAGAGGTCAGTCCGACGGTCGCAATCTCAATGATCAGGAATAAAAGCACAAGTCCCAGCCATATCATGATGTCTTTCTCCATATTTTTCTCCTTTGTATCATATTATTTCACCGGAGCTGTGATGATGTCTCTATCATAATCTTATTTTCCCTTTTATACAACCGTTTTATAAAAATTCCGTCATTTGGTTTCTGTAACGCAGCGGCAGATGGCTCCGCTGCAGCCCCGGATTTTCCCGCTCTTTAATCGATACAGACTCAAAAAACCCCTTCCACAGCCTTTCATATTCCTTTTGGCTTTCCGAAGTCTTAAGCGCCGCCTGCTCATCCAGTTTTTCACCCCAGACGAGCTTCCATTGCTTTCCGGCATGATGCACGAGAAATACATGGTGTGTCCTGTCATATATGATCCAGTTTTCCAGAGGGAACCTGTCCGCAAAATGATCGCCTATGCAGGTAAGAACCTGGCTCTTCGGAGAGATCTCTGAGAACAGGACCCTGTTTTCCAGTTCCCGGAACCGTATGAACTCCTCATATACATGCGCCTCATTCGACACCCTTCTGCTGAGCTCAAATACTTTTGCTACATTTGCATCGCTCAGATGATCCATGATCTTTGTGCTGTCCTGCAGATTTCTGGCCTCCTGCATCATATGGAACACCGCCTCCCCTTTCACAGGGTCGTCCGAGAGCAGCGCGTGATAAACGTCCCAGTATGTATTGTATCCCATATATCTCTTGATGAGACGCTCTATGGCAAGCGCTTTCGTTTCACACTCAGCCACTTCCCTGTATTCGCAGAAGAGCTGCTGCTGTGTCTTTCCCCTCAGTTCAATCCCCGCCTCGCCGTTTCTGTTCTCTTTCCACGCATCATAGAGGGCAGAATACAGTCCCGTTATCGTGTCATGGCAAATATATATCTGCTTCATTCTTTCCCCTTGCCTTTCCCTTAGTTGTACTGCCTGTCTCTTTCCAGCTCAAATCATCAAAAAGAGTCAGCTGCCTGTAAGTCATCCCGTCTGCCCCCTCAGGGACCCGCTCCGCCGTATTGAGCAGATTTCTCGTGATGTAGTCTTCGTCCATCCTGACGGGATACAGCATCCTGCCCCCGCAGGTCACAAAATACAGTGCGCGTTTCAGGACTACCCCCATCTTCTTAAGATCTTCAAACTTCAGATTCCCGAGCCGCCGCGCTTTTACAATACGCAGCGCCGACTTGCAGCCGATCCCCGGGACACGCAGAAGCATCCGGTAATCCGCCCGGTTCACTTCTACGGGAAACATCTCCAGATGCCTTAATGCCCAGCAGCATTTGGGGTCAAGATAGACATTAAAATTCGGATTCACCTCATCCAGGAGCTCGTCCGCCTCGAAATGATAAAACCGCAAAAGCCAGTCCGCCTGATAAAGCCTGTGCTCCCGCAAAAGCGAAGCGCCCTGCCCTGCCGGCACCGGAAGTGAAATATCTGTATTCACCGGGACAAATGCTGAATAGAAGACTCTTTTGAGTTCAAACTTTTTGTAAAGCGCCTCCGCGACATTCAGAATCTGATAGTCTGTCTCCGGTGTAGCTCCGATGATCATCTGAGTGCTCTGCCCTGCCGGGACAAATCTGGGCATATTCCTGTAAAGAGCAACCTCCTGCCTGTTCTCCTTCGCCTTCTCCTGCACAAATCGCATCGGCGCCAGAATATTTTTTCTCGACTTATGGGGTGCAAGAAGCCTCAGGCTCTCAGCCGTCGGCAGCTCCATATTTACGCTCATACGGTCCGCAAGGAAACCGGTAAGCCGGATCAGCCGCTGGTCAGCGCCGGGAATCGCCTTCACATGGATGTATCCCTGGAATCGGCAGACATGCCTCAGTTTATAAAGTGTCGCATAGAGCAGCTCCATCGTGCGGTCCGGGCTCTCCAGGATACCGGAGCTTAGAAAAAGCCCCTCTATATAATTGCGCCGGTAAAATTCCATCGTGAGCGTACAGACCTCATCCGGCGTAAAAGACGCCCTCCTGACATCATTGGAAGAGCGGTTGACACAATACTTGCAGTCGTAAATACATTCATTTGTAAATAAAATCTTCAAAAGAGAGATGCATCTTCCGTCTGCGGAAAAGCTGTGGCATATGCCTGCCCTGCTGCAGTTCCCCATCCCGGTTCCGTCTCCTCTCCGCTCCACTCCGCTTGATGTGCATGCCACATCATACTTTGCCGCATCCGAGAGGATCTCCAGTTTTTCGTACAATGTCATCTCTTTGTGTATCTTTTCCACATCGATGCACCACCCTTTCCATAAAGCGAACGTTTGTTCTGTCAAAATAATAGCACATACGTTCGGTTTCTTCAACTGTTTCCAGAAAAAAATACCGTATCCGGAATTTTCATCCGAAAACGGCATTTTTCTGACAGACGTTATTGATTTCTGATTTTATTCACATTCCCTGATTCTTTTTCTCAAAGGAAGGACCATGGCAGGTGACACCGACAACTCGTCAAGCCCCATCTTAAGAAATTCTTCTGTGAGTTCAAGATCTGCCCCAAGCTCTCCGCATATTCCGATCCAGGCGCCCTCTGCATGTGCACTTTCAGCCGCCATTTTTATCATGGACAGAATCGCCGGATGATGCGGGTCATAGAACCGGTCAAGTTTTGAGTTCTGACGGTCTATCGCCAGAGTATACTGGGTAAGGTCATTTGTTCCGACACTGAAGAAGTCTACCTCTTTGGCGAGTTCGCGGCTGATCATCACAGACGCCGGGGTCTCAATCATGACTCCAAGCTCGACCTCATCACGGTAAGGGATGCCTTCTTCCTTAAGCCCGGCCTTCACTTCCGCAATTATGGCTTTAATCTGATGGATCTCGTCAACCGATATGATCATCGGGAACATGATGGATATATTTCCATATACAGCAGCACGGTAGAGCGCACGGAGCTGCGTTTTGAAAATCTCCGGTCTGGTGAGGCAGATCCGGATCGCCCTGTAGCCAAGCGCCGGGTTCTCTTCCTTGTCAAGCCCGAAGTAATCCACCTGCTTGTCCGCCCCGATATCAAGCGTGCGGATGATGACCTTCTTGCCTGCCATACTCTCCGCCACCTGTTTATAAACCGCGAACTGCTGTTCCTCAGTCGGAAAATCGGTATTCTCAAGGTATAAAAACTCGCTTCGGAATAATCCGATCCCGCCTGCGTCGTTCTTAAGCACTGCCCCCAGGTCGGATACGTTGCCGATATTTGCGTATACGTTGATTTTCTGGCCGCTCTTTGTTACGTTTTCTTTCCCTTTGAGCTGTTCAAGAAGCGCTTTTTGCTCCAGGTCCTTTTCCCTCTTCTTCTTCATTTCCGACAGGGTCTCCTCATCAGGGTCGATATACAAAGTTCCGGTAAACCCGTCGATGACAGCAAGACTGCCGTCATATTTCTCACTGAGAGTATCCCCCAGGCCGATAACCGCCGGGATGTTCATGGTGCGCGCGAGGATCGCCGTATGGGAATTGGACGACCCGTACATGGTGGCAAACCCGAGCACCTTGCTCTTGTCAAGCTGCACTGTCTCACTCGGGGCAAGATCATCCGCCGCAATGATACACGGTTCCTCCATCTCCTTTATCCCATTGCTGACTCCGCAAAGGATATCAAGTACGCGCTCGGACACATCTTTCACATCTGCGGCCCTTCCCTGCATATATGCATCGTCCATGGCAGCAAACATCTGGGAAAAATTATCTGCTGTCGTTGCAACGGCAAACTCCGCGTTTACTTCCTGGGTACGTATGATATTCTCGATCGACTCAAGATAATCCAGATCCTCCAGCATCATCTGATGGATCTCAAAGATCATGGCATTTGCTTCCCCGACATCTTCCAGGGCTTTCTCATATAATCCTTTAAGCTGGTTTACCGCTGTATCCTTCGCTTTCTGAAAACGGCTCCATTCTTCATCGACATTGTCGACATGTGTACGCTTGATCACCTTTTCGCTTCTTTTATAAAACATAAGCTTCCCGATCGAAACGCCGCCGAAAACACTTTTACCGCTTATTGTAACCATAACTTATAAATTCTCCTTAACCCTCGGTCTATAAATTCTCCTTGAAGAATGTCTCCAGTTCAGAGATCGCCTTGTCCTCATCCGCACCGTCGGCAGTAACCGTTATTTCCTCGCCAGTTTTGACGCCAAGTCCCATCACACCGAAAATCCTTTTTGCGTCCGCGCTTTTCTCTCCCTTTGCGATCTTGATATCCGACTGATATCCTGCCGCCTGCTTTACAAGGATCCCCGCCGGTCTCGCATGGATTCCCTCCGGATCCGTAATCACGTATTTAAATTCTTTCATAGCCACATTTCCTCCTTTTGACTTTTCGTAATTCTTTTATAAGTATATAACACATAATACGAATTTTCAATCAGGTTTCGTTGTAATTTTCTTTGGCTGAACCGAAAGAATTTCCGCAATACTCCCGGTCAGTTTCAGCCAAAAAGGGGTGTGGATAAATACCTTTCTCCGGTGTCCGGAAGAAGGACAACGATTGTTTTCCCTTCATTCTCCGGTTTTTCCGCCTCCGCCAGTGCCGTGTGGAGGGCAGCACCTGAAGAAATGCCGGCAAGAATCCCTTCCCTGTGGGCCAGGAGACGCGCCGCCGCATATGCGTCCTCTTCTTTTACCTGATTCACATGATCAAACACGGAGGGATCAAGCGCATCCGGCACAAATCCCGCTCCGATCCCCTGGATACCGTGCGGCCCCGGTTTCCCTCCGGAAAGCACAGGAGAGCCTGCAGGTTCCACTGCAATTACCCTGACTGCCGGATTCTGTTCCTTTAAATATCTCCCCGTTCCGGTTATCGTTCCCCCGGTTCCGACCCCTGCGATAAAGAGATCGACTTTTCCGTCTGTATCTTCCCAGATCTCCGGTCCCGTCGTGCGGTAATGCGCCGCCGGATTCGCCTCATTTACAAACTGCCCCAGCACGACTGCATTGTCCGTTTCCTTTTCCAGCTCCGCCGCTTTCCTGATCGCACCGGACATTCCCTTTGCCCCTTCTGTCAGCACAATCTCTGCCCCATATCCCAGAAGCAGCTTTCTCCTCTCAATGCTCATTGTCTCAGGCATCACGAAAACCGCTTTATAGCCTCTGGACGCTGCCACAGAGGCAAGGCCTATCCCGGTGTTTCCGCTTGTCGGTTCGATAATCGTCGCTCCCGGTTTTATCCTTCCGGAACGCTCCGCATCCTCTATCATACTGAGGGCAGCCCTGTCCTTTACACTGCCTGCCGGATTAAAATACTCCAGTTTTACAAGGACATGCGCCTTCAGGTTCTTTTCTTTCTCAAGATTCAACAGTTCAAGAAGGGGGGTCCTTCCTATCAGTTCTGTTACACTCTTATATATTCTTCCCATTTTAATCTCCTCCATTGTACATTATAGTAATAATCACTTTTGGGACTTCTCATCTGTCAGGAATAGAGCGCTTCCCCTTTCCCTGCAGCGAGATTCGCGTACAAGATGCCCCAGAGTCTTTCCTTCAAGAAGCATATTTACCCGTTTATCAATTTCATCCCACACGAGATTTTTCACGGTTTTTCCCAGAATATCCAGCTGTCTGGAATCATGATCGGTAATCGAGAATCTGCCCTCCAGCACTTCAAAAACTTCTCTCACCGTTATTTCATCCATATCTCTGGCAAGCCTGTAGCCGCCGCCGGCGCCTTTTACGCTGGCAACAATGCCTGCCTTTTTAAGTATCGAAAAAACCTGTTCCAGATAATTCAGGGAAATATGCTGTCGCTGTGCCGTCTGAATCAGGGAAACCGGACCTCCCTCTTCATTCAGAGCTATATCCACCAATGCCCGAAGACCATATCTTCCTTTCGTGGATACCTTCATATCCTGCCTCCTTTCCATTTCCTACTATTCCGATATGTATTATATGTATATCATTTATCCACTACATTGTCAATGGCAACCTTGCTCTGCATTGATATCTCTTTTACAAGCTGTCCCACTGTAATTTCATCCGCAGTATCTGTTATGGCATTCCACATTTCTTTCCACACAGACCGAGTCAGGCACTTTCCCGGGTCTATGCCGCAATCCGGATCCTGTATCAGACAGTCAACAGGAACAAGAGTGCCCTCCGACGCCAGCAGAACCTCGTACACAGTCAGCCGGTCTTCCTGCACCGCCAGGCAATATCCGCCTTTCGCTCCCCGGATGCTGCAGACAATTCCCGCTTCTCTGAGCGCCTTGACAATACGTTCTATATATTTTTCCGACACTTTTCTCCTGGCCGCAATATTTTTAAGGCTTTCCGGGTGCTCCTGATCTGAATGTATTGCGAGATCCGTCACAATTTCAAGAGCATACCGGCCCTTTGTAGATATCTTCATAACTCTATCATCTCCGTCCTCATGTATCCACTTGTATTCTAGCATCTGCCGGAAGAATTGAAAAGATTGATTTCCTGTCTGCCACAGGATAAGCCGCCCTGCCTTTTTACATGATTTACATTTGTGTACATTTACAAAATAAATGTTTATTCAGTTGACTTTTATTGTTAAACATGCTACACTGTCACAGTGTTAGTATATGTATCGTACTGACACTGTAACTTATTATTTTTATGGAGGGTGACATAATGACAGGTACAGTAAAATGGTTTAACAACCAGAAGGGTTACGGATTCATCTCTGACTCTGAGGGCAACGATATCTTCGTTCACTACTCAGGACTTGTGATGGACGGATTCAAATCCTTAGAAGAAGGCCAGGCTGTCGAATTTGATGTGACAGAAGGCACAAAGGGACCACAGGCAACTAACGTAGTAAAACTTTAATCAGATATTTTAATGTACCTTTTAATATATAAATCAGACAGGCATTTAATATTAAAAAGCAATACAGAGAAATGAGATTAAAAAAATATGGCCGGACAGCTCAAAACTGCCCGGTCATATTTTTTTCTGTTCTTTCGGTCCCGCTATTTTATATTGGACACATACGCCTCAGATGCCTCCCACACATCGAAGCCGCTCCCCCTTAAAATATCGACTACCCTTGCAGGGTCATCCGTCTTCATGACGGCGGATGCATCCTCCCCATTTGCAAAGGCATACATGTATTCAATATTTACATCTCCCTCTACGATCTGATGCATTGCACGGCTTAAAGAACCTGTCTCATGAGGGACCCTCAGAGCCACAACATCCGTAAGCATTGAAGTGATCCCGTTCTCTTTCAGGACCGCTTTTCCCCTGTTCGGATCTGAAACGATCATTCTGAGCATGCCATATTCCGCTGTATCGGCAAGGCTTAATGCCACGATATTAATATCATTTCCCGCAAGCACAGACAGAACCTCGTCCAGCCGTCCTTCTCTGTTTTCAAGAAATACTGATAACTGCTGAATTGTAATTCCCATGATTATCCCCCTTCTACAGATCCCTGTTGTCAATAACGCGGACTGCTTTGCCTTCACTTCTCTGAATGGTCTTCGGTTCCACAAGTTTCACCCTCACGGAAATTCCGAGCGCATTCTTAAGAACTGCCGCTATCTTATTCCTGAGTGCATCCAGCTTCCGGATCTCATCCGAGAACATACTCTCATCCACTTCCACCATAACGGTCAGGACATCCATATTATCTTCCCTGTCAACGATCATCATGTAGTGCGGTGCAACCGCTCCGCCTATCGACAGAAGAGCCGTCTCTACCTGGGTCGGGAATACATTGACGCCTCTGATGACTTTCATGTCGTCCGTCCTTCCTGTGAACTTGGAAATCCTCGGGAGCGTCCTTCCGCATTTACATGTGCTGTGGTCAATGCTTGTCAGATCTTTCGTGCGGTAACGGATCAGAGGCATCGCCTCTTTTGCAAGAGTGGTAAATACCAGCTCCCCCGTCTCTGCGTCCTTGCACATTTCCTGTGTGGCAGGGTTGATAACTTCAGGATAGAAGTAATCCCAGTGGACATGAAGCCCTTCTTTGTGGATGCAATCCTGGGCCACCCCCGGTCCGGTAATCTCACAAAGACCATAGATATCGAAACAGTTGATGTGCAGGATGCTCTCAATCTTTTTTCTCATCTCTTCCGTCCACGGCTCTGCCCCGTGTATTCCCACCTTCAGCTTCAGGCGGTCCACCGCTCCTGCCTCAGCCAGCGATTCTGCAAGGTAAAGGGCATAGGAAGGCGTACACGCAAATGCGGTGGCCCCCAGGTCTTCCATACACATCATCTGCCGTTTTGTATTCCCTGCGGACATCGGGATCGCAGTTGCACCAAGAGCCTGTGCCCCGTAATCCAGTCCCATCCCTCCTGTGAAAAGCCCGTACCCATAGCATACGTGAATGATATCTTCGCTTGTCAGCCCTGCCATCGTAAGCCCCCGGGCGACACACTCTCCCCACACCTCTACATCTTTCTGTGAATACGGCGCGATCGTAAGTTTTCCTGTCGTTCCTGACGTCCCCTGCACACGCGCCACGTCCTTCATCGGAATCGCAAGAAGCCCGAACGGATAGTGGTCCCTCAGGTCCTCCTTCGTCGTAAACGGAAGCTTACTGATGTCCTCAATCGATTTGATGTCCCCGGGTTCTACCCCGGCATCCTTCATTTTCTTGTGGTAGAAATCGACATGATTGTATGCCCTCTCCACCACATCAACGAGACGTTTGCCCTGAAGGGCTGCCATCTCATCTTTGCTCATGCACTCGATCTTCGGGTCCCTGATCCTCTCGACCCAGTTTTCTAATGATACTGCCGCCATTTTTTTCTCCTTTAACTAACGTATTTTTCCATGACACAGGCCAAATACAGTTCCTGTCCTCTCCGGTCTGCCATGACAGTTGGACCTGTTACAGTTCATCCTCTTCCACCAGTCTTACGTCTGCATCGCGGAGAACCTTCTCCGCATTTTCGTAATCATCCGTAGAAAAAACCATGACCGGCGCTTTTCCTTCGCGTATCACGAAGGAGTAGATATAGTTTACGTTGATCTGTCCGTCAGCAAGGAGTGTAAGCATCTGATTTAAATTCCCTTTTTCATCCTTAAGTTCCGCACCGATCACAGTGCTCACTCTCGTCACGAACCCTTTTTCCGTCAGACTGCTCTTGGCCTGAACAGGATCATCCACCACAAGGCGCATAATGCCAAATTCCGGCGTATCAAAGGTCGAGATCGCCCGAATATTCACATGTGCTTCCGTCAGCACAGAGGTCACGCGCATCATACTGCCCGGCTGATTTTCCACAAATACCGATATTTGCCTGATCATTGATATCACCGCCTTTCCCGCTAATCTTCTCTTTTTATCTCAAGCTGTAACCCACATCAAAGGCTTTCTTGTTGATCTCAACCGTCTTTGGAGGCACTGTCTTTTCAATGACATCGTACCACTGTTCTTTTGTAAAATCCATATGCTGTGCAGCCACTCCCAGCACGATCAGGTTAAACACTTTGGGATTGCCCAGCTTTTTGGATTCTTCTGTAGCATCAACTCTGTACACCTTGTATGTTTTTCCCAGTTTCTCCAGAATATTCTCAGGATACCCGGCACTTCCGATTACCACCGGCATAGGGTCAATCCTCCAGTCGTTCACGATCAGCGCGCCGTCTTTCTTAAGAAAGTGGGCATATCTTAAGGCTTCCAGCCGTTCAAAAGCAATGATCACATCCGCCTGTCCTTCCTCGACAATCGGCTCCGCGACTTTATCCCCATAGCGGACGAAAGTGACAACGCTTCCGCCCCGCTGCGCCATACCGTGGACCTCCGAGAGTTTGACGTCATATCCGCCCGCAATCGCCAGCCCTCCAAGGATACGGCTGGTCAGCAAAGTCCCCTGTCCGCCTACTCCTACGATCATAATATTCTTTACTGCCATACTCTACTGCCCCTCCTTCACAAGCTCTATCGCGCCAAACTTACACAATGTCTCGCACAGACCGCAGCCGGTGCACATTGTATCGTCAATATGGATCGTTCCGTCCGCGTTCCTTGTCATGGCCGGACATCCCGGCTTCATGCACATTCCGCACTTTTTACATTTGTCTTCATGGGCGACATAAAGAGGTTTCTTCCTCTTATCGAGAAGCACGCATGGAGTCTTTGTGATAATCACAGATATTTCATCCTTTGCCGCTTCCTCTTTGATTGTCTTTGTCAGAAGCTCAAGGTCGAAGGCGTTGATTTCAAATACGTTTTTGATTCCCATCGCGCGGCAGATCCCCGGAATACTGATGGCATATGTAGGATCTCCCTGGAGGGTTTTTCCTGTAGCCGCATGGTCCTGATGTCCGGTCATGCCTGTCGTAGAATTGTCCAGTATAATAACCGTTCCTGTCGCTTTGTTATATACCATATTCATCAGGGAATTAACGCCGGTATGCATAAAGGTGGAATCTCCGATTACTGCCACCCAGTCTTTGATATACTCTTTTCCTTTTGCTTTCTCCATTCCATGCAGGGTAGAAATGCTAGATCCCATACACATCGTGGTGTCAATCACGCTAAGCGGCGCCACGGCCCCCAGCGTATAGCATCCGATATCGCCTGCCGCGTGCATTTTCAGCCTGTTCAGCACATAAAAAACACTTCGGTGCGGACATCCCGGACAGAGGATCGGCGGTCTTCCGGGCGCGGCAGCCGGCTCTTTCAAATCCAGATTTTCTCCGAGGACCGCCTCTCTTAACATATTGGCGCTGTACTCACCCTGTACCGTAAAGATCTCTTTCCCGACCGCTTTGATCCCCCAGGATTTCACCTGTTCTTCGATAACCGGGTCAAGTTCTTCCACGATATAGAGTTTCTCGACCTTTGACGCGAAATCTTCGATCAGCTTTCTCGGCAGAGGATTTACCATGCCAAGCTTCAGCACGGATGCATCAGGAAGCGCTTCCTTTACATACTGATACGGAATCCCGCTGGTGATCACGCCGATCTTTGTGCTCTTCATCTCTATCCGGTTCATGGAAAGTGTGTTTGCCGCTTCAGCCAGGTCATTGTTCAGCTTCTCTATCGCAACGTGGCGTACCTTCGCATTTCCCGGCATCATTACATTTTTCTGGATATTTTTCACATAAGGTTTATCTTCCGGTTCTGTGCGCTCCTGTAACTCTACGAGTCCCTGTGAATGTGCCAGCCTTGTCGTTGTGCGGAAAATGAACGGGCGGTCATACTTCTCGCTGAGCTCAAATGCCTCCTTAAAGAGGTCTTTCGCTTCCGCACTGTCGGACGGCTCAATCACAGGAATCTGCGCCGCCCTTGCAACCATCCTCGTGTCCTGCTCATTCTGGGAGCTGTACAGTCCCGGATCGTCTGCCACTACGATGACGAGTCCGCCATTGACCCCCATATAGGACACCGAATACAGCGGATCCGCCGCCACATTCAGACCCACGTGTTTCATACATGCCATCGCACGGACTCCCGCAAGGCTTGCCCCGACAGCTACCTCTGTCGCAACCTTCTCATTCGGCGCCCATTCTTCATAGACGTCATCCCTGTACTGGACCAGGTATTCACTTATCTCTGTACTGGGCGTTCCCGGATAGGCGGAAGATACTTTCACGCCCGCTTCGTACGCGCCCCGGGCAATAGCCTCGTTTCCCAGCATAATCACTTTTTCTGCCATTTTACAGTCCATCCTTTCGTAAATCTGTCACTCTTTTTGCCTTGCCCTCAAACCGCTGCAATGAGTTCGGAGCCACAAGGCGAAGCTGAGTCGCAAGACCGAGCTGTGATTTCAACGCGGTCTTGATCCGCTCCTCCAGTTTGCCAAGCTGCGCGTAACTGTCAAGCAGCCTGTCATCGATCAGCTCTACCGTAATTGTCATGACATCCAGACGGTTCTTCCGCTCAACAAGGATCTCATAATGCGGTCCGATCTCGTCGATCTTAAGGAGCACCTCTTCAATCTGAGTCGGGAATACATTTACGCCGCGGATAACCAGCATATCGTCCGCACGGCCTGAAATATTCTCCATCCTGCATGTTGTCCTTCCGCATTTGCACGGCTCATACATCAGCCTTGTCATATCGCCCGTGCGGTATCTCACAAGCGGAAGCGCCTCCTTGCCCAGGCAGGTAACGACCAGTTCTCCCCTCTCACCCGGAGGAAGGACTTCCTCCGTCTTAGGATCAATGATCTCCGGGATGAACCAGTCCTCATTCACATGCATACCGCATAACTCTGTACATTCCCCTGCCACGCCCGGACCGCACAGTTCGCTCATCCCGTAGTTCTGCGTACAGACAAACTGATCGCCCCAGACCTTATGCATTTCATCCCGCATAGGCTCTGTCATTCCCTCTCCGCCAAACAGGCCAATATGAAGCTTCAGGTCTTTGGACGGGTCAATGCCCCTGCGTCTTATCTCTTCTCCCAGATGAAGGGCATAGGACGGCGTCGCCACGAGAAGCGTAACCTCCATATCCTGCAGGAACATGATCTGTTTGTTCGTATTCCCGGAAGACATGGGGATAACGGATGCCCCGATCTTCTCCAGTCCGCCGTGAAGGCCGAGCGCTCCGGTAAACGTACCGTACCCGAATGAGATCTGTGCCACATCGTCCGCTGTCGCGCCTCCCATGCACGCCAGCCTGGCCACATTGTTCAGCCACATATCAAGGTCATTTCTTGTGTACCCTACCACCGTCGGTTTTCCTGTCGTACCCGAACTTGCATGGTAGCGGACAATTTCTTTTTTATCCACTGCAAAAAGTCCGTCCGGGTAATGGTCTTTGAAGTCTGCTTTATATGTAAAAGGCAGTTTTTTCAAATCATCCAGCGTATGGATATCTTCCGGCTTCACCCCTGCCGCATCCATCTTGTCACGATAAGGCTTTACCCGGCCGTATATGTACCTGACCGTCTCCCCGAGCTTCCTAAGCTGGATCGCCTCGATCTCGTCACGCGGAAGAGTCTCTTCCTTTGCCCATATCATTGCTGATATACCTCCTTCTTATAAACATTCGCCTTTTTTCAGTATAGCACAATACTTTGACGAATTAAAGTGAAAAATCATATTTCCGAGACTGCCTGACGTCTGAAAACAAAAAGAAAAGAGCACTCCCGGCCGGCGCAGAATTATGCTCTGCCTGGAGTCCCCTTTGCTTTCTTATTTATGTTCCATGATAAGTGAATAACATCCCGCCTGGCTTTCTGCTAAAATGACCTGTTTTCTCAGCAAAGCGGATATTTCTCAGTCAGCTCCGCCACCATCTTCTTCGCTGCCTTGACGTTATCCTCGCTCTCGATCACCATCCCAATGATCTCAGCGATCCTGTCCATATCTTCTTCTTTCATGCCGCGCGTCGTGACTGCCGGAGTCCCAAGCCTTACGCCGCTTGTGACAAACGCAGAACGCGGATCATTCGGGATCGTATTCTTATTACAGGTGATATGGGCGTCATCCAGCCGTTTCTCCAGTTCTTTTCCGCTGACATCCTTCTCTGTCAGGTCGACAAGCATCATGTGATTGTCCGTATTGCCGGATACAATCTTAACGCCCCGTTTTTTTAACCCTTCACAGAGCGCTTTCGCATTTTTCACAATCTGCTTCTGATACTCTTTAAATTCCGGCTGAAGAGCTTCTTTGAAGCATACCGCCTTCGCCGCGATCACATGCATCAGCGGGCCGCCCTGGATACCCGGGAACACTGCTTTGTTAAAATTGAATGTTTCATTCACTTCATTGCTGGAAAGGATCATCCCGCCCCTGGGACCTCTGAGCGTCTTATGTGTCGTTGTCGTCGTCACATGCGCGTACGGGATTGGGCTTGGATGGAGACCGGCTGCCACAAGTCCCGCAATATGAGCCATATCTACCATCAGATATGCTCCGACTTCGTCCGCGATCTCGCGGAATCTCTTGAAATCAATCGTTCTGGCATATGCGCTTGCGCCGGCAATAATCATCTTCGGCTTACATTCCCTGGCTATCGCAAGGACGTTGTCATAGTCGATCACTCCCTCATCATTGACTCCATAAGGAACAATGTGAAAATACTTCCCTGACATATTGACCGGCGATCCGTGGGTGAGATGCCCGCCGTGATCCAGGTTCATTCCCATCACCGTGTCCCCCGGCGTAAGCATCGCAAACATGACTGCCATATTCGCCTGCGCGCCGGAATGAGGCTGGACATTGACATATTCACAGCCAAACAGCTCTTTCGCCCTCTCCCGCGCGAGATTCTCTGCCACATCCACACACTGGCATCCGCCGTAATACCTTCTTCCCGGATAGCCTTCCGCGTATTTGTTTGTCAGAGGACTTCCCATCGCTGCCATAACCGCTTTGCTCACCCAGTTCTCGGATGCGATCAGTTCGATGTGGGAGTTCTGCCTCTCCATCTCCGCCTGGATCACATCCGCAATTTCCGGGTCTGTTGTCTTGATTTCGTCGAAGTCGTACATTCTCCTTTTCCTCCATTTCACTTTAGTGCACAAAAGCATCACGGACATTATACCATGAAGTAATGGCACCGTCCAGAACAACCTTCGCCATCCCCCTGTTTCCCTATTGTTCCTTCCCGATTCCGTCAATCAAAAGCTGAATTACATTTTCTTCCTCTTCCAGCGCATCCGCGATCTCAGCAGCAGATTGCCCCTTTTTCAGCTCGTTTTCTTCTGCCGCGTACAGACCGGACATCCTGAGGGCACGCCTGTCCGGCTGCTCTTCCCCGCCATTATAAAAGACGAGAAACCTGGGCGGCGGAATCAGGACTTTCCTCCTCCCGTAAAGGTTTTCATCCCGGGCCATGCCGGAGTAAAGGTCCGACAGGTAGAACAGGAACCGAAGCGGCAGGTTCGGACTGTAAGTGGACTGGTGCCCATACAGGGAGAGCCGGGCGTCGATGAGAAAAGACAGGTCGTTCCTCATCGACATGTAGATCGCATTTTCCAGGGTGCTGATCTCCAGAAGTTCCGGGTCTTTGTACTGTTTTCCGCTTACTGCATTGTGCAGTTCCAACAGGTTCTTTTTGTCCTCAAATATCATGACGAATAGCCGTGACTTATACAGACGGTTCGGTTTCTTTTCCATATGGGTTCCTCCTTTTGAATGGTTCGCAGGAGGTCCGACGCGGCAGACGCCGCCATAGATTTGGACTGTCAGAAACGTAAATGCTTTAGATATATGGTAGCATAAGCGGACGGAAATATCCATACATCAAAATTATTTTTGAATTTTTTGAAATTTTTTTCAGATATTTTAAACCTCCCTGTCTTTTCTTACGTCTTATATGCAGGAAAGGAGAAAACGTGAAAAATACAGAGCTAAAAAATTTTATCCGGGAATATGCAGAACAGATGTGCCTGGATTCCCAGACAGCAGAAAAACTGCTCCAGAATATTTTGGACAGAATCAAAAAAGAAAAAACGGAGGAAAAGACATGAAATTAAAAACTTTTTTAATCACAGCAGCCACAATCATAACCACAGCCTTTGCACTGGCAGGCTGTTCGGGAAAAACGGAACTTCAGATGACGGACTATCTTATCGTATCCTTTCATGGCATGGATGGGGAAGGTACGGCAACAGCCTCTTTTGACAAATCATCGATGGAGGCGGATCTCATCTCTGCTCTTACTGAGGACAGGGAGGATATTTCCCCTGAGGAAATATTGAAAGACATAAAGGATCTTGCTTCTTTTGAAGAGTCCATAGCCTGTACGGTAAACAAAGAAGAGGGACTCAAAAACGGCGATAAGGTTACGGTCACTGTATCCTTCGACCGTGATCTTGCCAAAAGCTGCAATATCCGGTCTGTCGGCGAAATAGAAGAAACATTTGAGGTGGAGGGCCTTAAGGAGAAGACCGTGGTCGATGCATTTGACAGCCAGTATTTCAATCGAGAAGACGGAATAGAACTTCACTTTTCCGGGCGGTCTCCCTTCGGCGGCGTAAGGATCGAAAACAAAATGCCTGCCGACAATATCCTGTTCAGAGTCATCTACTCGGCGTCTCCCGATGAGAACCTGACATTTGGAGATACCGTCACCATCACTGCAAATCTGCCGGATGAGCTTGAGGAGGAAGGCTATGTGCTCAAAGAGGAAACTCTTACTCTCACTGCAGATTCACTGGACAGCTTTGTGTCGGAGCTGACTCCTGAACTTTGGGCGCAGGTCGAACCGTACTGCGACGAGGCGCTCCTGTCAGAACTCGAACGGACCTTCTTCATTATGGACGGACAGGATTCCTACCGTTTTGAGGGGGACGACTTCCTTTCTTTTGACGGACTTTCATATGGTCCGGAGGCATATATCGCCACAAGCAGAATAAAAGAAAAACAGGACGGCTATAACTACCTGATCGTGCCTTATTACATTTACGGCACTCTTCCCGGAGATATACGGCTTGGCGATAACGAGACGACTACCGGATATGTCCTGATAAGAAATTTTGTCCAGACAAGCTCAGGAGAGTTTGATGAAGATGCGTCAACCATTATCGTTTCTGACTATTCTTACACTTCTCCTGAGCAGGCAGAACAGGAATGTCTCTCCATGCTCATGGAAACTCATGATTTTGCCAGTTTTTCCGTACAATAACGCAATAAGTCTATGAAAAATATAACTTTCTGATATAATAGAACCAGCTCTATGCAAGGAGGGGAAAACATATGAAATGCTTTCATTGTGGAAAAGAACTTCCAGATAACTCAAAATTCTGTTCCCGCTGCGGGGAGGAACAGGGTTTTTCCAAAGAACTGACAGACCGTGCCGCCGCAGGGGACCAGGACGCCATCTCGGAATTGTACCGCCGTACATACGCAGCGGCCTATAAAACGGCAGCCATTCTCATAAAAGACGAGGATGCCGTGCTTGATATCATTCAGGATTCTTATGTCAAGGCTTTTCAAAGCCTGCATCAGTTGAAGGAATCCGATAAATTCCGGGCATGGGTGAAAAGGATCGCCCACAACCGTGCCGTAGATTATCTGAGGAAAGCCAAACCCGTGGTATTTTCCCAGGTTTCCTGCGACACAGACAGCACGGTGGATTTTGAAGACGACCGTACCGAAAATCTGCCGGAAACAGTGATAGACCAGAAAGAAACTGCCCGCCTTATGGGAGAGATACTGGACACTTTAAGTCCTGGCCAGAGGGCAGTCATCGCAATGTACTACTATGAACAGATGAGTGTCCGCTCTATTGCGGATCTCCTGCAGATCAACGAAAACACCGTAAAGTCGCGTCTTCTGCACGGAAGGCGGAACATTGAGGCAGCCGTAAAAGAACTGGAAAAGCAGGGAACAAAGCTCTACTCTCTTTCCCCGGTTTCCTTCCTGCTCCTCCTCTTCAGGAACTGGGATGCCCAGCCTGTATCGCCGCCTGATGCAGGTCTTCTGTCCGCGATTCTGGAACAGTGCCGGATTATGGGCGAACAGGCGGGCGGGACAGCCGCCGCTGCTGGCGCTGCAAATTCCGGTGCTGCCGCCGCTGCTGGCGCTGCCGGGAAGGGACTTGCTGCCAAAATATTGATTGGCATCGTATCGTGCGTCATTCTGGGCGGCGCCGTGGGAACCGTCACCTATTTTGCCACCTCTGATTCCCCTGAGGCAAAAACCGAAGACAACTCTGAAACTGCAGGGACACAGGAACCGGAAGACGCGGAGGCCCCCTCTTATGAACCGGAGGAAGAGGTCAACTATAACGTAAGGCAGGATCCCTCGGACGCTTCCATCGATCCCTTCCCCGAATGTTTCTCCGGCTCGGATATCCCGATACCGGACGCATTTTTCGGCCTCGCGGCCCAAAATTCTATGGATACATGGGAACAGAACGCAGAGGCGTATTACGGTTTCCTAAATCCGGTCAACTATGACCTGAAAGACGAGGAGGGCAATCCATTCGAGGCGTCCCCTGTAGACGCTACGGAATGTCTGGATAAGCTGAATGTCTATCTGACCCAGAGGGGTTATGGCAGGGAACCATGTTTTACCGATCCTGACAACGGTGGGACCAGATACATCTGGTATAAAGATAATTTCCAGGTGGAGCTCCTCGTCATGGCTGAGGACAATATCCACTTCAGCGCCCTGCGGGATTCCGGCTTCTACCCGGAGACACTTGAAGGCGGCTGGGAGGCAACCTACTATGGCTCCGATGACGGCAGGAACTATCTCTTTGCCCTTGATTTTACCGACGACGGCAGAGTACAGTATATGATCGGGGAAGTTCAGGGGGAATATTTCTATCAGGCGATCGGGACATACACCGTCGAGGAGGACTCCCTCCACCTCGTCTTTGACCGGGAAACCTTTAATGACCAGGAGATCTCGCTTGACTGCACCTATCGCTTTAAAGCGGTCAACGGAATCCTTGAGATGGAGTACATATCCGGCGATGTGCTCAACGATGCCCAGGATGCCGGGCTCACCCTGCAGTACAGCAGGGCTTACGGGCATCCCGTCTATTTTGACTCCCAGGATAATTCGATCTTTGTCTTATCCGAAGACGACGAACAGTATATTCGTGAACAGCTCGGCGTTCCCGCAGATGCGGATGTGGAGTTCCACGTCGAAAAGGAATACTACTGGGAGGGCGGGAGTTTGATGCTCATCCCCGTCTCAATCTATCAGGACGGCGTATATGTCGCAGGAGCCGACGTCAACGCAGACACAAAAGAAGTTGTGAAATCCATCTTCAGCTATCAAAATTAGGCAGAGAAAAGGACAGCACGCATTGATATGCTGTCCTTTTCTATTCGTATCGTTCCCCTGGCTACAGGTCAAACAGCGACAGTTGATTGCTCTGGGGCAGATCTCCGAACAGGCCCAGGTCTGCCATCAGGTCGATGACTGTCTTGCTGACTTTTGTCCGCTGGCGGAAATCGTCGAGGGACAGATACGGACCGTCCTTTGACGCTTCCTCCACCGCCTCGGCAGCCTTGTCCCCCATTCCTTCTATACTCGCAAGGGAAGGCATAAGCTTTCCGTCGATGATCTGGAACATCTTCGCTTTCGCACGGTAGATATCGATCGGCACAAACTCAAACCCTCTCGCATACATCTCCTGTACGATCTTCATGTCCTTCATGACGTCCTGCTCCTTCTTGCTGAGCGAATCGCTTCTCTTCTTGTAATCCTTCATGTAATAATCCAGCTTGTCCTTTCCCTGACACATAATCTCATAGGAAAATGCATCCGCGCGAATCCCGAAATACGCCGCGTAGTAGGCAAGCGGATAGTTGATTTTGCAGTAGGCAATCCGGTACGCCATCATGACATATGCCGCCGCATGGGCTTTCGGGAACATATAGCTGATCTTCTTACAGGACCAGATATACCAGTCAGGCACCCCCTTCTCCTTCATGGCGTCCTCCCATTCAGGCTTCAGCCCTTTGCCCTTGCGCACGCTTTCCATTATGGTGAATGCCAGGGCACTCTCCACCCCCTGATTGATCAGGTAGATCATGATATCGTCGCGGGTACAGATCGCGGTTGAGATTGTTGCCTTTCCTGATTTTACAAGCTCCTGGGCATTCCCCAGCCACACATTCGTCCCGTGGGACAGACCAGAGATCCGGATCAGGTCTGACAGCGTCTGCGGCTTCGTATCCTCCACCATCTGAATGACAAAATCCGTGCCAAACTCCGGGATCCCAAGACATCCCAGCCTGCAGCCGTCGATATCTTCCGGTTTGATCCCGAGGACTTCTGTCCCGTGGAATAATTCGATCACCTGCTCATCGTCAAGGGGGATCTCGGTGGCGATAAACGGGTTATCCTCATTGTATTCATTGTCCATTGCATCAGAAGTGATATAGTCCTCCAGGGTACGGATCATCGTCGGATCATCATGCCCCAGGATATCAAGCTTCAGCAGGTTGTGGTCAATGGAGTGATAATCAAAATGGGTCGTGATAATCCCGCACTCCATATCGTTCGCCGGATGCTGCACCGGCGTAAACTCATTGATGCTGTGCCCGTGGGGAAGGACGACAATGCCTCCCGGATGCTGCCCCGTGCTTCTTCGGATTCCCGTACACCCTTCCGTGATCCTCTCGATCTCACATCTGCGCTTTCTCTGCTCATGGTCCTCGTAATAGTTTTTGACGAATCCATATGCCGTCTTGTCCGCCAGCGTTCCGATGGTTCCTGCCTTGAACGTATGCCCCTCCCCAAACAGGACCTCTGTATATTTGTGTGCCTTTGCCTGATAATCTCCCGAAAAGTTCAGGTCAATGTCCGGCTCCTTGTCGCCTTTGAATCCGAGGAACGTCTCGAATGGAATATCAAAGCCGGCTTTCACCAGCTTTTCCCCGCATACCGGGCAGTTCTTATCCGGCATATCAAAGCCGCAACCCCCTGCATATGCGCGGACCTCCTCTGACTCAAAATCGCTGTAGTGGCATTTCTTACAGTAATAGTGCGGACTTAAGGGATTCACCTCCGTTATCCCTGACATCGTTGCCACAAAGGACGACCCGACCGACCCCCGCGACCCGACCAGATAACCGTCCTCATTCGATTTCCACACAAGCTTCTGGGCGATGATATACATAACCGCGTATCCGTTGGATATAATGGAATTAAGCTCCTTCTCCAGTCGCCCCGAGACCTGCTCAGGCAGGTCCTCCCCGTACATCTCATGTGCCCTGCGGTAACAGATGTCCCTCAGCTCCTGGTCTGAGTTCTCAATGACAGGCGGGCACTTATTCGGGTTGACCGGGGAGATCTTCTCCACCATCCCTGCGATCTTATTCGGGTTGTCTATCACGATCTCTCTCGCCTTCGCCGAGCCGAGATAAGCAAATTCATCCAGCATCTCCTCTGTTGTCCGAAGGAAAAGGGGCGGCTGGGTGTCCGCGTCATCAAATCCCTTCCCTGCCATGATGATCCGCCGGTATACCTCATCCTCCGGGTCAAGAAAATGAACGTCGCAGGTTGCCACAACAGGTTTTTTGAACTCCTCTCCCAGTTCCACAATCCGGCGGTTTAACTCCTGAAGATCTTCCACGCTGTTCACATCCGGCGTCCGGTCGCTTTCGACCATGAAGCGGTTATTTCCCACTGGCTGTATCTCATAATAGTCGTAGAAGTCCGCCAAGCGGGCGATCTGCTCTGCAGAACGGTTCTCCAGGACTGCCTGGTAGAGTTCCCCCGCCTCACAGGCACTTCCGATGATAAGCCCCTCCCTGTGTTCGTTCAGGAGGCTCTTGGGAATCCTGGGACGCCTTGCATAATAAGTCAGATGGGACTCTGTGATCAGCTGGTAAAGGTTGTATCTGCCGATATCATTCTTTGCCAGGATGATAATATGGTGCGTCGCCATTTTCCTGATGGCGTTCACGTTGCGGTCGCCAAAACGGTTCATCTCCTCGAGCGTTGTGATGTGCGCATCTTTGAGCATCTCCACGAACTTCACGAAAATCTCCGCCGTCGCCTTTGCATCATCCACTGCCCGGTGGTGGTTCTCCAGGGAGATCCCCAGCGCTTTCGCCACAAGATTCAGTTTATATTTTGAGAGGGTCGGGAGAAGCACCCTTGCCATAGCGACCGTATCCACATATGTGAACTTCTGCCCGATCCCCAGCTCCCGGCAGTTCTGCTCAATAAACCCGACGTCGAACCCTGCATTATGCGCCACCAGCACCCCGTCCCCGACAAATTCAAGGAACTGAGGCAGCACCGTTTCTATGGAAGGCTGCCCCATCACCATCTCATCGGTGATGCTGGTCAGGTTCGTGATCTCAAACGGGATCGGCCTCTGGGGATTGACAAAAGTACTGAACCGGTCTGTAACCGCACCGTTTACAACTTTCACCGCACCGATCTCAATGATCCTGTCCTGGACGGCGCTGAATCCCGTCGTCTCGATATCGAATACCACGAACACGTCATCCAGAGTCTGGCCTTCCGGGTTCACTGCGATATCCGTCAGGTCGTCCACCACATATCCCTCCACGCCGTAGATGACTTTAAAGGGGTCGTCTTTATCCAGTGTCTCGATATAATGATTCGCATCCGGAAAGGCCTGAGCGACTCCGTGGTCCGTTATGGCAATTGCAGGGTGCCCCCAGTCGTGGGCCCGTTTCACGATATCCTTCACCTCAGACACCCCGTCCATATCGCTCATCTTCGTATGGCAGTGGAGCTCCACGCGTTTGACCGGGCTTAAGTCCTTTCTTGAAACCGTAAAATCCCCGATCTTTTTGATCCCTGTGACAGATCCGATGATAAGTTCCCCGTCAAATTTATCGATCGTGGTGACGCCCTTTATCTTTACAAAGACGCCCTTTTTCAGCTCACCCAGTATCTCCGTGAGCTGATCGTTGCGGGTAAACATCTTCACCATAATTGTGTCCGTAAAATCTGTCACTGCGAACATAATAATCGTCTTCTCATTCCGGATCTCCCGTGTATCAAAGCTGATGATCTTCCCATGTATGGTGATTTCCCCTACCTCTGCCACAACCTGCTCCAGTGCCACAGGCTCATCCTCAAAATTCCGCCCATAGATGAGGTTCGGGTCATCCCCTGTCTTAACCGGGCGATAGAAATCTTTCTTTCGGAACTCCTTGTTCCCGGACGATTTCCCTGCGCCTTTTCCTCTTCCGTTCCCGCTCCTTCCCTTCAGGGAACCGCTGCGGGACACTCCGTTTTTCTCTCCTGCCTTTTCTCCTGAGTCTTTCTCCTTCCCGTCAGCAGCCCCTCTCCTTTGCACCGCTCTTCTCTCAAAGATCGCATTGATCTCCTGCTGAACTCTCTGCTCATCGTACTCCCTGTTTCTGTCATTCTCCGCATGGCGGTATGAGATACGGATATCGGCCTCCATCCCAAACCGCTTCTTAAAGAGTTCTTCCAGGTAGCTTAAGATCTCGTCCCTGCGCCCCTCCGATACAATCGTATCAAGCAGTCCCAGCTCTATTACATCCCCTTCCTCAAACCGGATATCCGCCTGGGCAAACATATTAGCGGCAAGAACGCTCGTCTCTCTGAGTTCCTGTATGATACTTTCCCTGTATTCCCCCAGGAGTACTTTCGGGGTATACTGCCCGGAGAGCGCATACTTCTCTTCAATGTGCACACAGACCTGGGCCCTGCCGAAAAGCTGTTCCTTAATTTTCTGCTCCATCTGCCATATCTGCTTTTTCTGGATCAGATGCCGGCTGAAAATATGTACGCGGAGAAAATCACGGCGTGAGTTCGTCGTGATCTTCTTTACCTCCACATCTGTAAAAAGTATCTGGATATCATCCTCAACCTTCAATGTAGGAAAAACATGAAAAAATGCCCTCTCGTTTTTTACCTGTTCCAATTCAACAACTCCTGACGCAAAGTGTTAAGAAGCTCTTCTTCCTTCACTTTCTTTACAATCTGCCCTTTCCTGATCAACAGTCCCTCGCCGACGCCGCCGGCGATCCCGATATCCGCTTCTTTGGCTTCCCCCGGACCGTTCACCGCACATCCCATCACCGCAACTTTAAGATCCAGCGGGATATCCTCCACCATTTTCTCTACCCGGTTTGCCAGGTCGATAAGGTCGATCTTGGTCCGTCCGCAGGTGGGGCAGGATACGACCTCGATCCCGCCTTTTCGCAGTCCCAGCGTCTTCAGGATCAGCTTTGCCGTCCTGACCTCTTCCGCCGGATCGCCTGTCAGCGACACGCGGACCGTATTCCCTATCCCTTCATGGAGGATGATCCCCAACCCTACGGATGATTTTACATTCCCGGAATACACCGTCCCGGATTCCGTAATGCCGACATGCAAAGGATACGGGCACTGTTCTGCCATCAGCTCATGTGCCCTGACACACATCATAACGTCCGAGGACTTGATGCTCACGACCAGATTGTCATATCCCATCTCCTCGATCATTTTCACCTTATCCAGGGCGCTCTCCACAATTCCCTCTGCCGTGACGCCGCCGTACTTTTCCAGAAGATGCTTTTCCAGAGAACCGCTGTTTACCCCGACGCGGATCGGGACCCGGCGCTCCTTCGCCGCATCGACTACCGCCTGCACCTTCTCCCCGGACCCGATATTTCCCGGGTTTATCCGAATCTTATCTGCGCCGTTTTCAATTGCGGCGATTGCCAGCCTGTAATCAAAATGAATGTCTGCTACGAGCGGGATGTGAATCTTCTTCTTGATTTCGCGGAAAGATTCCGCTGCCTCCATTGTCGGAACGGCACAGCGGATGATCTGGCATCCCGCAGCCTCAAGGCGCAGGATCTGTTCCACGGTAGCCGCGGCGTCCTCTGTCCGTGTATTCGTCATGGACTGAATGGCAACAGGGTTTGTCCCTCCGATCCTGACATCCCCGATGGAGATTTCCTTCGTCTGCTCTCTGTACATTGTCATCCCTCCTCCTGATAAATCTGTTTCTCTGTATCTGTAAGCACAAAAGAGTCCCGCATGCCGGAACTCTCCTGTCCTGATGCGGCCGCACCGCAGTTATTCTCTTTCAAATGTCATCTGGCTTCCATATTCCCGTTCCGTCAGGGTCAGTGTATTGCGGTCAATGCTGTAGTCGTATGTCCCTTCCATCGATTCCAGCATCTCCCGTATCATATCCTCCGTTACGGAGCCGTCGAGCTGTTCTGCCTGCTCGGTTATCTCATTTTCATTGACATGCACGGTGAACACCTTGGTCTTTTTGTCTACCGTGTAATCTGTCGTCGCAGTAAAACCCGCTTTTTCTGCGTTTTTCCCAAGAGAGAGGGTTCCGTCATCCCGGATCTCCATCACCACGTCTCCCTCGTCGCTTATCCAGGTCCCCTCCATCGGATTCGCTGTAAACAGTTTGGTGATGAAAAAGACGACGACAATCACAATCAGGACCGAGGATACTGTCATGACAGTCCTCCATGCCGTGTTTCTCTTTTCCTCACTGTTTTTCATAAGCATCGTTGCATCTCCCCTTTCCGCTGAAATGATTCCTGGCAATTACATTTATTTGAACAGAAGTCCCAGCACTCCATATGAGAGCACTGTCATGATAAACGCTGCGAGGCATACTCCCAACACAATTGCCGGAAATGCTTTCCGGAAGCGGATGCCCAGAAGGGCCGCGATCAGTGCTCCCGTCCACGCCCCCGTTCCCGGAAGCGGAATCCCAACAAAGATCATAAGTCCCCAGAACTCATATTTCTCGATCTGGTCACTCTTGCTCAGCGCCTTCTTTTCCAGCTTCTCAACTATGGGCTTGAGCTTCCTGGTCCCTTTCATCCAGTCAAATATCTTTGTGATCAGAAGCAGGATAAAAGGGATCGGGACAAGATTGCCGATCACACAGATCGGAATCGCCTGCCACATGGGAATATCCAGAATAGCCGGACCGGCTGCCAGAAGCCCTCCCCTTAGTTCCAGGATCGGTACCATTGAAATGATAAATGCAATCAACTCTTTACTGATCTTTCCCCCAAGGTTCGTGACCAGCCAGTCTATCATAGCTTCACTCATAAATATAATTCTCCTTATTTCATTATATATTCTCTCAGGAAATCAAACAATACTTTCATTTCTTTTTCCGTGCCGACCGTGATCCTGAGATATTGTCCGATTCTCCCATCGTTCCAGTGTCTTACATAAATATTATTTTTTTTCAGAGCCTCAAACAGCTCTCCGGCATCATACTTTGGGTGTCTCGCAAAGATAAAGTTCGCCTTCGCCTCCGGGAAAAGGAATCCCAGCTTTCTCAGCTCGCCCTTCGCCCATTCTCTTGTCTCTACTATCTTACGGATCCCCTCTTGGAAATATGCTTCATCCTTCACCGCCTCTGTACCGCACAGAATGGCCGCCTGGCTCATGGTGTAGGAATTAAACGAGTATTTGATATCGTTTAAGCACCGGATCAGATCCGGGTTGGAAATCGCATATCCAATCCTCATTCCTGCCATGCTTCTTGCCTTTGAGAAAGTCTGGACCACAATCAGGTTGTCATACTTGTTAATCAGCTCCAATGCTGAGGGACCTGCAAAATCGATATAGGCCTCGTCTACGATCACAACAGAATCCCTATTGTGCGACAGAATATCCTCCACAAAGCCCAGGTCCTCATAAATGGCAGTAGGAGCATTGGGGTTCGGGAAAATGATCCCGCCGTTCTCCCTGTAATAATCTTCCCGCACGAGACGGAAATCCTGGTCAAGTACCGGGCAAATATATGGAATCCGGTAGAGTTCTGCCCATACTTTATAAAAAGAGTATGTAATATCCGGGAAAAGGACCGGCCTGCCGGAGGTGAAGAATGTAAGGAAACACATGGCAAGCACATCGTCTGAGCCCACACCGGCAAATACCTGGTCTTCTCCCACGCCGTAACGGCCGGCAAGCGCTTTTGTCAGCATGTGGGCGCCGGGGTCCGGATAGAGCCTGAACCGGTCTGCATCCATAGTCCGTAAGGCCTCCTGCACCCCGGGGGCGGGCGGATATGGATTTTCATTCGTGTTCAGCTTAATCACCTTGTCCTGCGGCTGTTCGCCAGGAACATATGGTTCCGTCCTTCGTATTTTTTCCGCTAATTCTTGCCGTAAAGCCATCGTATTGTTCTCCTGTCCTGTCTATCCTGCTCAATCCGCCCGGTATTCCTTTGCCAGTTTGGCAAATTCAGGCAGGGAATTGACAATTGTCCCATAGGCGACACAATATGCGATCCTGACATATCCCGGGCATCCGAAGGAGCTTCCCGGGACAAGGAGAATGTTATATTTCTTTGCCGCGGCACAGAACGCTTTTTCGTCCTCTACGGGAGATTTCACAAAAAGATAAAATGCTCCCTCCGGCTTGATGCACTCAAACCCCAGCTCTCTTAATCCATGATACAGCGTCTCCCTGTTCCTGTCATAGAAAGAGACGTCGGTTTTCTCATTCAGGCATGCCTTTACCACTTTCTGCTGAAGTGTCGGGGCATTGACAAAGCCAAGTATTCTCGTGGCGACATTTGCCGCCGCGATCAGATTCTCACTGTCAGCCGCCTCGCCAGGGATCACAAGATAACCGATACGCTCTCCCGGAAGCGACAGGGATTTGCTGTAGGAATACCCGACAACCGTGTTTGCATAGTATTTCGTAAGATAGGGGACCTCCACGCCGTCATAGGCAAGCTCCCTGTAAGGCTCGTCCGAGATCAGGTAGATGTCCGTGCCGTACTCCTTCTGTTTCTTTTCCAGTATGGCAGCCATCTTTTTGATCGTATCTTCCGAATATACGACTCCTGTCGGATTGTTCGGCGTATTTACAATCACGGCTTTTGTCTTCGGTGTAATCTTCTGTTCAAACTCGTCCAGCTTCGGCTGGAAGGTGGAAGTGTCGGGAGAAATCTCGACAAGCACGCCGTCATAATTGTTTACATAGCTTCTGTACTCTCCAAAATAAGGTACAAATGTGATCACTTCATCTCCCGGGTTAAGCAATGCCTTAAAGATCACGTTCAGTCCGCCTGCTGCTCCCACAGTCATCGTAATATTATCCCCCGAAAAGTTTGTTCCGAACCGTTCGTTTAAGGAGGATGCGACCGCCTCACGCACATCTTCATATCCGGCATTGCTGCTCGTATACCCGTGGAGGACAACAGGATCTTCCTCTTCAAGGAGCTGTATGATCGCTTTTTTCACAGATTCCGGTGCGGGTACATTGGGATTTCCAAGACTGAAATCATAGACGTTCTCCGCCCCGTAAATCTTTGCCAGACGGTTCCCCTCCTCGAACATCGCACGGATCGCCGAACTGTTTGCCACCATGTTTTCCATTTTTTTCGATATCATCGCTGTCACTCCATTTCTTTTACAATTCCCTTTTCCTCCAGAAAGGCAGGCCGGTATGAGAGCTTCGCCTTTCTGAGTCCCTCTGCGCCTGTATCGTCCTCTCTGTTCACATACTTAAACCCCATACATTCATGCTGTACGAACTGCTGGTTGATCATCGGATAGGCTCCCTCCACGTCAGAAAATGCTTTCTCGATATGGACTACAAATGTATCGTCGCAGAGCGGCTCCCCGGCAGTAAATGCTACAATCTCCCCACCTCTCCTCAGGACGCCGCCTGTAAGTCCCAGTTCTTTGTACAGGCGCAAAGAGTTGAGCGTCACACACATCTCCGTATTTTTCTCGGGATCCTCCTCACATCCGTTCTGGTTCCTCCACTTCAGCGCCATCTGGAAACATCCTTCCACATTGTCGTCACTTAAGGATTCATATGACCAGTCCGGATAGAGCACCTTGAATTTGTTGATATGGTTCCGTTTCCCGTGCAGCTTCTTCCCTGCCAGCGTGGCAAGCTTCTCCGTCTCATAGACGTAGTCTGCATAGTCCCGGTTGTATTCGATTTTGAACCGCCCAGGGTACCACGCGTCGAGCTGGGCAAACATTTCCGGCGTCACATTGTACAGGATAAAGGGACAGGCCTTCTCCCTGCAATATCCCATGAGAAATTCAAGTGCCCTCCTGACATTTTCCGGTTCCCCGGCAGGATATGAAAAAGCATGGTTCCCGCCCTCATTGCGAAAGACAAGGGCGTCTTCTATCACCGCATATTTCACTTTATAGTGCCTGGACCACAGATACACATTCACGAACGTCCTCTCACAGCTCCTGCTGGGCGCTTTTGCAAAATACGACGTGATGATGTCCCTGTCTTCTAGCTCCGGTCTCTTAAACTCTGGTTCTGTCATCTTATCAGTCCTCCATTCTGGCAAGCTTTGCCGCCTGGTCTGCTGCGATCAGGCTGTCAATGATCTCATCCAGATCTCCTCCCAGGATACTGTCCAGCTTGTGGAGCGTCAGCTTGATCCTGTGGTCCGTCACCCTTCCCTGCGGGAAGTTATAGGTCCTGATCTTCTCGGAGCGGTCTCCCGTTCCGATCTGGCTCCTCCTCGCCTCCGCCTCGGACGCCTGCTGTTTTTCCAGCTCCAGGTCATACAGCTTGGACCTGAGCAGGCGAAATGCCTTTTCTTTATTCTGTAACTGCGACTTCTCTGTCTGGCTGTAAATTACGATTCCCGTCGGATAGTGGGTAAGGCGCACGGCAGAATCGGTCGTATTGACGCACTGGCCGCCGTTTCCTGACGCCCTCATGACATCGATCCTGATGTCCTTCTCATCGATCACGACATCCACTTCCTCCGCCTCCGGCATGATTGCCACAGTAATCGTCGAAGTGTGAATCCTGCCCCCGCTCTCCGTCTCGGGCACTCGCTGGACACGGTGGACGCCGCTCTCATATTTCAGCCGTGAATACGCTCCCTGTCCCGTGATCATGAACACGCACTCCTTGAATCCGCCGATGCCGTTCTCATTTAAGGAGATCAGCTCCGTCTTCCAGTGACGGCTGTCTGCATAATGTACATACATCCGGTAGATCTCTGCGGCGAAAAGCGCTGCCTCATCTCCGCCGGCGCCGGCGCGGATCTCAACGATTACGTTCTTGTCATCGTTAGGGTCCTTCGGGAGGAGGAGGATCTTAAGCTTCTGTTCCAGTTCCTCCATCCGGTCTTTCGATTCGCCGAGTTCCTCTTTCGCCAGCTCCCGCATCTCCTCATCCGATTCCTCTTCCAGAAGCGCAAGGCTGTCCTCTATATTCTGCTTACATTTCTTATATTCGTTATATGTTTCGACAATCGGAGCCAGATCACTCTGCTCCTTCATCAGCCTGCGGAACCGTTCCGGGTCATTCGCCACATCCGGCTCCTGGAGCTCTCCCATCACTTCTTCATATCGGATCAACAAATCCTCTAATCTGTCAAACATTCTTATCTACCCTTTTCTACATATTTCTTCCTGCATCACTTTAACACGCCTGATACAACACGGTCAAGTCCTGCCAGATCCTTTTTCACCGTGATCTCCTGAAACCCCGCTTCCTCCATAAGCGCGGACACGTCCCCTGCCTGGTCGGATCCGATCTCCAGGATAAGCCATCCATTCTCCTCCAGATACCCGGGGCTCTCCCTGATGATGCGCCGGTAAAAATACAGCCCATCCTCCTTCCCGTCCAGTGCGATAAAAGGATCATGCAGCCTGACCTCATCCTGCAGCTTCTGGATATCCGGTGTCCTGATATACGGCGGATTTGAAAGGATCATCCCATACCTTCCGCTCACATTTTCAAACAGGTCACTTCTGATAAAGTCCGCCTTTTCTCCGAGTGCCCCTGCGTTCTTCTCCGCGACTTCAAGAGCATCTTTTGAGAGGTCCGCCCCTGTCCCTTCTATAGAAATCTTTTCCCGGGAATTTCTGCCCCGGCCGGTGCAGGCATGCGCAGCGCCTATTTTATCCGCGTGGTGCAGCACAGAAAGAAGAATGCAGCCCGATCCCGTGCACAGGTCAAGCAGCCTTATTCTGCCGTCCACGCGGGGTACGAGATCCCTTTCCAGGATACGCAACGCATGCTCTGCCAGCACTTCCGTATCCTGGCGTGGGATCAGCACACGGCAGTCCACTTGGAATTTCAGGCCCATAAACTCCTGTTCACCGGTCAGATGCTGAAGAGGGATATGCCTGCTGCGGCGCTCAATACAATCCCGGTACCTTCCGGCTTCCTCCTCTGTCATCTCCCTGCCCGGCTGCATATAATAGTCCGCGCGCTTGATTCCGGTCACAAACTCCAGAAGATACCATGCATCAATCCCGGCATCCGAGACAGACGCCTCCTCAAGACATTTCCTGCCGCTGTCGTACGCTTCCTTTATTGTCATAGGTTTTCCCTCTGCCAGGTTCTCCAGTCAAACACTTCCTCCACGGCGCGGATTCCCACCTCTATCATACTGTCGTCCGGTTCTTTTGTAGTCATATTCTGGACCCACATTCCCGGGCGGCTCAGAAGGTTGATAAACGCATTGTCACTGTTCCCTGCCAGACGGATCATCTCATATGAGGCCCCCGCTATAAGAGGGAGCAGGGCAATTCGGAGCAATACACGCAATACCTGTGACTTCGCCGTAATAAAAAAGCAGAAGATAATGCTGACAATCATGACAAAAAACAGAAAACTTGTCCCGCATCTCTTATGCTGCCTGGAGCTCTTCCTTACATTCTCCACCGTCAGCTCCATACCGTGCTCGATACAGTTGATGCACTTATGTTCGGCTCCGTGATACATGAAAGTCCTTTTGATATCCTTCGTCCGCGAAATCAGAAAAATATATGCCAGAAAAATCACAACCCTTATCACGCCCTCAAAGACCGTCATAAGCGTTCTTGACGAGGTACGTTTCTCAACAAGGCTGCTCAGGAAATACGGCAGCACCATGAAAATGGCTGCCGCAAGCACGATAGCCAGCACAACGGTCAGATTCATGATAAATTTGTCTGTCTTTTCCCGTTTTGCCGCCTCTTCCTCCGTCAGGGCCTCCCCTTCTTCCTCTTCCAGAAAGCCGGCGGAATAGGTCAGCGTCTTCATCCCAAGGACGAGAGAATCCACAAAATGAAAGATTCCTCTGACGAACGGGATCTTCATGGGAGCCTTCCAGGGAAACACGCTTTTGTACTCCCTGACATCCACTGCAATCCCGCCGTCTGCTTTTCGGACAGCCACGGAGTATTTCTCTTTGTTTCTCATCATGATGCCTTCCAAAACCGCCTGTCCGCCTATATTTGATGATTTCATACCGCCTCCTGTAAGTTCACATTCTGTAAGCAAACAGGCTGAGATGCTTCCACCTCAGCCTGCAACATGTCATTTTTATTTAATACCATACTTCTTGTTGAACTTATCAACACGGCCGCGTGCCTGTGCCGCTTTCTGCTGACCTGTATAGAACGGATGGCATTTGGAGCAGATTTCCACGTGAATGCTCTCGTTCGTAGAGCCCGTCACAAATGTATTGCCGCAGTTGCAGGTTACAGTTGCCTGATGATATTCCGGATGGATTCCTTCGCGCATGTTTTTCACCTCTCTATTTCAAATTACTTATTATAATCTCTAAACAGCTTTTTGATTATAACACGAGATAATTTTTTTTGCAATACCTTTTTTACACATGCTTCATCCCACGCCCGGCTCTCAGCAGCCGGAACAGCCTTCGCGCCGCTTCCAGATATAACTCCTCTGCCCGGCACAGGGCTTCTTCAAGCGGCATCGGCGCGTTTACGGTAGTCAGGATAGATTCAATACCGTAATCATAGATATCTTCTGCCCCCTTCCCCATACTTCCGACGACTGCAACAGCAGGAATCCCTGCCCTTTTGCAGTGCACGCCTACCCCCTGCATCACCTTGCCGAAGACAGACTGCCAGTCCGTAGCGCCTTCTCCTGTGACGACCAGTGACACTCCCTCCAGTTTCCGGTCAAATTCTACCAGGTCAAGCACAGTCTCAATCCCAGATTTTAGCGTACCGTTTAAGAAAACCATGAGCGCGGCCCCAAGCCCCCCTGCAGCTCCCGCCCCGGGCACTTCATCCATATTGACGCCAAACTGTTTGTACAGGATATCGCGGTAATTGCACATCCCCGCCTCCAGCTCCTTAAGGATCTCCGGTGTTGCCCCCTTCTGTCTCCCAAAGGTATAGGTCGCTCCTTTTTCACCGCAGAGGGGATTCGTCACATCGCACATGACCGTAAACGTACAATCCTTTACCCGCGGATCAAGCCCTGACAGGTCAATACTTCTGATCTTCGCCAGATCATCGCCGCATCCCGGCAGCTCCTGCCCGTTTCCATCCAGAAAACGGACTCCAAGAGCTCTCATGCAGCCGATTCCGCCGTCATTGGTGGCGGAGCCGCCGATGGCAACCGAAATATCACGGAATCCTTTTTCCAGAGCATCCGCAATCATCTCGCCGGTTCCATAGGAAGTGGTTTTCCTCGGATCCCTCTTTTCAGCCGGTATGAGGGACAGTCCGGAAGCCTGCGCCATCTCCATGACTGCCCTTGTGCCGTCGAGCCTGCCATAGTAAGCGGCAGTCTCATCCCACAGGGGTCCCCGGACAGCAACCGCTATCTTCCTCCCATCCACGGCTGAGAGCACCGCGTCAGTCGTCCCCTCTCCCCCGTCTGCCACCTCTATGCTGCCGTATTCACACCCGGGAAATATCTCGGATGCTGCCTGAGCCAGAAGTTCTGCCGTTTTTCTGGAGGAAAGCGTCCCTTTAAACGAATCAGATGCAAATAAAAACTTCATAAGACATCCTCCTTACTCACACACTGACATATCGTTGCCCCATCAGTGCAGGAAAAGTGAGAGAATAAAGATTTCCGCCATACTCGCGATACCGAGTATCAGTGTGGCAACCGTCTGCGTCCGGTATCCTTTCTCCGGCGTCATGGCGCCAAAGTTCGTCACAACCCAGAAATAGGAGTCGTTTGCATGGGATACCGTCATGGCTCCTGCCCCGATCGCCATAACCGTAAGCGCCGTCCTGACAGGCGTCGCCAGTCCAAGCACCGGAAGGATAGGCGCCACGATGCCTGCCGTAGTTGTAAGCGCCACTGTGGAAGATCCCTGTGCTGTCTTCAGGATCGCTGCAAGTATGAACGGGAAGAAGATGCCGATCTTCTCCAGAAGAGTCGCATTCTGCGTAATGTAGTTGATCATGTCCGTGGAGGAGATGACCTTTCCAAGCACACCGCCCGCTGCCGTGACAAAGAGAATCGGTCCGACCGTCTTCAGCGTATCGTCTGTCAGCTTATAGAAGCTGCCGAGCTTTTTCGCTCCTGCAAGCTGAATCACGCCAAATACCGTACCGACTGCAAGGGCAATGATCGGTGTCCCGAGGAACTGCAGGATGTCGCTTGCCAGCCCCTCCCAGCCTGCCATAGATGCCACGGAACTTAATCCCATCAGGACAATCGGAATGATAATCGGCGCCAGGGCGTTAAAGCCATTCGGAAGCTTTCCGTACTCTGCCACCAGCTCCTCATATGTTTTCTTCACGTCATTGGCGTTCGCCTCATCGTCAGATGTCACCTTTTTGCCAATATAATTTGCATAAAAGTATCCTGCGATCAGCGGGAATATGGAACAGAGCGCGCCCATTCCCATGACAAGGAGCATGTTATTGCCGATCCCCAGCGTGGAAGCCGCTGCAATCGGTCCGGGTGTGGGCGGGATGAACACATGTGAGATGTAAAGTCCGGAAGCAAGGGCCACAGTCATGGCAACAGAGGAAGTTCCGGTACGGTTTACGAGAGCCTTTCTGATGGGATTAAGGATAACAAATCCGGAATCACAGAATACCGGTATGGAGACCACCCAGCCCATAAGCTCGATGGCAAGCTCGGGATGGTTCTTCCCGACAACATGGATCACCATATCTGCCAGTTTAAGCGCTGCGCCTGTCTCTTCCAAGATCGTTCCGATCAAAGCACCCAGAATAATGACGATGCCGATGCTTGTAAAGGTACCGGAGAACCCGGCTCCTATTACATTCGCCAGCCCCTGTGTAACGGTGCCGTCCTCCGCCGTCTGATCCACAAGCGGAATACCGGCTGCCAGCCCGAGGAGCAGCGAAATGGCCATGATCGCAAGGAAAGGATGGATCTTGAATTTTGAGATAGCTACGATCATGACGATAATCGCAATAACAAACGCGATGATAAGTGGTAAACCTGTCATAGAGTATAACCCCCTTTTCTATGGTGTTTTATTATATGCAATTATTTTAGCAGGGGGTTTTCTTCAAATTCAGAACGCCTCAGCACAAAAAAACAGGAAATTTTTGTGCCCGAAGCACAAAACGTATGTTCCCACGTTTCGTTCCCTGTATGTGCTGCGCCGCGGTCCTCTTACGGCATCAGGTAGAGATACAGATAAATCAGCAGCCATTTATCCCGGGGTGATGCCTGCAGGTTCACATTGAGCATATCGCGTATTTTATTATACCGGTAGAGAAACGTATTTTTGTGCATGAATATCTCCCTTGAAGCTGCAGCAGTGTTGAAGTCATTCTCAATCAGGCTCCCGACCAGCTCGCAGTAGTCTTTCTTAAAATCATCTGAGAAGCTGCTCCCAAATACATTGAATATCTGCTGGAGCTCTTTTCGGGGGATCAGCTGCTGTATGTATCTTCCGGCGTAGTCATAGAAATAGACTGCCGAATGCTCCGTGTGTACATTGTCTGCCAGCCAGAGGCAGTGACGGTAGGCATAATGGTACTGGATAAAATTACTCTGAAATGTTCCGATGAAAAACTGACATCCGATATTTTCCTCACGCATCCGGTTCAGGGCGATTTTCATATAATCTGCCAGAATATATTTATAGTCTGCAAAAATATTCTGCTTTCCCGTATCCAGAGTCTTAAAGACAAGAACATACTTGTCATCAAGGGCAAAACTGATATCCTCACGTCCGTGGGCACTGCTGCTCTTGATCATCTCAAGCAGGGAACTGACATATTTGGACCGGTCTGGCTGACAGAGTATGGGAATCCGCACAATGTCCTCGTGATAGTTCAGTTCCCGTGCAAGTCTTCGGATATAGTTCGGATCAGGATTTGGCTCCCGGGTCAGGATCTCCGCAAAGCGCTCCTTCCTGGACTGCCGCCGGATAGACTGCAGTTTCTGGTTCTCATATTTTATCATCGTCTCAATCGCCATCTTCGTAATAAGCGCGACGGGACGTATCTCATCCGGATCGCCGGTTACGCCGACGACCCCCTCCCGCCTTCCGTCTATATCTATCACCATGTTCATTCCCTGCAGCACGCCGGGATAATCATGGTCGCTTTCCACTGTTATGATGTCTTTCCCACCGTGGACGATCTGATATGCCGCCTCGTGGAAGGTTCCCACCCTCTCCGGGTCGCGGCTCGCGATGATAACGCCGTCCTCATTCATAATGTTTACATTATAACTGGTATATTCCGTTACTCTCTCAATCAGCTTTTTTGCCAGAGCCACGTCAAGCATCTGCATCCGCCCCCTTCTGCGTAGATATTTATCCTGAGACAGTATCGGTACAGGATTCATGTGCCCCGGGCTTTTCAGATAAACTTCTGCCGGTTCACCTGATGCACAAGCTCGCTGTTGCTCTTCGTCCGGGTAAACATATTCAGGAGGTTGTCCACAGCCTCCTCCGCCTTCATTCCGTTCATTGCCCTGCGCATAATATATGCGGCTTCCTGTTCCTCCTTGTTGAGCAGAAGATCCTCGCGCCTTGTGCCGGACTTCGGGATGTCAATGGCAGGAAACATTCTCTTCTCCTGAAGTTTACGGTCCAGTATAAGCTCCATATTCCCAGTCCCTTTAAATTCCTCGTAGACCACATCGTCCATCTTGCTCCCGGTATCCACAAGCGCTGTCGCCAGGATCGTAAGGCTGCCGCCCTCCCGCATATTCCGGGCAGCTCCGAAAAACCGTTTCGGGCTGTAGAGAGCCGCAGGGTCAAGCCCCCCCGAAAGCGTTCTGCCCGACGGCGGCACCGTCAGGTTATACGCCCTCGACAGGCGGGTAATGCTGTCGAGAAGGATCATGACGTCTTTCCCATGCTCCACAAGGCGTTTTGCCCGGGCAATCACCATCTCAGACACTCTTTTATGATGTTCCGGCAGCTCGTCGAATGTCGAATAGATCACTTCCACGTTCGGACCTGCGATCGCCTCCTTGATGTCGGTCACTTCCTCCGGCCGCTCATCAATGAGCAGGATGATCATATGCATATCCGGCTCTGTCTTTTGCACAGAGAGCGCAACTTCCTTTAAAAGCGTTGTCTTGCCCGCTTTCGGCGGCGATACGATCATTCCTCTCTGGCCTTTGCCGATAGGGGAAATCAGATCCACGATACGCATTGCGGTGGTACACCCGGGGGTCTCAAGCCGGATCCTCCTGTTTGGGAAAATCGGGGTCAGGTCTTCAAAGTTCTTCCTGCGCATCGCTTCTGCCGGGCGCATCCCGTTGATCGTCGACACATAAAGAAGGGCGCTGAACTTCTCCCCCTGTGTCTTGACCCTTGTATTCCCCATAATAATATCGCCTGTCTTAAGTCCGAATCTGCGGATCTGGGACGGGGACACATATACGTCATTCTCTCCCGGGAGATAATTCTCACAGCGGATAAACCCATACCCGTCCTGCAGGACCTCCAGAATGCCGTTGGCAGTATGGCCGCTGTCAAGCTGCTCGATATCCGTCTCCTCTTTCTTTTCCTTCATCTCCTCTTTTACTTCTTCTTTTGCCTCTTCGCTCGCTTCCTTTTGTTTCGCCTTCTCGTCAAGGGCAAGCATGGCGTCAATAAGCGCACTTTTCTTCATGCCGGAGATGCCTTTCATCTTTCTGGCTTTTGCCAGGTCCTTCAGTGTTGCCAGAGGCAGTGATTCATACTTTTCTCTCGTCATACAATCCGTTCCTTTCCTGTTTCATAATACTAAATAAAAAATCCAGCCAGACCGCATGCGGTCCGTTTTCCTATATAGACACAGCGGGCGCCCTCCTGTCCTGGGCACCTTGCATGACACCAATATCCAAATGCTTCGGGAATTTCTGTCTGAATTGACATAAATCGGAAAATGCATCAAATATGTCTGTATTATACTGCATGTCCTTCAAAAAAGAAAGCTTTTTTGTTGTTTTTCCAAAAAAAGTCCCTCTGTAAGCCGGGAACGCTCCCTGGCATGCATAAAACCTGATATTGCACAGATTTGCCGGGAGTGTTATGATAATCAGCAGCGAAGACTTTTGTATCCGCATCTGTCTGTCCATCCTGCCTCTGGCAGAGGCAGCGGCAGGGAAAGGAGTTTTATGTCTGAAACTTATACATTATACAAACTGATTGTCTTATACATGTTGGATAAAGTGGATTTTCCCCTGACAACCTCCCAAATCTCAGAATTTATACTCGACAAGGGATATACCTCCTATTTCAGGCTTCAGGAGACGCTCTCCGAGCTGACGGCTTCCAAGCTTTTAAAGGCGGAGACAACGCACAACCGCACGCTTTACCATCTGACGGAAAACGGGGCGGAGACGCTCCACTATTTCAGCGGCAAGATCTCTCCTGCCATCCGGAAGGATATCGACGATTTTCTGAAGGAAAAACAATATGACCTGAAAGAAGAAGTGGCGGTAAAATCCGACTACTACCTGAATACGAACAGAGAATTTGAAGTGCGCTGCCAGATCGTGGAAAACGGTTTCAGCCTGATCGACCTGAAACTGACCGTCCCCACCGAGAAGGAGGCTGAAACCATCGCCAATAACTGGTCTCTGAAGAACCAGGAAATCTATGCTTCACTCCTTGCGCAGCTCCTCTAAATATTCCCGTATTTTTTTCTCATAGCCAAGAACGCCCGGTTCATAGAATCTGGCGTCTTTTATTTCATCCGGCAGATACTGCTGCTTCACATAATGCCCCGGATAGTCATGGGCATATTTATACCCGGTCCCATGCCCCAGCTTCTGCGCCCCTTTATAGTGGGCGTCCTTAAGATGGACGGGCACAGTCGTCCGGTTGTGCTTCACCGCCTCGCCTGCCGCGAAAATAGCATTGGAAGCAGAATTGCTCTTGGGGGCAGAGGCCACATACGTCACCGCCTGGGACAGGATGATCTGCGCCTCCGGCATCCCGATCCGCTCTGCTGCCTGCGCCGCCGAGACAGCCACAGTCAGCGCCATGGGATCCGCATTTCCCACATCCTCAGAGGCGCAGATCATAATGCGCCGTGCGATAAACTTTACGTCCTCCCCCGCGTACAGCATTTTCGCAAGGTAAAACACTGCCGCATCCGGGTCGGATCCCCTCATGCTCTTGATAAACGCCGAGATAATGTCATAATGATTATCTCCCTTTTTGTCATAGCTGACCACCCGTTTCTGGATGCACTCAGACGCCACTTTAAGAGTGATGTGTATGAACCCGTCATCGGAACGCTCTGTTGTAAGCACTCCCAGCTCCACTGCATTGAGCGCGTTTCTGGCGTCCCCTCCCGAGACGTCCGCCAGGAAATCCAGGGCGTCCTCCTCTATCCGGGCACGAAAGCTTCCCATCCCCTTTTCCGGATCCCGGACTGCCCTTATGATCAGCTCCCTGATATCCTCCCTTGCCAGCGCCTTGAGTTCAAAAATGCTAGAACGCGACAGAAGCGCCCCGTTTACTTCAAAATACGGGTTCTCCGTTGTGGCGCCGATGAGAGTGACCGTCCCGTCTTCGACAAAGGGGAGCAGATAGTCCTGCTGCCCTTTGTTAAAGCGGTGGATCTCATCGATAAACAAAATGGTCTTCCTGCCGTACATTCCCTGTATGTCTTTCGCCTCTTTTACGACCTCTTCCATGTCCTTCTTTCCTGCCACGGTAGCATTGATCTGCTTAAACTGTGCGCTTGTCGTATTGGCGATCACTTTTGCCAGTGTAGTCTTCCCGGTTCCGGGCGGCCCGTAAAAGATCAACGAGCCAAGCTTGTCCGCCTTGATTGCCCTGTAGAGCAGCTTGTCCTTCCCGATGATATGCTGCTGCCCCACGACCTCGTCAAGTGTCTCCGGCCTCATTCTTGAGGCGAGGGGAGACTCTTTCTCCTGGTTTGCCTCCCTCATATAATCAAATAAATCCATGTCTCTTCCTCCCAAGCATCAGGATTCTCTTCTTACTGTCTGCTGTCCGGTATGCTCCTGCAGGCATCTGTTAAATCTCTGCCAGCTCCCGGATCACCTCACCGGCAATCAAAATTCCTGCCACCGGCGGGACAAAGGATATGCTCCCCGGCACTGCCCTGCGTTTCCCCGTATCCTCACCTGTTTCCCGGCCCCCGGTTTTTACCGGTTTTTCCTTTGAATACAGGACTTTCAGGTGGCGGATTCCCCTCGCCTTTAGCTCCCGCCGCATCACTTTGCACAGAGGGCACACGCTTGTCCCTGAGATGTCCTCGATCTCAAAGAGTCCGGGATAAAGCTTGTTCCCGGTCCCCATACTGCTGATGATCCGGATGTCATGGGCAACGGCATATTCCGCGATCGCCAGTTTGGCGGATACAGTGTCCACCGCGTCTATAATATAATCCGGTCTTTCCTCGAATACGGCGCCCACATTGTCCGGCAGAATAAACGCCTCAAATGTCCTGACCTGTATTCCGGGGTCAATATCCCGTATCTTCTCCGCCATGACATGGGTCTTATATCTTCCAAGGGTGCTGTGGAGTGCGATCGACTGCCGGTTAATGTTGGTGATGGAAACCGTATCGTGATCCACCAAAATGAGATGCCCGATCCCGCTGCGCGCCAGCGCTTCAATACAGTGCGACCCCACGCCGCCGACTCCGAATACAAGAACGCAGGCTTTCTTAAGACGCTCCAGCTTTTCCTGCCCGATCAGTAGTTCTGTCCTTGAATATTCGTTTATCTTGTGCTCTTTCTCCATATCTTCCTCCTGCTTTCGTCTGCCGTTCCCCGCATAGCACACCACCTGCGTCACTCTACGAGCAGGCGGTCCGCCGTGACAAATTCATACCCCTCATCCTGAAGGACATCGACAATGCGCAGCGCTGCCTCCACGGAGCTTTCGTAGCAGTCGTGCAAAAGAATAATATCATTTTCTTCCACTTCCGTCACTACCCGTCTTACAATTTCATCCACATTCTCCGTCGTCCAGTCAAGCGGATCTACGGTCCATTTGATATACAGTTTGTCGAGCTCTTCCTCCATCCGTTCCGGAAAAGCCCCGAAAGGAGGCCTGACAAGCAGGACCTCTTCCCCTGTGATCCCCGTTATCAGTTCATCTGTCATTGCCAGTTCCCGGTGTGCTTCCTCCTTCGTCAGCCCTGCCAGATTCACATGATGGTAGGTGTGGTTGCCGATCAGATGCCCTTCCTCATGCATTCTCTCGATGACCGCTTTATTTCCATCCTTTTCTATATTCTCCCCGATCACGAAAAATGTCGCTTTGACGGACCGTTCTTTCAGTCCGTCAAGAAGGACAGGGGTCGTCCCTGCATCCGGTCCGTCGTCAAATGTGAGGGCAATTCTCGGTCCCGGCAGAGTCTGTCCCTCCGCCTCTTCACCAGATGCCGGATCTGCCTCTGTCTGCACACTGCCATAACTTCCTGGCATATGCCCCATGCCTGCATATACCGGGGTACGCAGAAACAAAAGCACATAGATCAGCCCAACCGCCTGCATCCACCGTTTCAGATAACCATTTGACGCCATACCTCAGCATTCCTTTGGCCCAAAGCCAGCACTCCATTCTCTTAGCTATGCATATGCCGCCGGACCCTTTTTCATTCTTCCAAAATGATCCTGCCCGCATTTCAGGCCCGGTCAGAGATTATGTGTCCTCCGGTACTCGGAAGGGCTGATCTTCTTCTGTTTCTTAAACGCTTTTGAAAAATAGAGATTGTTCTCAAAGCCGACCGAGTATGCAATGGCAGAGACAGACAACCCTGTCTCCTTCAGAAGATGGCATGCCTGCCTGATCCGGTACTCGGACAGATATTCTTTGGGAGATTTCCTCATGCAGGTCTGGAACGAGCGGAACAGATGGCTCCTGCTGATCCCCACATACGCCGCCACATCCTCTACCGTGATCGGATAGGAATAGTTCGTTTCAATATACATCTCCGCTTTTTCCACATATATCATCTGGACGTCTTTTTTCCTTTCCTCCCGCTTTGAATAATGCATGAATATGGCAAGCAGGCTGTACAGCGCTCCCGCCATAGCGACTGTCGCCTCATAGGTATTCCCCTTCACCTCATAGATATTTTCCAGTCCTCTTTTTATCCTGTCAGCAGGGATACGCCCGCTCAATATGTATGGCTTTTCTTTGGTAAATTCCGTATTGCGGATAACCGGCGCCGCATCCGCCCCCATGAACCCCACCCAGGCGTATTCCCAGGGTTCCTCCCGGTCTGCGTAATATTTCACTTCTTCGCCCGGATAGATAAGAAATGTATCGCCCGCTCCCAGCCGGCAGACAGTATCTCCCGACAGATAGTATCCGTTTCCCGACAGGATATGATGGATGCAGTAATGATCCCGGACGCCGGGTCCCCACTGATACTCCGGTTCACATTTCTGATATCCCACATTATAGACCGCCAGGGAATTTAGCAGGTTCTCTCCCACTTTATAAGAATGTTTATACGTTTCTGACATGCTTGCCTCCTTTTGGCTCCGGCATGATCCTGTGCCCTGCACCTATCGCCATTATATCCCCTCATCCTCCTGTGCGCAACATTTTTACATGCGTTTGCACGTATTTTTTATATACGCCCCACCCCCATGCATTTATAATGAAAGACAGAAAATAATCACTGCTTACAGTATCTCATTTGAAATCAGGAGGAACTACAAAATGAAAAAAAAGCTGTTTGACAAATTTGCAGAACTCTTTGGAAATGCAGACGGAGCGCATTTCTACTTCTCACCGGGCAGGGTCAACCTCATCGGCGAGCACACCGACTATAACGGCGGGCACGTATTCCCCTGCGCCCTGACGCTCGGCACGTACGGCGCTGCGCGCAAAAGGGAGGACCGTCTGATACATTTCTACTCTATGAATCTGGATTCCTTCGGTGTGGTGGAGGCGTCTCTGGATGACCTGACCAACAAAAAGGCGTACAACTGGGCAAATTATCCCCTCGGCGTTGTCTGGGCATTTGCCGGGAAAGGCTATAAGCTAGAGGCCGGTTTCGATATGGTCATCTGGGGGAATATCCCGAACGGCTCTGGGCTTTCTTCCTCCGCCTCTCTCGAGGTGCTCACAGGCGTCATCCTGACGGACCTGTTTGGCATCACGGACCTGAGCATGACAGACCTGGCCCTTATCGGCCAGTATTCTGAGAACAATTTCAACGGATGCAACTGCGGCATCATGGACCAGTTTGCCGTTGCGATGGGCAAAAAGGACAATGCCATCTTCCTGGATACAAGCACGCTGAAATATGAGTATGCCCCGATCCAGCTCGACGATGCAAAGATCATCATCACAAACAGTAAGGTGAAACACAGCCTTGTGGATTCCGCATACAACGACAGGCGCCAGGAGTGTGCCGACGCCCTCGCCGCCCTTCAGAAAGAGCTTGGCATCAAATCCCTCGGCGATCTTGCCCCCGATGAATTTGAGAAGCACAAAGGGCTCATCACAGATGGGATACAGTTAAAACGCGCGAAACACGCCGTGTACGAGAACCAGCGCACCATTGACGCCGTTGCCGCGCTCAGATCAGGCGACATCGGAAAATTCGGGGAACTGATGAACCAGTCCCACATCTCTCTTCGCGATGACTACGAAGTATCCTGTAAGGAAATCGACATCCTGGTTGATCTCGCATGGAAGATCCCGGGCGTAGTCGGCTCCCGCATCACCGGAGGCGGCTTTGGCGGATGCACGGTCAGCATTGTGAAAAACGACGCTGTAGATACATTCATCAGCAGCATCGGAAAAGCATACAAAGAGGCCGTCGGGCACGAGGCTGAGTTCTATACCGTCGATATCGGAGACGGTGCTTCCCGCATAGAGGAATAGCCTGTTCCGCGATAAGGCGGGAATTGTCTTAACACACTGTTCAAAAATAAAATGGAGGGAAACCATATGCTCTGTGAATTAATCAAAAAACTGGTCCAGTACGGGATCGACACCGGGCTGACACCGGAATCCGAGCGGATCTACACAACGAATCTTCTGCTGGACGTCATGAAGGAGGACGATTATGAGGACGTGGAATGCGACCTGGAGCACATCGTGCTTGAGGATGTGCTTTCCGGCCTTCTTGATGAGGCTGTCAGGAGAGGGCTCATCGAGGACAGCATTACATACCGCGATCTCTTTGACACCAGGCTGATGAACTGCCTCGTGCCGCGCCCTGCGCAGATCCAGGAGAAATTCCGGGAAAAATATGAAGAATCACCTGAGGCGGCAACCGAATATTACTATAAACTGAGCCAGGACAGCGACTATATCCGTCGCTACCGCATCAAAAAGGACCGCAAATGGACCGTGGATACCGAGTACGGCACTCTCGACATTACGATCAATCTCTCCAAACCGGAGAAGGATCCGAAAGCCATCGCGGCTGCCGGAAAGGCAAAGTCCTCCGCTTACCCGAAATGCCAGCTCTGCATGGAGAACGAAGGGTATGCCGGCAGGACGAACCATCCCGCCAGGGAGAACCACCGCATCATCCCGATCACGATCCAGGGGAAAAAATGGGGGTTCCAGTATTCTCCGTACGTGTATTATAACGAGCACTGCATCGTATTCAACGGGGAGCATATCCCGATGAAGATTGACCGGAGCGCATTTGCGAAGCTGTTTGACTTTATCCGGCTGTTCCCCCACTATTTCCTCGGTTCAAACGCCGATCTCCCGATCGTAGGCGGCTCCATCTTAAGCCACGATCATTTCCAGGGCGGAAATTATACCTTTGCAATGGCGAAGGCTCCCGTCATCGAGACCTTCTCTGTAAAGGGATATGAAGATGTAAGCGCGGGCATTGTGAAATGGCCCCTGTCTGTCATCCGTCTAAAGAGCGCGGATCCGGAACGGATCATCGACCTCGCAGAGCATATCCTGAACAAATGGCGCTCTTACACGGATGAGGATGCCTTCATCTTCGCTGAGACAGATGGGACGCCCCACAACACGATCACTCCCATCGCCCGCAGGAGGGACGGCCTGTATGAGCTGGACCTGGCTCTGCGCAATAACATCACGACAGAGGAGCACCCTCTTGGCGTATACCATCCGCACGCAAAGCTCCATCACATCAAGAAGGAAAACATCGGGCTGATCGAGGTCATGGGACTTGCTGTCCTTCCCGCCCGCTTAAAAGGCGAGATGGAACTTCTCAGAGAATATATCCTGGAAGGGAAGGATATCAGAAGCTGCAGCCAGATCGCCAAACACGCTGACTGGGTAGAGGAATTTCTTCCTCTATATCCTGATCTCAATGAAGGCAATATTGAACACATCCTCGAACAGGAGGTTGGAAAGGTCTTCTGCCAGGTACTCGAAGACGCCGGCGTCTACAAATGCACAGAGGAAGGCCTGAAAGCCTTCCGCCGCTTCATCAGCGCTCTCTGACTCCCGGCTGTTGGGGGAATCACCTTTTCACAAAGATCAAAAGACGGACTATCCCGGAAAACCGGTAGTCCGTCTTTATATTCTGTCCCGCTGTCCTTTACAGCAGCCCCACAAGATCCAGGCTTGGCTTGAGCGTGTCCGCTCCCGGCTGCCATTTTGCCGGGCACACCTCGTCCCCGTGTTCGGCAACGAACTGGGACGCCTGCACTCTCCTGAGCAGCTCGTCTGCATTTCTGCCCACGTTCCCCGCAGTCACCTCATAGGCGACGATCTTTCCCTCGGGGTTGACGATGAAGCTTCCTCTTTCTGCCACTCCATCCTCCTCAATCATCACATCAAATCCCCGGGCAAGTACCCCTGTCGGGTCCGCCAGCATCGGATACTGGATCTTCTGGATCGTCTTTGACGCGTCATGCCAAGCTTTGTGTACATAGTGGGTATCGCATGATACAGAATAGATCTCGCATCCTGCCTTTTTAAAATCTTCGTATTTATTTGCCAGGTCCTCCAGTTCCGTAGGGCACACAAAAGTAAAATCTGCCGGGTAAAAGAAGAACACGGACCACTTGCCCAACACATCCCCCTTCTTTACCTCTCTGAATTCATTTCCCTGATAAGCCTGTACCGTAAAATCTACAATTTCTTTTCCGATTAACGACATATTAAATTCCTCCTTTTCTCTCGGTTAGGTTTTTCTAACTTTTATATAAGTACTATAACATGACACGAAAAGAAAAGTCAACAAATAATAACAATAATTATTATTATTTAAAGAATCATATAAACAATCATCATCATCGCAATCCCTGTAAATATGCTGATCGAGTTGATCTGAGCTGCTTTTGCCCCGTTTCCTCCGGCATTTTCTGTCAAAAGAGGGGCAACACTCGCCACAGGGGCCATCAAAAGCACACACACTGCCTGGCGGATATCCTGCGGAAACGGAACAAAGAGGACGACGCCGGCTGCAAGCAGCAGTACAGTAATATACCGCAGGGAAAAGAATCCCAGCAGCATTTTCAGGTTCTTCCTATCCAGGTTCCACTCAAAGAGTATTCCGATGCTCAGCATTGCCAGGAAAGCGTTGGCATTGCCTGCCACCTCCGCAAGTTTCAGGACAGGCGCAGGAAGCCGGATCTGAAGGGCTGCCAGAAGCAGCATGGCCAGATAAGCATCGGTTATGGGGGAACAGAACACCTTCTTCACGAGCAGTTTCAGCGAAAAACCGCCCTCGCCCTTTCTGCTCTCGGCTATACTGTAATCCACCCCATACAGAAACATGGCAACAGCAATGTCAAACAGGCACAAAGCCGCAAATCCATCTGCGGAGATAAGGCCTGTCAGGAACGGAATTGCAAAATTCCCCACGTTAAAGCTGTTGAAGCTGAACAGATACAGAAGCTTTCCTGATGCATCCTGTCCTTTCGATGCAGCCATCCCAACGAGCAAAAGAACTGTACAGGTGAAAAACCCTGTCAGAAAGCACCACAGAAAAGACATCTGAAGGTGCAGGTCTTTCAGTCCATTGACTGCCATCGCCGGCATCGTGATATAGAGGATAACGGATTTTAAAAAACCGGAGTCCTCCGCTTTGAAGATTCCGCCCTTTTTAAACCCGTATCCGATAAAGAGCAATGCCAGGTAGACAACCGTCTGTGTCAGTACCCTGCCCATGTGCCACTCCCTCTCTGGTAACGGGCAGAACCAAAGGCAAGTATCAGGATAAAGATCGGCCCGGCAATCCAGATTCCGATCCCGAACAGGATCCCCTTCCCAAAGCACTTTGCAAGGTTAACAGAATAGAAGAAATTGATCACAGCCTGCGCAACCCCGCACAGCCCTGCCAGGATCCCCATAACACTGAACATCCCGCCGCTGAAAGTCCGAAACACCGCCTCCATTATGATAAACACGCATCCTATCCAGAACATGTCTGCATTCCATGCTATTTTATAAAATGTGTATCCGTTATAGATTGGGATCAGGCATTTCCATCCCGGTTCTCCCGCTTTTACGAGAACTTTCCAGTATGCGATAATCATCAGGATCACCCAGAAAAGCGAAAACAGTCCGTAGAGAATCCCCCCTAAAGCTGATATAAGCATAAATATAAGTCCGCCTACCATCTTTTCCTCCTCCTTTTTTCTCTCTTTTTCGCCTCCCAGTTTAGCATAATGTTCCTCCGGGTGCAACAAAGGGTCCGGAACACGTCTTCCGAACCCTGAAAACTTTCGGGGAAAATATCCTACATTCACGCCTTGTCATACTTTAAGAGCTCTATGCTCTTCCACGTCCCTGACAGATCGTCAATAATCTTTTTGTAAACTTCATATTTCCTCTTGTAATATTGGGTACGCTTCGGTTCCGGGTGGTAGACTGCCTTTATCTTGACCCATTTCTCCGCAGCTTCACGCAGGTCACGGAACAGCCCCGTACCGACTGCCGCTTCCATTGCCACCCCCATCGCCCCAAGCTCTGAAGCTTTGGATATCTCTACCGGCACGCCCAGTATATCAGAGAACATCTGCATCCAAACGGAAGATCTTGCGGCTCCGCCTGCCATGCGGACCACATCCAGTGACCTGATATATCCCTGAAGCCTCTCAATATGATATTTATGGCAAAAGGCAACGCCTTCATAAATCGCCCTTAACATTTCCTTTTTCCCGTGCCTGCCCTCCAGTCCCACAAATGCTGCTTTTGCATCCAATCCGACATTGCTGCCGTACAGGAATGGAAGGAACAGGACCGTGTCCTGATAATCCGCATCGGCTACCAGCTTATTGCATACATTATAGACCTCTTCATCCGAAGCGTCCCGTATAAAATTGTCTATGAACCACTCCTGGTTGGTAGCTGAGGTGGAACTTCCTTCCATCACGCAGTACATATCCGGGATACAGTATCGATACACCATAAAAATATTTTCATCTGTCACCGGCTGCTTCTTTATGATGGAATTGATGCCCCATGTCCCGACAATGATCCCGAGCTGGTTTTCTTCGGTTACCCCTGCCGAAATGATGCAGGCGCCCGTATCCATCTGACCGCCCACCACTGGCGTCCCTTCCCGCAGCCCGGTCTTTTCCGCACATTCCGCGGTGACGCCTCCGGCTATCTCCGTGCATCCGAGGATCTTCCCGGGGAGAAGCTTCCTGTACTCTTCAATGCCGAAAGCCTCATAGATCTCTTCTGTGATCTCACCGGCATCCTGGTCCATAGAGGCGATGCCGGAGGCCTCTGTCTCTTCCAGAGCGAACTCCCCGGTCAGAAGGTATCTCACGTAATCTTTCGCCGTACAGACAACCTGCGCCTTTTTCAAGACCTCAGGCTCCTGTTCCTTAAACCAGGCGATCAGCGCCGGCACATTGCCTGCCCACACCTGCTGCCTGATCTTCGGCAGGATCTTTTTCCACGTACCATCCAGAGCCCACTTTCTTACATACTCCTTCGCCCGCATGTCGCTGCTTAAAATTGCATTATGCACAGGCTTTCCATCTGAGTCGAACATATACAGTCCATTTGCCTGGCCCGTCACGCCAATCCCCCTGATCCCGGCGCTGTCGATCCCGCTTTTTCGGATCACATCCGTAATCACCGCATACACTGCTTTCGTAGCGTCATTTATATCGCGCTCCACCTTGTCTTTTCCCGGATGTATCACTTTCAGCTTATGCTCACTGACCGCGACCTCTTCCCCATCCCGGTTAAAGACTGCGGCTTTTACCATTGTGCCTCCGATATCAATTCCCATATAGTAATCCACAGGATTCCTCCTCTCTGCTATTTATTTGTCGCAGCATAGGCACGGTTCAAAGAAATTCCGTCGAGGCATACTGCCAGCAGTACGATCGCATATTTCACAAAATCCTGCCAGTAAGACGGCACCATCATCAGGGTCATCGCATCCTGAATCAGGACAATAAAGACCAGCCCAAGCACAGAACCTGCAATAGAGCCTTTCCCGCCGTTCATGCTGGCTCCGCCGATTACCGCTGCCGAAAGCGCCACCATCTCGCCGCCTTCTCCTGCGCTCACTGCGACTCCGGAGTACCGGATCATATAGATAATCCCGGCAATCCCTGCCATCGCCGCGCATGCAATACAGGCGAGTATCTTAACTTTGTCAACCTTTATGCCAGAATATTTTGCCGCGTTTTCATTGCTTCCCGTATAGAACACCTTCCTCATTCCGGCTGACTTTTTCACATATATCGCGCTGACAACCGCAATTACGATAAAGCACACCGGTGCCATCGGGAACTGCCCAAGAGTCCCCTGACCGAGAAATGCAAAGGAAGGATAGTCTTTCAACTCCTGTACAAGGGAAATCGGCGAGCCGCTCGTCAGTATATAAACCAGACCTCTCGCGATCCCCATAAAACAGAGCGATACAATAAAATGCGTCAGATGAAGCTTTGTGACAAGAATCCCCAGGACTACTCCGAACGCACCTGCTGCCGCAATCCCGGCAACGCTTCCAAGCCAGGGATTCGCCCCTGTCTTGATCAGCATAGCTGCAACTGTCATGGAAAGGCACATCGTCGAACCTACTGAAAGATCGATTCCTCCTGAAATCAGGACGATTGTCATACCGATCACAATGATACCGTCTACAGACAGGCTGGATATAATTACCTTCAGATTCGACCACTTCAGGAAATTCCTCGTCGACAGCGCCAGTATCACAAACAGGACAATCACTATCAGAGCAAGCATGGTTTCTCTTTTTTCAAACAGTTTTTTCACCAGATTTTTTCCAGACTTTTTCATCGTCATTTCACCTCTTCGTATTTGTAAGCGCCCGAAATATAATAAATAATCTCGTCGGAATCAAATGCATTCTCGCCCTTTCCTTTTACCTGGTCCCCGTCAATATCAATGTAAGTCAGCCTGTCGCACAATCCCAGCAGTTCATTCATCTCCGATGAAATAATGATGACGCCGATCCCGCTGTCTGCCAGTTCCCGGATATACTTTCCGATATCAGCTTTTGCCCCGGCATCCACGCCTCTTGTCGGCTCATCGAGAATGATCGCCTTGGGACGCTTTGCAAGGAGCTTTGCCAATAGGACCTTCTGCTGGTTCCCGCCGGAGAGCGTACTCACAATCTGTTTCGGTCCCCTGCATCGGATCGCAAGCTCCTCTATCTTGGACTCGGCAAGCGCCTTCTCCTTCTTTTCATTGATAAAAATCCCCTGCTTCACTTCTTCCAGGTGAGTGGAGCTGATATTCATCTCGATAGAATAGTCCATGAACAGCCCGCTCTTCTTCCTGTCCTCGCTGAGCAGTATCAGGCCTTTCTTATAGATTTGAGACGTCGACATTTTACTGATATTCTCTCCCAGGAAAAAGACTTCCCCGCTCCGGCGCTTTCTCTGATTTACAGCCGTCTGCATGATCTCTGTCCGCCCTGCTCCTACCAGTCCCGCAATTCCCAGGATCTCTCCTTTATACAGCGTAATGTCCACATTGCGGAACCTGTTCTTTTTATCTGTCAGGTTTCTAATCTCCAGCAAAATGTTTTCTTCCCCATAATCAATATTTTCTGCTTTCGGGGGATAAATATCCGAGATTTCCCGCCCTGCCATATCCTTTAACAGTTGTTCCATTTTTGCCTCTTTTGAACGATATGTGGAAATAATCTTCCCGTCTCTAAGCACCGTTACCCGGTCGCTCTGTTCAAAAATTTCCGACATCCTGTGGCTGATAAATATGATTCCGATTCCTTCCTTTGTGAGCTTCCTCATAATTTGAAACAGAGACTCCGTCTCATTTTCAGACAATGCCGCTGTAGGCTCATCTAACAGCAGGAGCTTGCATTTATATGAGATAGCTTTTGCGATTTCCACTACCTGCTGCTGCGAAATCGAGAGGCTTGACACCGGCGCCAGCGGATCAATACTGTCCCCAACCATCGGCTCAAGGATTTTCTTTGCCTCTTCCGCGATTTTTCCGTAATTGACATTCCATGATTTACTGTCGCATATGGATGCCATCATGATATTCTCTGCTACAGTAACATCCTGGCAGAGTTCGATTTCCTGATGCACGAAACCGATTCCCAGCTTCTTAGCCTTTGAGATCGTATTGTTTTCCACCTTTTCTCCGTCAAAGAAAATCTCCCCGCCGTCGCTGTGAAACAGGCCTCCGATAATATTGAGCATCGTAGATTTTCCCGCCCCGTTCTCGCCCAGCAAAGCATGAACTTCACCAGCTTCCAGGCTGAAGTTCACACCGCTTAAGACCTCATTTTTGCCAAAACTTTTCGATATATTTTTTAATTCCAGTAACGCCATATCTTATCACCTTCCACCGCTTTGCCCCGGTCCGCCGGGGCAAAGCAAACATGAGCTGTATAACCGGATCGGGTCCGGGATATCTACTCTACTTCATAGGGACTTAACATCTCATCGACATCTTTGACCCCGATTTTCTCACAGTAATTTTTCATATAAAAGCTGTCCGCATTTTCTTTCGTAACAAGGGATAACCCATTGTCGCAGTACGGAACCTGCCACAGGTTTTCTCCATCCGCTTCCCTGCTGTTCTTCGGATTTAACATTTCATTATGTACAGAGTAGAAGCAGTTTAACATAGAAATATATCCCTGCAGGTACTCATCCGGCGCAATCGCCACAAAGAACTTGTCGTCTTTCAACAGATCCAGAACCTGCTCTGAAGTATCGCAGCACGCTACCAGAAGCGACTGCTCTCCGCCGCCAAGCTCAATTCCTGCCTGTGCCGCCCCCACTGCCGAAGTTGCCTCAGGTGTGAACACTGCTGCCAGGTTCGGATGTGCCTGCGCCACTGTCATAACAGACTGATAGGTCTTATCCGCATCCTGTCCGGAAATCTCTTCTGCAACAACCTGGATATCAGGATAGTTTTCTTCCATGTAAGCGATGAAGGAATCACATCTTGTCTCATGGTTCGTCTGTCCCGGATTGCGCATCACCATCACTTCGCCTTTTCCGCCAAGTTCCTGCGCAATACTCTCCGCTGCCGTGTTACCCTCTTTCTCGTTGTCAGAAGTTATGTAAGCAGTCCTTGCAGAATCCGGAGAATCCGCAGCAAATGTCACAACTCCGACTCCGGCATCAACTGCCCTCTGGATGGGGTCAACAAAACTTTCCGCTGTAATCGGATGAACCACGATACCGGTGGGCTCCATTGCCAGGATCTGGTCGAACACCTCTACCTGCTTGGACGCGTCATACTCCGGTGTTCCCATATAATAGCAGTTTACGCCGAGCGCCTTTGCGGCATCTTTCATTCCCTGATAAACAGTAAACCAGTATTCAACTCCGGAGTTCGGAACACACATATAGTATGTTTCATCCGGGCTTCCCTTCAGCTCAGAACCCGCCTGAGAAGACCCCGAATCTGCTCCCTCGCTTCCTCCTGAGGCTCCTCCACTGCAGCCTGCCAGGCCAGCGACCAACATCACACATGCTAACAACATACAAAGTCTTTTTTTCATACCCTTTCTCCTTTTTCTTCTCAACGGTTTCTATTTACCGCGCCAAACAATTCGTATTTTTCTCTGATTACCTTTTTCATCTCTTCAATAGCGTGTTTATTTCCCACGGAGGGCCACATGGAAAGATTTTCTGCCTCGTTCAAAAATTCCTTCATCCCAGAGTAATATCCCTTGAGGATATCTGAGAAAATATTAATTTTGCACATCCCAAGCTCGATCGATTTTAAGAGATCTTTTTCCGGCGTCCCGGAGCCTCCATGCATGACGAGCGGAATGGAAGAATGATTGTTAAGTTCCTCCATCAGCTCAAGGTTCAGCTTAGGCGTTCCCCTGTAGACGCCGTGTGATGTCCCGATCGCGACAGCAAGGGCGTCCACTTTCGTTTCCGCCGTAAAACATTCCAGCTCATCTACTCTGGTAAACGCACTCTCATGCCCCCCACTCTCGTCTCCCTGGGCAGCACTTTCAGAAGATACAACAATGCCGTCTCCCACATGTCCAAGCTCAGCTTCAACAGACACTCCGTACATATGCGCATAGTCCACAATCTCTTTCGTGATCCTGATATTTTCTTCCAGAGGTTTCGTGGATGCATCAATCATGACCGAGCTGTATCCCTGCGCAATCGCTTTCTTTATCAGGGCTGTGTCATTTGCATGATCCAGATGAATACATACGTCCACCTTTGCTTTTTTTGCCAGAATCCCCATAACGACGGACATTATGTCAAACGCGTCGTCTGTCAGGTCGGCTTTCAGCCCCATGAAAATAACCGGTGAATTTAATTCTTCCGCGACATCAACCACCGCCTTTGCCATATCATAGCTGCTGACGTCAAAGGCCGGCACTGCATAATGCCCTTTGCGTGCATCCTCAAGTATCCCATTCAAATTTACTAATGCCATTGTCCTCTCCTTTATCTCTTTCTTTGTGCAGTCTTATTCCGATCCTCATCCGGTTCATTACCGCATGAGCATGCCGCCAGTCACATCAATCGTAGCTCCTGTGATATAATCTGCCTGGCAGGACGCCAGAAAAGCGATTGTCTTCGCCACGTCCTCCGGCTCTGCCACTCTCCTTAATGGTATCCTTGCCAAGTAGGCATCGACCCTTTTAGGATCATTCAGGACCTCTTCGTTCATAGGTGAGCGTACAATTCCCGGCGCCACAGCCGTCACATTGATCCCGTAAGGTGCCACCTCGCGCGCAAGGGAAACCGTGAACCCGACCAACCCTGCCTTTGAAGCCGCATAATGTGCATGCCCCGATGTAGAGCCGTGAAATGCAGCCTGGGAAACTACATTGATGATTTTTCCTTTCTTCTTCTTCTCAATCCAGTAATTCACAAGCAGTTTTGAAAGAATGAATGGTCCGAGAAGGTTGATATCCAGCGTTTTCCTAAATGCTTCAAGCTCCATCTCGCGCACGTATGCCGTCGGCCAGATCCCGGCGCTGTTTACGAGAATATCGATCCCTCCGAATTTTCCAAGCACCTCCGAGATCAGTTTCTCATCGCTGTCCTGGCTTGAGACATCGTTGAACACCGGAATCGCTTTTGCTTCATATTTTCCATTCAATTCATCGATCCTTTTCAACACATTCTCTTCATCCACGATATAGCTTACCGCAACGTTGGCTCCCTCCTGGAGCAGAAGCTCCACTGCCGCCGCTCCTATTCCGCTTCCGCCGCCGGTTACGATCGCGCATTTTCCCTTTAATCCATAATCCATATCTTTTTTCTCCTACAATAATTCATTTCCGGCGCATTGCTCCGCATTGAGCAGGAAACCGGATCTTCCGCCATCCAGGACAGTTTTGATCTGATCCGCGAGCAGGACCGGGGAATTTAGAAAGGCATCCTTCGTCCCGCCTGCAAGATGTGGCGTAATTGTCACATTCTCGCATGTAACCAGAGGGTAATCTTCTCCAGGCGGTTCCTTCTCGAATACATCCAACGCAGCGCCGAAGATTTTCTTCTCCTTCAGCGCCCAGAGCAGGGCGTCCTCATCTACCAGTCCGGAACGGGCAGTATTAATCAGATACGCTGTGGGTTTCATCAGGCTTAACATATCCCGGTTTATCATGTGCCGGCTCTCTGGCGTAAGTCTGTAGTGCACAAGCACAAAGTCTGATTTCTTCATCAGTTCTTCCAGGGAGACCTGTGTCACATCATCCCCCGTATAATACGGGTCATACGCAATAATCTCCATCCCGAATGCCCTCAGTCTTTTTGCCACCTTTCTCCCAATATTGCCATATCCTATGATTCCGGCCGTCTTTCCTTCCAGGTCGGGCACATACTCCGCATTGGCATAATCACGCACCCACCTTCCTCTTTTTAACTCCATGTGGCTCTTCGCGATATTCCTGCACTCTGCCAGAAGCATACCCACGGTAAAATCTGCAACAGCCGTCGCATTTCTTCCCGGAGTGTGGAATACAAGGATCCCCTTTTCATTGGCATATTCCAGATTTACATTTTCGATTCCCGCCCGCAGGACACCGACTGCCTTTAAATTTCTGCAATGGTCAATCAGCGACCTGGTAATTGTGCAGAACTGTGTAATGATAATATCTGCATCTCTGACGGCGTTTAAAATATAGTCCGGCGGCTGATATGCTTCAGCCCCTTCCTGCTCCACCAGCAGATTAATATGCTGCAATTCCGTGTAATCTGATAATTCCCATGAAACAGTCTCGACTGTGATTCCCATATCCCGAAATCCTGCAAAGCCTTTTTCAATATATTGGGCAGGAATCAGCAGATCACCAATACCAACAAGTTTCATATTTCCTCCTTTCTTTTGATCTTACCGGTAAGATTTTGAATATCTTTTGAATTTATTTTATTTATTATTGTCAAAATTGTCAATAATTTATCTTTATATATCAATCTTTTTGCCATAATATACAATCATCATCAAATTTAATTAGTTGTTTTTCCGCATAAAATGACAATATTTTGACATTATATAGTATAAGTTTTAAATATAACACACCTGTATTATGTGTTTTCTATGTTTCAATCAGTTTGAATAAGTTTTGAATATATATTAGAATTTTTTCTTGAATCAAATTTGGGGTTATGGTATGATGGAGACGGTCAGGTGAACGAAGCTGAGCAAAATTTATCCGTTCACCAGGAGGCGTTATATGAGAGCACAGCGGCTTAATTCTGTATTAGAATACATCGAGAACCATGAGATATGCAGCTATGATGAGATATGCAGTGAATTTGACATTTCTCTGAGCACCGCAAGGCGTGATATCAACGAGCTGATACAGAATCATTCTGTACACAAGGTATATGGCGGCGTCACTGCTGTATTCGGGACTTCCGCCAGGAAGGACAGCAGCTTAAGCAGCAGGGAGGACGTTGCCGGAACAGATGACATCTCCCACCGGCTGAATTATATCGGAAAGCTGGCATCCAGCTTCATAGAGCCGGGCAATGTAGTCTACGTGGGCTCTGGAGCCACAGCTTTTCACATTCTTCCCTACTTAAAGGACATTCCCGATCTGACCATAGTAACGAACAATCTTCTTGTCGCGGCAAATGACTCAAAGAGCAACAAGGATATTATTCTTGTGGGCGGCAAGATCGATTATTACACCCAGTCTACCGTCGGGGTTCAGGCAATCGACTCCCTCCGTTCCCTGAACATTAATAAAGCATTTGTAAGCTGCAACGGGATCTCTCTCAACAAGGGGTTTTCCAATGCCGGGGATTCTGAAGTCGCCATCAAGAACTGTATTTTTGAAAACAGTGAGACAATCTATATGGTGGCGGACAGCACGAAATTCGACAAGCTGTCCCTTTATACCTTTGCCACCTTTGACGATATCGATTATTTGATCACAAATGCCAAGCCTTCCGAGGAATACGTCAGGACCCTGAACGAGCATCACGTGACACTTGTCTATTAGGATGCAAGAAAGGGGGCTGCTGAGCCTGATATGCCAGGTTCTGCAGTCCCCTTTCTTTTATATCTTTATCTGTCCGATATCCTTTCTCCTGCTGCTTTGATATGTCCCGCTTTGGATCAGTCATTATACCCGTTCGGGTTCTGGCTCTGCCACCTCCAGGAGTCCTCGCACATCTCCTCCAGCCCTCTCTCGGCTGTCCAGTGCAGCTCCTCCTTCGCCCTGGAAGCGTCGCAGTAACATGTCGCGATATCACCGGCCCGGCGGGGTTTGATCTGATACGGGATTTCTTTCCCGCATGCCTTCTCAAAGGCTTTCACCATGTCAAGGACAGAATACCCTTTGCCTGTTCCCAGGTTGTAGACGGAAACGCCATCTTTCTCTTTCAGCTTCTCCACCGCACGTACATGCCCTATCGCCAGATCCACCACGTGGATGTAATCTCGTACCCCGGTTCCATCCGGCGTATCGTAATCATTCCCAAACACTCCGAGGCATTCCAGCTTCCCGATTGCCACCTGTGTGATATACGGCATAAGGTTGTTGGGGATTCCCTTCGGATCCTCCCCGATCTTCCCGCTCTTATGTGCGCCAATGGGGTTGAAATACCGAAGAAGCACTACATTCCATTCCGGGTCTGCCGTGTGCAGGTCTGTCAGGATCTGCTCCAGCATCCATTTCGTCCATCCGTACGGATTCGTGCATGTCCCTTTGGGGCATTCTTCCGTGATCGGTATGAAAGCCGGATCTCCATACACTGTAGCCGAAGAACTGAAAATGATATTCTTCACTCCATGCTTCCTCATCACGTCGCAGAGCGTGACCGTGCCACCGATATTATTCTCATAATACTCCAGCGGTTTTGACACCGACTCGCCCACAGCCTTAAGACCCGCAAAATGGATCACTGATTCAACTTCTTCTTTGTCAAACACTTCGCTGAGCGCTTTTGCGTCACGAATGTCCACTTCATAGAATTTCAGGTCTTTTCCCGTGATCTCCTTCACTCTCTCAAGCGCCTTCGGGGAGGCATTATACAGATTGTCGACTACAACCACATCATATCCTGCATCCAGCAATTCCACACATGTATGGCTTCCGATAAATCCGGCTCCCCCTGTTACCAAAATAGACATATCATTTCCTCCTTCAACTGTTTTCCGCTTACAGATACAGTATAGCACAGCGCGGGACAAAGTTCTTTATCTTTTTATCCCATCTTTTAGTAAAAATGTTGCACAGAGGCTGTCTGCATAGCGGCATCGCACTCCGTCCCGGCGCACCCGCTCAGATCCCTTTGAACGAGAAGGAAAATTCCATTCTCCTGTCTGTCTTAAGCAGATATTCCGGGTGTGTCGGAGAACCCCAGCTGTCGTCTCCCGCAACCCCCATCTGCCCAAGCGCTGCGCGGATCACCGTATAGTGCACCTCCGGCAGCTCATAGGGATGCCTCGCATTTTCCATCTCATGGGGCGTGTACGGCAGCGCCGAGAACATCATCGGACCACTCTTCTTATCCATCTCGAAGAGCATCCCTCTTCCCTTACGGTCTGTGACCTTTGCATAGCGCACGCCGGTTTTCGCCCCACATTCCTGTGGGATAATATAGGATGCCATATTGTCTTTCACGAGATTTCTGTAGATTCCAAGCTTCGCCCCATTGTCTCTGTCCGCATAGGTTTCCGCCGGTCCAAGGCCGTACCATTCCAGATGGTCATAGTCCGCATTCAGCTTAAAGACCACGCCGAACTCCGGCATATCTTTCAGCTCTTTTACCGGGTCATAAGACAGGGTCGCCCTCACCTTCCCTTCCCCGTCCACTTCATAAGACAGGCTGCACTGGCTTGCCGGCACTGTGGGAAGAAGATAGGTAAAGGTGACGGACGCCGTATTCCCCTTCACTTCCAGCTCCGGTTTCAGGATCTTTCCATACGTGCTCTCCCGATAGTCTTTATGAGCCGGATAAAGGCTGGCAATCTTCCACTGGGCATATCTGGCGGGCATGTGGTTCCCATTGTCATTGTCCGTAGGCGCCCTCCAGAAATTCGGCTTCGGAATGGATTCTATCATTTCCTTTCCCGCATATTTGTAAGAGACAAGTCCGCCGTTTAACACAGAGAACATCACTTCAAAATGTTCCCCCCGGATTCCGATGTTATGTATGCTTCGGATCACCTCGATCTTCTTTTTGCAGGATTGTTTGTCTCCCTCTACAGAATAGACATACTGCCCGAACGCCACTTCATGTCCCGCCTTCGCCCACACTTTGTCCTCTCTGAGGCAAAAGGACACGGTAACGGCATATTCGCCTGCCTTCGTCTCTTCCGGGAGCGGCAGCGCATATGTCTTTTCATCAAGCGGGGCAACGTCTGTCTCAAGAACGGCTTTGCGGATCAGAGTCCCGTTTCGTTCCACTGTCACAATACACTCGAATGTATCTGTATTTACAAAAAGATTTTTATTTACTATGCGGACCTTCTCACGCCCTACTTCTGCCGTGATATTCTGATAGTTGAACTTCACCTCCTGCATCTTCGGGGAGGCATCCCTGCTTCCTCCATAGGCAATGCCGTTGGCACTGAACTCATAGTCTGTCGGGCGCTCCCCAAAATCTCCGCCGTATGCCTGGAACTCTTTCCCATACCGGTCCTTCCTGTACAGCGTCTGGTCAATATAGTCCCAGATAAAGCCGCCCTGATACAGCGGTTCTTCGTCCGAAAGATCCGTGTACTTCTTCATTCCCCCGCAGGAATTGCCCATCGCATGCGTATACTCACAGCAGATAAATGGCTTGTTCCTGTCTTTGGCAAGGAACTCCCTGATTGCTGCCACGGACGGGTACATCTGGCTCTCCATGTCACTGGTGCCGTTATACCTGCGGTCGTGGAAAATCCCTTCATAGTGTACCAGCCGGGTAGGGTCTTCCCTGCGGAAGAACTGGGACATCTCGTAGATGTCTTTTCCGCCGTAGGACTCGTTTCCGCACGACCAGATCAGGATAGAGGGATGGTTCTTGTCCCTCTGATACATGGAATTGGCACGATCAAGCATCATGCCAAGCCATTCCGGTCTGTCATTCGGCACAATCCCCGATGTATCGCCGGTCTCATGGACAGTGTCCCAGGAGCCGTGGGACTCCAGGTTTGTCTCGTCGATCAGGTAGAGACCGTATTCATCGCAGAGGCGGTACAAAGCGGAGGCATCCGGGTAATGGCAGGTCCGGATCGCATTGATATTATTTTGTTTCATCGTTACAAGGTCTTTGACCAGTTCCTCCTGTGACACACACCTGCCCGTCACAGAACTGAACTCATGGCGGTTAACTCCTTTAAACACAATGCGCTTTCCATTCAGGGTCATGATATTGTTCTTCATCTCAAATCTTCTGAATCCGACCTTCTCCGGGATCACTTCCTGAAGCGTTCCTCTTTCATCATATACTTTGACCGTCAGATCGTAGAGCTGCGGATTCTCCGCACTCCAGAGAGCCGGATTGTCGATCTCCATTGTAACGCAGCCGTCCTCAAGAGAAAACTCCTCTTCAAAGGATACATTTTCATTGGACAGTTTTATTTTTGCCTTTCCCTTCCCCCATGCCTGTGTACAAATCTCAACACTGCCTTTTTTCAAGGCCTCATCCGGTATCGCACGAATACGGATATCCCGGATATGCACATCCGGGACTGTATACAGATATACATCCCGGTATATCCCTGAAAATCTGTAAAAATCCTGGTCCTCACACCAACTGCTGCTGGTCCACTTGAACACCTGTGCCGCCAGCTTGTTCTCCCCCTCTCTGACATAATCCGTCAGTTCAAATTCGGACGGGGTAAAGGTATCCTCGCTGTATCCGATAAACGATCCGTTGAGCCAGAGCGCAAATCCGCTCTCCACCCCCTGGAAAGAGACAAAGAGCCTTTTCCCTTTCATATGGTCCGGCACTTCAAAATATTTCACATAGCTTGCCACCGGGTTAAACCGCTGCGGAATTTCACCCGGGATGATTTCCTCATGCCCTTCCCAGGGATATTGCGTATTGACATACTGTGGGGCATCATATCCTTCCATCTGGATATGCGCGGGAACATGTATGTCATCCCATCCCAGGCAGCTATAGCCCTCCTCCTCAAACCCAGGCACAGCGCAACAGTAATTTTTTGCGTAGTGGAACTTCCACAGCCCGTTCAGGCTCTCCTTAAAAGTGCAGGCTTTTTCTGCCGCATCCTCCTCCGTTGCATAGTACGCGTGATCCGAATGTGCATCCAGCCTTCCGTCGCGGAAATACTGCGGATCTTTTACCTTTTCATAATCAAATCTGCCCATCGCTCTTTTCCTCCTGTCTGATTTTACTCAATGTGCATGGAATCCTGCTTCTTCTCTTCTCAAATGCACCTTCTTGTGATTACAGTATAATACAGATAGACACCCCTGTGTATCATATGTTAAACTAAACAATATAATATTTTGAAACAGGTGGTGATCCTTTATGCCTATTATTTTCCGAAGTGCGCCAGTCAGCGAGCCTTTCACCTTCGACTCCCTGGGGAATCACTGGGACCAGGAATCGGTATCCCGGCCAAAAGGATATCCGTTCTATCATTATCTGCAGACAGAGACCGGCACAGGACGGGTTGAAGCAGCCGGAAAATCCTATGTCCTGCGCGAGGATGAGGGGATTCTCATTGCCCCCTTTGTCCCCCACTCCTATTCCCAGGAAAGCGAGATATGGCGCACTCTTTTCGCCTCTTTTACCGGAACTGTCGAAAGCATCCTCCCACAGATGATGGAGAACCGGCAGGTCATCCTCGTCGGGAAAGAACAAGGACAGCGTATTGCCTCACTTCTGAATGACTGCATGGTGCTGTGCGAAACACTGCCTCTGGATAACAGGGCCTTGTCCGTAAACTGCTACAACATCCTGATGTCCTTTCTCAGCGGAGTCCATACAAGAAGGGTGGAAAGGGATCCTTTGTATGCGCGTTATCTTGTCCCTGTGATAAAAGAAATTGAAATAAACTATCCCCTGGATCTCACCGTAGAAGATTTGAGCAGGAAAGCCTACATCACGCCTCAGTATCTCTCCCGGCTGTTCCGGCGTTTCCTCGGGTGTTCGACCTATGAATATCTGACTTCTTATCGGATCAGCAAAGCAAAAGAACTGCTCATCACCGATGTCCGGCTTGAGGTACAGGATGTCTCACGCAGGACAGGATTTTCCGATCCAAGCCATTTCATTGCAGTATTTAAAAAGATCACCGGCATGACCCCGATGGAATTTCGCAGGCTCAACCGTACTGTCTGAAAGAAGCTCTGCCTCGGACAGATCCGGGCTTTACCCGCCGTGACACAAAAGGGAGGCTGCCGTACCGGGCAGCCTCCCTGATTTTGCGCTTATTATTTTACCGCACCTGTAATACCTTCTGCGAACTGTTTCTGCAGGACGAAGAATACAATCATCGTAGGAACAGAACAGAACAGTACGCCCATCATGAGCAGGCCATAATCTGTCGTATACCCGGACGCCAGGTTTGCGATCAACATTGGCATCGTCTGTGCATCGGGGTTCGTCAATATGACTCTCGGCCACAGATATGCGTTCCACGCATTCATGAACGTGATAACCGCTGCCGCCGCGTATGTCGCTTTCATCATCGGCATGTACATACGGTAGAATATCTGGAACTCATTCAATCCGTCAATACGCGCGGCCTCCATTGTATCGATCGGGAAGTTCCTGGAATTTTGCCGGAACATCATGATCAGGAACGGCGTCGAAATAGAAGGAAGGATAAATCCCCATACAGAGTTCAGGAGCTTCAGAGTCGACAGCATCCTGAACAGCGGGATCATCGTGGCAACCTGCGGGATCATCATTGCAAGGAGGAGAACCGTAAACACGATATCCTTTCCCTTATCATGATACAGCTCAAATCCGAACCCTGCAAGGGAACAGATCAGCAGGGCAAGGACCGTCTGTACAACTGCATACAGAAAAGAATTGCCCATCGCTCCCCATAGGTTGTTATTCTGTATCAGATTCTGGAAGTTCTGCAGCGCATAGCTGCCGGGGACGATTTTCCCCCGAGCCACATCAATGGACTCATTCGTTGCGGCCGAGATCATCCAGTAAAACGGGAATACCGATAAAAATGATACGATGATCAGGAAAATGTATGTAGGAATCAGCCTGCGCTGAATCATGCTTTTGTTCTTTTTCTCAGTCACGTGTATCACCTACTTTCATATTGATTAATGCCAGGATACCCACGACGATAAATACGAAGAACGACATCGCAGTCGCATATCCGAAGTTGGCAACCCCCTGTCCCAGTGAGTTGTTGTAAATGTAATGTGACATGGTGATCGTCGCGTTTGCCGGACCTCCGTTTGTCAGGTTGACTGACTCGTCGTACAGCTGCAGGGTACCGTTGATCGACATAATGAATGTCATGATGATCGTAGGTTTCAGAAGCGGGACTGTGATTCCCCAGAATGTCTTCCATCCATTAGCGCCGTCAATCTTCGCCGCCTCATATACAGAATACTCGATATTCTGCAGCCCGGCGAGATAGAATACCATGTTGTACCCCGTCCATCTCCAGATCAGGGCAATGATGATAACTGCCTTTGCACTTGCCGCATTTCCGAGGAAGTTATAGTTCTCCTGGAAGATTCCGATGTTGACCAGGATCGTGTTGATCAACCCTTCTGTCGCGAACAGTGATTTAAAGATCAGAGAATATGATACCAGTGATATCGCACAAGGCAGGAACACGCAGGTACGGAACAAACCTTTAAACTTCAGATCCCTGTTATTCAGAAGCTGTGCAAGAAGGATCGCAAGGATCAGCATGATCGGCACCTGGATTATAAGATACAGGAACGTGTTCCCCACAGAACGCAGGAACAGCTTATCCTGGAACATTCGTATGTAATTGTTAAAAATCGGTTCCGACCAGGTCATGTTTGCGCTGGAACCGGTCTGAAGCGACATGATAAATGCCTGGATCATCGGCCAGAAAGCCGTAATCGCGATCAGGATAGTCCCCGGAATCAGGAATCCCCATCCTGCCGCCGACTGCTTTTGAAGCAGCGTCATTCTTTTTTTGTTGTTCACCTGAGAGCCCCTCCTTTTATAAACAGGCGTGGGGAACGGATTTTTCCGTCCCCCGCCTGCTTCTCACTTACTCTTTTGACGTCCTGTTTCCAGTCACCGGAAACTAGTTGCCCATCTCAAAGTTGAGCTGGTCTTCTGCTTCCTGAAGAGCAGATGCTGTGTCTGCGCCATTTATAATGTTAACGATCGCGGATCCAACATAGTTACGTGCGGAGTAGTGATACGGACTCTGCTCTACGATTCCAACGTGAGTACCCATCTCAACGATGTCTGCATAGATCGGCTGGTTATTGAAGTATGCAACGCCTTCATTGTAGACATCTGTCTCGCCTGCCGGTGCGTATGTAGAAATAACACCGCCGTCTCTCAGCGCATTGTCGTATGTAACTGTACTTCCGCCGAATGTGTATGCGAGGAAATCTTTTGCAAGATCTACATTCTGGCAGTTAGCTGTAATGTACAGGGAAGAACCGCCGTTACTTGCATATCCCTCTTCTCCGGAGAATGTCGGCATTGTTGTGATTTCCCATTTGCCGCTGTTTTCTTCCACAGCCTCGATCGTCGGGATAATCCAGTTACCGTTCATAACACCTGCAACCTGATCGCCCTGGATTGCTGTATTTGTGTAATCCTCCCAGCTGTTCGGAAGGAGGCAGATGCCCTCGTTTACAAATTTCACGATTGTATCGACAACCTGGACCAGCGTCTCGTTATCTGTGATGTACGGCTTTCCATCCTGGAACTGAGATACGCCCTCAGCCTGAAGCATCATATAAACAAGGTCATTACCGTCGCTGTTCATACACATCATGTATTTGCCCGTTGCTTCCTTAACGTCAAGAGCGATCTGCTCAAACTCATCCCATGTGCATCCTGTCAGCTCATCGATCGTGTGCCCTGCCTGCTCCAGAAGGTCTACACGGTAAGCGCAGACAACAGTACCGTTATCTACAGGCATGCCATAGTGTACGCCGTCGATCGTGGAGTAATCCAGTTTTTCTGCCGAGAAGTCGTCCCAGTTGACATCTACATCATCAAGCGGAACCCACACATCTGGATAGTCGGACACATACTGCTGGATGTAGTGATCCTGGAACAGCACGATATCCGGCAGGGTGCTATAGTCTCCAGCAGATGCAGCTGTTGTAATTGCTGTCTCAACATCTTCAGATGCAGCCTGCTCAATAACCTCAAGATTGAAGTCCGGATCTACGTTCTCCTTATAGTCAGCTCCTGCTGCTTCCATTGCCGGGATGTTAAAGTTCGGATCCCATGCGTAGAGAGTCAGTGTGTGCTCATCTCCGCCTGAAGCGCTTCCGCCGCCTGATGACGAATCACTCCCACCGTTTCCACAGGCTGCCAGTGACAAAACCATTGCCCCTGCCAGCAGAGCCGCAAATACTCTTCTCTTCATAATGCTTGTCCTCCTTTTCTATAAAAAGCAATTCCTGTTCTGCTTTTTATGTGAATTGCTTATGGACTTATTATAGCAAAATAATTTATTCTATAGTGTGCATAACCGTTCGGGAAAATTGCAATTTCGACCATCATTGTATAGTTTGCACTATTTTAAAAAACAGTGAAAGCTTTTTTTATTCATTTTATGGCTGACTGTCTGTCTTCGAGCCTGTACTATATGGCATTTTTCTTCTTTTTTCGACTTTTTTACGGATTTATGGCATGAAAAACGCCCCTGTTTTGCGCTTTATTTACCTTTTATTCACATTTTTATGCAAAATAGACCTTCTCCGGGTGCATGATTTTTATTTTCTGCATCATCTCGTCATTCAGGTCCAGAAGAAGTTTGATTTTCTTTTTCCCCTCCATAATGATCATCGTATAATAGGGGATATCCTCCTCATAGGAAGTATAGTCATACTTGGGAAGACGCACAGTCCCGCCCTTTATCCTGTATTTTGCCACCGCATCATGCCAGTTGGGCGCCAGCACCTCAAGTTCCTGGAGGTTGAGCATATGTCTGTTCCTGCGGTATCTCCTTCCGTAGATCACATCAATGGACAGATTTTCGTTTTCCAATGTGTACTCATAGTCTTTCTGTCCGAAAATGTCATACGACAGGTACAGTGCTGCCATCAAAAACCCCGGCAACATAAATCCCCGTGTGAAAATAATTCCCATAACTATAAACAAGACCGTAAAAATAAGCATCGCCGCGCGCAGCATCGCGGTTGACTTCTTTCTTTTTCTTTTCACCTGTTCTACGATTTTATAATCTGAATACATCTCTTACCACCCTTCCTCTGAATGCACCTCAAATTTTAGAAGCTGTCTCTCATAATTTTCGGGACGTTTCCGCCATTCCATCGGAGTCACCCCCATAAACTGCCGGAAATTCCTGTTAAAAGTCGAGTTCGTGGAAAATCCGCATTTCAGGGCTATGTCTGCCACAGATTCATCTGTCCTTTTCAGATGCTCACACGCCATGCGTATCCTCACCTGATTAATGTATTCCAGGGGACTCATATTCATATAGGAAGAAAATATCCTTCTGAAATGAGTCTCGCTTATATGGCATATATTGGCAAGCTCTTTCACTTTGATCGGCTCCCCGTAATGTTCGCTGATATATTCCAGAACATGTGTGATCATGGCCGAAAACTTGCTTTCTTCCATCCCACTTTCTTCGCGTTTGTCATCCTCCTGATTGTTTCTGGCTATTCCCGAGAAAAAAGCGGTCAGAAGCCCTGTCGCCTCTTCTTCATAAAACTCTTCCCTGCCCCGCATGACATCCAGAATCCTGCGCACCTGGCGCCCAAGCTCCGGATAATCCTTTTCTTTTAAAAACTGTGCTTTCAGATTCAGCCTCCGGATGATTCTCTCTGTGCGCATTGGGGACGTCCCCCCTCCGACACTTCTTAGGATCGCCTCTGCATCTACAAAAAGATATTCCCATCTGCTGACCGTATCGTCGTCACTGTTTGTCGTGTGGGGATAATTCTGCGGGATCACCGAGAACTCCCCTCCCTCAAACCGGTAGTCCCTTTTTCCCAGAGTCAGTGTTCCGCTCCCTTCATAGCAGTAGCCGATCTCCATATAATTGTGGAAATGCAGGAAATCAATGTTCCTTCCATAATGCTGCACCCACTTTTCCCCGAGAAGCGCGAATACTTTTCTCCCATCCGGCATCCGGTAGTATCTGTACTCAATTTTCGGTTTTCTCTTCTTTCTGCTCATTGTCTGATACCTGCCTTATCGTTCCGTTTTCCCCGTTTCCTGTCAGCAGGGCTGCCCTTTTCTCCCATCCCCCGCCGTAATAGCGGACGGCTCCCACCACAGCCGCGCAGATCCAGGTGGCCGGCGAGACGAACCAGAGCCCTCTGTACCCGAAAAGCGCCGGGAACAAAAATGCACACCCGATCCGCGTGGCCACTTCGCTGACTCCCATCAGCACTGTCACTGCAACATCCCCCGTTGCCCTCAGAATATTATGATAAACGACAAGGATTCCTCCCGCAAGGAAAAACACCGTAAATATCCTCATATACTCCACGCCATAGTATATGGATTCCGGTGTATCGGTAAACGCCCCCATAACCGGTTCTGCCAGGAGGAATACAGCCGGGCAGAAGATCCCGTAACTGACGATATTGAGCAAATATGCGCTTCTCACGCCTTTCCTGACACGGTCAAGATTCCCTGCACCTGCATTCTGCCCTGCAAAAGTCCCCATTGCAGAGCCGATGGCATCCGCGATCTGAAATCCAAGCCCTTCCACCTTGAGTGCCACCCCGTACGCCACAATCATAGCCGTACTGTATGTATTAATCACTGCCTGCAGTGTCATATCGGAGATAGAAATAATGCTCATCTGAAGCCCGGTCGGCAGCCCATACCGCAAAATCTGTCTGATCAGATACCTGTCCGCCTTCCATTCCTTCCCTCTCAGGCAGAGAACCGGAAGAATCTTCAAAGCATATCCGATGCAAAGTACACCGGAAATGAGCTGAGATAATACTGTCGCCAGCGCCGCACCTGCCACACCCATGGGAATCCAGGAGACGAACGCCACATCCAGGACCACATTCAGGGCACTGGAAATCACCAGGAAAATAAGCGGCGCGATGGAATTTCCCATTGCCCTTAAGACTGACGAGGCAAAGTTGTAGAGCATTGTCGTCCCACACCCTGCATAAATGATCATCAGATATCGGGATGCATCCGGCATTAACCCCCTGCTTGTCTGAAGGGCACAAAGGAGCGGCTCCGTCGTCGCCATGCCCAGGGCGGTAATCAGTGCAGCGATCCATATGCATACATGTATACCAGACACAAATGTCTTCCGTATCTTCCGGCTCTGCCCGGCTCCGTAAAACTGGGAGATCACGACACTCACGCCGGTCGTCACTCCCATCATGACGGAAGTCATTATATACATGGCTGTCCCCGCGATACTCACTGCTGCAAGCGCCTGGTCCCCCAGATATCTTCCCACGATATAAGCATCGGCAAAATTGTAAATTCTCTGGCATACCATCCCCAGCAGGACCGGCAGGGCAAACGCTGCCATCTGCCCGAACACCGGTCCGCGGGTCATGTCCGTCGTCCGATTCCCCCTCATTGTCCCAACCTCATATTCAAGATTTCTTTCAGGGGTTTTCCCATCCCCTCCCTCTATGATATTTCAAATTGGCACGGCAGTCAATTTTATTCTGCTTCCGTCACCATCCGTCTGTCTTTCCCCGTCTTCTCTTTTCCCCTTTGCCGCTGCCATTTCCCTTCTGTCCATATCCTTTGCCGTTATCAGGCTGTTCCTCTGCCTGATCCGCCTCTCCCTCTGCTCCGTCCGAAAGGCTGTCGATCAGGTCCCGGATCTCCCGCATTGACATATCCTTTATCTGGCCGGCAGTTATATCGGGATCCAGGGCCTGCACTTCCAGAAATGCCTTGTATTTCCCATACGAAAGCCCGACTTCATGAGCCTCCCTGACTTCGTCCGAATGTGCATAATAGCAATACATATTATTTCTTCCGGCAATGCAGGTCTGCATGCCGGCAAAAATTTCCTCGGACTGTGCGCTGTCGGTTCCTACAACGGCGATCGTCATGATTTCATCGTCCGATAATAAAGCGGCAACATCCTCGTCCTCTATTATTTTATTTACCGCCTCAGAATAATCCATAAATTTTATATCAAGAGAATCCAGCAGCTCCTGTCCTTCATCATTATAGCTTTCAAAAGAAATAATCCGGTTATAACGGTTGACGCCGAGTTCCAGGGATGGATTGATATCTATGCTGATCTCCACTGTGGGGGTGAAATAAAGCCAGTTCCCTCCGATAAAGAAAACTGCCACACATACAAGGGCGGCTGCAAGATGCCTGTAGCGGATGTGTCCTGCCCTCGTGTATCCTCTTGTCTTTTCCGCGATATAGTCTTTTGTTTTTGCTTTTAATCCATCTCCTGCCTGTACCTGCCCGAAAGCTTCTCTGAGCTTCTCATTCATATTCCTCACCTCCCAGCTTTTCCCTGAGCATTTGCCTGGAACGTGTCAGGAGCGTGTAAATCGTATTGACCTTTTTCCCTAAAATCCTGCTGATTTCCGGGGCAGTATAGTTCTCATAATAGTGCAAATATATAACCTCTCTGTATTTTGGGGGAAGCGACAGCACCGCTTCCCAGACCTCCCTGTACTCCTCCCGTATTTCTTCGGGTTTTTCCAATATCTCATCCAGCGATATAACGCGTTTGTGGAAAAAGCTTTTGAGTAAATCCTTACAGGCATTGATCGTAACGCGGATAAACCATGCCTTCTCATGCTCTTCACTTTCAAATGGGACAGAACTGAGGACATACTTCAAAAACACTGTTTGAAATATGTCCTCGGTATCGGCATAACTTTTCAAATGTATCATGCAAAGGCGCCGAACCATACCGGAATACTCTTCGACCGCCCTGTTCACCTCTTGTTCGCTCCGCATTAAACCATCCTCTGCTATCTGTTGCGCCCGCCACGGGCTCCTCCGCCGTGACCGCCTCCTCCTTTGGTGCCGCCGCCACGGGTGCCGCCTCCCGCGTTTGTGCCATAATTGTCGCAGATGCCATCATTATCCGCATCAATAAACTTCCTTACGCTCCGGACAGATATATTTTGCGTCGTGCTGATCCCGCCCCGGTTGTCGCAGATCCCGTCCCCGTCCGAATCTATATACCTGCTTCCCTGCCCGGCTGCAAACACATCCGTCGATCCTGCGGATACTACCATCGCCGCCGCCAGAATGCCCGCTGCCGTTCTTTTGATACTCTGTCTCATAGATCATTCCTCCTTACCTTCTGGCATATATTTGCATCTTCACTTATAATACGACGGAGAGGCTGTAATCCTTTCACTTTTTTAAATTTTTTTTATTTTTTTGCCAGGTTCGCCCCCTGATATAAAAAACCTGCGATAAGCCAAATAATCACTTACCGCAGGGAAACTCATTTCTATTATTTTCTTATGTGAAAGGCATCAAATCCCGGATAGACGGCTCCTGCCCCCAGCTCCTCCTCAATCCTGATAAGCTGGTTATACTTCGCCACACGCTCGCTTCTGCTGGGAGCGCCGGTTTTAATCTGGCAGGTATTCAGCGCCACGGCAAGATCTGCGATCGTCGTATCCTCCGTTTCACCTGAGCGGTGGGAGGTGACTGCCGTATATCCCGCCTTATGCGCCATCTTGATCGCCTCAAGTGTTTCCGATACAGACCCGATCTGGTTGAGCTTGATCAGGATGGAGTTGCCGCATCCTGTGTCAATGCCTTTTTTCAGGCGTTCCGTATTCGTGACAAAAAGATCATCTCCTACGAGCTGCACTTTGCCGCCCAGCTCTTTTGTCATGATCTGCCAGCCTTCCCAGTCCTCTTCATCCAGGCCGTCCTCAATGGAATAGATCGGATACTTTTCCACAAGGCTCTTCCAGTGTTCCACAAGCTCTTCTGAGGTGAATTTCTTTCCGCACTTGGGAAGGACATACTCCCCTTTTTCGCTGCCTTTCCACTCACTGGAAGCCGCATCCATAGCAAGCACAAAGTCTCTGCCCGGCTCATAACCCGCCTGGCGTACAGCTTCCAGGATATATTCGATTGCCTCCTCATCGCTGCCAAGGTCGGGGGCAAATCCTCCTTCATCCCCGACAGACGTTGCAAGTCCCCTGGATTTCAGAAGATCTGCAAGGGCATGGAATACTTCCGTGCACCATCTCAGTCCCTCCTTAAAGCTTCCTGCCCCTGCCGGCATGATCATAAATTCCTGCACATCTACCGTATTTGCCGCATGGGCGCCCCCATTTAAGATGTTCATCATCGGCACGGGAAGCCGGTTTGCATTCACCCCGCCCAGGAAACGGTACAGAGGCAGATCAAAAGAAGTGGCAGCTGCCCTTGCACACGCAATGGAAACCGCAAGGATCGCATTGGCTCCCAGCCTCGATTTGTCCTTTGTCCCGTCTGCTTCGATCATCGCCCTGTCAACTGCATAGGTGTCGCTGGCGTCCATCCCTCGCAGAGTGTCATTGATCACAGTGTTGATATTCTCCACTGCCCTGGAAACACCTTTCCCGCCGAATCTGTCCTTATCCTGATCCCTCAGTTCAAGAGCCTCAAATTCTCCTGTCGACGCCCCGCTTGGAGCGGCTCCCCTGCCAACGCTTCCGTCTGCCAGATAGACTTCCGCTTCCACAGTCGGATTCCCTCTGGAGTCGATGATCTCCCGTCCAATTACCTTTTCAATCTCTAAATAGTCCATGATCCTACGTCCTTTCTTCCCTCGGATCGCCCCTCGCTCCGGCTCAGGTATTGCGGAGCGAAAGGAGTCCATGATTCATTCACATATAGTTAGCATAAGCTAACTATATGTAGTTTACCAGAATTTGATTTTGGATTCAAGTAATTTATGGAGATTGATTATCACTTTCCCCTGTTTGTGAATGATTACCATATGAAATTTAGTTTATCTGATTCTGTGCGTTTTATTCGCCCGCCGCCGTTTCTTCCTGACACTGTACCCGAAAGTCCCGAGCTTTTTGCCCAGTCCCATATATTCACCGTGGGAATAAGCCAGAAGACCGGTACGGTTCAGGTCAAACCTTCCCTTCTCATCCAGATACGACTCATCCGCCTGGACAGCCATCACTTCAGCAAGGAACATGTGATGGCTTCCGAGCTTCTCCCGCTTTGCCACCCTGCACTCTATATTGACCGGTGATTCCGCAATAACCGGCGCATACTTCAGGACAGAGGCGCGCTCTTTTGTCAGAGAACAGTCCTTCCACTTGTCCACGTCCCGCCCGGAGCGGACCCCGCAGTAATCTGCGGCACGGGCAAGCTTCTCCGTCGTCAGATTAATCACAAATTCCCCGCTCTCATCTATCATATGGTAAGAATACCGTTCCGGGCGCACCGAGATATATGCCATCGGCGGGTTTGTACAGACCGTCCCGGCCCACGCAACTGTCAGGATATTGCTCTCCCCCTCCAGATCTGCCGTGCTGACCATAACCGCCGGAAGCGGATAAAGCATGTTTCCCGGTTTCCATACCTGTTTTCCCATCGGGCCCTCCTATTTTCCCGCTGTCCCTTTACTGCTGCAATGCACTTACAAGCGCCGGGACAAGCTGTTTCTTTCGGGATACAACTCCCCTTAACATCAGTTCGTCTGTATCCTCCCTTAAGTCATATGCACTGATAATCTTCTCTCTCGCCTCAGTTCCGCAGCAGAGCAGCTCGGATGATTCTGTTATGATATTGGTCAGCATAAAAAAGATCATGTTCAGGCCATGATTCTGGCGCGCTTTCTCGAGATGAGGCTTTACGATATTCTTGATCTCCGAGAGCTCCTCGGCACTCATGGAGTTCACCTGTCCCACGCCAAAGACGGTATCATTTACCGTAAACTGTTTAAAGTCAAGGAAACAGATCTCCTCCGCGCTTTTCCCCTTCAGATTGCTGCCCGCATTGAACATCTCCTGCGCCAGAGCCTCAATCTCGATTCCCGCGATCTTTGCCAGCTTCCTTGCAGTTTCCTCATCCAGGGGCGTACAGGTGGGCGACCGGAACATAAGCGTATCGGAAATGATTGCCGAACACAGAAGCGCCGCATTCGTCTTGTCTACCTCAACCCCCGCTTCCTGGTACATCTGAAAGACAATCGTCGCCGTGCATCCCACCGGCTGATTGCGGAAAAACACCGGACCGATCGTCTCAATGCTGCTCAATCTGTGATGGTCGATGATCTCAAGGACATCCGCCTCCTCGATCCCGTCCACTGCCTGGTTCTTCTCATTGTGGTCCACTAGAATCACCTGCTTCTTCCTGACATTGAGCAAACGCCTCCTGGAAATAAGGCCCAGGAAATTCCCTTTCCCATCCACGATCGGGAAATCACGGAATCTCTTCCTTGCCATCACTTCCTTGACGTCGTCCACATAATCCCTCAGCTTAAATGTCACGAGATTCTCCCTGGTCATGAAATATTTTACCGGAATACTCTGGTTGATGTGCTGAGCGGCTGTAAAAGTATCATGGGGCGTGCGGATAATCACGATCTGTTTTTCCTGCGCCTGCCGGATGATCTTATCTGATATGGGTGCATTCTGGCAGACAACCATACAGCTTGCTTCCATATCCACGGCACACTGCTGGGCGTCTTTTCTGTCCCCCATAATCACAAGATCGTTTTTTGCAATAAAATCGGACATCAGAATCCTGCTGGATGCGGCAATCACCACTTTTCCGTCAAGGAGATAGCTGTGTTCGTTCCCGGTAATCACCTCACCCTCGACAGCTCTTGCAATATTTCTGTACTGGGTACGCGCTTTCGCCAGCACTGCGCTGTCATACACTTCCATATACGTCCTTGCAATATCACCGATGGTGATGACGCCCTCCAGCCTGCCGTCTCTCGTAACCGGAAGCGTATGTATATTGGATTCCCTCATCTTCTCCCATGCAGTCCTGATCGAGACGCTGCTCCTAAGCCCTTCTACCTCTTTAAGCTCGACGTCTTTGATCTGCTCCTTTAAGTCAGACAAAAGCGCCGGAACCTTCACCTGAAAACGTTCCAGCACATACTGTGTCTCCTCATTGAGCTGCCCGGCACGGCGCGCCTCATGGGGATGCCCCGTCACCCTTGTCTTCAGCGCCGCATACGCGATCGCCGAGCAGACCGAGTCTGTATCCGGGTTTTTATGCCCTACGACATATACTTTCCTCTCTTTTTCTCTTGCCATATATTTATCTCCAATCCTCTTCCTTCCAAAATAACTTCTTTTTAGTAGCTTGCCATTTTTTTGCAGTTTCGTCAACGGGTTTTCACAGATTAGTTGTTTTTTGGCTGTATTTTATGGTATACTGTTTCCATTGAACAAAAAGAAAGTAAATTGAGGTGCTACCAATGAGCGAAGAAATGAAAGAAGAATTACAGACAACCGCAACACCGGAGGCAACGCCAGAGACAGGGACAGCAGATCTGTCAGCAGACGCTCCCGCTGAGACAATGGCGGATTATGAGGAACATTTTGATGACGCCAACCCCTGGAACAGGGTTCAGGAATATATGGATGACAAGACAGTTCTCCCTGTAAAGGTAGAGGGAGTAGTGAACGGCGGAGTCATTGTCATGGTAGAGGGGCTTAGAGGTTTTGTCCCCGCTTCCAAGTTATCCCTTTCCTACATCGAAGATCTTGAGACCTATCTCCTCAAAGACATCGAAGTCCGTGTCATTGAGGTGGATCAGGCGAACAACCGCCTTGTCCTCTCTGCCCGCGAGATTCTCAAAGAGAAGGAGAAAAAGGCACGCGAAGAACAGATTGCAAACCTTAAGATCGGTACTGTTATGGAAGGGACAGTCGAGACACTCCAGAGCTACGGCGCATTTGTAAAGCTTGAGAACGGTCTGTCCGGTCTGGTCCATGTCTCGCAGATTTCGCAGAAGCGTGTGAAGCTCCCTTCTGATGTCCTGAGTGTGGGGGACACTGTAAAAGTAAAGGTCATCGGGATCAAAGACGGCAAAATCAGCCTCAGCATGAAGGCACTCGAGGAGTCCAGGGAAGAGCCGGAGGAGAAAGTGGTGATTCCGAAAAGCGAGAATATCGGGACAAATCTCGGAGATCTCTTCAAAAACCTGAAGCTGTAAAAACTGACAAAAAACTCTGAAGCCCTGCCAAACCAGGATTCAGAGTTTTTTATATCTTTTTCCGGGCCGCTCCCGCATGTCCGGCGTTTCTTACGCACACACGTTTCCCAGAATCTCTTCTAATGCGTTCTTGCTGCTGGTATGGCAGCGTACCACGTCCGCATTGCATCTGCCTGCCTCTTCCACCGCGCAGCGCACCATCTTGTGTGATACAGTATTTGTGAAAAGCACGATCAGATCCGGGCTTCCGATCTGCTTGCCCAGATTCGCTGACATCTGCGTGAATACCTTTGCCTTGCAGTTATACTGCTTACATATCTTCTTGTACTGACAAACCATCCTGTCGTGGCCGCCTATAATCACAACACTCATATCTTACCTCCTGTATCTATATACTGATGAGTTTTGCCGTTTCCTTTTTCGTTAGTTAGTTATATCTAACTTTTACCAGTATATTACACTAAATGAGAGCCAATATCAATATATGCAGTTGATATATTTTCTCATTTTTCACAGGACATGAAAAAGACGCAGGAACCCTGCGTCTTTTTCTAGTGGTTCAGACCGGTATCACGCACATGCCCGTCCTGCTTTCTCCCCAGGAAAAACACTCCGCAGGAGCAGAGAAGTGCCGCCGCTGCAAGTACTGTGAGGAGATAAAAGGAATTTCTGCTCCCTTCCATCGTAGCCAGAGCCATATCATCCGGGCGTGCCGCCTGTGCAGAAGCCACAATCGTTGTGATCACCGATGTGCCGATTGCCCCGGCGAGCTGCTGCAAGGTATTGAACACCGCATTCCCGTCTGCATTCTTCTTTGCCGGAAGCTGACGCAGACCATTTGTCATGGTATTTCCCGATGAAAATCCCTGCCCAAACGCAAAGAACAGATAGAATAAAATAAACAGTCCCGTTGTAAGACCCGCTTCAAATATACTAAAGCAGCACAGCGAGATGATGATAGCTGTGATCCCGATAAGGATCGGCCTCTTAGCGCCGAAGCGGTCTAACAGCCTTCCGCTGGCCGGGGACAGGCACGCTCCCAGGATACATCCCGGGAGCAGGAGGCATCCCGCAAGAAACGCTTCTTCCCCGGAAACGATCTGGGAATAATTGGGGATCAGATACCCCAGCCCCAGGCAGATAAACTGGATAAGCAGCAGCGTCATGACACTGAGAGAAAAAGGGAGGCAGCGAAAGACCCTGACATCAATAAGGGGCGCCTCAGAGCGCAGGCTCCTCCGGTAGAACCGCACAATAGCGAAAATACTCACAAGGAACAGCACGGCCACTCTGGCGCTTGTCCATCCTGCTTCAGACGCCATGCTCGTGGCAAAGATAAAACAGGCAAATCCAACTGCAACAAACAGGTAATCCACAACCTGGAATGAGAGCCTTCCCGTCTCTGTCACCTGTCTTATGGATGTCACTCCGAACAGGAAGGAGAGGACCAGAAGCGGCAGCAATACCACAAAGATCATCCTCCATCCGAAATAGCTGACAATCACGCCTCCAAGCGAGGGGCCTACCGCAGGCGCCATTGCAGTGATCAGCGACGCAATCCCCATCATAAGGCCGAGCCGGTTCTCCGGAACCTGTTCCAGGACAATATTGAACATCATCGGCAGGGCGATCCCCGTACCGACTCCCTGGATCAGCCTTCCCAGAAGCAGAATGGCAAACACCGGAGCTGCGGCCGCCATGACCGTACCGATGATGAACAGGCATACCGCCGTGACGAACAGCGCCTTTGTTGTAAACCGCTTCTTCAGGTAAGAGGACGCGGGGATGATAATCGCCAGGACGAGCAGATATCCTGTCGTAATCCACTGCACAGTGGATGTCCCTATGCCAAATTCCTCCATCAGCGTCGGGAATGTTACGTTCATCGCCGTCTCCACCACCACTCCGGAGAACGACATGATCCCTGCTGCCAGAATGGAGAGCACAAGTTTCGCATCAATTTTTTTCTCTGTTTCCTTCATTTTCATTTTCCTCCATTTTCCTTGTAGAAAGTATCCCATAAACCTGATTGATCACATTTGCCGTAATGCAGAGTTCTTGAGGATCTATCCCGGCAAGCTGCTCTGCCACCCATGTGTGGTACTTTGTGATATAGAAATCATAATACTCCTGCCCAAGTTCTGTCAGCCGAAGCAGAACTACCCTCTTGTCGGCGGAATCCGGCTTCTTTTCTACCACGCCCATATTTTCCAGCTCATGGATCAGTTTTGTGATACTGGGACGCGTCACATTAAAGTACTCACTGATATCGCTGACCCTGACAAGCTCTTCCCGTCTTCCCAGCTCAAAGACTGCGTCGATCACATGGATATGCCGGGGCGTCATCCCTGCCGGCAGTTCTGGCATCAGCTCCGCGATCCGCTTTACATTATGGCAGGACGCCAGAAATTGCTTCACAAATGATATATCCAAAAGAACACCTCTCCTTTCAAATAATTAACAAAAGTAATTATCTTAGATAATTATATACGGTAAAAAAGAAAAGTCAAGAAAATTTCATCTTTTCCCTGACTTTTCGCTTCAAACGCCGCCCCTCTGTCACTGAAACCCCTTCCGCTCCAGGATCAGGTCATACAGATCTCCGAAAGGGATCTTCGTATTCACGATCCTAAGTATCCTGGCTGTCCTATCAATTCCCGTGACCATCCCTGTGACCTTCAGGTACTCTCCTCTCTTGAAATAAACCGCTGTAACAATATCATTCTTCCTCATCTGCCTGAGTTTCCTGTCCAGCTCCCCCGCATATTCTTCTGAAAGCTCTCTCCTCGATACGACGGCCCTCTCCTTTTTCCGCAGCGCGTCCGGGTATCCTTTGAGCGCTGCGAAAGGCATGAACTGCTTTGCCCTCTCCTCCCGGGGCATCTTCTCTCTATATCCCACTTTTATGGCCTCCGATCTGGCGGTTTCTCTCCATCGCCGTGGCGCCCTCCAGCAGATCCATGCCTCTTAGAATCGCGTTTTTCCCATATTTATCCTTAATCTCCAGCATCGCCTTCTGCATCCTGCGCTCCCTTTCAAGCTCTGCGGGATCCGTAAACAGATCATACTGCTGATACGCCTCATCCGACACATTGTTAAACGAAAGGCTCAGGCGGCGGACCGGCGTATGCCTGTCCGTAATCTCCTCATAAAGCCGGACGGCATATGAGAGGATCTGACGGGCAGAATTGGTTGCAGCCGGAAGGGAGACCGTCTTATGGGCGGGCTTCCTCTGCGCCCGGTTCGCATAACCCACATAAAGGGTGACAGAATCTGTGGCCAGCCCTCTGTCCACCAGTTCAAGGCAGAGGGCATCCGCCATCTCTTTTACTGCCAGGCGGGCATGGGCAAAATCGTAGTCGCACCCCAACACCTGCCCGGAGGAGACGGATTGTGTCTTTGGTCTGTATGCTTTGATGTCTGCCATAGTAGCCGGCTCCCTTCCCCACGCATGGTCGATCAGGAGTTCCGCGTCAATCCCGAATATTCTGTAGAGCAGGTCCTCATCCGCCCCGGCAATCTCCCGCATTGTTGAGATACCTGCCCGGGCGAGCCGCTTTACCGTACCGGAACCCACACGCCAGAAATCGGTCAGCGGCTTATGATCCCACAAATTCTTCCGATAGGACTCTTCGTCAAGTATCCCGATATGGTCCTCTGCATGTTTCGCCATGATGTCCAGAGCCACCTTCGCCAGGTACAGATTCGTTCCGATCCCTGCCGTCGCCGTAATGCCCGTTGTCCTCAGGACGTCCTCCATCATCTTCACAGCGAGTTCTTTCGCCGTCATGCGGTACATTCCCAGATAGTCCGTCACATCCATAAAGGCCTCGTCGATGCTGTATACATGGATGTCCTCTTTTGAAATATATCTCAAGTACACCCCGTAGATCTCTGCGGAATAATCGATATAAAGCTGCATCCGCGGAGGCGCCATGACATATTCGATCTCACGGGGGATCTCAAACACCCTGCACCGTCCCGGCACACCCAGAGCCTTCATAGCCGGCGATACAGCGAGGCAGATCGTCCTATCCGTCCTCTCCGGGTCTGCGACGACAAGGTTCGCCGTCATCGGGTCAAGCCCTCTCTCCCGGCACTCCACCGAGGCATAGAATGATTTCAGGTCGATGCAGACATACATTCTCTCCACCCTTTTACCATCTCCTTTAAACCCCATTTTACCAGAACGTACATTCGGCGCAAAGGATACGTCCCGGTACAGGTTCCGTTTTTTGCAGTCCGTTCATATGATATTACAAAGGGCTTTCTTCCCTAACTTATATTATATGGAGGTAATCAGATGGGTATTACTAATTCTAACAAACAAATTGATGCCGCTCAGATAAACTGCGGCGGGACGCTCAAAGTCACTCTTGCCCTTGCGGCAGCTCCGGATATCGCCGCCAACCCGACAGATATCGTACTTGTGCTTGACAGGTCGGGAAGTATGGCGGGAAGTCCTCTGGAAAACATGAAAGCCGGTGCGAAAACATTTGTCGATATTATCGATGAGGCGACAGACGGCGCCCAGGACGGAAATATCGGTTCCGGAAGCCGGATCGGTATTGTCAGCTTCGCGGGAAGCGCGTCTGCCGACACCGCGTTAATCACTTCTGTTTCCGATCTGGACTCTGCCATAGAATCTCTGACGGCAGGCGGCTCTACCAACCATGCAGATGCTTTTGAGACAGCCATTTCTCTCTTTGACATGGCTTCTGCAAACGCGAAAGTAATCGTAATGTTCACCGACGGGAAGACGACAGCAGGACCTGATCCGTCTCCTGCCGCCGCAGCTGCACGGGCTATGGGGATCGTGATTTACTGCATCGGGCTGACAGGGGCAGACGGAATTGATGTGGATATCCTCAATGACTGGGCAACGGATCCGGACGACTCCCATGTCGCCGTCACTCCTGATGACTCGGAGCTGGAGGATCTGTTTGCAGACCTTGCTGCCGACATTTCCAAACCCGGTGCAACCGAGATCGTAATCGACGAAGTCATCAACCCGGATTTCAACATCTCAAACATTCTCATGCCGGATAAAGGGACTGTGATGATGCTAAGTCCGACTGCCCTGCAATGGAAGATACCTGAACTTGGCGTCTCGGGAAATGAAGGGGCATCCCTTGAATTTTATATCACGCATATCGGACAGGATACAGGCTCCCGGCAGGTCAACCAGTCGATCTCCTATTCTGACGCCGAAAACAATCTGGTCACGTTTCCCGAGCCCTATGTGGAAATCAACTGCGGTCCGGACACCGTCCAGGAACCCTGCCCTCTCCCTGTGGATCTGACAGTAGAAGGGTGCCGGGATTCTGCCACTGTTGACCTGGGCGACACCTATCTGGAATCTCAGGGGCGTATCATAGAGCTGAATCTTACCCTTAAAAATATCTGTCCGCACAGGCGAACCGCTCTCGGAATCATCCTCACCGAAGTGGACGGCCGGGGAAAAGAGTATTCCAGAGGAATCAAAACCATCACAGTTCCTGCCCACGATTCACCTACGTGCAAAGACGTGCGTATCCGCTGCATCAAGTTCGTCCTCCCGGAGGACCTGAATGTATCTGCCGCCACGCCTGGCACCATGTGCAGCACCCGGAACTTAAAAGTGCGTATCATTGCCCACAGCATTGACACGGATTTCCATTGCTGCAATACCTTTAATATATGACAGAGGGGGTCAGGTTCCGCCCGGAACCTGACCCCCTCCTGAATCTTCTTCTCAGATATCAGTACCACCTTACCATCGGCAGAGTATTGTTGATTCCCTTTGTCATGAGGATCTGATGGATATCTATGATACCGCTGTGGAATGTCGCTGCACACGCAGTCAGATAAAGGTCCCACATACGGATAAATCTTTCATCAAACATTTTTTTCACCTCATCCAGATGCGCCAGATAATTCTCCCTCCAGCAAAGCAGCGTCCGGTTGTAGTGGAGCCTTAAATTCTCCACATCCATTGTGTGGAAACCGCCCTCCGCCATAGCGGATATCAGCTCCCGCAGGCTCGGGACTGTACCGCCCGGGAAGATGTATTTCTTGATCCAGGCGTCTCCGGGATGTTCTTTTAATGCGCTGATGGAATGGAGCAGGAACACCCCTCCTTCTTTCATCACGCCGTTGACACGGTCCAGGAACAATTTATAGTTGTCCCTTCCTACATGTTCCACCATACCGACGCTGGCCACCCGGTCGAACTGCTCCCCAAGCTCTGGCAGATCGCGGTAATCCATCCGTCTCACTGTCACAAGGTTTTCCAGCCCTTCCTCCCTGATCCGACGCCGGCACTCCTTATACTGCTCTTCGCTGAGTGTGATCCCTGTCCCGCGCGCCCGGTATTTCTTCGCAGCTTCCATCAGCAGGAAGCCCCAGCCGCAGCCGACGTCAAGAAGAGACATCCCCTCTTTTAGGCAGAGCTTTTTCAGGATATAATCCACTTTGTTCACCTGCGCCTGATAAAGCGTATCATGCCCTTGCAGGAAATAGCCGCAGGAATAACTCATCGTATCATCCAGCCACAGCCGGTAGAAATCATTTCCGATATCATAGTGGCTCTGCACTTCTTTTTCCTGGTTTTTCTTTGAAGACGAAGGAAAAATCAGTTTTTTAAGAGCATTCTGATCGGTGGAGAATTTTCCCATCTGCCCCAGGAAATGGTCCAATGCCTGATAGAGGTCTCCTTCGATCTCAAGGTCCTTGTTCATGTAAGCCTCCCCCAGAGCGAGAGACGTACTGGTGAGCAGGTCTTTCAGCGGGAGCGGCCTGTTAAACCTCACGGTAAACAAAGGGTCGCCTTCCCCGATCTTGTAATCCCTGCCTCCCATCTTCACGAGAAACGGATGTTCGTCAAATTTCCGTAAAAAAGAAATCATTCCATGTTCTGCTATCATGTTTACCAATCCTTTCCTTTCTAGCATTGACAATAAAACACTATTTCAAACACTTTCTTTACTTACCGCGATAAAGTATGTTAGAATTTTACTGACCAGAAAGAAAAAGGAGTATGAGAGATGAAAGTACGTATGGCATCTGAAAAAGACATCAAAAGGATCCATGAACTGCTCTTGCAGGTAGCAATGGTGCACCACCGGGGGCGCCCTGACCTGTTCAAATGCGGGCAGCGCAAATATACGGACGGGCAGCTTGCAGGGATCTTAAAGGATAAGAGCAGGCCCGTCTTTGCCGCCGTTGATGAAAATGACTGCCTGCAGGGTTATGCGTTCTGCATTTTTCAACAGCATACAGGCGACAATATACTGACAGATATCAAGACACTCTATATCGATGATCTGTGTGTGGATGAGACAAAAAGGGGGATGCACATCGGCAAAACGCTCTATCACGCTGTGCTCGACTTTGCAAAAAAACACGGGTGCTACAACGTCACGCTGAACGTGTGGAGCTGCAACGAAAGCGCCATGAAATTCTATCAGTCCTGCGGGCTGAAGCCGCAGAAGGTGGGCATGGAAGTTATACTGTAGGCCGGGTGTTTTTCATCCAGTGCTTCCAAGAGGCACCTCTCATTTTTCTGCTGCATATTTCTTGACTTTTTATCATTTCCATCTATACTGATATGTGGAAATGACGGCAGTTATCGAAAGGAATTGAAATGGTAAAAGATACGATCATCCCAAATCATATGAATATCGACTGGCATGATTATACCGGCCATGTGAAAGACAAGCCGGTCAGAGAAGCAAGCCTCCCGGTAAAGGCGGCGCTGATCGGCAGGGTCGGGCTGATGCTATTATCCTGCGGGACAGGGGCGTGGAGAGTCCGCAGTTCCATGAACTCCCTGTCAGAACATCTTGGCGTCACCTGTACCGCAAACATCGGACTTCTGACGATCGTCTACACCTGCTTTGACGGACATAAAACCTTCACCAACTCCCTGGCTCTGAACAATACCGGGGTGAACACGTCCAGGCTTGACCGCCTGGAGCGCTTTGTAAAAAATTTCCCAAAGGACGGCATCTCAAAATCTGCTGAGCAGCTTCAGTCAGAGCTTGACGGGATCGAACAGATCCGCGGCCTGTATACGCCTGCCATGCTGGGACTGGCGGCAGCCTTTGCCTGTGCGGCGTTTACCTTCCTGCTTGGGGGCGGGATCATTGAGATGGTCTGTGCCTTTATCGGCGCAGGCGCGGGGAACTATCTCCGCTGCCATCTGATCAAGAGGCATTTTACATTATACCTGTGCGTCATCTCTTCTGTCGCGCTCGCCTGCCTTGCCTATGTGGCGTCCCTGCGCCTGATCGAGATGGCGTTTCCCGTATCCAGGGCACACGAGGCCGGATATGTCTGCGCCATGCTTTTTATCATTCCCGGCTTTCCGTTTATTACAAGCGGAATTGACCTGGCGAAGCTGGACATGCGCTCCGGTCTGGAACGCCTTGCCTATGCCGTGATCATCGTCTCCACTGCCACCATCACCGGCTGGATCATGTCGACTGTCCTGGATCTCCATCCGGCAGATTTCCCCGAGCTTGCCCTGCCCTCGGCACTGCTCCTGCTTCTCCGGCTGGTTGCCGGCTTTATCGGAGTCTTCGGCTTCTCCATCATGTTTAACAGTCCTCTGCGCATCGCCGCCTCTGCCGCGGTGATCGGCGCCATCGCAAATACCCTCCGGCTGGAGCTTGTGGACCTTGCATCCTTCCCCGCCGCTGCCGCCGCCTTCCTGGGCGCCTTGGCCGCAGGTCTTATGGCATCTTTCCTGATGCGCCGGTTCGGATACCCGCGGATCGCTGTCACTGTGCCTTCCACCGTGATCATGGTACCGGGTCTCTACCTCTACCGGGCGGCATACAATATGGCAGAGATGTCCCTGATTCTCTCTGCCAACTGGCTTGTCCTGGCGCTGCTGATCATCATGATGCTTCCGCTCGGGCTGATCTGCGCCCGCATCATCACCGACCGGTCATTCCGGCACTGTACATGACGATACATCCTGATCCGGCAGCCGCTCCGCTCAGATGTATTTCTTCAAATCACCCATCACATCTGCAAGTGTGATGGACTCTAGCTCGCGCTCCATCGCCTCCTGCACCCGGATAAGCCTGTCGTCCAGGATATTATGGATATTGCGTCCCACCGGGCAGTCCGGATTGGGATTCTCATGGAAGTGAAAGAGCATATTTTCTCCGATGCACTCCACTGCGCGGTACACATCCAGAAACGTGATCTCTTCCATCGGCTTTTTCAATGAAGCCCCGCCCGTACCGCGCTTTACTTCAATCAACCCCGCCTCTCTTAACTGTGACAGTATCTTTCTGATAATAACCGGGTTCACATTTATGCTTGCCGAGAGAAAGTCACTTGTTATTTTATAAGTTTCTTTGAACGTCTCCATACACGCCAGCATATGTATTGCGATCGTAAATCTGCTTGAAATCTGCATACCGGTCCCCTCTCTTTCTGGCTTACATTTTACCCGGAGCCAAATGTAATGTCAATCATTCCACTCATCCCCTTACTTTTCGAGAAGGCAGCGTAAGTTTATCTTCAGAGTCTTTTTTTGTATTTATAAGCGATTCGCTTATTATGTCCCCACGGGATACTTTTTGCCATTTTTTCTATCATGTCCGATGAGTTCCCGGTAAATGTCATAATCTTCTTGTTTGAAAACATTAAATACCACCTTCTCTATGCGTGTATCTGTGTTCAGATAATCCTTAACTGTCTGTACCGCAATTTCCGCGGCCTTTTTCTGCGGGAAATGAAATTCTCCGGTGGAAATACAGCAGAACGCAATGCTTTTCACTCTGTTATCTGCCGCAAGCTCCAGGCAGGATTTATAGCAGTCTGCAAGCTGCCTGCAATGTTTATCCGTCAAACGTCCTGATACTATCGGTCCGACAGTGTGAAGCACGTATTTAGAAGGCAAATTATACGCAGGTGTAATTTTTGCTTTCCCTGTTGGCTCGTCGTATCCCTGCTCATTCATAATCTGATCGCAGGCCAAACGGAGCTGTACGCCACTTACGCTGTGAATGATGTTATCCACGCAAGAATGGCAAGGTATGAAGCATCCCCTCAAGGCACTGTTCGCCGCATTTACAATAGCATCAATTTTTAGCGTTGTAATATCCCCACGCCATAGCGCCAGACGGCTGTCCAGGGATGATGCAGGCAGCGATGCGCTGTCCGTAACTCCTTTTCTTTCAACTTCTCCACTTAAATATTCGTCCTGAATCATAAGAAACTCATCATTTATCGGGCGTGGAGAACGAATATTCATCAGACTTCGGAGAAGCCTTTTCTGCTCATCCTCATTGTCTGGTATTTCCATATCACTGTATTGCGGGAGTTCTGACAGTAATTCTTTAATCAGATATTCTCTTTTTTCATTATGTGTCATTTTCAATCCTGCCCCTCCTCTGCGCATTTCTCCGCCTTCATGATATCGCGGATGCTCTTCGCAATATCCTCATTGATCCCTGTTGCTCTTTCTGCCAGGCTTTCCGGCACCACCGCTTCACCCAGGTTCAGCCTGATCAGTGTCCAGCCTTTCTCTTCTCCTGCCATCTTCTCAAACGGGAACCGGATGATAGTCGGGGTATTGAATCCGACGCCCAGCTCCAGAAGCGCGACCTTCCCTTTTCTGTGCCTGTCCAGGAAACCGGCGTAGCGTGAGGCGGCTTCGTTCCAGTGCCCATCTTCCACAAAGTACTGGTCGCAGCGAAGATGCATTGCCATCTCTCCCCTGCACACCGGGCATTTTGGAACCATAGAGGATGGAATCCTGCAGTCCTTTCTTTCCTCATTCATCTCAAGGAACAGCTCTTTTGCGTCATATACCCTGTCATGGCATCCTCTGGCGCACTGGATCTCCCCGTAGTCTCCCTGCGTAGCAAAGATATCTTCATCTGCGAACCCTGCTTTCCAGAACTGATGGTCCACATTCGTTGTGAGGACAAAATGCGGTTTATTCTTTACCAGTTCATAGATTGACTGATAAAGCGGCAGTGCCCCCGGCTCGATCCGGTTCAGATACACATGTTTTGACCAGTATCCCCACTTTTCTTCCTCTGTGGGGAACGGATAAAAACCGGCGCTGTACATGTCTGTCATGGCAGGACCGTATTTCTCAATGAACTCCCCAAAATTATCCGTAAACCGTTTCCCGCCGTAGTCAAGTCCGGCTGCAGTGGACAGCCCTGCCCCGGCGCCAATGAGCACGGCGTCCGCACTTTTTAAAAACTGTGCGGACCGCCTGACCTGCTCTTCATACGGGGTGTTTAAAAACACATAGTCCCTTGCCGGAACGCCGCTCAAAAACTGCATAAAATCAATCTTTTTCACAGGCTTCTTCCTGTTTAACAACTGAATCGCCATCTCTTAGCCTCCTGTTGCACCGTGCTCCCGGTACCATTTGTTGTAATTATTTTTATTACATTTTGTATCCTTAAGATAGCACTTTCAAGTTGTAATGTCAATAGTTACAATAGTTTGTTTCCTCTTTCACAGATTTCATAGATTTCATCGTATTTTTCTTCAATCAGCGGCGTGACCTTTTCTGTCTGCCTCCTGACTGCCGCTTTATACAGAAAATACGGAAGAATCCATCCGAGGAATCCCGGTACTGCCAGCAGGACACACAGCACGATGTGAGGCGGGGTGGCTGTCACGGCAAACGTACTTCCTGCAATAAAAGCAGTTCCTGCAATTCCCACCGCCAGCGACAGCATGGATGGCATGGAGGTCTTCTCTTTCTCAAGGTGGCTCAACTGTGCGACACAGGCCTCAAAATTTCTCTGCAGCCTTGTCAGTTCCATCTTGTTGACGATTTTCCGGTCCCTCTTGAGGCGGATCACAACCTTACCGTGACTGGAACCGCCCGCGCTCTGCCGATACTGCTCCAGACCGTCCGGCATTACATTTCCATCGGTCTCCCAGCCGAAATTGGCATACCCGTCCATCAGGAAGGATGCCTGCCCGGAATCTGCCACGACCTCCTTATATTCATACCCGATATACTTCCCTGGCCTTCTTCCCGCATTTTCCACTGTCTTCACTCCCCTTTCCCTCTTTCTGCCGATTCTTCTGATGCGGGAAGCCTCACCGTAAAGGTGCTCCCCTTTCCTTCTTCGCTGACGACCGAGATCTCGCCGTCCATCAGAATGAGAATCCGTTTTACAAGAGACAGTCCCAGTCCGTTCCCTTCCTTAGAATGGGAGGTCTCTCCCTGATAGAACTTGTCAAAAATATGCCGGACGCTGTCCCTGCTCATCCCACATCCGGTATCTGTAACCTCCACCTCTATCCCGTTCTCTGAAGCAGTCTGGCATACTCTCACGCTTCCGCCAGGTTCGGTGAACTTGATGGCATTGGAAAGAAGATTATTCCACACCAGTTCCATCAGGTTTCTGTCCGCCTTCACAAAAGCCTTTTCCTCCATCCCGACTTCCAGTTCGAGATCTTTTTCATCCCATAATTCCTCATAGTGGAGGATACATTCCTCAAGCTGACCGCACAGGTCATAGTTCTCGATATCCGGGTCGATCCTCTGGTTCTCCAGCTTATTCAGCTTCAGGATGTCACTGATCAGGTCAGAAAGGCGTCCTGCCGCCTCCTCGATATTCCGGGCGTACTCAAGGCGTTCCTTCTCTGTCCTCTTTCCTGCCTGAAGAAGCTCCGCGTAATTCTTGATAACGGCGACCGGGGTCTTCATCTCATGGGAGACATTGGACACAAAATCAGTCTTTAACGTCTCCACGCTTCCCAGCTCCTCCACCATTCTGTTAAAGTCCAGAATCATGACGTCAAGATAATCCAGCCTGTCTGCCGTATGGATCTGGGGAACATAGACCGAGAAATCCCCGTTTGCCACCCGCTCGGTGGCCTCTGCCAGCCTGTGGAGAGGCTCTTCGTAAGTATCCTTTATCTTCTTCCTGGTAAAAAGGGTCAGCCCGACTGCCACAGATCCCCAGTACAGGACCGGCACGGCAGACTGTATGACCTCATTCCATTCTAGCCTGTTCATCAGGACGATGAGCCCGACATGAAGCCCTGACATCAGAAGAAGCGTTGCCAGATAAATGGCAAAGAGAGACAGCGGGAACAGGCTGTTCTTTATCACGCGGTCCCCGTTTCCGTTCTCGCCCGCCTTATATTTTACTCTCATTGCAGCACCGCCTTATATCCCAGTCCCCTCACTGTCACAATCCTGAATCCATCGCAGCCGGACAGCTTGTTCCTGAGCTTTGTCATATATACATCCACGGCGCGAAGGCTCGTGCCGGTGTCCACATCCCAAAACTCATCCATAAGCTGTGCCCTGGAAAATGTTTTCTTCGGGTAAGAGAGCAGTTTGTAAATGATATTGAACTCCCGCGTAGTCAGGCTGATCTCTTCCCCTCCTGCTTCTGCGCTCATCGCATCGGCATCCAGGACCAGGTTCCCCACGGTGATCTTCCGCTCGGTTTCAATATTTGCCCTTCGCAGAAGAGCCCGGGTCCTGAGCACCAGCTCGTCCAGGTCCACCGGTTTCACCATGTAGTCGTCGATTCCGAGCTGGAACCCCTTCTGTTTGGACGGAAGGTCATCCTTCGCAGACATAAAGAGGATCGGAATACGCCGGTTTATTTTTCTGACAGTCCTGGCAAATTCAAACCCGTCGATATCCGGCATCATGATATCCGAAATAATCAGATCATAAAGCTGGTTATACATTTCGTCATAAGCCGCCCTGACATGCAGGCATCCCTTTGCCTGGAAGCCGCTGTCATTTAAATGTGTGCAGACGATCCTGTTCAGCCTCTCATCGTCCTCTACAACAAGAATATGTATCATCTTTTCTTCCTCCGCTTTTTAAGCAAAATACCCCTTTCCTGTTTCCGAAATATTTGACTTTTGTTTCTGAATTGTTAAATTTGAAATAAAAATACCTCTTTGGATATGCCATGTCTTCTAATATCTGTCTTATTCCGCCCCTATCGTCTCCACAACGGACATATTGCGTATTCTCTTTGCCGGATCCTTTACTGCCCACAAAACGGAACCTGTAACAGACAGAAGGATCACCAGGAGCGCCGCCACCGGGATATACCATTCTGTCCCCCACCGCTCTGCCACAAGCATGGCATAAAGCATCCGGTTCAGCGCCAACCCTGCGGCGCACCCGAAAAGGATTCCCCAGAACACATAGGTTACAGCTTCCGCTGCAACCATGCGTATCACCTGGCCAATGCTCATGCCGATGGCGCGCATTGCCCCATATTGCTTCATTCTCGCGGATACGCTCATAGAGATACTGTTGATGATACTAAGCGCCGAGATCAGGGCGATGATCACAAGGAACCCGTACAGGCATAATGCGAAGGAATAATATGCTCCCTTTGCCTCGCTGTTCGCCAGCCGCTGATCAGAGAAAGTAACTCCCTCCCCGGCAGCCTCCCGGATCTGTTCCACATCCGCATCTGTGGCGCCGCTTTCAAGCTGCATATCTATGACCGTATAGTCCTCCTGCCCGGTAAGTTGCTCAAAGAGAGCTTCCGAGCAGATCAGGATCTGCGCCCCCTCTGTCGGGTTGAACGGGATATCTGAAAGGACTCCTGACACCGCAACCTGCCGTGTCTCCCCCTCCACCTCTATTTGGACCACATCGCCGGCCTTAAGGCTGTCCTTATCCGATGCCTCGTAATATCCCACCAGGACGCCCTCTCCCTTTTGCGCCTCTTCGGCAGAGCCATCCACCACCTTTGCCCAGGCAAACTGATTCCGCTCATAGGAGACAAGATCAACCGCCGTTACGCCGCTGCTGCCCTTTGCGGGCAGATGAAAGGCGAAGCTTCTTCCATATACTCTCCTGACCGCCGGATTTCGGGAAAGCTCCTCTGCCAGGTCCCGCGGAAGCGAACATGTATTGTCCTCGCTGATGACAGAAAGATCTGCCGTAGAAGGCTTAAGCGGGCGGATCGCATGGTTCATGAAATCAATCGCCGGACTGAAGCTCAGGAACAGGATGATGCTAAAGGCAAAGGAGCCTGCCATCAGGAAGAAATTTTTCCGGCTCCCCCATGCATGGTGGATCCCAAGCGCCGTGTCCACGTGAAAGAACCTGGTGTCTGCCGCCTTTTTTGCCTCCGGGACCGTGCCTGCATTGCCTGACACCGCAGCCAACGGAGATACCTTTGACGCTTTCTTTGCCGGGGAACGCACTGCCAGGAGCACAGTGGCCAGCCCCAGTATGGTCCCTGCCCCAATCCCGGGCAGGCTGATTCCGAACACCGGCATCCCTGCAAAATAACCGGGACTGAGATACCGGAGCGTAGCGCTTAATCCCCACACCACGAGAATACTTGCCGCGAGCCCTGTCGGAATCGCCGTCAGGCACCAGCGGAGCGCCTCTCTTCTAACAAAGCGTGCCACCTGTCCCGGCTCTGCCCCAAGGCATCGCAGCATCCCGAAAAACTCTGTCCGCTGCGCCACATTGCTGTTCAGGCTGCTGGAGATCATCAGCATCCCTGCCACGGCAACGAGTACCGCAAGAACAGCGGCAATGTGAAAGAAGCTGGTCATATAGGGGTCGTCGCTCTGGAACATCAGGCCGAGCAGTTTCGTATTCTGGCCCACAGTGTCCCGGTCAATGTCCAGTTGCTTACAGATATCCGTGATTGTTCCCTGTATATCACAGAAAGGGGAAAATTCTACATAAAGCATAAAATCTTCTGCCTCTGTAGCACCTGTAAAGTATTCCTCATATGTATCCGTATTCAGGAAAATACCAAACGCGTCTGCGGTAGTAAGCATGGAGTGGTCTCCCGTAAACCCGCTGATCACAAAGTTGATCTTTCCCTCCGGAGTGACCAGCGTGACCGTATCTCCTATATCCGCCCCTGTCTGCTTTTGGATGCTCCTGGTCGCAACTGCCTCGTCTTCCGAATACGCAAACCTTCCTTCTGCCACCTCTGCCGCCGGAAAAAGTTCTGTCATTGTCTCGTCAAACCCGCAGATCGCCGTTTCTTTTCCCGTGATTGTATATCCCATGTCCACGCGGTAATTGGTGACCGCATACCGGGAGCTTCTTACGACTTCCGGGCGCGCCCGGATAATGGCGGCCTGCTCTTGCGTAAGGTCTTTAAACCCTGCGTGCCATCCTCCGTCCGACTGGACCGACTGCCAGATCTGGCTCTGGATCTCCATATCCGCCATGCCGAAGATCACTGCCACCAGAAATACAGCGAACACGATACAAAGCCTGGTCATCCGTGTCTGTCTTTTGTGTACCTTTTCCGAAATCGGAATCAGATCAAGATAATGCCTCATGGCTGCACACCTCCCAGATCCGTAAGCACGCCGTCCCTGACGCGCAGCACCCGGTCCACTGAGGATGTGAGCGCAGTATTGTGGGTGATCATGAGAATCGTCTGCTGATAGTACCGGGACGCTTTCATCAGAAGGTCCATCACATCCCGGCTGTTCCCGGAATCGAGATTCCCTGTCGGTTCATCCGCAAGAATGATCTGAGGCCGCATGGCCAGGGCACGTCCGATTGCCACCCTCTGCTGCTGCCCGCCTGAGAGCTGTCCGGGGAGATGCTTTCTTCGGTCCGCAAGCCCCAGCACTTCCAGGATCTCCTCCACCCTCGCCCGGTCCGGCTTCTGGTAATCCAGAAGCATCGGGAACACGATATTCTGTTCTACATTAAGTTCTGTCACGAGCCGGAAAGACTGGAAAATAAATCCGATATTCCTTCTTCTGAAAATCGTCCTCTTCTTTTCTTTCATGGAAAAGATATCTTCCCCGTCCAGCCAGACCTTTCCGCGATCCGGCGTATCCAGCCCCCCGATACAGTTTAAGAGCGTGCTCTTGCCTGATCCCGACTCTCCTGCTACGGCTACAAATTCTCCCTTTTCGAGCTGAAAGGAAACGTCCTTTAAAGCTTCCACTCTTGCCTCGCCGTCCCCATATGTTTTGCTCAGATGTTCTACTTTCAGAATGTCCATTGTCTCCTCTCCTTTCTGGGAGAAAGTATACCAGCCTTTCCTTACAGTACGGTGAATCCCGGAGGCTTCTCTCTTACAGTTCCGTAAGGAAGGACATGGCAAAGACTGTCCCCTCCCCGGGCGTGCTCTGCACTGTGAGGACGCCTCCCTGCCCTTCCGCAACAGATTTTGCCAGAGGCAACCCAAGTCCCGCCCCCTGAGAGTCAGAGGAATTGCGGCTTCGGTAGAACTTCTTGAAAATGTGGTGGATGTCCTCTTCCCTGATCCCGCATCCGTCATCCCAGACCTCGATCCGGATCATTGCCGGAGATCTCTTCCACCTTACTGTTATCATCCCGCCCGGCTCCGTGTGGTCAACCGCGTTCTTGATCAGATTCCCGAGCGCCTCCGCCGTCCACTCTTCGTCGCAGAAAACCGTCTCCCCTCCATCTCCTTCTACTCTCAGCTCTTTTCCTTCCTCCCGGATCCGTACGGTAAGCCCTTCCGCCGCCTCTTCAACAAGGGAGGCTATGCTGCACAGTTTTTTGTGAAACGTAACGCTCCCTGCATCCAGCTTTGCCACCTTCAGCAGCATATAGACCAGCCTCTCCATTCTTCTAAGGGACTGTGTGGACTTCTCCGCAAATTCTGAAACCACATGGGTATTTTCCGGCTCATCCTGTATGATTTCCATATACATATCAAGCGCTGCCAGAGGCGTTTTAAGCTGATGTGAAATATCCGATATCATATCTTTTAAAAAAGCCCTCGCTTTCTCCTCCGTATCGCTTCTGGCTTTCAGGGCGGTCGCCAGCCTGTCCGCAGAGGCGAGCATCCTGTCAAAGGCTCCTGTCCCGCCCTGTGACAGCCGCTGCGTGAAATCTCCTTCCCTGTATGCCTCTATGAGCTTTCCTGCCCGCTCACATGCCTTCTCCCTCTCCCTGAAAAAGAAGAAGCTTCCTCCTGCCAGCAGCAAGACAAGGATGAGGCATATTTCAGTTAGGGTCAGGGCAGTGCCTGCCATCGCCTGTCCCGGTACCTCAAGCAGCCAGGGGGCAGTTTCCTCCGTGTATCCTGACATCCGAAGCAGCGCCGCCCCCTCTTCTGATATATCCGTACCTCTCAGCGCCGTGACAATGATCCGGGGTTCCACCCCCTGCTCCACAAGGGAGGAGACGACCCCCTGCTCCCATGTGAAAAGATGGTCCCGTATCTGCATTCCCTGTATCAGGCTCACCGCCAGGGGAATACAGAGTAAAAGCAGACAGAACACCCCGAGGAAAACCGCATACCGGCGTATCTGCCTGTCACTGAAAAGATTCATTCTTCTCCCTCCCATCGATATCCCATGCCCCGGACTGTCAGCAGATGTCTCGGACTCGACGGCTCTGGCTCCACTTTCTCCCTGAGACGGCGGATATAGACGGAAAGCGTATTGTCGTCTACAAAATTGCCGTTCCCATCCCAGAGAGCATCCAGAATATAGGTTCTCGTCAGGATCTGCCCTTCCCTTCGGAGGAATAAGCTCAGCAGGCGGTACTCCGCCCCGGTCAGCTCCAGCGCTTCCCCGTCCAGAAACGCCCTGCCCGATATCTGGTCGATCATGACCGGTCCAGAACGAAGGCGCCCTTCCTCTCCTCCCTTTGAGGCGCTGCGCCGCAGAAGGGCACGTATCCTGGAGCAGAGTTCTCCCAGACGGAAAGGCTTCGTGAGATAGTCATCCCCACCTCCGTCCAGTCCACGTATAATACTCGTCTCCTCATCCGCCGCAGTGAGAAAGAGGATCGGCACCTCATCCTCAGCCGCCCGGACCTCTTCACAGATCTCAAATCCCGTCCCGTCCGGCAAAGCCACATCCAGGATCAACAAGTCATAAGGGTGCCCGCCTCCCAGTCTCCCTCTCGCCTCCTTAAGAGTCCTGGCCACATCCAGGGCAAACCCGCTGCGCTCCAGAGAATATTGCAGTCCGTCGACCAGGCTTATATCGTCTTCCAGTAATAACAGTCTGTTCAAAAAAATCCCTCCCTGTACACCTTTTCCAGCATATCTACTATACCATATTCCGGTCCGGTTTACTGCCATCTTACAAAACTGTAAGCCAACCGGAAAGGACAGGGACTCCGGAAAGGACAGGGACTCCGGAAACGGGAAAGGCATGGCCGCTGTGAAGCAGTCATGCCTGTTCTCCCTGTTCCTCCGGCAGAAGATTTCCCATACTGCGAAGGCTGATCATAAGAGTAGATGTATTGTGAAAAAGTGCCGATGCCGTCGGCTGGATAATCCCCAGAACCCCCAGCAGGATCAGTCCTGAATTAATCCCCACGATACAGAGGTAATTTCTGTGAATCCGTTTCATCATAGCGTTTGCAAGGCGTTTCAGCGTGACCAGCTCCCACAGGTCATCCGCTGCAATTGTGATATCCGCAATCTCTCTGGCAATCTCAGCGCCGTCGCTGATCGCGATTCCTGTATCTGAGGCAGACAGGGCCGGCGAGTCGTTGATCCCGTCACCGACCATGATGACCTTTCTTCCTGCAGCTTTTTCCCTTTCAATGAATCCCGCCTTATCCTCCGGCAGGACCTCTGCGTAATACTCATCCACGCCTATCCTCCTGGCGACAGACGCCGCTGTGCGCTCGCTGTCCCCGGTCATCATAACGATCTTTGAGATTCCTTCCTGTCTCAGAGAGCGTATCATATCTCCCGCTTCTTCCCGCAGCGGATCCTCAATACAGATCACGGCAATCAGCTCCTGCTCCATTGCAAGATAGAGATGGGAATATTCAGTAGGAAGACTGTCAAAGCGTTCCTGATACTCCGGGCGCACTCTGCACCCTTCATCCTCAAATACGAAATGGCTGCTCCCGATGATGACCTTCTTGTCCTCAATATAGGACGAGATTCCGTGCGCTACCACATACTCCACCTTGGAGTGCATTTCCTCGTGATAAAGGTTCTGGCGCCTGGCGGCGTCCACTACTGCTTTTGCCATAGAATGTGGGAAATGCTCCTCCAGGCATGCCGCGATACGCAGTGCCTCTTCCTTCGGATAATCTCCAAATTCGATCACTTCTTTTACAGTAGGCTTTGCCTTTGTAAGCGTGCCGGTCTTGTCAAATACGACCGTATCGGCTTCTGCCACAGCCTCCAGATACTTTCCTCCCTTTACCGTGATACCGCTGTCTCCCGCCTCGCGGATAGCAGAGAGTACACTGATCGGCATGGCAAGCTTAAGTGCGCAGGAAAAGTCAACCATAAGCACAGACAGCGCTTTCGTGATATTCCGGGTCAGCAGCCAGACAAGGCCTGTCCCTGCCAGTGTATAGGGCACCAGTCTGTCCGCAAGATGCTCTGCCTTACTCTCAAGGGAAGACTTCAGTTTCTCTGAGTCCTCAATCATGGTGACAATCTTTTCAAACCTGGTAGAACCGGATACTGCCCTGACCAGTATCTCAAGCTCCCCTTCTTCCACGACAGTTCCCGCATAGACCGACTGTCCCTGTATTCTTCTCACCGGGAGAGACTCTCCGGTAAGAGACGCCTGATTCACCATCCCTTCTCCGCCGGACACCTCGCCGTCAAAGGGAACCACATTTCCCATATGGACCACGACCGTGTCTCCCGGCACAACTGTGGAAGCTTCCGCGAGAATTTCCTGCCCGCCGCGCTTAAGCCACACTTTCTTGATATTGAGCGACATGCTGCGGGCGAGATCTCCCACGGATTTCTTATGTGTCCATTCCTCTAACAGCTCTCCGACTCCGAGGAGGAACATAACGGAGCTTGCCGTGTTAAAATCCCCTCTTAAAACCGACACACTGATAGCCATTGCGTCGAGGAGCGGCACTTCAATCTTTCCCTGCCTCAGGCACCGGAGCCCCTCGCGGATATACCGGACTGCCCGGATAACTGTGTAGGCTGCCCGGACCGGATATGGGAGAAACAGCTTCCCGCCATAATGCAGGACCGCTTTTGTGATCAGCTTCTCCCTGAACTGGGAGTTCAGCTTTCTGCCCGAGCTGGCAGACAGATTCTCCGGCACATCCACCTTATCATAACGGAATCCCTTCAACAGCAGGATCAGCCGTTTCCTCTCCCCCTCATAACAGATAACAGCATCTGCGGTGCGCTCATATACTTTGACATCTGTTACATATTCCTGCTTTTCCAGAAACCAGGAGAGGGTATCCGCCTCCTCATACGACATCCTGCCCTGGATGACATGGATGCGGAGGCGGCCTCTGATCTCATGCTTAATGATAAACTTCATAGCCTGTTATACAGTTTCCTCTGAGACAGCATCCGCACCTGCGTCTTCTTCTGCCGCCGCTTCTTCTGCAGCTCTCGCTTCATTGATCTGCTGTGCTTCGGCAAGGATATCCTCTGCATTTTCCTGCATAATCGTAGCAGTCTTCATCACACAGTCCCTGGCCCTTAATGCCGCTGCCGTGCAGTTCGTATATACTTTCTTTGCATCCTTGCTTGAGAGGACCTTGACCCCTGCCGTTCCGAACAGGACGCCCCCTGCGAAAAGCCCGATTTTTTTCAGTGTTGATACTTCTAACATAATAAATCCCTCCTATTTGTGTTTGTAGCCTGTATAAAATACCATGACAAAGCAAAAGACCGCCGCCCATGCCCAGAATCTGTGTTGTTTCATACGTGCACCACTTCCTTCTTTTATAGTATGTAAAACATTTGTCTACTGTCACATCATAGCAATCACCTTTTTGGCTAGTCAATTCTAACAACATCTACCGAGAAATTTTATCACCTTTGTTCAATTGACATCATAATCCCATAGTTATACTGGCTTATGGCGCATATCAATCACCGGAAGTGCCAAAAGGCACATTCCTGGATTGTGGGCGGTCGCCGTTAAAAAAACCAGGCCCCCTAAATCAAAAGCCTGGTTTCCATTCATTTTTCCTCTTCTGCAATAATAATACGGGACAAATCCCGGATTCCATCAGGCATCCGGTCTGTGATAATATAAGCCTCCGAAAAGGCTCCGAAGCTCACAGGACTGGTATGGCTGAATTTGCTGTTGTCACACAGGACATATTTCTGCTTTGTGTGACGCATGGCACATCCCTTTATCATCGCCTCGTTAATGTCCGGTGTCGTGAAACCCAATGTCTCACTGGCTCCGTTCGTCCCCCAGAACCCTTTGGTGAAATGAAATTTCTGAAGGCTGGCATACGCCTCATTTCCTACAATTGCTTCTGTCGCCGCTTTCAATTCCCCGCCGATAAGGATCACCCGGAACCCGTTTTCTGAAAGTCTGAGCGCATGTGCCACGGCGTTTGTCACAAACGCCGCAGTCTTTTCCTGTAGAAAGGGAATCATATAACCTGTCGTTGTCCCTGCATCCAGATACACAAAATCTTCCGGTTCTATCAGAGACGCCGCGTATTTTCCTATCCGCCGCTTCTCTTCCATATTCTGCTCTCTGCGCAGCGCAACTTTCTCCTCTTTTATACTGATCTTTGTCTCTGCCTGCACCGCCCCGCCAAAAACTTTCACCAGGGCTCCTTTTTTGTGCAGGGCATTGAGATCCCGCCGTACCGTCGATTCAGAAGCGCCTAAACATTCTGTCAGCTGCTGTACAGTCACACTTCCGTTCTGCTCCACCATCCGTAGAATCTCTTCCTGTCTTGTTTCTGCCAACATCCCTACTGCCCTCTCGTCTCCTGCTTTCTCCATATTTTACAACGAAACAGAAGTGACGGCAAGTGCCCTTACCCGGTTTTCCCGTCATTCGCTCACTTTTTTCTTAAGTATGCCGAGCAGTACTGCCCCGACCACGGTTCCGGCTATAAGGGCAACAAGGTACAGTCCCGGATGTTCTACTACCGGGAAAACAAAGATACCTCCGTGGGGAGCCATCAGCGTACATCCAAATATCATGGAGAGCGCCCCCGATACTGCCGCTCCCACAATACAGGACGGAAGCACATGAAGCGGATCCGATGCCGCGAACGGGATCGCTCCTTCCGTGATAAATGCAAGGCCCATGATAAAGTTCACCGGACCGGATTCCCTTTCTTCTTGTGTAAATCTGTTCCTGAAAAGAAGCGTTGCGAGAGCAATCGCGCAGGGTGGCACCATTCCGCCGATCATGACCGCTGCCATAATATCATAATTTCCTGCCGCAATTGACGCTGTTCCAAATACATACGCCGCCTTGTTGAATGGTCCCCCCATGTCGATTGACATCATCCCTGCCACAATGATCCCGAGAAGGACCTTACTGCTTCCGCCCATATTTGTCAGTGCCGTGTTGAGTCCTGTGTTGAGCGCTCCAATCGGAGGTTCTACGGCAAAGTTCATAATCAGGCCGATGAGCAGGATGCCAAAAAGTGGGTACAGAAGCACCGGGGCAATCTTTTCTATTGATTCCGGCAGCCTGGCAAATGCCTTTTTCAACAGAAGAATGATATATCCCGCAAGAAATCCTGCAAGAAGAGCTCCCAGAAATCCTGATTTTCCGTTTGATGCAATCATCCCGCCTACAAAACCTACAGCGAGCGCAGGCCTGTCACCAATACTCATTGCAATATATCCCGCAAGTATAGGAAGCATAAAGCCAAACGCCAGATCGCCAATTCCTTTCAGCGTAGCGGCAACTGGGGTAATCGTTCCGAAATTGGCACGTGCCTCCTCAGAAAGAGAATTGATATCTGCCGAAAATCCATCAATCAGAAATGCCAGGGCAATGAGAATACCGCCTCCCACAACAAATGGCAGCATATGTGATACTCCGTTCATCAGCTGTGTGTATACTTTGTGTGCCGCTCCCCCTGAAGATACTGTGCTGTTCCTGGATACCGGGGTTCCCGCCTGGTAAACCGGTGCGTCTTTCTTCATTGCTCTTTCAACCAGCTGATCCGCCTTGCTGATACCATCCGAAACCCGACATTCAATCAGCCGCTTTCCGTGGAAACGGTCCATTGGCACCTTTGCGTCCGCCGCAATAATAATGCAGTCAGCGTCCTTGATTTCCTGGTCTGTCAGTACATTTTTTGCCCCGCCTGACCCTCTTGTTTCTACTTTGACCGAACATCCCGCCGCTTTTGCCGCCTTCTCAATCCCTTCTGCTGCCATGTATGTATGTGCAATCCCCGTAGGGCAGGAGGTTACGGCAAGTATCCTGCACGTTTTTTTATCCGTGGAAGCCTCTGTCTGCTCTGCAAACTGTTCATCCAGACCCGGCTTTTCCTGATCAAACCTGTCGATAATCCTGAGAAATTCCTCTGCCGTCTCTGCTTTCTTCAGATCCGCAACAAATGTTTCATCCATAAGAAGCATGGAAAGTTTACTAAGTACGTCCAAATGAATATTATCCTTTGTGTCAGGCGCCGCTATCAGGAAGATCAGATGAACCGGCTGTCCGTCCAGGGAATCGAAATCTACACCATCCCGTATCACCATTGCTGCCAGTCCCGGTTTTTCAACTGCATCACATTTCCCATGCGGGATTGCGATTCCTTCCCCTATTCCTGTTGTTCCCTCTTCCTCTCTCGCATAAACCTCCTGTCTGTACGCTTCCACATCCCGGATTTTCCCGCTCTTTTCCATCAGCGCAATCATCTGGTCCAGTGCTTCTTTCTTGGAAGCCGGTGCCCCATTAAGCGAAATGCTCCTTTTGTCAAGCAGTTCTGTAATCCTCATTTTTCTTTCCTCCCTTTTATTGCAATCTCTGATAAAGAGTCTGTATCTCATCCTTTGTCGCAAGAAGCTCGGAAAACGCACTTGCGCTGCCGGACGCTACGCCCATCTTAAAAGCATGTTCATAATCTTTACTCTCCGCCCAGCCGGCGAGAAAACCTGCCACCATAGAGTCACCCGAGCCTACGGCGTTTACAAGCTGTCCCTTTGGGGCTGGAAGCATGTGTACTTTTCCTTCTTCATCAAGAAGCACTGCCCCCATTCCTCCCATCGAGACCAGCACGTTCCTGGCTCCCTTCTCCTGGAGAAGCCTTGCATATTCCGGCACTTCTTCTCTGCCCTGTATCCCGACTCCGAATATTTCCCCAAGTTCATGATGATTCGGCTTGATCAGAAACGGGTGATACTTCAGGACATTCAGAAGAAGGTCTTTTGTCGCGTCTACGACAAAATCAATACCCCGCCCATACATCTGGCTAAGTATATCACTGTATACAGAGTCCTCCATACAGGACGGGATACTGCCTGCCAGGACCAGAATGTCCCCCTCCTCTAATCTCCCCAGCCTCATAAACAGTTTTTCGACTGCCTTTCTGCTAATGTGTGGTCCCTGTCCGTTAATCTCAGTTCCGTCAAATTCCTTCATTTTGACATTAATCCTGGAAAAACCGCTGCCTGCATCGATAAATTCGTTTGCAACCCCAAGTTCATCCACTCTGCGCCGTATCTCTTCGCCTGTAAATCCGGCAGTAAATCCAAGCGCCGTGCTTTCTATCCCCAGGTTCTTCAGGACTGTAGAAACATTGATTCCCTTTCCGCCCGGGAGTATAAGCTCCGATATACTCCGGTTTGTCTCTCCCAGTTGGAATCCTTTCGTCCCGACAATGTAGTCCAGGGAAGGGTTAAAAGTAACTGTGTAGATCATACCCACGTCACCTCCTGCTTTTTATGTTTTTATTATATTTTCAATTTCAATCAAAATCAATCATATTTATTTACAATTTTAGCTCTTAATTTTTGTATAAAATTCATAATCATTTATATTCAATCATTTTCATTCAAATTGTACATGGCAGATTTTTGCAGGATGGTCCATAGGTCTTTTCAAAAGAATAAAAAAGACCGGGCCATTATGGCCCGGCAGATTCTCCTGTCCTGTGTTCTCTCATTTTATTGTGAACCATTTTGAACTTCTATTCTCGTAATCTTCTGATTTTTCAGGTATCCGCATTGCTTCATGCCTTCACGGAGCACAGTATTCAGCCTTCCCTGCGACAGATGGCACGTCGTATCATCATCTAAAACGATTACATACCCACATTCTAAAGATCTGCTGTGGGGGCACTCTTCCTGAGAGCACTCCACCTTATACATGTTTTTGCGGCTGATCGCCCCAATCTCTTCCAGTGCGTTGATCATACGGTACACGGTTGCCACACCTATCTTTTCATCACTTTTGGAAGCTTTATAAAAAATCTCCTTACAGCTTGAACAGTCATTCTCAAGAATGATATCGATCAACATAAGGCGCTGTTTCGTGATACGGCACCCGTTTTCTTTCAGCCTCTCTATTATCTGTTCTTTCTTACTCACGGCAGACCTCCTGTTACTCCACATGAAATACCGGCAGCATCGGATCTTAAATCTTCAGAATCCCCTGTAACATAAACCTTCTGCTTGACTCATCTTCCGTAAATCCGGGATCAATAATCTTTTTCGTCTATCTTCACCCTGTAGGTTAGTATACACTAACACATGTAAGTTGTCAAGTACTCATCTCCCGTCAGGGGGCCTTCCTCTCATGATTTATGATATGATATTTTATATTTTTAGAATTTTTGAAAAAATTTCCTGAAAACTCTTGCGTTTTCAGGAGACTCTATTATAATAGGAGATGAAATAATTCCTAGTAAAACACTGGGAATTATCCAGATTTGAAATAAAGGAGGAGAAATTTATGATAAATATTCAGAAAGCAGCAGTAATCGGCTGCGGTTTTGTCGGTTCTACTATCGCATATACCCTGATGCAGAAAGGCATTTTTTCTGACCTGATCCTGATAGACGCAGATCAGGCGAAGGCAGAGGGAGAGGCGATGGATATCAGCCACGGGCTGCCTTTTGCGCATGCTATGGATATCCGGGCAGGCGGATATGAAGATATTGCGGATGCCTCGGTTATCATCATTACGGCAGGGGCAAACCAGAAACCAGGAGAGACCCGTCTTGACCTTGTGCAGAAAAATGCAAAGATCATGAAATCGATTATTTCTGAGATAAAACGGGTGAAATGCGAAGGTATCCTTCTGGTTGTGTCCAATCCGGTGGATATCCTCACCGAGGTGGCACTCCGGGAATCCGGGTTTCCGAAAGAGCGGGTAATCGGGTCCGGCACCGTGCTGGATACCGCAAGGCTGAAGTATCTGATCAGCGAAAAACTCAAAGTAGACAGCAGGAATGTCCACGCATTTATCGTCGGGGAGCATGGGGACAGCGAGCTGGCTGCCTGGAGCTGTGCGAACATCTACGGCATTGGCCTGGAGAAATTCGCCAGCCTGCGCGGATTCCAGAATATTTCAGAGATAAAGGACGAGATCTACCACGCCGTCCGGGACAGCGCTTATGAGATCATTGAGAGGAAAGGCGCGACCTACTATGGCATCGGTATGGCAGCTGCCAAGATTGCGGGATCGATCGTAAGAGACAGCCACACCGTCGCACCGATATCGGTTTCCCTGAACGGAGAGTACGGACTGAGCGGACTTTGCCTGAGCATCCCGACCGTCATCGGGCGCAATGGCGCCGAACAGATCCTGGAAATTGATTTTGACAAAGACGAGACACAGAAGCTGAAAAACTCAGCCAATGAACTGAAAAAAGTGCTCGCGCAGATTTCTGGATGAGCATCCCCGGAAGCATTGCAGCGCCCTGCGGTTTTCATTCCGCAGGGCGCTGGTTCTTTTTTGTCTGCCTGAATTATCCTGAATAATTCACTTGATGTGCCTCTTGATCGCCTCGAAGCTTTCCGCACTGATGACGTGTTCGATGCGGCAGGCATCTGCGACTGCCACCTCAGGGTCGACCCCCAGGCGCTCCAGCCACGAGGAAAGGAGCGTGTGCCGCTCATAGATACGGTTGGCGATTTCCTCTCCCGACTCGGTCAATGTAATATACCCTTCCGGGGAGACAACAATATGGTTCCCCTCCCTGAGTTTTTTCATAGCTACGCTGACACTGGATTTCTTAAAATTGAGTTCCGTCGCAATATCTACAGAACGGACAACCGGAAGAGTCTTGCTCAGCATAAGTATGGTTTCCAGATAATTTTCAGCAGATTCATTTACATGCATAAACTTACACCTCATCTATATTTTTTCGCTTGGCAGTGCAGGTATCTTCCCTCCGGAAAAGTCTGCGCTGCAAAATACGTAAACATCTAGCCCCAGTATAGCACACCCGGTCATCATCATCAAATAAATTTTCCCTAAAATATATCCGTGACCTTATACCCGATCTTCTCTACAGCCTTCTTCAGAACATCTTCTTCTATTTCCCTGTCAAAGGAAACCTTTGCACTGCCTTTTGACAGACTGACATCCGCGCTCACGCCATCGATCTGATTAAGTGTTTTTGTCACATCCGTTACACAGTGTCCGCAGTGCATCCCGGAAATTTTCATTGTCTTTTTCCCGATTACCGGGCCGTCCAGTTTCTTTTTCGGCATCTTTCTGCTGCCGGGGCAGCTTCCTCCGGCAGGGCATCCGACACACTTCACCCCGCTTCTCTTTGCCCTTATCAGATATGCGACTGCCCCTCCAATCAAGGCTGCCAGGATTATGACTACAATTACATTTTCCATAAATACCATCCTTCCTGCTCTAACGCCAAACGGCGGACAAAGTACTCCTGCTCTGTCCACCGCTTGCCACTATGTTATTTTTTATGTGTGGAGGCTGTATTCTGCCGCAAATTCCTGGTCTGACTTGCGTACTCTCCATATAATGATGGCAGCAAATACCAGCACCGCAATCAGTCCCGGAACAAAGGCTGTTCCAAGAGAGCCAGTCGTGATGAGCGTCCCGATCTGGTATACAAGGAACGCCACCGTATACCCTGTCGCAAGCTGGAGACAAATGCCCCCAAACAGCCATTTCCCGCTCTTCATCTCAGAGTTCATTGCTCCAAGGGCCGCAAAACACGGCGGTGTATAGAGGTTGAACATCAGATATGCAAGCGCTGCCGCTTTTGTCAGTCCCATGATGGTAGCCACTTCATTTCCGCTGCCGACCAGCGCCAGTTCTTCCGTGTCGATCAGGTTTGTAACACCGTAAACAACTGCCAGTGTGCCAACCACATTCTCCTTTGCGATAAATCCTGTGATTGCCGCCGCTGCAAGCTGCCACACGCCAAACCCAAGCGGAATGAACAGGATCGCGAACGGATGCGCGATGCCGGCAAGGATGGATGTCCCTTCTGCCCCCTCTTCCACAAGCTGGAACTGCCAGTTAAAGCTCTGCATGATCTGTACAACTGTATTACACACCAGGATAATGGTTCCGGCTTTTACGATGTATGCTTTCCCACGCTCCAGCATGGAGACGCATGCCCTTTTCAGGCTCGGGATCCTGTATTCCGGGAGTTCAATGATAAAGAAGGATTTCCGGTACTTCTGCCCCGTGATCCTCTTTACGAGCAGTGCTCCCAACAGGACCAGTACGATACCTGCCAAGTACATGGTACCCGATACCCACCATGCATCCGCAAAGAAAGCTCCCGCAAACAACGCAATGACAGGAATCTTTGCGCCGCACGGCATAAACGGTGTGAGCATTGCCGTCGTCCTGCGCTCCCTTTCATTTCTGATCGTACGGGAAGCCATGATGCCCGGAATGGCGCATCCGGTACCGATGACCATAGGGATTACGGATTTGCCGGAAAGCCCTACCCTCTTGAAAATCGGGTCAAGCACGACTGTCGCACGCGCCATATAACCGCAGTCCTCCAGAAGCGCGATAAGGAAGTACATGACCATAACCAGCGGAAGGAAGCCGACAACCGCGCCGACGCCGCCGATGATACCATCAACCAGCAGTGCATACAGAAGCGGGTTCGCGTTCTCCATCAGTCCGCCGACCCACTCCTGGAACGTCTCAATCCAGGCAACCAGCCAGTCTGCAACCCAGGTCCCCACCGTTGTCTGGGATATGTAGAAGACAAGGAAGATCACAACCGCAAAGATCGGAATACCGATAATCTTATGGGTGATGACACTGTCAATCTTATCCTGGAAATTCTTGTCTTTCGTGAAAACTTTTCTCTGTTCCACCTGTTTTACAATGCCGTTTACAAATTCAAAGCGCCTCCTGTCTGCCGCCTCGACCGCATCTTTATCCTTCAGATCAATATCCGGCTGCACATAAGGCGCTTTCTGTCCCTTGCCGCTTAAAGAAGCAGCCGTAGTAATAACCTCTTTGAGCCCTTCATGTCCCGAGGAAGTGGATACCGTTTTGATAACCGGGCACCCCAGCTTCTCAGACAGAAGCTTCTCATCAATCGTTGTCTGCTTTTTCTCTGTGACGTCGCTCTTGTTGAGGGCTACTACAACCGGAACGCCAAGCTCCAGAAGCTGTGTGGTAAAAAACAGGCTTCGGCTTAAGTTCGTCGCGTCTACTATATTGACGATCGCGTCCGGATTTTCATTCTTTACATAACTGCTGGTGATGCTTTCCTCTGAAGTAAAAGGAGACATGGAATAGGCTCCCGGCAAATCTACCGCCACAAGCTCCTCCCCTCCGTCATAGTAAGCCTTCCTGATCAGGCTTTCCTTTCGCTCTACCGTAACACCGGCCCAGTTCCCAACACGCTCGTTTCTGCCTGTCAACGCGTTGTACATGGTTGTCTTTCCACTGTTAGGATTTCCTGCAAAAGCAATTCTCATTTACCAATCTCCTCCTTTATTTTGATTAGAATAGACTAACCCTTTTGCAAAAAAAATAGTAATAAAATTACTATTTTTATTTATATTGAAATAGCTTTCGCTAAATCAGTATCGATGTTGTATCTCCCATCCTTAATGGAAACCACACATCCGCCCCTTACCCGGGAAACCACAGTGATAGGCTCTCCGCTGTAACAGCCCAGTGAGAACAGGAACGCCTCCATTTCCTCATCATCCGTCTCAATCCTCTTAATGGTATATTCTTCGCCTTCTTTGGCATCCAGTAAATTCATGTTACAACCCCCATGACAATTTAACCAATAATATCTATCCTGCCATTGTTACTCTTATATGACAAAAATTAGTTTATACTAACTTCAACCGCTTGTCAAGAACGATTTTATTCTTTTTCTATTTTTCCGTCCCTGTCTAAAATTTTTGCATTTCTTAAAACCTCTTCAGGAGCCTTTTGTTTCCAGCGCATCGCTTCTAATCCTGCCATTGAGCGGTCAACTTAGATGTACGGTTTTCTCTCTTGAAGAATATCTAATATCTGTCTTGCCGTTGATGTAAAAATGGGAAGCCTCGGTAAAATCAAGGCTTCCCAAATCCAATAGCGAAACGGAGACGGAGGGATTCGAACCCTCGTGCCCCGGAGGGCAAACGCATTTCGAGTGCGCCCCGTTATGACCACTTCGATACGTCTCCTTGGCGTGTGGAAAACAATCCGCTAATTCCACAGTTTTCCACAGCTTTATTATTATAGCAGACTTTGATTTAAATGAAAACCCCTAATTTTATTACCGCACTTATTGGCTTTCTTTTTCTTTCCCCATCTCACCCGCCAAACGCCGGATTTCACTTTCTTCCTCTTCCAGAGCGCCCGCAATCTCCGCAAGTGTTTTTTTCCGGGAACTTCCTTAAGATCTCCTCCCAGGTATGTTCCGTGATCGCCCGCTCCTCTGTTTCCGCTTTATTTACACCTGTATTTTTTCCAGCATTTTTTCATAATAGCTCGACAGTGATCCGCAGTAGCGTTTTGAGATCGGACAGATAACAGAGATGATTCTCTCTTCCGGTTCTGTGCCATCTCCGGTCTCCAATATATATTCATACATATATTTGAAAAATTCTTTATTGGTAGGTCTTTTATCTTTGATCGACTTTTTGAAGATATGTTCGATAAGTTCTGCATTTCTGGAATCCCACAGAGAATTTACAACTGTCCTGATATTTTTCTCCACACAGTTCCAAGTCGTATTATGCCGTCTGGCAATGTCGATATACAGGGACTTGGTGATACATGTCACACATTCTTTGTCTTTGAGCATCTCCATGATACCTTCTACGACATAATCATACCCGATAAACGACTTGTTTGCTCCCAGGCTGTCCAGAATATTTACGACTGTTCTTCTGTAATTCATTATCAATATCCTCCCGATATTGAGTCCCTGTTCCCTCATTCCCTTTAATATCGTAAATTGCAAAGATATAGTAAACAATAGAATTTATTCGACAATTTTCAACTTTTTCTTCTTTTCATATTTTCATGGAAAAGCTCCCGGAATGTTCCGGGAGCCAAAGGAGGCGCATCCTCAATACTGACACATAACAATGATCTTCTGGGGTGTTGTCATAGCAGGGATACTGAAAGTAGAATTTGTATAATAGACCAGAAGCTCCGAATTTTCCGGGCTGCATGTGTACGGCTGTCCGTTCAGAGTGACAACATTAGTCACAGGTCCTATATTTAACTGCAGAGAATTGTCATCCGAGGTCAGGTTCTCATCAAAATAGCCGAGAGCGACCTGCTGCCCTCTTCTCAGCGATGTAATGATCTCTGCGCGGTACTGCGGCGGATATACTGCCGGTGTCGGAAGGTTCGCGTCATAGAATACGGCAATGCGCAGCCCGGCACGCAGACGCACATTGTCTATGATGACTGTCTCCCCGGATACAACCACGTTCACAATATTGGAGTTGCTGATCAGGGAAATCACCATTGAACAGCAGGAATCTCCCCTGTTTATCCCCTGTATCACTCCTTCAATCTTCTCAAATGTCTCATATGCCATAACAGAAAAATCCTTTTTTCTTTATATTATGACGCGAGAGGCAAAAGGTGTTTTCCCGGTACGGTCTCCTTCTCACACAATCAATGGCGTTCCTGACTGTCGCTGTATATTTCACAAAACCTGGCCGCAAAGGATACCGGCTCATTTCCTGCATACAGATGGGAGACATCCCCCAGCTTAAGGCCTCTAAAATATGCAGTTCCCCGCTCCCTTTCTTCTGTGACGACTTCTGTAACAGAGGTGGGGGCAAATGCAAAGCTGTGCCAGAGAAGAAATGGGGACACATTCCACAGATGAGACAAAAGCACGCAGGTGATACCGAAATGGCAGAAAAATGTCACAGTCTCCTTCGATTCCCTTTCAACCTTGTAATGCCGGTTTTCCCTGATATATCCATATTCCTCCAGAAAACGGTCAAATCTCTCTGTCACCTGGTCATATCTCTCCACAGCGTCTGAACATCTCGCCGCCTCCGACTCTCTCCACCTCACGCTGTCAAAGTATTCTTCATGCTCGGTCCAGTAAGCCGGCGCCATATCCCATACCACTCGGGGGATATATCTGTTGTTCTGGATCTTCGCCCCTGGATATGCCTCTCTCAGACCGGGATATCGGTTCAGGTCAATTCTTGCAGGAAATTCCTCCAGCCAGTCCAGTGTCTCCGCAGTATTCCCGGTCTGCCTAAGGCAGTATGCTGCCGTATCCTTTGCTCTTCCCAGAGGGGAGACATAGCAGGTCCCCAATCCCAGGCTCTCTGCTCTTTTTGCAAGCAGGCCCGCCTCCCTGTGCCCTTTTTCTGTCAGGGTATCGTGTACATAATCGGGATCGCCGTGGCGAATGAATAAAATTCTCATACTTTTCTCCTCTTTTGTCTCTTTTCTTACAGCTTCAGTTCTCTTTCCAGCCACCGTTTTGCAAGTTCGGGCCACATTCCCACTTCGGAAATGGCAGATAGCATGTTGTCCCTGTCCTCCGGTATCCAGGTTTCCTTCCCTGTCCCCGTAAGTTCAAATCTTTCCAGTATCTCATTTCCCTTTTCCTTCGGATACTTCGTTCTGCCCTCCTCAATCGCCCTGATGATACTGAACGTCTGCTCCAGCGTGTAAGGATCCCTGTATTTTCCTTCCAGCCATTCTTTTGAGGCGAGAGACATTCCGTGTACACCTTCAGAGAATACATGATGGGCAAACGATACCCCTGCTTTCCTGCATGCTTTTGCAAAAAGATAGCTGTTCTCAACAGGAACGGAACCGTCTGATGCGGTCTGCCACAGAAAGCACGGCGGCGTTTGACCTGTCACGTGCTTTTCCAGCGACATATACTCCAGTTCTTCCTCTGCCGCCCCCTCCCCAAAAAGTGCCCTAAACGAATCCCTGTGCGCATATTTGCCGGAAGAGATGACCGGATATGCCAGAACAGCGGCATCCGGGCGGTTTGGCACGCTATCATACTCTGGTCTCGGATCCCTGATATCACTGTTGTGGACACAGAGGCTGCCGCAGAGATGGGCTCCTGCCGAAAAGCCGCACACTGCCACCTTCTCCGGGTCAATCCTGTACTCCCGTTCTCTTGCCCGGATCAGGCGTATCGCTCTTGAGATGTCCTGAAGAGGCTGTGTCTTCAGCGGTTGATCGAGCGGATTCGTCGTATACACAAGGACAAACACATTATACCCTGCTTCATAGAAATATCTTGCCACCACATCCCCCTCAGCCGGGGATACGCGCTGGTATGCTCCCCCAGGCGCCACAACCATGCACGGCCGGATCGCCTTGTCTTCATGCAGATAGCTCACAGCCAGAGGGATGAAGCCATATGCCGCCGGATAATCATATTCTTCTTTTCTCCATATTTCACTTCTCTGTCCTATCATTTTTCTTTCCTCACACAATCCTTCCTCTGTCAATCAGTCTCTGACGTTCTTCCATATACTTCAAAGGCTCCTGCTGTTATCGTCAGGAGCCTGCTGTTGAAAATTTCTCTCTACAATTCTATATCCCGGAAGTACGGATTCTCCGTCTCATAGAACTTCTCGTCCTCCACAGCCTGGGCCAGCTTCATGTCGATCGGCATCTTTGCCAGAACCGGAACGCCCATGCCGGATGCGATTTCCTCAATGTGGCTCTCACCAAATACTTTGATCTCCTTCCCGCAGTCCGGGCACGTCACATAACTGTAATTCTCCACGACACCCAATACCGGAATCTTCATCTGCTCCGCCATATTGACCGCCTTTTTCACGATCATCTGCACGAGGTCCTGGGGTGAGGTGACGATCACAACGCCGTCAACCGGGAGAGACTGAAATACAGTCAGCGGGACATCTCCTGTTCCCGGCGGCATATCTACAAACAGATAATCGAGATCCCCCCACATTACATCTGTCCAGAACTGTTTGACAACGCCTGCGATGATCGGTCCTCTCCAGATGACCGGGGCTGCCTCATCCTCCAGCAGCAGGTTGACCGACATGATCCTGGTGCCGTCCTTTGCCACGCAGGGAACGATGGAATCTTCCGTCCCGTGAGCTTTCTCATGGACGCCGTACATTTTCGGGATCGAGGGACCTGTAATATCTGCATCCAGGATGCCGACCTCATACCCTTTCTCCCTCATCCTGCGGGCAAGAGAGGCGGTCACAAGCGATTTTCCCACTCCTCCTTTGCCGCTGATGACTCCGATCACCTTCTTTATGCTGGAATACTGATTTGCAGGTTCGCGAAAATCTTCTTTCCTGCTGCTGCAGGAGTCTGCATGGGCGCATCCCGCACAGGATTCCTCCGTGCATCCTCCGTTATTCTGTTGCTCTGCCATAACCACATACCTTCTCTCTGATAATTTTTCCGGTACAAAACCGTACTTACTCTGATAGTATATCACAAATCCGAAGATTTTGTACACTTTCTAAAGCTTTGACGCGCTTGCCTCCAGCTGTGCCCTGGCGGACCTCATTTCCTCCACCTGCTCGTCCGTCACCTGATCCAGGCGGCACTTTGTGACAAGCTTTCTTAACCGGCTGATATCCGCCTTCACTTCTTTCCTCACATTTTTGTCCATATACTTCCCTGCATTTTTCAGGGACTGGTCTGCCCTGGCAAGCAGGCCCTGGGACTCATTTAAAACTTCCATCGCTTCCCGCCTGATCCCGTCCTGCCCGGCATAGCGCTGCGCATCATCCATTGCCTGGCGGATTTCCTCTTCCGTCATGCGGTCATTCGCCGTAATGGTGATCGATTGCTCCCGCCCTGTGGCAAGATCCTTAGCAGAGACCTTCAGAATCCCATTCGCATCGATGTCAAAGGCAACTTCAATCTGAGGCACTCCCGCCGGGGCGCCCTTGATCCCCTTGAGCCTGAATTTCCCTATCGTCTTGTTATCCTTCGCCATCGGGCGTTCCCCCTGAAGGACATGTATCTCAACTGTCTTCTGATAGGGCATGACCGTCGAAAATATTTTAGAATACCGGGTGGGCAAAGTAGAATTGCGTTCCAGTATCCGGGTGGCGACACCCCCAACCGTCTCAATGGAAAGACTCATCGGCGTCACGTCAAGAAGCAGGAGATCTTTGCCCGTATCTGCCGCGACGATCGCATTGCCCTGGAGGGTGCTCCCCAGGATTGCCGCCCCTTTCGCCACACATTCATCCGGGTTGATGTTTTTCGACGGTTCTTTCCCGGTCAGCCTTCTCACGATATCCTGAATGGCAGGGATTCTCGTGGAGCCTCCCACCAGGAGCACTCTTCCAAGCTGCGCCGGGGTTATCTTTGCATCGCTTAATGCATTTCTGACCGGCTCTGCTGTCCGCTCCACCAGATCGCTCACCAGTTCTTCAAATTTTGCCCGTGTCAGGGTCACGTCAAGATGAACCGGCTCCCCTTTGACCTGGGTCAGATACGGGAGTATGATATGGGAACTCCCCGAGGAGGACAGTTCTTTCTTCGTTCGTTCAGCCGCATCCCTTACTCTCTGCATGGCACTGAAGTCTTTCGTCAGGTCTGCGCGGTGTTCTGCCTTAAAGTTCCGGGCGATCCAGTCAACGATCCTGTCGTCAAAATCATCTCCGCCCAGATGATTGTCACCTGCCGTCGCAAGGACTTCTATCACCCCGTCCCCGATCTCAATGACCGAGACATCGAAAGTGCCTCCTCCCAGGTCATAAACCATAACCTTCTGCGCTTCTCCGTGATTCAGTCCGTAGGACAGGGCGGCACTGGTCGGTTCATTGATGATGCGCTTCACATTCAGTCCTGCGATCCTTCCCGCATCTTTTGTCGCCTGGCGCTGGATATCATTAAAATAGGCAGGCACAGTGATCACCGCTTCCGTCACTTCTTCGCCGATGAAATCCTCTGCATCCTTTTTCAGTTGTCTTAAGATCATGGCGCTGACCGTCTGAGGTTTGTACTCCTGCCCGTCGACCTTTACGCTCCAGTTGGTCCCCATATGGCGTTTCACCGAGCAGACCGTCCTGTCCGGATTCGTAACCGCCTGCCTCCTGGCGCTCTCTCCGACCAGGCGCTCCCCGTTTTTCGTAAATGCCACCACGCTCGGTGTCGTCATTCCCCCCGAGGCTCCCGGTATGATAACCGGAACATTGTTTTCAATGACGGAAACACAGCTGTTCGTCGTCCCAAGATCAATCCCTATCACCTTTCCCATGCGCTTTTATGTTCCTTTCCCTGTGTCTTTAAGCAGTCTAAAAAACCTGTTCCCCCTTATAAATAATACTATATTATCTGATTACGTCAATAGAGTTCACATTTCTTTTATAAGGGTTTAGAAAGGTTTTAGAAAGGTATGTTTACACACATATTACGCCGTCTCCCTCGTTACATTTTTCAGCCACTTATAAGTCCTGTACCGCCATAACGTGATCGGTACCTTTATGATCTCATCGCTCATCAGGATCATATACACGACCGGCACGCTGAACCGGAACACAAACGCCGCGAGAAATCCCAGCAGGATCGAGCAGCACCACATAGTGGTCACGTCCATGACCAGGCCGAACCTGGTATCTCCCCCTGACCGGAAGATCCCAACCACCATCGTTGTGTTGAACGCCTGGCCAACCACAAAGTAGGACATGACAAAGAACATAAACCGCAGATATCCCTTTGCCGTCTCTGTAAGCGACAAAACCGCCGCCGCGATCGGAGATGCTGCCAGGATAATAAGGCCTCCCAGGACTCCCATGACCAGGCTAAGCCAGATGAACCGCTTTGCATATGCCCTGGCGTGTTCCATCTTTCTCTCCCCTATCGTCTTTCCCAGATAGATCGCCGCAGCGCTGGAAAGCCCGAAGGAAACCACTGTGGCAAGCTGTCTTGCCACCTGAGCCACGGAATTGGCCGCCACCGCAGGACTTCCCATGTGTCCCAGTATCGCCGTGTTCGCCGCTGTCCCCAGTCCCCACATGACCTCATTTATCACGACAGGAAGGGCATATTTCATGAAATCACGAAACAGGATACGGTCTGTATGGATCACATACTTCATGCGCAGCTTAATATCTTTGTTGAAAAAACGGGCGTATCCTGCCACGAGGACCACTTCAAGGATGCGCGCGCACAGAGTTCCCAGGGCCGCTCCGGATACTCCCATAGCCGGGCACCCCAGAAGTCCGAAAATGAAGATGGAGTTCAGGATGATGTTACACAGCAGGGATGCCAGATACACTACGGTCGCCACGACGACACGCTCCACGCTGCGCATGATATACAAGTATGCCTGGGTGACTCCGATCATGATATAGGAAAACGCAACAATCCTTAAGTATTTGACCCCCTCTGCTATAACTGCCGGGTCACTGGTAAAAATCAGCATCAGAAGATCCGGGATCACAAGCGCTGCCACAGTGAAAAGAGCGGTCACAAACACACCTGCTTTTACTGCCATCCCCAAGATCTTCTCGATTGCCTCCCGGTCGCCTTTCCCCCAGTACTGTGCCGTGAGCACAGTTGCCCCTGAAGTAAGCCCGAACAGGAACAGTGTCATGATATACTGCACCTGCCCCGCCAGAGACGCTCCGGAAAGAGCAGTCTCTCCCACCGCCCCGAGCATGATCACGTCTGTCGCCGTCACTCCTACGTTGATCAGGTTCTGAAGTGCCATCGGCACGACAAGCGCTATGATGTTCCTGTAGAATTTTCCCCAATTGATACCAAGATCATCCTTCTTCTGTACGAAAAACATATTCACTCTCTCCCTTTATTCCAAATTCTCTTTTTTGAAATTTTACGGAAACCCTTCCTCTTTCCGGCGCAAAAACGGCTGAAATACGGTTCCATAAATTCCTCCGTATTTCAACCGTTCCTGTCGCTCCTGCCAGGGCAGGGGACTACTCTTTCCCGTCAAAACAGTATGTACACACCTTGCACGGCTCAAGCCCGATGGATGCCAGAAGATCGTCAAGCCTGTGGTACCGCAGTGTCGTGAAATTCTGCAGCCTTCGTATCTCCTCTATCATTTCCGCATAGCGGCATGTATCCGGGTTCGTGTACTCTTCCAGGATCTCCCCGGGACAGTCCCCGCCTTCCCGCTCCCTGATCACCCTTCTTGTGATCAGCTCCATATCAGACTTCGATCTGGAAAAGTTCAGATACTTACAGCCATATACAAGGGGCGGGCACGCAGGTCTTACATGGACCTCCTTCGCCCCGCTCCGATAGAGGAACTCCGTCGTTTCACGCAGCTGCGTCCCGCGGACGATAGAGTCGTCGATGAGCAGCAGCCGCTTGTCCTCGATCAGCGCCTGCACCGGGATCAGCTTCATCCTTGCGATCAGATCCCTCTGGCTCTGGTTGGTCGGCATAAACGATCTGGGCCAGGTAGGAGTATATTTGATAAACGGCCTCGCATACGGGATACCGGATTCATTGGCGTAACCGATGGCATGCGCGACTCCGGAATCCGGGACGCCTGCCACGACGTCAGGATGCACGGAACTGCCGTCGCGCTTTGCCAGCATACTTCCGCACCGGTAGCGCATTTCCTCCACATTCACTCCCTCATAGGAGGAAGTCGGGTATCCGTAATAGACCCAGAGGAATGAGCATATCCTCATCTCTTCGCCCGGAGGAAGCATCTGCTCCACACCATCCGGCGTCATAAATACGATCTCGCCCGGTCCCAGTTCCATATGGTCTGTATACCCCAGATTGATATAAGCAAAACTCTCAAAAGAGACGCAGTGTGCTCCCTCTTTTTTTCCGATCATGACAGGAGTCCGCCCATACCGGTCCCTGGCTGCATAGATCCCATCCTTTGTCATGATCAGAAGGCTTAGCGATCCGTCCACCATCTCCTGGGCATACCGGATCCCTTCCACGAGTGTATCCCGTCGGCAGATGAGAGATCCGACCAGCTCTGTCGCGTTGATCTGTCCCCCGCTCATCTCCTGGAAGTGGGAGTGCCCGTCCTGATAGGCTTTCCTCAGCAGTTCGTCCTGGTTATTGATCTTACCGACGGTTGTAATGGCAAAGCTGCCAAGGTGAGACTGAATGAGAAGCGGCTGCGGTTCATAATCCGAAATGCAGCCGATACCCAGATTTCCGTTCAGTTCCTCCACATCCCGCTCAAATTTTGTGCGGAACGGGGAGTTCTCTATGTTATGGATCGCTCTGTTAAATCCGTCGGCGCCATACACTGCCATTCCGCCCCGCCTTGTCCCGAGATGGGAATGGTAATCTACCCCGTAAAAAAGCTCCAGCACACAGTCTTTCTTCGACGCCACGCCAAAAAATCCGCCCATTCATATGCCTCCTTCGATAAATCAGCCTGAAAACTTAAGAATACCTAATACAGCATAAAGGAAAGGGCAGGCAAAAGTCAATACTTTCCCCGGCGATTCTCAATTTATCTTTCACACGGCCTGTTTGCTTGCTTTGTTTTTTGACACTGCCAGCGCAGCGCACACAAACACTGCCGCAAACACAACCTGTATGCCGATCTCTCCGAGAAGCTCCATTCTGACAGCGCCCGAAATATCCGCATATCTTATCAGCCGGGCATTTGCTGATTCATACCAGTACACCGGCAGGAACCTTGCGGCTGTCCTGACGCTGCTGTTCAGATAATCCAGATCCACAAAGGTCCCGCACAGAAAACACATGCCAAGTGACAGAATATTCACAATGCCGTTAAGTGAATTGGATGTCTTGACCAGTATCCCGACCAGATACGCCAGGGAAAGGGCCACTAAAAGCAGGGCAAAGGAATTTAGCATATACCACAATGCTCTTTTGCTGCTCAAAAAATCTTCGTGGTAAAGAATCAGCACTGCTGCCGTACAGATTACCCACAGTCCGGCGCTGATCAGTCCTGATGCCAGAAATCCCTCCAGGTTCTGCCTCTGTACGGATACGGCGGATGCCCTCATCCTCTCGGGCAGATTTCCCCGCCGGACCCCCATCAGGATATACCCCATCACATAACACATCACACTCAGGAAAAGAAAGGGCAGGTAGCGGTAATAGTATGCATAAGCCGGAGTCTGTCCCATATTCCCTCCAAAGTCAATCAGCTCTGTCCGCGCCTCCTTTCGCTCTGACATCGTCTGTGCGATCTCCTTCTCTGTAAAGCCTGCCGCACTGCAGCTTCTGGCAAAATTGAGGTAATTGTCAATCTGACGGTCTATATAAGCTCCCGCATAAGTGCCCGGAACTGTCATGACACGCAGCTTTTCATCGCCCTGAATACATTTTTCCATAAAATCCTCCGGGATCCAGACAATATATCCCACATTCCGATAGAACAGGTCCTCCCAGAGCGCCTCCCGGTCATCCGTCAGCATGGTCACATCATTCGTCCTCCCGATATAGCTGATCAGGCTTGCCGATGCCGGACCGCCGTCCTCGTTGATAACGCCGACAGGAACATTTTCTGCCTCAAAGTTTTCTGCATTTTCCCCGGCAACCTGCTGAAACATCACCGTGATCACGAAAAAGATCACGAGATACAGCAGGATCAACCATATATTTTTCTTTGCAATCTTCATGTATATCTTAAATACTGCCATATCTCTCCCTCCTTATCACCAGAAACGTCCCTGCTGCAAGCAGAACACATATCGCAGACAGAATCAGCATATCTTCCCTGTATCTTGCCGGCGCGTCAAACACATTCATGCAATAGAGGGCATCCGAGATCAGGGCTGCCGGATTGAGACGGTTTACAACAGGAGCATGTCTGTCGATTAAATTTTTCATTTCGCCATTCATCAGTCCTGCCAGGAAACTGAACGTCATCGAGACGCCCACCATGATTCCGGCCTTACTTCCTTCTCCCATCCTGCCAATACTGGTTATGAACATTCCCATTGTCACACCTGTTATGCTTCCGACCAAAAGCACCGGGAGCATCGCCAGGTAAGACCCGGAAAAATCCAGCCTGAGAATATATTTCATATACCCCAGAAGAATCATCATATTTACAAAATGCAGTCCAAAGGACACAGCAGTCTCAGAAAGAATTGTCTTCATCCTGTTGACCGGTGACGCGCACCGTCGTGCTGCCAGGGCCGTCAGATTCGCCTGCATATCCAGCGAGGACTGAAAGCCAAGAAAACAGCCGTACAGGCTTGCCATTCCAATCAGCGCATAAAAAAACTGGGCATTTCCATTTGTTGTCCTGCCGCCCAGCGACACCTGCTCTGTCGCTTCATCATACTCATTCATTTTCCGGACCGCGTCACCCAGTTTCTCTGGGTGGAGCTCCCGGATATCCGATAATGTCTGTTCGCCCTGTATATAACTCTCAAGGATCATCTGCAGGATACTCTCGGGAAGACCGCTCCCTCCGACAAAAAGGGATGGAGTATCCCCGATGCAGAAAATCCCCTTTATCTCTCCATTTTTCAATTCCTCTTCTGCCGCGTCCCTGCTCATCTCCTCTGTCATGACCAGTCCCGCATCCTGCTCCACAGACTCAAGGAATGTCAGGAAAGGATCTGATTCTGCCTCCTCTTCTGCCACCAGCGCCACAGGGATCGTCTCAAAACCATCCTCTTCCATCCGTCCGATTGACAGATACATCAGTGTTGTCAGGACAAGCGGAAAAATAAGAGACCAGAAAATAACATTGAAATTCCGAATCTTTGTCAGAACGCTGTATTTGATCAGATGAATCATCCTGTCTCCTCCCTTCTAATCTCTCAGCTGTTTCCCTGTAATCTCAAGAAACACATCGTTGAGGGTGGGCAGCTCGGAAAAGACTCTGCCAAAGGGGATCTCTTTTTCCTGCAGGCAGTTCAGGATCTGGATCAGGTTATTGGAAGTCCTGGTGCAGCGCACGGTCAGCGTCTGATCCTGATATGCCAGGTCAAATACGTGAGGCAGTTTCCTGATCTTCTCCAGGTCTTCCTCCCCCAGGGCGACTGCATCGATCGTCACAGTCTCTCCGGTTTTGATCATTCCCTTCAGTTCTTCCTTTGTACCAACTGCGATGCTTCTGCCATGATCCATGATCGCGATCTTCGTGCAGATCTGCTCCACCTCTTCCATGTAATGGGAAGTATATATAATCGTGGAACCCTGTCTGTTCAGCTCGCAGATTCCCTCCAGGATCCTGTTGCGGCTCTGCGGGTCAACTGCCACAGTCGGCTCATCCAGTATGATCAGCTTTGGCTTGTGGGCAATCCCGCAGGCGATGTTAAGCCTTCTCAAAAGTCCTCCTGAAAGCTTTTTCGGATAGAACCTTCTGTATTCTTCCAGTCCCACAAACCTGACCGCATCCTCCACAAGATCCCTTCTTTGCTTTCTGTCCTTTATGTACAGTCCGCAAAAATAGTCGATGTTATCCTGTACGTTCAATTCCTCAAACACCGCGACATTCTGCATGACAATGCCGATCTGGCTCTTGATCTTATAATGGTCGGGAGCCATCTCCTCCCCCATGATCTGTATACTTCCCCTGTCAAATTTCAGCAGCGCCAGCATACAGTTGATCGCTGTTGTCTTCCCGCTGCCGTTTGGTCCAAGCAGCCCGAAAATCTCCCCCTCCTTCACATTAAGATCCAGATGATCCAGGGCAACGGTGCTTCCATAGCGCTTTACCAGGTTCTCTATCTTTACTATATCCATATACTGATACCTCCGATTTCCTGCTTATGGGATCAGTTTACACATTCCGAAATTTTCCCGGTAGTGTCTGCTGTCACAATCTTCTGTGACAAATGTCATATTCCATCCGGTTTTCTTTGCCCTTCCTGTCGTTTTAAGCTATAATATCTATGTAAAAACCATAAAATTAACGGAAAGGAGCGGTTTGAACCGACTGCATATGAGAAATCTGATAAACTCCGCGGCCGTCCTGGCTGTAAGCATGTTCTCACTCTTCTTTGTACAGCCTGACATCCTGTTTATATTTGCGTTTCTTTGTGCTTTGATCCTGTGCTGCCTGAATCTGTCCGCATATGACAGTGTCCTCTTTTTAGGTGCCTGCATCTGCTTTTGTGCCGCAGCACTTCCACTTCACCCTTTTCTTTTTTTCTTTCCTGCAGCTAGCTATTGTGTGTTCCGAAGGAGCCGTTCCTTACATCTGATGATCGTAGTCCCCCTGCTTTTTATCGCCGGGGTAATAGTCTGGAAGCCTCCGCTTCTTTTGTTCTGCCTGGATCTGCTCGGACTTCTGACCGCGGCACTGCTTGCCCGGGAGGATGCGGACCGGGAGGCTCTTGAGCGGAAACTTATTCTCACGCAGGATGACAGCACGGAGCGCGATATCCTCCTGACTGAAAAAAACAGGTCTCTCCTGGAAAAGCAGGATTACGAGATCTATACCGCAACCCTTCAGGAGCGAAACCGGATCGCCCGGGAGATCCATGACAATGTGGGACACCTTTTGTCCCGCTCCATCCTTCTGACCGGGGCAGCCAGGACTGTAAACCATGACCGGGAACTGGAGCAGACACTGGAGTCCCTTGATGAGACGCTCAATCTTGCCATGAACAGCATCCGCACAAGCGTCCACGACCTTAAAGATGAATCTGTAAACCTGCAGGACGCCCTCCGGGCACTGATCGACGATTTCACCTTCTGTCCGATCACCTGCTGTTACGATGCCGGGCGTTTCATTCCAAAGGACGTAAAGTACAGTTTTATCAGCATCGCCAAAGAAGCGCTCTCTAACATTATGCGGCACAGCAACGCGACTGATGTCACTCTGTCTGTGCGCGAGCACCCGGGATTGTATCAGTTTCGCATCGAGGATAATGGCACGGACGCCCACATAGGGGAAGGCGGAATGGGACTTGCCAATATGAAAGAACGCGTGGCAAAGCTGAACGGAAACATTCACTTTTTTACTGAGAATGGATTTAAAATTATTATCACAGTTCCAAAGGAGACAAAGACATGAAACTGATCCTGATTGACGATGACTGTCTCGTAGTGAGCGCATTAAAAATGATACTGGAGTCACAGTCTGACTTTAAGGTTGCCGCCACCTCAGACGACGGCAGCGCGGCAATTTCACTGTACCGGGAACACATGCCGGATGTGCTGCTGATGGATATCCGCATGAAACACACGGACGGCCTGGACGCTGCCGGGCGCATCCTCAGGGAATTTCCCGAAGCGCGGATTCTTCTGCTCACAACCTTTTCTGACGACGAATACATTATCAAAGCACTGCGGCTGGGGGTAAAGGGTTATCTTCTGAAACAGGATTATCAGAATATTGCCCCTGCGGTGAGAGCCGTAGCTTCCGGGCAAACTGTCTTTGGGGATGAAATTGTCTCCCGGATTCCCGGACTGATGACAAAAGATCCCCTTCCTTTTGACCCTGCCTCTTACGGCATCAGTGAACGGGAATTTGATGTCATCCGGCTCATCGCCGAGGGCCTCAGCAATCGGGAAATCGCTTCTCGTCTGCATTTAAGTGAGGGAACTGTACGAAACTATCTGAGCATGATCCTGGATAAGCTTGACCTGCGGGACCGCACTCAGGTTGCTGTTTTTTATCTCGAACGGAAGTAAGGAGGAACTTGTCATGTCACTGCATACATCAGATCTGGTACTGGTCCCGGGCCAGCAGCTTCAGCCATTGGATACAATCTGCGGATTTCAGGTGCGTCCGGGGTTTTTCCGCTTTTTCGGAGCAACGATCATCCCGGGAGGAGTGAATTTTACCATCCAGTCCCACGGAGCCACATCCTGTGAGCTCCTTTTGTTCCACCGGGAGGCGGAAGAACCCTTTGCCGCCCTGAAATTTCCCGACAACTATAAGATCGGGTTCGTATATTCCATGATCGTATTCGGCCTGGATGTGGAGGAATTTGAGTACGCTTACCGCCTGGACGGACCCTATGACGAGGAAAAAGGACTGCGTTTCGACAGGACGAAGGTCCTGCTGGACCCATATGCGCGCGCCGTCACCGGGCAGAGCCAGTGGGGCTGCAAAAACAATGTGCAGCACGGGTACCGGGCCCGCGTTGTGCACAATAACTTTGACTGGGGACTGGAAAAACTTGACCCGATCCCGATGGAAGATCTTATCATCTATGAACTTCATGTCCGGGGATTTACCAGATCCGCCACTTCCGGCGTATCATGTCCCGGAACCTTCCACGGCCTTGAAGAAAAGATCCCCTACCTGAAATCACTGGGGGTAAATGCGGTGGAGCTGATGCCGGTATTTGAGTTTGACGAGATGCGGGACGCCCGGCTGATCGATGAAAATGAACTGCTCGACTACTGGGGATACAACCCGGTCAGCTTCTTTTCCCCCAACACAAGCTATGCCTCTCAGATCGAATACAACCGGGAGGGCACGGAGTTAAAGCAGATGATCAAAGCACTTCATGACAACGGGATCGAGGTAATCCTCGATGTGGTATTCAACCACACGGCTGAAGGGAACGAATACGGCCCCTCCTTCTGCTTTAAAGGATTCGACAATAACATTTACTATATGCTCACTCCCGACGGGATGTACTATAATTTCAGCGGCTGCGGCAATACGCTCAACTGCAACCATCCTGTCGTGCAGGAGCTGATCCTGGACTGCCTGAGATACTGGGTGACAGATTACAGGGTCGACGGATTCCGGTTCGACCTGGCATCTATCCTGGGGCGCAGCGAAAACGGGACCCCCTTAAACCAGCCGCCGCTTCTCAGGAGCCTTGCCTTTGACCCGATCCTCGGGGACGTCAAGCTGATCGCAGAGGCATGGGACGCCGGCGGCCTGTATCAGGTCGGCTCCTTCCCGTCCTGGAAGAGGTGGGCAGAATGGAACGGGCGCTACCGGGATGATATGCGCTGCTTTCTGAAAGGGGATGCAGGCATGTCGGGGATTGCCTCACAGAGAATGACCGGATCGCCGGATCTCTATGATCCTGTCTACCGCGGCGGGAATGCCTCTGTCAACTTCCTGACCTGCCACGACGGGTTTACCCTGTATGACCTGTACAGCTATAACCAGAAGCACAATGAGGCAAATGGATGGGGCAACACAGACGGATTTGATGACAACAACAGTTGGAACTGCGGCACAGAGGGGGATACCGGCGATGAAGGCGTACTCGCCCTGAGAAAGAAAATGATAAAAAATGCCTGTTCGGTCCTCATGTGCAGCCGCGGAACCCCCATGTTCCTCTCCGGCGATGAATTTTGCGATACCCGCTACGGCAACAACAATCCGTACTGCCAGGACAATGAAATCTCATGGCTTGACTGGTCCCTGCTTGAAAAAAATCAGGATATTTTTGAGTTTTTCCGGTATATGATCTCCTTTCGCATGAGCCATCCTGCCATCCGAAAGGATCTGGAGCCAAGCTATATCGGTTTTCCCTCCATGAGCATCCACGGCCTTACCCCCTGGGAACCGGATGCCCCTGAAAGCGCCTATGTATCCTGCATCCTTTTCTCCGGGTATGATGAAGCAGCCGGCAGGGAGGACCTTGTCTATGTGGCAGCCAACGCCCACTGGAACGCGGCAGAGATGGCCCTGCCCGACCTTCCCAAAGGATATGTCTGGAAGATCGCAGTAAATACAGGGGATCCGGTACGGCAGACATTCACAGAAAATGAAATGCCTGTTGCCGGGAAAACCCTTCTCCTCGGGGAGCGGTCTGTGATCGTACTTACGGGGAGCGGTCCCGGGACCATATAAGCAGCCGCAGGGTCTTGGGCAAATCCGCTCCGGAGCGTAACACGTCACAAAAAGGGGGCTGTGAAAAAATGAAAAATCATTTCTTCACAGCCCCTTTTTCCGGTTCGTTGCCATCAGCCTTTTATACTTCTGAAAACTGATCTTTTCCTACGCCGCACAGCGGACAAAGAAAATCTTCCGGAACATCTTCCCACTTCGTGCCCGGCTCGATCCCGTTTTCCGGATCGCCTGTTTCTTCATCATAAATGTATCCGCATACATCACAGACATATTTTTTCACTTCAGATCCACCTCCTGTTTTTATTTCAATAGAAATTGTATGGAACCCTCAATTCCCATCTGGTCAGAAAGGTTGTCCCTCTCTGCTGTTTATCATAGCACACCATTTTCTTTTTATCAACGAAAGCCTTACTTTTCTTTGTTTTTATCTGATTTAATACTGTTTTCGCCTTTCTCCTCCCTGAGCCCAAGTATCCCTTCTATCAGGATTTTGACGTCATCGATGATATAATCGAAAGCTCCTGCCTGGCACATATTGATCAGGACCATTCCCACCGGGACGGCAATGATCATGCCGAATACCCCGCGGATCCGGTACCCGATATACAGCAGGATCAACGTGACAAGCGGGTTAAGGCCCACACTGTCCCCGACAAGTTTGGGCTGGAGAAGCTGCCTTACTACCTGTGTGATCACATAGACGACCACCAGCGCCGCAGTCGTCTTGTACTCACCCATGAAAAAGCAGTACGCCGCCCAAGGGATCATAGCTGTGCCCGTCCCAAAAAACGGCAGAAAATCCAGGAATGAAATAAGGAATGCCACAAGGACAAAATAACCCACGTTCAAAAATCCAAGCCCCACCAGAAGAATCAGGAAAACCACCACCATGATCTTAAACTGTGCCTTAAAGTATCCGCCGACCGCATATTTCAGGTTGTCTATGACAAGGCTCATCCTGCGCTGTACGGACTGCGGGGCAGTCTTTTTCATCCACTGGAGCACCTCTTCCCTCTGCACGGTAAAAAAGTAAGCTGACATCAACACCACGATAAAAGAGATCAGATAGTAAGGAATCTGCTTTGCAAGGTTCCCGGCTGCCGTGACAGTCGGCTCGCTGATGCCGGACACGAGGTTCCCCATGTATTGATCCAGGTTCTCGACAAACGCGCTCCACCCTTCCTGCACCCCGGTCGGGAGCCTCTCAAACAGACCCGAAAGCGTATCCCCGATCTGGCGGAGCCCTGTCTCAAGCTGCGCGTACATCTCCGGAAAGCTTTTGACAAGATCTCCGATCTCTGCCGCAAGGCGGCTGATCGCAAAATACAGCGCCAGCACCATCAATGCCAGCACCAGTATGACAATCAGCGCCGATCCCAACTTTTTGACAATTTTCAGCCTTTTCTCCAGCCAGTTTACAAGCGGAAACGCAATCGCCGAAATAATCCATCCGATCACAAAAGGCATCAGAAATCCGATCAGTTTTATGCTGATCACAATAAAAGCGGCAGTGGCAAGCAGGCTGAACAAAAGCCTGACGCCGACCTGCCAGTAGGGTCGTCTGTTTTCCATCCTTCTCCTCCTGCTCTCATTCTAACGGTCTTCTTCCATCCCATTCTGTACCGCACCGGCAAGGAAGCCTGTCTCGATCAGATCCCATATCTCATCCCGGCCCTGCTTTGTCGCGCTTGAAAACGGAATCACTGTTGTACCCGGAATAAGCCCCAGTCCGCTCTTTAACACCTTGAGATGCTTCTGTACCTGGCTTCTCTTTATTTTATCCAGTTTTGTCGCAATAATAACAGGCTCATATCCCTGTTCTGTGATCCATTGATACATCATCCTGTCATTTGCCGAAGGTTCGTGCCGGATATCAATGAGAAGGAACACCGCCTTAAGCTGCTTCGATCCATGCAGATAGCCTTCGATAAGCCGCCCCCACTGCGCCCTCTCCTTCTCCGATACCTTTGCATACCCGTATCCCGGCAGATCGACGAGATACATCTGGCCATTGATGTTATAGAAATTAATCGTCTGGGTTTTGCCGGGCGTAGCGGATATTCTGGCATAGGATTTCCGGTTCATGAGCGCATTAATCAGCGAAGATTTCCCGACATTTGATTTCCCGGCAAATGCGATCTCCGGCTTATCATTTTGCGGAATGACACTTGTGATCCCGCACACGGTTTCCAGATTTATCGTTTTGATTACCATATCTCTCTCCTCTTTCAGGCTGACCCTTCCGGGAAATCAGTCCGTCAGCGCCACTTTCAGCACTTCATCCATATTTTCCATATAAAGGATTTCCATCCCCTTCGTGATCTCGGAGGAAAGCTCCTCTACGTCAGCCTTATTTTCTGCAGGGACGAGAACGGCCGTAATCCCTGCGTTCTTTGCGGCAAGAAGCTTTTCTTTCAGGCCGCCCACCGGCAGGACGCGCCCGCGCAATGTCACTTCTCCCGTCATCGCAAGGTCTGACCTGACTTTCCTTCCTGTCACTGCCGAGAGCATGGCGGCAGCCATCGTGATACCGGCAGACGGACCGTCTTTGGGCACCGCTCCCTCCGGGATATGTACATGGATATCATGCTTTTCAAAGAAATCATCCGCAATCTTGTATCTGCCGCTCACAGAACGGATATAGCTGATCCCGGTCCTTGCAGATTCTTTCATCACGTCTCCGAGTTGCCCGGTCAGCATGATCTCTCCCTTTCCCGGCATAACATTGACCTCGATCTGAAGAGTATCCCCTCCCACACTCGTCCAGGCAAGCCCTCTGACAATTCCGACCTCCGGCTCTTTGTTGATCATCTGGTAGGTATATTTCTCTTTCCCGAGGAATCTCCCTATGGTCCTGTCTGTCACGGCAATCTTCTTCCTGTCTGTAGTCAGAAGCTCTTTTGCCGCTTTCCTGCACACATTTCCAATCTCCCGCTCCAGCTGGCGCACACCGGCTTCTTTCGTATAGTTTCTCGCCATCTTCCACACTGCATGTTTGCTGAAAGTAAGCTGCTGCCTTGAAATGCCGTGGCGTTCGAGCTGCTTCGGAATCAGATGCTCCATCGCGATATGCAGTTTCTCATTTTCCGTGTAACTGCTGATCTCAATGACCTCCATCCGGTCAAGCAGTGGCCTGGGGATCGTCTGGAGCGTATTGGCTGTCGTAATAAACATTACCTCTGACAGATCCAGCGGCACCTCCAGATAATGGTCCCGAAACCGGCTGTTCTGTTCCGAGTCGAGCACCTCCAGCAGGGCGGAAAACGTATCCCCCTTATAATCCGTGCTCACCTTGTCAATCTCATCCAGAAGCATAACCGGATTTTTCACGCCTGCCGTGCGCAGACCATTCGCGATCCGTCCGGGCATAGCGCCGACATAGGTCTTTCTGTGCCCTCTTATCTCCGCCTCATCCCGGACACCGCCCAGGGAGATCCTGACATACTTCTTTTTCATGGCTCTCGCAAGAGATTTCGCAATGGATGTCTTCCCCGTCCCCGGCGGTCCTACAAGGCAGAGAATCGGGCTCTCACCCTTTTTCGTAAGCGTGCGGACAGCAAGAAATTCCAGGATCCTTTCCTTGACCTGCTCCAGCCCGTAATGGTCCTCCTCCAGGATCTTTCTCGCATACTCAATATCTTCGTTGTCCTCCGACGCCTTATCCCACGGCATCTCCAAAAGGGTCTCAATATATGTGCGGATCACCCCGTTTTCTGACGGGGAGTTCATCGAGCTCTTAAACCGGCTGATCTCCTTTTTCAGCTTTTCCTTCACCTCATCCGGCGCATCCAGTTCCTGCCTTTCTTTTTCAAACTCCTCTGCATCAGAAATCGTGGAATCCTCCCCCAGCTCTTCCCGGATAAGCTTCAACTGTTCCCTGAGGATATACTCCCTCTGGTGTTTGTCCACCCTCTCCTTTACTTTCCTCTGTATCTCGGATTTTATGTCCATGATCTGGATCTCATTTACAAGCTTAAAGGCGAGTTTTTCGTACCTTTTCCAGAAATCCGTCTCTCCCAGCAGTTCCTGCTGGTCCGTATAAGGGAGCGGGATTGCCGCCGCGATCTCATCCGCCAGCTTCTTCAACCCTTTTATCTCAAGGATCTGTGCGACTGTCTCCTTCGACATCTTGCCATTCTTTGCCGCATAGTCGGTAAACATGTCCTTAAGGCCGCGCTCCATCGCCTGTGTATTCAGATCGTCCGGGATGGCCAGGGTCGCCTCGTCTATCACCTCCACCTCGGCACGCATGTACGGCTCTGTATATTCCAGTTTTCTCAGGATCCCTCTCGCCTCTCCCGAGACAAGCACCCTCACGATATGCTTCGGCAGTTTGATAATCTGCTTGATCGTCCCGACTGTCCCCACCTCATACACATCATCCTGCCCCGGTTCTTCTGTCTCGATCGAACACTGGGTAACAAGAAATATCTTCTGTTCTTCTGTCATTGCTTCCTGAATGGCCGCGATTGATCTGTCCCTGCTCACGTCAAAATGCACCACCATCTCCGGCAGGATCGTCATTCCACGCAGAGCCACCATCGGAAAACTTCTTATCTCGTTCTCCATATTTCCTCCTTCTAACACTCGGGTAAATCACTAAAACAGGCAAAACAGGCGGGTACTATGGAATTTTCCATCGCACCCGCCCTCATATCCGGTCGTCTTTCCAGATCGTGCGCTTTTATGCGCTTTCTGATGTCAGGAACGAGCGCCGTTCTTCTCCGTCTCGTATATATAACGGTTCTCCCGTCCCCAGCACAGCCTCCTTTGTGATCCTGCATTCCTTGATCGTCTCGTCAGACGGGACCTGGAACATGGTATCCATCATGATATTCTCCATGATCGCACGAAGCCCTCTCGCCCCCGTCTTCCTTGCCAGTGTCGTCTCTGCGATCGCATAAAGCGCATCCTTGTCAAAATCAAGCTTCACTCCGTCAAGCTCAAGCAGCTTCTGATATTGCTTTACAATTGCGCTCTTCGGCTCCGTAAGGATACGGATCAATGCGTCTTTGTCCAGAAGGTCCAGCGAAACCGTAACCGGAAGCCTGCCGACAAGCTCCGGGATCAGCCCGAACTTCACCAGGTCCTGAGGCAGCGCCTCATGCAGGAGTACATCCATGTCGTATTCATGCTTTGTCGCAATCTCAGCATTGAATCCGATGGATTTTCTGTCAAGACGCGTCTCTATGATCTTATCGATCCCCTCAAACGCCCCTCCGCAGATAAACAGGATATTGGTCGTGTCTATCTGGATAAGCTCCTGGTGAGGGTGCTTCCTCCCGCCCTGGGGCGGAACGGATGCCACCGTACCCTCTATGATCTTAAGAAGAGCCTGCTGAACTCCCTCGCCGGAAACATCGCGGGTAATCGAGGGATTCTCGGATTTTCTTGTTATTTTGTCAATCTCATCAATATAGATAATGCCGTGCTCCGCACGCTCGATATCTCCGTCCGCCGCCTGGATCACCTTTAACAGGATATTCTCCACATCCTCGCCGACATACCCGGCTTCCGTAAGAGCCGTCGCATCTGCAATCGCAAACGGGACATTTAAGATCCTGGCAAGCGTCTGGGCAAGAAGCGTCTTGCCGCATCCTGTGGGGCCAAGCATCAGAATATTGCTCTTCTGCAGCTCCACCCCGAGATCCTGCTCTGCCAGGATCCTTTTATAATGATTGTACACCGCAACGGAGAGGACCTTTTTCGCCTCATCCTGTCCGATCACATAATCATCCAGAAACGCTTTGATCTCCTCCGGCGTCAGAAGGTTGATATCGTCCAGCGCCCCCCTGTCATTGTAGTCCAGCTCTTCTTCTATGATCTCGGAACATATGCCGATACATTCATCACAGATATAAGTGCCGTTAGGACCGGCGATCAGTTTTCGCACCTGCGCCTGTGACTTGTTACAGAAAGAACATCTCACGATGTCATCCATCATTTTTCCTGCCATATGTGTCACCTCATATCGTCATTAATGGTTTGTCAATATTTCGTCGATCAGTCCATATTCCTTCGCTTCTTCTGCAGACATGAAATTATCGCGCTCTGTGTCCTCCCTGATGACTTCGAGCGGCTTCCCTGTATTTGCAGCCAGAATTTCATTTAACTTCTGCTTTGTCTTAAGAATATGTTCCGCCGCAATCTGGATCTCCGTTGCCTGTCCCTGAGCTCCGCCTGACGGCTGGTGGATCATGATCTCCGAATTTGGAAGGGCAAACCTCTTCCCCTTCTTTCCTCCCGAGAGCAGGAACGCTCCCATGCTGGCTGCCATTCCAATGCAGACAGTGGATACATCGCATTTAATATACTGCATTGTATCATAAATGGCAAGCCCTGCTGTAACCGATCCTCCCGGACTGTTGATATATAGCTGGATATCCTTGTCCGGATCATCCGCCTCCAAAAAGAGAAGCTGTGCCACGACCACGCTTGCGGAGACATCATTAACTTCCTCCCCGAGGAAAATGATCCTCTCTTTGAGCAGTCTGGAATATATGTCGTAGGAGCGCTCTCCTCTGCTTGTCTGTTCAATGACATAAGGTACTAAACTCATATTTTTTCCTTCTTTCTTACTTAAAAGTCTGACAAAAGGTGTACCGATAGCGGCACACCTTTTAGAATCCTGCTTAACCTTCTACTGCTGCCTCTGCAATCAGAGTCACTGCATCCTGAACTGCAATGTCCTCCTTCATCTGCTTCTTCTCATTTTCTCCCATGAACTCTTTAAGCTTGTCAACTTCCATCTGGTAGGAATCTGCCATCTTCTGAAGTTCTTCTTCCAGGCGCTCGTCGCTCACTTCAATATTCTCCGCTTCCACGACCGCTTCAAGCACAAGCCTTGTTCTGATCCTCTTCTCTGCCTGAGGCTTCAGCTCTTCCATCATTTTCTCTTCTGACATTCCTGTGAGCTGGTAGTACTGCTCCACATTCATCCCCTGCTGCATGATGCGGCGTGCAAAATCATCCGCCATCTGTCTCGCCTGCAGCTCGATCATCGGCTCCGGAATATCGATCTGAGCATTCTCTACAGCCTGTTCCACAGCCTGGTCTTCCCTCTTCTGTTTCCCCTCGTTCTCTTTGCGCTCTTTGATCCTTCCCTTTACTTCCGCCCTGTATTCCTCCAGAGTCTCGCTCTCTTCTGAGACGTCGGATGCAAATTCATCGTCCAGTTCCGGGAGCTCCTTCGCCTTGATCTCATGGACCGTACATTTAAAGACAGCGTCTTTCCCTGCCAGCTCCTTCGCCTGATATTCCTCCGGGAAGGTTACGTTTACCTCAATCTCTTTCCCGATCTCAGCGCCGATCAGCTGGTCCTCAAATCCCGGGATAAAGGATCCCGAACCGATCGTAAGGGGATATTTTTCCCCTTTTCCTCCCTCAAATGCCTCTCCGTCCACAAAGCCTTCAAAGTCAAGAATGACCTGGTCCTTGTCCTGAACCGCCCTGTCTGTCACCTCGACTGTTCTCGCATTTCGCTCACGTTCTTTCTCGATCTCTTCGTCAACCTCTTTCTGGGTAACTCTGGTAGAGTATTTGTCCACTTTAAGCCCCTTATATTCTCCGAGCGTCACTTCCGGCTTCACAGCGACCTCTGCCGTAAAGATGAAGGGTTTGCCTTTCTCAAGCTGCGTAATCTCGATCTGCGGCTGTGATGTAATCTCAAGCCCGCACTCGTCATAAGCTTTTCCATATGCCTCTGATATCATATGATTGGCAGCTTCATCATAGAACACTTCCGGTCCATACATCTTCTCGATCATCTGGCGCGGCACTTTGCCCTTGCGGAACCCCGGAAGGCTGATCTTGCTGCGCTCTTTTAAATATGCCGCCTGAAGCGCCTTCTCAACTTCCTCCGCCGATACTTCTATTGTCAGCTTTGCCATATTATGCTCTAATTTTTCTACCTGTAAACTCATTTTCTTCCTCCTTGATTACGCAAATTCTCCCATTTGCACTCATTGTAATACTATAGCACACAAACCCGCATATTTCCAGTATTTTTTGTCCGTTTTCCGCTAAACCTCATAGACGATAGATTTTCCCACTTCTTCCGCCTTATCCTCGCCGCATAAAATTGCGGTGAGCCTCAGTGCAAACGGGATTGCCGCTCCCATTCCGCGTCCGGTCGTGATATTTCCGTCTGTCACCACAGGTTCCCTCAGGACTCTCCTGCAGTCCAGCTCTCCCTCAAAGGAGGGGTACGCGCACGCCTCTCTGCCCTTAAGCATCCCGAGCTCACTGAGAATACTCGGTGCGGCACAGATCGCTGCAATATATTTTTCTTTTTTATGAAACTCCTTTAACAGTTCTGTCAGTCCTTCATGCCCCTTCAGATTCAGGGTCCCGGGCATGCCTCCTGGCAGAACCAGCATATCCGCTTCCCCCGCCTTTTCTGCGTCAAACATCATATCCGCTTCGACCGGGATATTGTGGGAACCGTTTATCTTCTGCCCTGCCATCACCGACATGGTCGTCACTTCCACCCCTGCCCTGCGGAGAACATCTACCACTGTCAGGCCTTCAATCTCTTCAAAACCGTCTGCCAAAAAAACACATGCCTTCCTCATTTTTGTTCCTCCTAACGTGTCTGAATATGACGCCGACGCACATAGGCTTAGAGCCTGTACACCGACATTAACATCAATATATCAAAAGACCCTCTCAAATGCAATGGTTTACAATTTTTTTGCCCTGTATTATCATGATGAAAAAGGAGGACAAAAATGATGGAGATTGAAAGAAAATTTCTCATAAAAAGCCTGGAGGCTCTCCCGTTTTCTCCGGCAGACTATCCCTGCCGCGAAATCGAGCAGGGGTATCTGTGCACAGAGCCTGTCGTCAGAATACGCAGGGACAATGATAACTATCTCCTGACTTATAAGTCAAAGGGGCTGATGGTCCGGGAAGAGTACAACCTCCCCCTGACCGCCGGGGCATATATGCATCTGCGCGGCAAGACAGACGGCAGGCTGATCGCAAAGACCCGGTATATAATCCCGCTTGAAAACGGGCTTGACCTTGAGCTGGATGTTTTCCACGGAGATCTCGCACCGCTCGTGCTCGCTGAGATCGAATTTCCCGATGAAGGAACTGCTGCCGCATATCAGGCTCCCGCATGGCTGGATGAAGAAGTCACCTTTTCTCCTGCATACCACAACAGTACGCTGAGCCAGGTTTAGGCCAAAAGCAATAAGCAACGAATTGTTGCTTATTCTTCTTTAGTTTTCATTTCGTTGCATATCACCTTCGTTGACAGGAAAAATTGATATAATGTTAAAAGATTTAATTATCCTGTAGATGGAGGTGTTTCTGTGGCAAATATCCAACTGGTTGAAAATCTGCGCAGACTGAGAGAAAATCGGAACTATACGCAGCTTCAGGTCAGTAAAAAACTCAATATTTCCCGACAGGCATACTCCAATTACGAGACAGGCAAACGGATTCCTGATATCCACACCCTCGTTTCCCTTGCCAATATCTACGGCGTAACGCTTGAGCAGCTCATCGCCATACCCGGTTCAAATCCCGGTGCCCTTCGTGAAGAAAACAGACGTTATTATTCCGGAATGGTTGTAGAAACAGCTGATACGATCTATCTCACCAGAGATGAGGTTGATCTTCTCCGTTTTTACCGAAATGCCTCTGAGGATGATAAGCGCCTTGCCCACAGGGTTCTGGGCAGCGGGGAAGCGTGAATTTCGGTCTGCCCCTGTAACGGTGTAACGGATCTGATATGAAATGAAAAGACCGTCGGTCCACATGTTTTCCAAAACTGTGAACCGGCGGTTTTCCTGCATATTCACCCCGTCTTCCTTATCTTCTCTGTTTCCCTGCAAGAAGTCTGTCAATGAGGTGATGCCCGCATTCTACAAACACCCCTGTCTCCCTTCCGGTTCTTTCGCTGTAGACATCTCTTCCTGCCTTCTTCTCTGTACTGTCGTACAAAAGGTAGGGAACCGGATCATCCGTGTGTGTCCTGATCCGGATCGGGGTAGGGTGGTCCGGAAGGACAAGCATTCTGAAATCCTCTCCTGCCCCTTTAAGCTGGGCGCAGACAGGTCCTATGATTTTCTCATCAATATTTTCGATCGCCTGAATCTTATGGAGGGCATTCCCCTGGTGTCCCATCTCATCCGGGGCCTCGACATGGACATAGACGAAATCGTATCCGTCTTCTGCCAACGCTTTCACCGCTGCGACAGCCTTTCCCGTGTAATTGGTATCAAGACCGCCATTTGCGCCTTCCACAATAATATTGTCCATCCCTGCTCCGACTGCAATTCCCTTGAGCAGGTCGACTGCCGAGATCATTGCGCCCCTTACGCCATTTTTCTCCTGAAACGAAGTCAGTGATGGGCGCGTCCCGGCTCCCCAGAACCATGCCGAGTTGGCAGGATTCTTCCCTTCCTTTCGGCGTCGGATATTGACCGGATGGTCTTTCAGGATGGCATAGCTTCTTTCCATCATATCTCTTAATACCGCATCCTTCGGCAGGTATTCCCCGATTCTTTTTGCCAGGATATCATGAGGAGCAGTCAGCTGCATCACTTTTCCCTGTTTCTGGATCAGAAGATGCCGGTAGCTGGTTCCCGTATAGAACGTATATCCCTCGCGTCCCAGTCCGTTTTTTAGCTCCTCCACCAGAACCGCCGCTTCCTCTGTGCTGATCTCACCGGAACTGTGGTCCAGGATATGGCGGTCCTCATACTTTTCTTCTTCCTCAGAGAGGGTCACAAGATTACAGCGGAATGACACATCTTCCGCATCCATACGCGCCCCGATGCTCAGTGCCTCGAGCGGAGAGCGCCCGCTGTAATAGAGCATGGGATCGTATCCGATTACTGAGAGATTCGCAGTGTCACTTCCCGGAGCCATTCCTCTGGGTACGGTTCTTACCATTCCGACCTCCGACACTTTCGCAAGGCGGTCCATATTCTCTGTCACGGCAGCCTCAAGAGGAGTCCTGCCGTCCAGCTCATCCAGAGGTTCATCTGCCATTCCGTCACATAATATCACGATATATTTCATCTTTCCCGCCTTTCACCTCATCAGCCTTCCGCACGGATCATATGGAGAATCCCCGGAAATCCTTCTGCCTTCTGCATGTAGTCCCCCTCTGTCATCACCTCTGTCAGGAAACCAAATTCACCGTCCAGTCCATCCGCTTTCACATACCTGGCTTTGCCGAAACATTCCTCCACCTCGGCCCTGCGCGCCTCCATATCGCCGCTGGCCCTGACAAAGAATCTCTTCTGCGTATCGCGGATCGGGAGGAGTTCAAGCTTTTCACTCTTCCACATGGTCATAATGTTGCGGTGCAGGTGTTTTGCCTCGTCCACCACGTCTGCCACGACAGCGCTTGCAGTCGGCAGCTTGCCGGCGCCGCTTCCGTAGAACATCGCGTCTCCCAGGACGTTTCCACGGACAAAGATGGCGTTGAACACACCGTCCACGTTATAGAGGGGATGGTCTTTTCCGAGAAGGGCCGGCGAAACGATCGCATGGAGATGATTGCCGCGACGCTTGCTTGAGGCAAGCAGCTTGATCGTCATGCCCATCTCTTTGGCATACATCATATCTTCTTTCGTGATCTTCGTGATCCCTTCGGTATAAATATCCTCGAAGTCCACCTGCTGCCCCGAAATCAGAGACGAGAGAATGGCAATCTTCCTGCAGGCGTCATACCCTTCCACGTCCGCCTCCGGGTTGCGCTCTGCATATCCTTTATCCTGTGCCTCTTTCAGCACCTCGTCATAATCTGCCCCTTCGTAAAACATTTTGCTGAGCATGTAGTTCGTCGTACCGTTCAGTATTCCGGTGATCTCTTCAATCTCGTCTGCCGTCATGGAAGAATTGAGCGCGCGTATAATCGGAATCCCGCCGCCAACGCTTGCCTCAAACAGGAAGTTAATGTCCCTTTCCCTTGCAATGGACAGAAGCTCTGCGCCGTGCTTTGCCACAAGCGCCTTATTGGACGTTGCGACGCTCTTTCCTGCCTCCAGGCAGCGTTTCACAAAAGTATGCGCCGGCTCCACGCCTCCCATGACCTCCACCACAATCTGGATGTCCGGGTCATTGAGGATCACGTCAAAATCGTGGACGATCTTTTCCTGGACCGGATCTCCGGGGAAGTCTCTCAGATCGAGTACGTATTTCACATTGATCTCGTCGCCTGCCCTCTGTGTGATCACGTTTTTATTTAAATTCAGCACCTCTACTACGCCTGATCCCACTGTTCCGTATCCCATTACTGCTATGTTTACCATCATTTCCTCCCTTTCTGTACCTCTGCATTCATACTCAGATAAGCGTTGATAAACGGATCAATATTGCCGTCCATCACACTGTTCACATTGCTTACCTCGGCGTTTGTCCTGTGGTCCTTTACCATTGTATATGGCTGCATCACATAAGACCGGATCTGGTTTCCGAAACCGATATCCTTTACCTCTCCCCGTATGTCCGACATTTTCTCTGCCTGCTCCTGCTGCTTCATCAGATAAAGTTTGGACTTGAGCATCTGCATCGCTTTGTCCTTGTTCATGTGCTGGGACCGTTCATTCTGGCACTGTACTACAATTCCGGTCGGCAGATGCGTGATCCTCACAGCCGAGGAGGTCTTGTTAATGTGCTGTCCTCCCGCTCCGCTGGAACGGTACGTATCAATCTTAAGGTCATCCTCATTGATCTCGATGTCAATATCCTCCTCTATATCAGGAATAACATCGCAGGACGCAAATGACGTCTGCCTCTTGCCCGCCGCATTAAAAGGCGAGATCCTCACCAGGCGGTGGATGCCCTTCTCTGAGCGCAGATACCCGTAGGCGTTCTCGCCTGCCACCTCAAACGTAACTCCCTTGATCCCTGCCACATCTCCCTCGAGACAGTCCAGCACTTCAACACGGAATCCCTTCTTCTCCGCCCATCTGCTGTACATGCGGTAGAGCATGTTCGCCCAGTCACAGGACTCTGTCCCCCCCGCTCCGGCATGCAGTGTGACAATTGCATTGTCCCGGTCATAAGGTCCTGTCAGGAGAGTGCCGATGCGCAGTTCCTCAAAGGAGTCTTCAAACTGCTTCAGCTCTTCCTCAATGCCGCTGACAGTCTCCTCATCCGGCTCTTCCTCACTCATCTCAATCAAAAGCTGCATATCTTCATAATCCGTGTACAGCTTCTCAATCTGTTCCACAGAATCCTGAAGGCCTTTCATCTCCTTCATCACCTGCTGGGAGGCTTCCGGGTTATCCCAAAAACCCGGTTCTTCAATCCTCTTCTGTAATTCTTCAATCCTCAGCTTCTTTGACGCCAGGTCAAAGTGAATCCCTCAAATCTTTCAGCGGTTCTTCATATGCCATAAGTCTTGACTTCAGCTCATCCAGTAAAACCACCTTAATCACCTCTTTCACAAAACATTATTTTTATAAATTATATGTTCTTCCCTATTTTCTGCCGCAGCACTGCTTATATTTCTTGCCGCTTCCGCACGGGCACGGGTCGTTCGGATAGACTTTTTTCGCCTCGCGTTTCTTCGGAGCGCGGACGGCGCTCTCATCCTTGTTTGTTCCGGTCACTTTTGCAACCTCTTCCCTCTCCACCTTCTGTTCCACGCGGATATGGAAGAGCGTCCGTATCGTAGTCTCGGCGATGGCGTTGGTCATCTCCCCAAACATATCGTATCCCATCATCTTGTATTCCACAAGCGGATCTCTCTGTCCGTAGGCCTGGAGCCCGATTCCCTGGCGGAGCTGGTCCATATCGTCAATGTGGTCCATCCACCTTGCGTCGATGACTTTCAAAAGCACCACGCGCTCGACCTCTCTAAGCTGCTCTGCCTCCGGAAATTCTGCTTCTTTGGCTTCATACGCCTTTACCGCCCTCTCCTTGAGCAGGTGCTTTAACTCCTTCTGGCGCATGTCTTCACACTCTTTTATCGACGGAAGCTCAAGCTGCGGGATCACATTGTGGAGGTTTACCTCAAGCCCCTTCAGATCCCATTCCTCCGCCTCTGCCTCCGGGGAAGCAAAACGGTCCGCTGTATTCTCCACGTATTCCGTGATCATATTATAGACGGTATCCCTCATGCTCTCTCCGTCCAGCACACGGCGTCTTTCCCCGTATATGATCTCCCTCTGCTCATTCATGACCTGGTCATACTCGAGAAGATTCTTACGGATTCCAAAGTTGTTGCTCTCTATTTTCTTCTGCGCCTTTTCAATCGCACTGGAAAGCATCTTATGTTCAATCTGCTCTCCGTCCTCAACGCCGAGCGCGTTAAAGACGCCCATCAGCTTTTCTGAACCGAAGAGACGCATCAGGTCGTCTTCCAGCGAGATGTAGAAGCGGGATTCTCCCGGATCGCCCTGACGGCCGGAACGTCCTCTGAGCTGATTGTCAATACGCCGGGACTCATGCCTCTCGGTACCTATAATCTTAAGGCCCCCGGCTGCCCTTGCCTCCTCATCCAGCTTAATATCCGTACCACGCCCTGCCATGTTCGTAGCAATCGTCACAGCTCCGTGGATTCCTGCGTCCGCTACGATCTCTGCTTCAAGTTCATGATACTTCGCATTCAGTACATTATGCTTAATCCCTTCTTTTTTGAGCATTTTGCTCAAAAGCTCGGACACCTCAATGGTAATCGTGCCGACAAGGACCGGCTGCCCCGTGGCATGCGCTTCCTTAACCGCCTCGATGACTGCCCTGTACTTTTCATTCTTTGTCTTATATACGGCGTCGTCAAGGTCAATACGCTGAACTGGCACATTGGTCGGAATTTCAACGACATCCATCCCATAAATATCCCGAAATTCTTTTTCCTCTGTGAGCGCGGTTCCGGTCATGCCGCTCTTTTTGTCAAACTTATTAAACAGGTTCTGGAATGTGATTGTGGCAAGCGTTTTGCTCTCCCTCTTCACCTTCACATGCTCCTTTGCCTCAATCGCCTGATGGAGTCCGTCCGAGTAACGGCGCCCCGGCATGATACGCCCTGTAAATTCATCCACGATCATGACCTCGCCGTCCTGCGTCACCACGTAGTCCTGGTCTTTGAACATCAGGTTGTGCGCTCTCAGGGCAAGAATGATATTATGCTGGATCTCAAGGTTCTCCGGATCGGCAAGGTTCTCTATCTTGAAGAATTTTTCCACCTTTTTCACGCCGTCTTCGGTCAGGTTTACCGTCTTTTCTTTCTCATTTACAATAAAGTCGCCTGTCTCCTCGATATCTTCTCCCATAATGGCGTTCATTTTTGAAAACTCTCCGCTTGCCTCACCCCGGTCGAGCTGGCGGGCCAGGATATCGCACATCTCATACAGCTTTGTCGATTTGCCGCTCTGCCCGGATATGATAAGCGGAGTCCTCGCCTCATCAATCAGCACCGAGTCCACCTCATCGATAATCGCAAAGTGAAGCCCTCTCTGCACAAGCTGCTCTTTATAAATCACCATGTTATCCCGCAGATAATCAAATCCCAGCTCATTATTTGTCACATACGTAATGTCGCAGTTATATGCCGCACGTCTTTCTTCATTATTCATGCTGTTTAAGACAACGCCAACTGTCAGGCCTAAAAACTCGTGGACCTTTCCCATCCACTCGGCGTCACGCTTTGCCAGATAGTCATTGACCGTTACGATGTGCACGCCCCTGCCCTCAAGCGCATTGAGATATGCGGGCAGAGTGGAGACGAGCGTCTTGCCTTCGCCGGTCTTCATCTCGGCAATACGGCCCTGATGAAGGATGATTCCGCCGATCAGCTGAACCCTGTAATGTCTCATTCCCAGGCTTCTCTGCGCTCCTTCACGTACAACCGCATATGCCTCGGGCAGGATATCATCCAGTGTTTCGCCTTCGCCAAGCCGCTCCCTGAACTCTCTTGTCTTACTCCTAAGCTCCTCATCGGAAAGCGCCTGCATCTCCGGCTCCAGAGCCTCTATCCTGTCTACGATGGGATAGATACGCTTCAGCTCATTCTCACTGTGGGTTCCGAAAAGCTTTTCTATAATACCCATATTCCGTAATTTACTCCTTACTTTTATTCTGACCGTTGTATAAAACGGCACACTGCTCCGCTCTCCATTCTAACACTAACCTGTCCCTAATTCAACCAGTTCATAAGATGTTAACAAAGTTCACATCCTCGCTACGGTCTCATAGGGTATCTGCCCTCCGAAAAGGTCAAGGGCGCTTCCGATTGTAAAATCCAGGCTCCCGCCGCTGACTTCTGAGAACTCTTCCAGATCGTCCATTGACCCGATTCCTCCCGCGTAAGTGACCGGAATGCCGCCCCACTCCCCGAGCATCCTGACAAGTTCCGTCTCCATCCCGGACGCCTTCCCTTCCACATCAACACCGTGGACCAGAAATTCATCACAGTACCCCGACAGGTCATCAAGAACCTCTCCTGAAAGACGCATATCCGTAAACCTCTGCCACCGGTCAGTCACAACATAGTACCCGTCCCCCTTTTTCCTGCAGCTTAAATCCAATACGATATGTTCTCTGCCTGCCGCACTGACCAGTCTTTCCAGCCTGTCCCTGTAAAATATGCCGTCCTTGAACACGTAGGATGTCACAATTACATGGCTTGCCCCGGCATCGAGATATTCTCCTGCGTTTTCCGGCGTGATCCCCCCGCCGACCTGCATCCCTCCCGGATACGCCCCTAGCGCTTTGAGTGCCTGGCTCTTCGTCTTTGCGTAATATTCTGATCCCGGCGGATTCAGCAGAATAATATGTCCCCCTGCAAGTCCGTCTTTTTTGTACAGTCCGGCATAGTATCCGGCATCAAGCTGTGACGTGAAATTCTCATCTGCCACATTTCCCTTATCCTCCAGGCTTCCCCCTATGATCTGTTTTACCTTTCCGTTATGTATATCGATACAGGGTCTGAACCTCATCGCCTTTCTCCTTCCCTTTCAAACACAGATGCCGCAGGGCCTGATCTTATCAGTCCTGCGGCATCCTTTTATGAAACTTCACAAATATTATCCTACCGACCGTCCTGCATATCCTTCTGGGCACCATTGTCTTCTGTCAGATCATCCGCTGCCCTGTCAACGCCATCCGTGATATCATCCGTCACATCATCCACTCCGTCTGTGACATCATCCACAGCATCATCCAGAATACCGTCGCCGTTTGTGGCATCATTGACATTGCTGTTATCTCTGTCAGCAGCGTTATCGTTGTTCCGGTCATTATCCTGGGTTGTCTGGTCTGCACCGTTGTCAGCATTATCCTTGCTGCTGCAGGCAGCCGTGCCCATCAGGACAAACAGACAGGTCATAAGCAGCAGAATTTTTTTCATTTTTTTCATAAGAATGTCTCCCTTTCCACAAATATTGTTATATCTTTACTATCTGCAAATCCAACAATATTTATACATGGGAGATTTTATTTTTTTGCATTTTGCCGCAGTTTTTCCATCGCTCTTGCCTCGATCTGGCGCACACGCTCTCTCGTCACATGAAGCATTTTCCCAATTTCTTCCAGCGTGTGTGTCTTGCCGTCCTCCAGCCCATATCTGAGACGGATCACCTGGCGCTCCCGGTCGCCCAAAAGACCGAGCAGCTCGCTTACTTCTTCCTTCTGCACCAGCACATCCATCGCCTCCTCAGGCGTCGGCTCCGTCTGGTCCTCCACCATATCGCCCAGGCTGTTCTCTCCATCCTCTCCCACAGGCGTTTCAAGCGAAACCGGGCTCTGAAGATAAGTCAGAATATTTTTTACGTCCTCCTCCGTCTTATCCCCCAGCTTCTTTGCGATCTCTTCCGGCAGGGGTTCTCTTCCCAGATCCTGAGAGAGCTCCCTTGCCGCCTTCTGCACTCTTTTCATGCTCTCTGCGACATGCACCGGGACACGGATCTCCCTGGACTGCTGGTCGATCGCCCGCTGCATTGCCTCCTTGATCCACCAGGAAGCATACGTAGAAAATCTGTTCTCTTTTGTATAGTCATACTTTTCCGCCGCGCGCATCAACCCCATATTGCCTTCCTGTATCAGGTCCATAAGGGGCACGCCGCGTCCGGTATAACGCTTTGCCAGAGAAACCACCAGCCTCAGATTACTCTCTGAAAGTTTCTTCCTTGCCGCCTCATCTCCCTCAGAGATGCGCCGTCCAAGTTCCTTTTCCTCCTCTTCCCCCAGCAAAGGGATCTGCCCGATTTCGCTTAAATATATTTTCAGGGGTTCCGTCATTGAGCTTTCCGGTATATTCACTTCTTTCTCCATAGCCTCACCTGTTCTGCCTTCTATATTTTTTCATTGATCTCTCCACTCCGGTATGCTGCGAGAAGCCTCTCCAGATCCTGTACCTGCTCTTTGAGTTCCCTTCCCACATCTGTATCCCCTACCAGCACGCGGTCCATCACTCTTTGTACGACCACACTCTCGGAATGGATATCCTTCTCCTTTTCAATCGCCGCTTCTGTCGACTCAAAGGGTTCATGCGCCACCAGCCTCAAACCATAGGAATTATAGATCAGCGTATAACCTGCGATCCCGGTTTCCTTCTGATATGCCCGTGAAAACCCTCCGTCTATGACCATGACTTTTCCACCGCACTTGATCGGGTTTTCCCCGTCTTTTCTTTTGACCGGGACATGCCCGTTCACAATATGCGCCTCTTCACTCTCCAGGCCGAACTCCCGGAGTATCCCGCTCATCACTTTCCCATTCTCCAGGAACGAGTAATACGGATTCTTTTTTTCAACATGCGTCTCCTTTTCTGCCAGGAAATACCGTTCAAAGGTTGCCATCCTGTTTTTCCCGAACAGAGGCGAATCCGGATGCAGCCAGATATACCACATAATATCTTTCCCGTTTTCACGTTCATCCTCATCCAGTGCAAAGAACCCTTTCCTCACATAGCTGTCAAGTACGTCGTAAAGTTCTTTCCCTCTGTGTGTTTTCCCGAAGACCTCCACCTCTTTCAGGTTTCCGCCCTCATCCAGCGGAACACATCCGTGGTAGAGAAGATTATTGTTATAAACCTTATAAAGTCCGCCCTTTGCAAGGAGGAAACGCATATGCTGCTGCAGCTTCTCGCACCCAATAAACGCCCGTTCCAGACGTTCCATGATCTCTTCTTCCTCCGCTGTCAGCCCATAAGGGTTCGACGGATCTACAGTCGGGAAATTCGTGTCAAGCAGCTTATATTCTTTCCCCTCCAGTGTAATGGTCCCTTTCTCATAATCAATCCTGTGGAGCAATGCCCTGCTGTCAAGATGAAACCCTTTCTGGCGCTGTATAATCTGCCCTTCTACTTTAAACTGGATGATGGATATCGCCTTGTGGATGCGAAGATTCAGTTCCATCTCATCTGTTGTATCCGCTCTTTTGGGGGTCTTCAGTTTAAAGCATGTACAGGGGTCATCACCGTATGCGCGGAGCGCAAATGTCGCCAGCGGGAGCAGATTGATTCCATACCCGTCCTCCACGATATCCAGGTTGCCATATCTTGCGCAGATACGGATCACATTGGCAATGCATCCCCTCTGTCCGGCAGCGGCACCCATCCAAAGGACATCATGATTTCCCCACTGGATATCGAGGGAATGGTACGTCATCAGCTTGTCCATAATGATATGAGGTCCCGGTCCCCTGTCATAGATATCGCCCACAATATGGAGATGATCCACGACCAGTCTCTGGATCAGCTCCGAGATCGCCTCGATAAACTGCTCTGCCCTTCCAATGCGGATGATCGTCGAAATGATCTCATTATAATAAGACTCCTTGTCATTCACCGCCACCTTCTCTGTGATCAGCTCCTCGATCACATATGCAAAATCTTTCGGAAGAGCCTTTCTCACCTTAGAGCGGGTATATTTGCTTGCCGCCCGTTTGCTGACCTCAATCAGGCGGTAGAGATTGACGCTGTACCAGTCATCCATATTGCTCTCCGTCTCCCTGACCATCTCCATCTTCGCTTTGGGATAGTAGATCAGTGTTGCCAGGGAGCGTTTGTCCCGGGCACTCATTGTGTTCCCGAATACGTCTTCAATCTTACGCCTTACAGAGCCCGATCCGTTTTTCAGGACATGGGAGAACGCCTCATACTCTCCGTGCACATCCGTCAGGAAATGCTCCGTTCCCTTTGGAAGGTTCAGAATCGCCTGAAGATTGATAATCTCTGTGGACGCCGCGGCAATCGTCGGATACAGGTCAGAAAGTCTCTCAAGATATCTTGTCTCCAGTTCTTTCATAAATTATTCTCTCCCCTAAAACTGAATCACATCACTCATGTCATACATGCCGGGGGTTTTTCCTGCCAGAAATTTTGCCGCTTCCACAGCGCCTTTTGCGAATACATTCCTGGAATATGCCGTATGCTTAAACTCGATCACTTCATCCGTCCCCGCAAAGATGACCTCGTGTTCCCCGACGATCGTGCCGCCGCGGACGGCAGAAATCCCAATCTCCCTGTCTCCTCTCTTCTGTCTCACCTGGCTTCTGTCATATACATATGTATAGGCATTGCCAAGCGCTTCATTGACAGAGTCAGCAAGCGCCAGAGCCGTTCCGCTGGGAGCATCCACCTTCTGATTGTGATGGCGCTCGACCAGCTCAATGTCATATCCTGCCGGTCCCAGGACCTTTGCGGCGTCCCTGAGCAGCTTCAGAAGAAGGTTGATCCCAAGGGACATGTTCGCCGATTTAAGGACAGCCGCCTGCTTGGACGTCTCATCCAGTTTTTTCATCTGTCCCTCTGACAGCCCCGTTGTACAGAGCACGACCGGCTCCTTTTTCTCCATGCAGTAATCAAGGAGCGCATCCATCGCCCCTGCATTGGAAAAGTCAATGATGACGTCCGTTTCCACATCACAGCTTCCGATCGTCCCGAATACCGGGTACTCATTCGGCACCTCTGTAAAGGTGTCCACTCCCGCAGCGATAACAGCGTTCTCATCGTTCTTCACAAGCTCCGTGATCATCCTCCCCATTTTTCCGTTGCATCCGTGCAGCAATATCTTTATCATCATCCTTCTCCTCCTGACGTTTCATAAATTTCCGCAGCAGCCCTGCCATACCTGTAACTGCCGGGCTATCACAAATTTCCAATATAAAAAAGAATATCACATCTGAGACTTAATCTCAACATATGATATCCTTTTCACAATATCAGCGCTTTATTCGTCCAGACATTCCAGCTTGCTCACGGATACTTCATAGGCCGTTCTGGTCTCTGTCTCAGTTTCCGAAAGCTTTTTCACATACTCCCTGCTCTGTATGCGCCCCAGTATCCTTACATGCTCTCCCACTTCAAACCCTGCTGCGTACCTGGCATTGCGCCCCCAGCAGATGCAGGGAATATAGTCTGATTTCCCATAGGGGCGGTTTACCGCAAGCAGCAGATCCGCGATCTCCCGTCCAAGAGGCGTCTTTCTGTAGACCGGACGTTTGCACATGTATCCTTCCAGCAAAATATGGTTTGTTTTCGCTCCATCCGGCTCTTCCTCAATAAATTCAATTTCTCTTGCAAACACGGACAATACCAGCCTGTTTTTCTGTTCTTCGTGTCGGTTATAGGACCGGAACTGCCCGGAAACCATAATGCATGTGCCCCTGTAATCTTCCGTTACGTCTATCAGACGTTCAGATACCATTACCGGTATCCTGTCATTTGAACTGCTCAGCCTTTTTACCAGGATATCCACCATGTAGAACCCCTCTCCGAATACCTCGTGGCTGTATGTAAACTCCGACACCACCTCACCGATCACCGTTACCTGATTGTTCTCAATAATCTTATCTGACATAATTCGTAGTTCTCCCTTCCTCTTTTCGGTATTTTTTGAGTCACTACTAAATGTATGAGACAAGATTATGATTTAGAACAGCTCTTGCGCGGAATCGTTCGACACAGGCTCGACATTATTTTTCACTCCCCATTCCAGGATGCACCTGCCAATGTACCGTTCACCAGCCATCTCCGACCCGGATATTAAAACGCTTCTCAAAAAATTCCTGAACTCAGTGAAAGTCTTGCAAATTCATATTTTTGTGATAGAATAAGAAAGTTACATTACCAAATGGAATTTGTAACGACCGATTACTATATTAGAGAAAAGAGTGTTGAACCATTATGATGACAAAACGTGAAGATGTAAGAAATATTGCGATCATCGCCCATGTCGACCACGGCAAGACGACCCTGGTGGACGAGCTGCTCAAACAGAGCGGTGTATTCAGGGAAAACCAGGAAGTGGCAGAGCGTGTCATGGATTCCAACGATATCGAGCGTGAACGCGGCATCACAATCCTGTCCAAAAATACTGCCGTACATTATAAAGGGACAAAAATCAATATCGTAGATACCCCTGGTCATGCTGATTTCGGCGGAGAGGTGGAGCGCGTCCTCAAGATGGTGGACGGCGTTATCCTCGTAGTAGACGCATTTGAGGGAGCAATGCCCCAGACGAAATTTGTATTGAGAAAAGCCCTGGAGCTTAATCTCCCCGTCATCGTCTGCATCAACAAGATCGACCGTCCCGAAGCGCGGCCGGATGCTGTCATCGATGAAGTCCTGGAGCTCTTCATTGACCTGGGAGCCTCCGACGAACAGCTTGAGTGCCCCTTTGTGTACGCTTCCGCCAAGGCAGGAGTCGCCGTCCTCGACCTGTCGGACGATGAGCGTGATATGAAGCCGCTCTTTGAGACCATCCTTGACTATATTCCGGCTCCCGAGGGAGACCCCGAGGCGCCTACCCAGGTGCTGATCAGCACCATTGATTACAATGAATATGTAGGGCGCATCGGCATCGGGAAGGTGGAGAACGGGACGATCTCGGTCAACCAGGAGATGCTCCTGGTGAACCACCATGACCCTGATAAGCAGGAAAAGGTAAAAATCAGCAAGCTCTATGAATTTGACGGGCTGGGCAAAGTAGAGGTGAAGGATGCCGCGATCGGCTCGATCGTGGCGATATCCGGTATCTCCGATATCTCTATCGGGGATACGCTCTGCTCTCCGGATGCTCCTGCCCCCATCCCGTTCCAGAAGATATCCGAGCCCACGATCTCCATGCAGTTCCTGGTCAACGACAGTCCCTTCGCCGGGCAGGAAGGAAAATACGTGACATCCCGGCATATCCGCGAAAGACTGCTCCGCGAACTGAACACAGATGTCAGCCTGCGCGTAGAGGAAACCGAAAATGCCGACAGCTTTAAGGTATCGGGAAGAGGAGAGCTCCACCTGTCTGTCCTGATCGAAAATATGCGCCGCGAAGGATATGAATTTGCGGTGAGCAAGGCAGAGGTTCTCTACAAAACAGATGAAAATGGAAAGAAACTTGAGCCGATGGAGATGGCATACGTGGATGTCCCCGATGAGTTTACTGGCGTTGTGATCGACAAATTAAGCCAGAGAAAAGGGGAACTGCGCAATATGGGCACCTCCAGCGGCGGATATACGCGCCTTGAATTTTCCATCCCTTCACGCGGACTCATCGGATACCGGGGTGAATTTCTCACCGATACGAAGGGAAACGGAATCCTCAACACAAGCTTTGACTGTTATGCGCCGTATAAAGGAGATATCCAGTACCGCAAGCAGGGTTCCCTGATCGCCTTTGAAACCGGCGAGTCTGTAACTTACGGCCTGTACAGCGCACAGGATCGGGGCGTCCTGTTTATCGGTCCCGGGGAGAAGGTGTATGCCGGAATGGTGATCGGCCAGAACGGGAAGGCGGAAGATATTGAGCTTAACGTGTGCAAAACCAAGCATCTGACCAACACCCGTTCTTCCAGCGCGGACGAAGCGCTCCGGTTAACCCCGCCGCGTATCTTAAGCCTGGAGCAGGCACTTGATTTTATCGATACGGATGAGCTGCTCGAAGTGACTCCGAAATCGCTGCGCATCCGCAAAAAAATCCTGGATTCCAGGATGAGGAAGCGCAGCAGCTTAAAGCAATAAATCGAAGGTTTCTTCTATACATTAATGCTGTTCCATGTTATAATATGAACATAATACAGGCGGGATTCTGTATTCTTCCTGTATAATATGAACAAAAGGAGTTGAGCAGCATGAATTTTATCATCAGCGGAAAAAACATCGAAGTGACACCTGCATTAAAGGATACGATTGAACAGAAATTAGGAAAACTGGAAAGGTACTTTACTCCTGAAACAGAAATTATTGTAACGCTCAGCGTGGAGAAGGACCGTCAGAAGATCGAGGTGACGATTCCCGTAAAAGGCCATATTATCCGTTCTGAGCAGACAAGCAGCGATATGTATGTGTCCGTCGATCTTGTAGAGGAAGTTATCGAACGCCAGCTTCGCAAATACAAGAATAAACTGGTGGCAAAAAGCCAGGGGCATTTCACAGCTTCCGCCTCCGGCAGCAGTTTCAAAAAAGAGTTTTTTGAATCAGAGGATGATTCTGCCGAGGATGGTGAGATCCGTATTGTCCGCACAAAGAAGTTCGGAATCAAACCCATGTATCCAGAAGACGCATGTATCCAGATGGAGCTTCTTGGGCACAGCTTTTTCGTTTTTTCTAATGCAGAAACCGATGAAGTCAATGTTGTATACAAAAGAAAGGACGGTTCCTTCGGTCTGATCGAACCTGAATTTTCATAAGCAATACCGAGAACAGGGACGCCGTACATTATCGGTACGGCGTCCCTGTTTCATTCTGTAAAGACCTCGGTCCCATCCCCCATCCGTGCAAACCAGCATCCGTCGCCCTTTTCCATGGCCGCGCGGCCGTTGGTCCCCTCCATAATCTCCTCCTGAAGCGCACATTCTTCTTCATCCGGGACCAGCACGATCAGTTCGGCTTTATCTTCATAGATGCTGTCCAGAGTCAGGATCCCTCTTTTGCCCAAAAGATACTGAAGCTTTCCCAGCTCTGTATATTCCGTCCTGATCTTCAGTTTAAACCCGTGAATTTTGGTAATAATCTTACTGTGCTTTAATCCTTCCGACGCTGAGGCGGTGTACGCCCTCACCAGCCCTCCCGTCCCCAGCAGGGTTCCGCCAAAGTACCGCGTCACAATGACAAGCACATCCGTAATCCTTCTTCCGCGGATTACCTCCAGGATCGGTTTCCCCGCTGTGCCTGCCGGTTCCCCGTCATCGCTCATCCTCTCTGCAGACGGATTTCTTCCTATTACATATGCCCAGCAGTGATGGCGCGCATCCCAGTGCTTTTTCCTGACCTCATCAAGATGTTTCATTGCCTCTTCTTCCGATACAACCGGGAATACCTCTGCGATAAACCTGGATTTTTTTTCTGTGATCTCACCGCTGCCGCCTGTATGGACCGTATTGTAGCTCTCCATCTTTTGTCCTCCTGAATATACACTGCCCTTACTATACCAGATAAACCAAAAATCTCAAGATTTTCTTAAGATTTTGATGAAAATGTGAAGTTTTTATTTTTATCTTTATTTAAAAAAGTAAATTTGCTATAATCATAAGAGTTGATAAAGGAGGATGTTATTCGTGAATTATGGAAAAAGCAATCTTTCCAGGAGAAAGAAAGATATCTCTTCAAAGAAGAAGATGCAGAAAAAGCGGGTCGGAGTCAGATTTTTCAAGGCTCTTGTCGTCAGCGTGCTGCTTCTTGGCGTAATCTGTGTCGCGGGCGCAGGAATATTTGCCCTGAAGATCATAGAGAATACTCCCTCGGTGTCCGCAGAGGATATCATGCCCCAGGGGTATACGACCTTCATTGTAGACCAGAATGGAAACCAGATTGAAAAGCTGAATGATTCAAGCTCCAACCGTGTATACCGCACCTATGACCAGATCCCGGAATATATGGCGCACGCTTTTGTCGCCATTGAGGACGAGCGTTTCTATGAGCACAACGGAATTGACCTCCAGGGTATCATAAGGGCAGGCGTTGTCGGCATCGCGAACAAGTTCCAGTTTACAGAGGGTGCCAGTACGCTGACCCAGCAGCTTATTAAGAATAACGTATTCCCGGACTTCGTAAACGAGGAAACTCTGTATGACAGGGTAGAGAGAAAACTGCAGGAACAGTATCTTGCCCTCCAGATTGAAAAGGAGCTGAGTAAGGAAGAGATCCTGGAAGCATACATGAATACAATCAATCTGGGGCAGGGGTGCCTTGGCGTACAGGCGGCCGCCACCCGGTATTTTAATAAAGATGTGTCTGATCTCACACTGTCTGAATGTGCTGTCATCGCCGCAATCACACAGAATCCTTCCAATCTGGATCCTGTGCGGAATCCCGAGGCAAATGCCCAAAGGCGTGAGAGGGTTCTCAACAATATGCTGGAACAGGGTTACATCACACAGGGTGAATACGATGAAGCTATGGCAGACAATGTGTATGACCGTATTCTTGAAACTGCGGCTGTAACAACTGATAACTCGCCTTTCTCTTACTTTGTCGACGCACTGATCGAACAGGTCGTCAATGACCTGATGGATGAGAAGGGATATTCTGAAACACAGGCTTACAACCTTCTCTACAGCGGCGGGCTGACGATCACTTCCACCCAGGATGCCGAGATTCAGAAGATCTGTGATGAGGAGGTTGACAATGTCGACGATTATCTGACTGTGTCAGAATATGGTCTTGACTATGCACTTACCATCCACCGTGAGGACGGCACAACAGAAAACTACAGCAAGGAGCAGCTTGCTTCCTATATCCAGGATACCTATGGCGACAAATATCCTCTCGTATTCAGCTCTAAGGATGCTGCCAATGAAATGATCTCAGAATATAAAGGGACCCTCAATATCGGGGAGAATGACACAGTCGATGAAAATATTGACATCTCTCCGCAGCCCCAGGCATCTGTCGTTGTGATGGATCAGTACACGGGACAGGTGAAAGCCATCGTCGGCGGGCGAGGCGAGAAGACAACCAGCCTGTCGCTGAACCGCGCGACGGATTCATACAGGCAGCCTGGATCCTGCTTTAAGATCGTCTCTACCTATGCCCCGGCATTGAATGAGTGCGGCATGACACTTGCCAGCACAATCGAGGATGAGCCTTACGAATATAAGAACGGGCAGAAGGTCAACAACTGGGATAACAAATACATTGGGACGACACGTGTGCGCTATGCAATTGAACACTCCATGAACGTATGCGCTGTGCGTACTCTCACAGAAGTGGTCGGAGAGGAAAAAGGATACGAATATCTGCTTGACTTCGGCTTCACCACTCTCTCCGATGAGGACAAAACTTCTCAGGCAAAGGCACTGGGCGGTATCACATATGGGGTCTATAATATTGAGATGACTGCCGCTTACGCTGCAATCGCCAACGGAGGCGTTTACACAGAGCCAATCCTGTACACGCAGATTCTGGATCACGACGGCAATGTGCTGCTTGACAACTCTACTCCTGATACACATGAGGTGATCAAGGACTCCACTGCTTATCTTCTTACAAGCGCAATGGAGGATGTCATCAATCAGGGGACCGGTACGGCTGCACGGCTCAGCAATATGCACGCTGCCGGCAAGACCGGTACGACCCAGAACAGTACGGACCTGTGGCTGTCCGCATTTACCCCCTACTATACGGCGTCTGTATGGGGCGGCTATGACAGCAACAAGCCGATGGAAAACATGAACCAGTCCTGGCACTCCAGGCTATGGAAAAATATCATGGAGAGAGTCCATGAGGGACTTGAAGACAAGGCATTTACCGTTCCTTCCTCTGTCGAGAAAAAAACGATCTGCACAGAAACCGGTCTTCTGGCTGTGGACAGTTGTCCATCCATGACAGAATATTTCGCCAAGGATAATGCTCCGACTCAGAGCTGCGGCGGACATTATGTGGAGCCTGAACCGGAGGAGGAAGCGCCGGAAGAAGCGCCGCCGGAAGAGACAGGTGAACAGCCTGTGGAAGAGGCACCTGCAGAACAGCCTCAGGAAACACCGCCGGAGGAACAGGCGCCTGTAGAACAGCCTCAGGAAACACCGCCGGAGGAACAGGCGCCTACGGAGACACCGCCAGAGGGCGGTGAGGCGCCTGCCCAGTGATATATAAAAAATTTGAGCGCCCTGCATCTGCAGGGCGCTCAAATTTTTTATAGTTTGTATGTGCTAACTATCCAGAACCAGCTTCGCAGCTCCGTATATTCCCGCATCGTTTCCAAGTGTTGCCAGAACGAACTTTACCTTTTTATTTGCAAAAAAGGCTCTTTCCACATAGGGTTCTTCTATGTATGGTATCAGAACCTCTCCTGCTTTGGAAACACCGCCGCCGATGACGATAACCGCCGGATCGATGACCGCTGCCAGGTTCGCCAGGGCATATCCCAGATATCTCCCAAACTCCACTGCGATTTCTTTTGCGACTTCATCGCCTTCCTTTACGGCATCAAAGACATCCTTTGCCGTCACATCCTCTTTGTTCAGGCTGGTAGGGCGGAGTTCCTGCCCCAATTTCTTTTTCGCCAGCCGTACAATTCCTGTAGCGGATGCATACTGTTCCAGACATCCCCTGTTTCCGCAGCCGCACCTGTCGTTTTCCTCATAATTCACGCAGAGGTGCCCGATCTCCCCTCCTGCTCCATTCTCCCCGACCAGTATCCGGCCGTCAATGATGACGCCACCGCCAACGCCCGTGCCGAGCGTGACCATAATCAGATTTCTCTGCCCAAGGCCGCCGCCTTTCCACATTTCACCAAGAGCAGCTACATTTGCATCGTTTCCGATCACTGCTTTGAGTCCCGTAAGCTCTTCCAGCTCTCTTTTTACTTCTTTATAATTCCATCCCAGATTCGCGCTTCCATTCACAACCCCTTCAGAAGTCACAGGGGCAGGGACACCGGCCCCTATTCCCAGAATATCGCTTTTATCCAGCTGATGCTCCGCAATCTTATTTTCAACAGATGCAGCTATATCGGGCAGGATTGCCCTGCCCTCCTCTGAGGTATCCGTTGTGATCTCCCATTTGTCAATGATATTTCCTTCTGCATCAAGGAGTCCCATTTTAACTGTTGTACCGCCTATGTCCACACCAAAACAATATTTCATAACTCTTCTCCCTGTCCGTTATTGATATTTATTGATTTCTCTTTGCCAGATTCTCCTGCACTCTCTTATAAAGCTCCTGCGCTGCATTATATCCCATCTGTTTCTGTCTGTGGTTGACTGCGGCAGATTCGACAATGATCGCCAGGTTCCTGCCCGGACGGATCGGGATACTGTGGCACACGACTTTGTTGCCGAGAAATTCGGTGTATTCCTCCTCAAGCCCGAGCCTGTCATATTCTTTATCCCGGCTCCAGTCTTCCAGTGTGATAACAAGGTCAATATTCTGTGTCTCCCTGACGCTTTGCACACCAAACATGGATTTCACATCCACGATACCAATACCGCGCAGCTCAATAAAGTGCCTTGTGATGTCCGGGGCAGATCCGACCAGGGTATCATCGCTGACTTTTCGTATTTCCACTACGTCATCCGTAACCAGACGGTGTCCCCTCTTAATCAGTTCCAGTGCTGCCTCGCTCTTCCCGATACCGCTCTCACCCATGATCAGGACTCCCACGCCGTAGACATCGACCAGGACGCCATGTATGGAAATACAGGGTGCCAGCCTCACATTCAGCCAGCGTATCAGCTCTGCCATGAACGACGACGTTTTCTTAGTGGTAGAAAAAATAGGGACTTCATATTCCAGGGCCTTATTCAGGAAAATTTCATCCGGCTGCAGGTTTCTGCTGAATACAATGCATGAAATCTTGTGTCCCAGCATCTTATCATATATTTCAATCTTTCTTTCTTCTGACAATGTCTGGAGATATGTGTATTCTACATACCCGATAATCTGTACTCTGTCTGAATCAAAATGGTCAAAAAAACCTGTCAACTGAAGCGCCGGTCTGTTCACATCCGGCATATTTACTTCCCGCCCGACCAGATCGATGTCCGGCGTAAGATTCTTCAGATTCATTTTCTGAACAATTTCTGTCAGTTTAACGCCATGTTGTCCCATAAAACAATCTCCTTTTACTACTTGATTTTCCGCACCGATTCTTGCGGACGCATACCGTCCGACGCTTCCGGCCCAGATTCTGCGCCCTTTTTTTGACGCTCCTCGCGCCC
>CALWMN010000001.1 GCA_944381935.1 uncultured Mediterraneibacter sp. | reverse complement strand
TAGACGGCCTGAAATCCATCGGCGTAGACAGCAGCTTCACAAACCGGAAGAAGATCGCAAAAGCAAACGGAATCTCCAACTATGAGGGGACTGTATCGCAGAACAATAAGTTATGCAGTCTTGCGAAACAGGGCAAACTTAAGAAGGCGTAAAAAGACTCCCCGGAGCTTAAGCTCCGGGGAGAAATATTGTATCACCTGGGGGCAAAAAGGGGGCAAAAAGCATTTTGTATGGTTGCGTATGATTTGCTTTTTACTATATAATAGTAGCGGATTTTCGTTATAGTTCGGATCATAATAAATAAAATTATGTTCCTCGGAGTCACTGGAAAATACCCGAAAGTATCAGGATTAGTACTTTCGGGATTTTTTTGGATGAAAAGATGGGCAGATAGGAGAATTACATGATTTTTAGTTCCCTGAGCTGCCCAGAGAGCTCACCCATCCGCAATGCGGCTTTCCTTTTCTTTTTTAACCCATCAAAAACTTAATAATTCGCTATTTTCTCCATGTGTTTTTAAATATCTTTTGCAATATGTATATAAATTCATCAGCGCGTTCGCCAGGCGATTTGTCTCCATATGCCGCGAAAGACAGTAAAAAAGTCAATGCTTTTTGTGAGGCGTTTGTATAGTTTTTAACGGCAAAGCTGAGCTTTTAAAAAGCGATATACCTTATTGATGACGGTGAAAGAAGATTTGTTCCCGGCGCAGCAGCATCTGGCTGCCTTCCTTTCGGATTTCTACAGGGAATACAGTGCCCTTGAGCCGGATGCAGACTGGAGGGGAAGGAAGTATGAAGTTCTGATTGTCTTTTCGGCGAGGATAGGCTATAATAAAAAAAGGTTTAAAACAATCAAAGGAACCTTGAACCGACCTATCCGGGTGCGGCGCGGGGTTAGAATTGGAGGAAAGAATTATGTTAGTATCAGCAACGGAAATGCTTCAGAAAGCAAAAGCGGGCCATTACGCGGTAGGACAGTTCAATATCAATAATCTTGAGTGGACGAAGTCGATCCTTCTGACAGCTCAGGAGTGCAATTCTCCGGTTATTCTCGGTGTGTCTGAGGGCGCCGGGAAATATATGGCAGGTTACAAGACGGTTGTAGGCATGGTGAACGGGATGCTGGAGGAACTCAATATTACGGTTCCGGTAGCTCTCCACCTGGATCACGGCAGCTACGACGGATGTCTGAAATGTGTGGAAGCAGGCTTTTCGTCCATTATGTTCGATGGCTCGCATTATCCGATCGAGGAGAACGTGGCGAAGACAAAAGAGCTTGTAAAGATTGCACATGACAATAACATGTCACTTGAGGCTGAGGTGGGAGCGATCGGCGGCGAGGAAGACGGCGTTGTCGGCAAAGGCGAGTGCGCGGATCCGAATGAGTGTAAGATGATCGCGGATCTCGGGATTGATTTCCTGGCAGCGGGAATCGGAAACATCCACGGCGTATATCCAGATAACTGGGAAGGCTTAAGCTTTGAGACTCTGGACGCGATCCAGCAGCTCACAGGCGATATGCCGCTGGTTCTTCACGGCGGTACGGGAATCCCGGACGATATGATCAAGAAAGCGATCAGCCTTGGCGTAGCTAAGATCAATGTAAATACAGAGTGCCAGATTGTATTCGCAGAGGCTACACGCGAGTATATCGAGGCTGGAAAAGACAAGCAGGGCAAGGGGTTCGATCCCCGTAAACTCTTAAAGCCGGGCGCAGAAGCTATCATGGCAAAGGTGAAAGAGAAAATGGAATTATTCGGATCGGTGGGAAAAGCCTGAAAATTTTTCAGAACAATCTAAATAATTTTTTGATAAATTTCACTTGCCTTTTTCGGGCAGTTGATGTATACTGTCACACGTAGACATGAACAAGGGCGTTCCAAGATAACTTGGAGTGCCCTTTTTTCGTAGGAATCCATTGCTTGGGGCCTGCGGAAATTCACCGGGATTCTGTCATGCAGTTATGTAGAAGGCACAGGGAGCGGACAGGGGGAACCCTTTTCGTTCTGGTCGGAATGAAGAAGAAAAGGAAGGGATTACTATGAGCACAGAAAAGATCAATGTGGCTGAAATTTTTGGAGAAAACGTATTTAATGATACGGTGATGCAGGAACGGCTGCCGAAGAAAGTTTATAAAAACCTGAAGAAGACGATGGAAGAAGGAAAAGAGCTGGATCTGGAGACAGCGGACGTTATTGCGCACGAGATGAAGGAGTGGGCGATTGAAAAGGGCGCAACTCATTATACACATTGGTTCCTGCCGCTGACAGGTGTGACAGCTGAGAAGCATGATTCCTTTATTTCAGCGCCGCAGCCGAGCGGGAAAGTGCTGATGAGTTTCTCGGGAAAAGAATTGATCAAGGGAGAACCGGATGCTTCTTCATTCCCGTCAGGAGGGCTCAGGGCCACGTTTGAGGCGAGAGGGTATACGGCATGGGACTGTACCTCTCCGGCGTTCGTAAGACAGGATGCAGGCGGGGCGACATTGTGTATTCCGACGGCGTTCTGTTCTTACACAGGGGAAGCGCTTGACCAGAAGACGCCTCTTTTAAGGTCCATGGAAGCAATCAATAAGCAGGCGCTCAGGCTTCTCAGGCTGTTTGGGAATACAACATCCAGGAAAGTAACCCCATCTGTAGGGCCGGAACAGGAATATTTTCTTGTGGACGCAGAAAAGTTTGAACAGAGGAAAGACCTGATTTATGCAGGGCGTACCCTCTTTGGGGCGATGCCGCCGAAGGGGCAGGAACTTGACGATCATTACTTTGGAACAATCCGCCAGAGGATCGCGGCGTTTATGAAAGATGTCAACGAAGAGCTGTGGAAGGTCGGTGTTACGGCAAAGACGCAGCACAATGAGGTTGCTCCCGCGCAGCATGAGCTGGCTCCGATCTATACCGAGGCAAACATTGCCGTTGACCACAACCAGATCGTGATGCAGACGCTAAAGAGGATCGCCTGCCAGCACGGCTTGAAATGCCTGCTTCATGAGAAGCCGTTTGCAGGAGTGAATGGATCGGGCAAGCATAACAACTGGTCCATTACGACGGACGACGGAATCAACATGCTTGATCCCGGCAAAACACCTCATGAGAACACCCAGTTCCTTCTTGTCCTGACCTGCATCTTAAGGGCGGTCAACATGCATGCGGACCTTTTGAGAGAGTCTGCGGCTGATCCGGGAAATGACCACAGGCTCGGGGCGAATGAGGCACCGCCTGCGATCATCTCAATCTTCCTGGGCGAGCAGCTTGAGGATGTGCTGGAGCAGCTGATCAGCACAGGCGAAGCGACCCACAGCTTAAAAGGCGGAAAGCTGGAGACGGGTGTCCGCACACTTCCGGAGCTGGCAAAGGATGCAACGGACAGGAACAGGACGTCGCCGTTTGCGTTTACGGGCAATAAATTTGAGTTCCGTATGGTGGGATCCCGCGATTCTATCGCTTCTCCGAACATTGTGCTCAATACGATTGTAGCAGAAGCATTTGCGGATACATGTGAGGTGCTCGAGAAGGCGGATGATTTTGATAAAGCGGTACATGACCTGATCAAACAGTATGCGATAGAGAACCAGAGAATCGTATTCAACGGAGACGGATACTCTGAGGCGTGGGTTGAGGAAGCGAAAAGAAGAGGATTGCCGAATATCCGTTCTATGGTTGAAGCGATCCCGGCAATGGTTACGGATACGGCAGTAAATCTGTTTGAGAGATTCGGGGTCTTTACAAGGGCGGAGCTGGAATCCCGTGCGGAGATCCAGTATGAAACCTATGCGAAAGCCATCAATATAGAAGCGCGCACGATGATCGATATGGCGAGCAAGCAGTTTATGCCTGCATTTATCAAATATACCAAGACTCTTGCAGATACAGTGAACGCCGTGAAGGCGGCGGGAGCAGATGCGTCCGTCCAGATGGAGAGCCTGAAAGAAGTGACGGAGCTGATGCGTGAGACGAAGAAGGCGCTTGACGCCCTTGTCAAAGTGACTGACGAAGCGGCTCAGAAGGAAGAGGGAGCAGAGCAGGCGAACTTCTACCACTCAGATGTGTTCCCGGCTATGGAAGCGCTCCGCGCGCCGGTCGACAAACTGGAAATGATTGTGGATAAAGAAGCATGGCCCATGCCGTCCTATGGCGATTTGATTTTTGAAGTATAGAAGGCCTGTCTCAGACTAAGACGGGCTGATTATAGAAAGGACCCTGTATAAACGAAAATTTGGTTTGTACAGGGTCCTTTCTTCTTTTGTCCAAGGAGATATTCTGTCAGGAAAATATGGAAAACTTCCCTCAGCCGGTGTAAAATGGGGGAAGAAAGCAGTAAGTCGGAATGTCCTTAGGCAGACAGGAGAATCAGAATATGTCAGAAGAGAAAAAAACAGGAGAAAAGATAACGATAAATGAGGTGGCAGAGGCTTTGGGCGTATCCCCCACCACAGTGTCCCGCGCGATTTCCGGAAAAGGGCGTGTGGGGGAAGGCACGAGAAGGAGGGTGCTTGAGTATGCAGCCGCCTGCGGCTATTCTCCTTCCGGGAACGGAAGGGAGGCAGGGCGGTTTAAGACACATAATATTGCGGTTGTTATTCCTGAGGTGAAAGAGCTGGTAGATCAGCCGTTTTTTTATACCTGCATGTATGGAGTAAATGAAGTGGCGCAGGCAAATGATTATGATATATTTGTGGTTACGACCAGCGGGAAGGATACCAGGCATCTGGAGCGCCTGATTGACCATCAGAAGGTTGATGGGATGATTTTGGCAAGGACTTACAAGGATGATGTTTTTGCGCGCTACCTGAAGGAAAAGGGCCTGCCCTTTGTGACGGTCGGTTCGGTTGATGATGATGAGATCGTGCAGGTGGACCATGATAACCGGAGCGCGTGCAGGGACCTTACTTCGATCCTGCTTTCCAGAAAATGGAAGAAGATCGCGTATCTTGGCAATTCCAGCGGGCAGGTCGTCAATGATGACAGATTTGCAGGATATGTGCAGGCCCATGAGGATGCGGGGACTGCGATTGACTGGGATCTGGTGAGCCGTGAGAATGGGACCGCTGCCGTGATGCAGAAAAAGGTGGAGGAGATGGTGGAGCGGGGGGCAGACTGTATCCTCTGCCAGGATGATTCGGTGTGCAACATTGTCCTGCAGGAACTGAGAAATGAGAATGTACAGATTCCAGACGATATGAGGGTGGCATCCTGCCATAACAGCAAAATCCTGGAAAATTATCCTGTTTCTGTCACGACACTGAATTTTGATATCATGGAGAGTGGGAGAACAGCGTGCAGGTTGCTGTTGGATCTGATAGAAGGCAGACATGTGGAGCAAAAGACGTGGCTGGATTACGAAGTTATCCTGAAGGAGTCGACGAAATAGCCGGGGAAAGGGGTAAAAATGGGCGGAGGTGATATGGATGCGCAAATGCGCAAATAGATCACCTCTGTTTTATACAATGGCAACAAAAAAATAAAGAAAATAATAGCGAAAATGTCAATTGTAAAAGAAAATATACGATGATATAATCAAAACCGGATAAAAAGAAAAACAAATTGCGCAAAATTGCGCAAAAGTCATAGCAGAGAGGGCAGACGGATGAAAACGTTTATAAAAGGCATGGATATCTCTTCCCTGAAAGAATTGGAAGAACTCGGGGCGAAGTTCTTCGATAAAGGGAAGGAAGAAGATCTTTTGCAGATTCTGAAGGATTACGGGGTAAATGCGGTCAGGCTCAGACTGTGGAACGACCCTTACAGCGAAAGCGGCATTTCATACGGGGCAGGCGGGAATGACCTGCAGACGACAATTTCCCTGGCAAAGCGTGTGAAGGATAAGGGATTCGGATTTCTGCTGGATCTCCACTACAGTGACTGCTGGGCGGATCCCGGGAAGCAGAGGATTCCAAAGGCGTGGAGGGGAATGGATGAGGGGCAGATGGAACAGGCTGTCTATGATTTCACGAGGGATACGCTTCTTGCCCTCCGGGAAGCGGAGGTGTTCCCCACCATGATCCAGGTGGGGAACGAACTGAGCAACGGACTGCTCTGGCCCTTCGGGAAGGTTCCGAACTATGGTGGGATCGCCCGGTTTGTTAACAGCGGGATACGGGCAGTGCGAAGTGTGGATCAGGATCTGCCTGTCATGATCCATCTGGACAACGGAGGCAATAACGCCCTCTACAGGGAATGGTTTGACGAGTTCATGAGGAGGGGGGAGGACTTTGAGGTGATCGGCCTTTCCTATTATCCTTTCTGGCACGGGACGTTGAAGGACCTGGAGGATAATATGCGGGACATCGCCGTGCGATATGGAAAAGAGCTGATCGTGGCCGAGGTGTCGATGGGCCACACGATGGAGGATTATCAGGATTATGAGAAGCTCCCGGCCGGTGAGCGCAAGGGGATGGCGACAAAACCCGAGCTTGCGGCAAAGGTGGAATACCCCATGACTCCAAAGGGGCAGAGCGGGTTCATGCAGGATTTCATGGCCAGGATATCGGGGATTGACGGTGCGTCCGGTTTCTATTACTGGGAACCTGCATGGCTGCCGGTTCCGGGGAGCGGATGGGCAAGCCCGGAAGCCCTTACATATATGGAGGAGAAAGGACCGGGTGGGAACGAATGGGCGAACCAGGCGCTGTTTGACTATGACGGCAATGCCCTGGAAGCTCTGGAGACGATCCGGGATTTTACCCCCTGACCTGTGCAGGATATAAAGGAAAGTATGCCGGAGAAGGCAGAATCAGAAGCAGTGCAATTAAAGTGATAAGGAAGGAGAAAAGAGAAAGGTATGGACAAATTTGTAGTAAACATCATTCATCGTCCCGAGATGGTGCCGGAATATGCCGAGAAGGTGACCGGGCATGGGAAAGAGGAGGATATCGGACGTAAGGCTCTTCTGACGGAGTCGCTTGATATTTTTAAGTTTCAGCAGGAGACGGCACACAGAAACGGGTTGAAGACGACGATTCAGATGACGTATGCGGCGCTGTTCAATGACGAGGCGATCCAGATTGCAAAGGAGCACCATGAGAAATACGGCGATGAGATATCGCTGTCCCTGCTTGGGCTGCCGTGTAAGGAGTTCCGCGAGAAATATAAGACAAAGGACTTCTGTATCTGGATGTTCTCAATGGAGGATAAGAAGTCAATCGTGGACGATGTGTTCGGCAAGTTTTATGACACGTTCGGGTTCTATCCAGAATCAACAGGCTCCTACTATATGGACGCGGAACTGACGAACTATATCAAGGAGAAATATCCTTCTGTGAAATGCGCCATTGCAACCTGCTGGGAGGAAGGGCCCAAGGCATACCATACATGTAACAATTCCTGGTATACGCTGTTCGACGGCGGTCCGTGGAATCCATGGATACCGTCGAAGCAGAATACGCATGCTCCTGCGGCGGATGAGGCGGAGGACAGCGGGATCGTTGCGATCCCCCATCTCTCCCGCGACCTGCTGGCATGCTACGACGGGAACGGCTCGAACTTCGGGACACATCCCCAGAATGTGCTCAGGGGAATGATATATGATACAAAGACCTGGGAGTATCCGTACCTCTACAATCTGATTGACCAGTACCGTGCCCTCCAGAAGTACAACAACGGATATGCATATAACATGATGTTCGTAGGACCCGGATGGCTCAACAAGATGGGGAGATGGGAGGCGCCCTATGAGCTTCTCAAAAAATCCTACGAGGACGGCATGGCGTATTACGGAGAACTGAAGAAACAGGGCAAGCTTGCGGATATGACGATGGCAGAATTTGCAGATTATTACCGCAGCAAGAAGGCGTATACGGAGCCGGAGTGCGCCCTCTGGAGGGACATACTCTATGGCTCGGATAAGCAGATTTTCTGGTACTGTGACCCGTATATGAGAGCCTGCGTCAATATGGACCAGGGCGGTGCGGTCGTAGACCTGCGTCCTTATGCAGCCAAGCTGAAATGGGAGGTCGGCATCGGAACCAGGCATGTCCAGGATGCATCGTACCCATTCCTGATCCAGGAAAAATACCGGGCAGGATATTTCACCCACTACGCGGGGGAGGGAACGATACGAAGCGCGAAACTCTCCTATCAGGGCGAGGAAGTGGACCTGTGCCTGTGCCGGACGAAGGCCGCCTTCTCTGAGGAGGCGATGGAGGGAGGAAAGAAAAAGAGGATCCTGACCCTCGAACCGGCCGAGATCGAATTTGCAGAACTGACCCTCACGCTTCAGACGAGGGTGATCTTTGCCGAGGGAAGCTCGGATATCCAGATCGAGAGAAACATCCTCTCGATGAGCGACCCGGATGCGAAAGTAGAGCTGAACGAATACATGGTTGCCTGCTACGGGACGACAGAGTATCCGGAAGATATGACAGGCATCACCCTTGCCTGCACGAGAGGGAAGGAGGAAAAGACCATCCGCTACGAATACAAATGCAGGGAAGAAGAGATGGAAGGCGCAGACAGCGTAAGTGCTGTGATCCCGCAGATCGAGACAAAGGTATCGATGTCTTCGGATAAAAAGGAGGCAAAAGGCTACGTGCGCGAGGGTTATGCGTTCTCTCCGATGTTTACGCTTGGATATACAACAGAAGTTTCTGATAAGGAGGTAGTGTCCACATGGCTCAAGCTGGAAAAGGCAGATTAAATTATCGGTGCCCGATGTGTTTTATGAGAGACCTTGATATTGATATGTTCTATGACAAAGAGAAGGATGAATATTATTGTATCCGTTGTCAGTATGTGGGAAATGAAGAGGATGTGCTTAAGAGAAACGAGGTAGTCCGCATGAAATACGGCGCGATGATGAAACGTTTCCATTTTGACGATATCTGACAGCAAATTTACGGCAGTGCGGCGAAACGGCACTGAAAACGGATGATTTGCCCGGTTCGGGAACACCCTGGGCCGGGTGATTTTTCTGACAGAGAGGAGAGAGTTGTGATGATTGGAGGAAAGCTGCTCCACGGCGGAGACTATAATCCGGAGCAATGGCTGGAGTATCCGGAGATTCTGGAAGAGGATATAAGACTGATGAAGGAGGCGCATGTCAACTGCGTGACGCTCGGCGTGTTTTCCTGGGCGGTTCTTGAGCCTGAGGAAGGGACATATAATTTTGGCTGGATGGAAGAGATCATAGACAGGCTTGGGGCGGAAGGAATACAGGTTGTGCTTGCCACGCCGTCCGGAGCCATGCCCCACTGGCTGACTGCAAAGTACCCCGAAGTGATGCAGGTACAGCCGGACGGGACGAAGAATCTTCCGGGGAAAAGGCATAATTTCTGCTATACATCCCCTGTTATGCGGGCAAAGACCCGTGCGCTGGACCATGAGCTTTCGGCGAGGATGGGACGGAAAGAAAATGTGATCCTGTGGCATATCTCAAATGAGCTTGGCGGGAACTTCGGTGATTCGAGCTGCCATTGCGAACAGTGCCAGGAGTCGTTCCGCGGATGGCTGAAGGAACGCTATGGGACGCTGGACGCGTTAAACCATGCTTACTGGGGAAGGTTCTGGAGCCATGCCTATTCCGGCTGGGATCAGATCCACAGCCCGGCGCCTCACGGGGAGTGGACCATGACGGGACTGACGCTGGACTGGCGCAGGTTTGTGACGGAACAGATGCGCAGCTTCTGCCGGATGGAGATCGAGACGGTGCGGAGAAATTCGGCTCTCCCTGTCACCACCAATTTCATGGAGTTCTTTAAGGGCCTGGACTATCAGAAAATGCGGGATGATCTGGACGTGATCTCCTGGGACAGTTACCCTTTCTGGCATGAGAGGAAAGATGAAGTCCCAACGGCAGTTCTTGCCGCGGCAAATCACAACGTGATGCGGAGCCTGAAAAAGAAGCCCTTCCTCCTGATGGAAAGCGTGCCGTCTGCTGTCAACTGGAGAAAGCACAACCCGGTAAAAAGGCCCGGGATGCATATGCTCTCCTCCATGCAGGCGGTTGCCCACGGCTCTGACTCGGTACAGTATTTCCAGTGGAGGAAAGGAAGAGGGGCATATGAGAAATTTCACGGGGCAGTGCTGGGCCATAAAAACGGAAGCGGCACGAGGACGTTCCGGGAGGTGTCGGAAGTGGGCGCGCGCCTGGAGGGCGTCTCGGAGCTGCTGGATGGAACGGTAAATATGCCCAAAGCTGCTATCATATTTGACTGGGAAAACTGGTGGGCAGTGGAGGATACCACCGGTCCCAGGCTGGATACGGACTATGTGGCTTCTGTCGTCTCCCATTACCGGGCGTTCTGGGAAGCAGGCATTGACACGGATATAATCGGGATGGAGGACAGCCTGGAAGGGTACCGGCTTGTTGCAGCGCCGCTCAATTATATGTACAGGGAAGGCTATGCAGAGAGGGTGCGCAGCTTTGTGGGAAACGGGGGGATATATGTGACGACCTGTTTCAGCGGCATGGTTGGGGAATCAGATCTCTGCTTTATCGGGCGACATCCGCTGGAAGACGTGCTGGGGATCATCCAGGAAGAGATCGACGCTCCCGGAGAGGAATTTACAAACAGTTTCTCATATGGGGGAAAGGAGTATCCGGTGGGTGAACTACGCGAGGTGATCCGGGCAAAAGAAGGGACGGACATACATGCTGTATACAGGGAGGACTATGTGGCGGGGCTGCCTGTCGTTACGGAACACCGCTTTGGAGAAGGGGCAGCCTGGTATCTTGCAGCGGACACAGGCCGTTGCTTTTTGAAGGACTTCTATAGGGACCGTTTCCGGGAGGCAGGAATGAATAACTCCCTGGATATTGAACTTCCGTATGGTGTCACGGTGGCTGAGCGAAGCGCAGACGACGGAAGGAGAATTGTGTTCGTCATGAACTTTAAGGGTGAGCCGGTGAAACTGGAGGGAATCGGACGGTGGACAGATGCGGAAACCGGAGAAAGCTATGAGGGGACCCTCGACCTGGAAGGATTTTCCTGCCTGCTGCTGAGAGGAAATGCAGAAATTGATTAATGGGAGGTCTTGTGATAAGATAGAACACAGAAATTAAATCGGGAGATGTGGGAATGATCACAAGTACGTCGAACGCGCAGGTAAAAGAGCTGTCCAGGCTGAAGAAAAAAAGCCGGGCAAGAGACCAGGAGGGAGTATTCCTTGTGGAGGGACCCCGTATGGCGGAAGAACTTTTCGGGGATGCAGACTGGAGGGGGAGGATCAAAAAGGTCTATCTGTCAGAAGGATATGTACAAAAAGCCGGAGCGAAGCTCTCCGGGCTGGATGCGGTCTGCAGGGTCGAGATCCTGTCGGATGCGGTATTCTCCCATGTGTCGGATACAAAGACGCCGCAGGGGATTTTGGCCATTGTAAGACGAAGGGAACACTGCATGGAAGAGATCCTGGGCAGAGGCAGATCACCGCATGTCATGATCCTTGATAATCTGCAGGACCCGGGGAACATGGGGACGATCTTCCGTACTGCGGAAGCGGCAGGTGCGACTGGCATTCTGTTGAGCCGGGACTGTGTGGATGTCTATAATCCAAAGGTGATCCGCTCTACAATGGGAGCGGTCTTCCGGGTGCCGTTTTTATACGTGGAGGACCTTCCGTTGGCGGTCAGCTCCCTGAAGGAAAAGGGACTGCGTGTATATGCAGCTCACCTGGAAGGAGAACGGTTTTATGACGAGGCGGACTACAGAGGGGGAACGGCGTTTCTTATTGGGAATGAGGGGAACGGTCTGAGGGAAGAGGCGGCGCGATGTGCGGATTGCCGGATTAAAATACCGATGGAAGGGAGAGCAGAGTCTCTAAATGCGGCAGTTGCGGCAGCGCTGCTGATGTATGAGACATGCCGCCAGAGGCGGAATGGTTGAATATTTATTCAAAATAGTTGCATTTTTATTCATAAATGTAGTATACTGTCAACAATCGGAGGGGATATGGATCTCCGGGCGGATTTAACCATACATGTACCATAAATAGAAAGGGACGAAAACAATGAACTTAAAAGGAAGAAATTTTCTGACGCTGAAAGACTTTACACCGGAGGAAATCACCTGGCTGCTTGACCTGTCGGCTGACCTGAAAGAGAGAAAGAAAAAGGGCATCCCGGTGGATGTTTTGAAAGGCAGGAATGTGGCGCTGCTTTTTGAAAAGGACAGCACAAGAACCCGCTGCGCATTTGAAGTGGCTGCGCATGACCTTGGGATGGGGACGACCTATCTCGGACCGACCGGTTCACAGATGGGAAAGAAGGAGAGTATTGAGGATACGGCGAGAGTGCTCGGCAGAATGTATGATGGCATTGAGTACCGCGGCTTCGGGCAGGAGATTGTGGAAGAACTGGCCGAATATGCAGGGGTTCCCGTCTGGAACGGGCTGACAAACGAGTATCATCCGACCCAGATGCTGGCGGATATGCTGACGATCCGCGAGAATTTCGGAGAACTCAAAGGACTTAAGCTTGTGTACATGGGAGACGCCCGGTTTAATATGGGAAATTCCCTGATGGTCGCCTGCTCCAAGCTTGGGCTTCATTTTGTCGCCTGTACCACCAGGGAATACTTCCCGGATGAGAAGCTGGTGGAAATATGCCGCGGCTATGCGGGGGAATCCGGGGGGACGATCACCCTGACAGAAGATGTGGAAGCGGGCACAAAGGATGCGGATGTGATCTATACCGATGTATGGGTATCTATGGGCGAGCCGGATGAGGTATGGGAGAAGAGGATCCGCGAGCTGACCCCGTACAAAGTGACAAAAGATGTGATGGGAAATGCAAAAGAGACGGCGATCTTCCTTCACTGCCTGCCGGCATTCCATGACCGGAAGACTAAAATCGGAAAAGAGATGGGCGAGCGGTTCGGTATTGCGGATATGGAAGTGACGGACGAAGTGTTTGAGTCCGCCCAGTCTAAGGTGTTTGATGAGGCGGAGAACCGTATGCATACGATCAAGGCTGTCATGGCTGCCACTTTAGGTGCGGAAATCGTTTAAATGAGAGAAGGGCCAGGACAGGCGGGCAGGGCTTATGCCAGGGGAGATGTGACAATGAAAGCAGAGATCCTGAAAATGCTCCGGGAAGCGGACGGCTATATATCCGGCCAGCAGATCTGCGAGAAGCTCGGCGTATCCAGAACTGCCGTATGGAAAGTGATGCGCCAGCTCCGGGAAGAAGGATATCAGGTTGAGGCAGTGAGAAACAGGGGATACCACATCGCAGGGACACCGGATATCCTGACGAAAGAGGAACTGGAGAGCGTGATGACGACCCGCTGGGCAGGGCGGAATGTCGTGTACTATGATGAGACGGATTCCACCAATCTGAGGGTCAAACAGATAGGGGATGCAGGCGCGCCGGAGGGAACTCTGGCGGTGGCAGACATGCAGACCGCAGGCAGGGGCAGGCGGGGGCGTGCGTGGGAATCGCCGCCTGCGTCCAGCATTTATATGTCGATCCTGCTCAGACCGGATATCGCACCGGAGAAAGCGCCCATGCTGACGCTGGTAATGGCGTGCAGTGTGGCAGAGGGAATCATGGACTGTGAGGACGTCGCCGTGCAGATCAAATGGCCCAATGATATCATTATTAAAGGGAAAAAGCTCGTGGGGATACTGACGGAGATGAGTTCCCAGGTCGATTATATCAATCATGTGACAGTGGGCGTCGGAATCAATGTCAATATGACGGGATTTCCCGAGGAAATCAAGGAGACTGCGACGTCGCTCAGAATTGAGACCGGCCATATGGTGAGGCGATCGAGCCTCATCGCTGCCATCATGAAACGTCTGGAAGGGAATTATGAGATCTTCCTTGGAACAGGGGATCTGTCCGGCATGATGGAAAAATACGGCAGGATGCTTGTGAACCTGAACAGGGAGGTGCTTATCCTGGGAGAGGGAGAGCCGTACAGGGCGCTGGCGCTTGGGATCACAAAGACCGGGGAGCTGATCGTGCGCCGCGAGGACGGCAGCGAAGAAGAAATATTTGCAGGAGAAGTGTCGGTGCGAGGCGTATACGGATATGTCTGAATTTCTCTGAAGGACAAAGATGTTTGGCAGCTGCTGTGCCTAAGGCGGCAGGGAAAGGAGAGCGATGGACGGGGAAAAAGTACTTTGTGCGTCGAATGCATATAACAAGAAATTCTATATCAACCCGGAATTTGACGCGCTTCCGGAGTCGGTCAGGCAGGAACTGCAGATCATGTGCGTGCTGTACACGGAGGATGTGGGAGGGATTCTGATGCTTGTGTTCGATGAAGAGGGAAATCTTGAACTGAAGGTGGATCATGAAGAGAATGACTTTTTCTTTGACGAGATCGGAAGTGTGCTGAAGATGAAAGAACTGCAGAATACGAAAAGGGATCTCTTCGAGTCTCTGGAGATGTTTTTCAAAGTATTCTATCTCGGGGAAGAAATGGAAAATGACTGAGAAAACGGAAAAAGAAAATGAGAGAAATAACGGGGCTTCCTGCCAGCCAATACAGGTCGGCAGGAAGCCCCTGTACTTTTTACAGATGAGGGGGCGTTATTTCAGCAGAAGGTTCAAAACTTCTGTGACTTTCTTGACCGGGATGATCTCCAGTTTCTTCTTGACCTCATCGGGTACATCCTCCAGATCGTCCACGTTATCCGCGGGGATCAGTACTTTGGTAATTCCTGCCCTCTGTGCCGCCATCAGTTTCTCGGGCAGTCCGCCGATCGGCATGACGCCGCCGCGCAGGGAGATCTCCCCGGTCATGGCATAGCAGGTATCCACAGCTTTGCCTGTGACCAGGGACGCAAGTGCTGTAGTCAGAGTGATGCCGGCGGACGGACCGTCTTTTGGAACTGATCCGGCAGGGACATGGATGTGCAGGTCGTGATCCTCGAATACTTTACTCTCCTTGGGATAGAGAGATTTGACAAGGCTTAACGCGATCTGCACGGATTCTTTCATGACGTCCCCGAGCTGTCCGGTAATCAGGAGATTGCCCTTTCCCTGCGTCAGTTTGGTCTCGATAAACAAGATCTCCCCTCCTGCCCGGGTCCAGGCAAGCCCGGTCACGACGCCGGGGATCCTGGCCGTGAGCCTGCGTTCATGGGACAGCGTTTTCTTCCCCAGGTATTCGCCCAGATTGCTTTTGGTCACGGTGATGGCATCGCCTTCGTTCCTGACAAGCTTGACCGCCGCAGTCCGGCAAAGGGTTTCAATGTGCTTCTTGAGGTCACGGACGCCGGATTCCATCGTGTATTCCTCGATTATCCTGCGGAGTGCACCATCGGTCAACTTCAGCTTCTTTGGATCGATCCCCATAGTTTTCAGCGCTTTTGGGATCAGATGCTTCCGTGCGATATGGAACTTTTCCACCGCCGTGTAACCGGGGAAGGAGATGACCTCCATCCTGTTGAGCAGAGGTTCCGGGATCGTGTCTGTAGAATTTGCCGTACAGACAAAAAGGACATTGGACAGGTCATAGGGTACATTCATATAATGGTCCGTAAAGGTATTGTTCTGTTCCGGGTCAAGCACTTCCAGAAGAGCGCTTGCCGGGTCTCCGCCATAGTCCTTCGCCAGCTTATCCACCTCGTCGAGGACCATGACAGGATTGGATACGCCGGACCGCTTCATGCCTTCCATGATGCGTCCCGGCATGGCTCCCACGTAAGTCCTCCTGTGTCCGCGTATCTCAGCTTCATCCCGGATGCCGCCCAGGCTGATGCGGACATATTCCCGCCCGAGCGCCCGGGCGATGCTCTGTCCGATGCTGGTCTTGCCTGTCCCGGGGGCGCCCACAAAGAGCAGGATGGAACCATACTGTTTCTTGTTCAGCGCCATTACCGCGAGCTGCTGGATGATCCTCTCCTTGACCTTTTTAAGGCCGTAGTGGTCTTCGTCCAGGATCTTTGCAGCTTTGTCGAGATCAATCGCCTTTACCTCGGGCGCTTTCCAGGAAAGGCTGGTCACAAAATCCAGATAATCGTAGAGAAGCCCGTATTCATGGCTTTCCTTTCCCTCCTGCCGCATACGGTTTAAGACCTTGTCCGCTTCGCGGCGTGCCTCTTTGTTCATGCCGGAAGCCTCGAGCTTCTTTTCAAATTTCCGCACATCCGAAACATTTTCAGGATGCAGCTCATCAAGTTCCTTCTGGAGGTAATCAATCTGTTTGCGGATGGCAGCCTCTCGGTAAAGCTGCTCCTGGGTATCCTTCTGGGCAGACTGTGCCTCTTCTGCGATTTTGGCAACCTCCATAAACTCATTAATTGCTTTGGCAATCAGAGAATAGCGCGCTCTCTGTGAATCAACCGCAAGAATCGCATATTTGTCCTCGGCGGTCAGGTTCAGGTAATCCGCCAGGGCGCAGACTGTGTCATATATATTCTTGCGCTGCAGGATGAAACTCCGTGCCCACAGCCCCCACTGGTACCCCTGGACAAAGCGGAGCAAAGCGGCGCGGAGCTGGGCGAACTGTTCCTTTGCCTCCGCTTCCGGCAGATCCGCCGTTTCCGGGCGTATCGCGGCAGAGGCAGTGAGCTGCCCGTCTCTGATCTCAAGGTCTTCTACATTCACCCGGTCCAGGGTGCGGACAGAAACAGAATCTTCCTCACCAAACCCGTCAATCCTGGCGGAGAGACCGATGGGATAGAAGTCGTCCGGCGTATATTCGTCCTTCTCCCGTTCCTCTTTTAAAAAGATAAAGAGAATCTCAGTTCCGGTGTCAACGGCGTCATCCCCGCACCCGGAGAAAAAATCTTTCTTGAAATAGTAGGATACGTCCGGCAGAAGCAGCAGATTATAAATTGGTCTTACCAGCATATCGTTTTCCTCCTTTATTTTGTCAGCACTCAACTATAATGAGTGCTAATCTGACGATAAAAACATAGCGAATAAAAACTTTTTATTCGCCATATCAATCTTCCTGTTAAGTTACAAATGTGGTCTGCCCACATTAGAAAACTAGCACAAAAAATGAGATCTGTCAATAGTGCCTCTGTCAGATCGTGAGAAAATTCAGTGAACCCGGCGGATTCTCAGTTCCCTTCTCAAGCAGGGACACCAGGGCGGCTATCGTGTTTTCCACTTCTTTTCTGGGGGATGGGACCAGAGTGTTGTCCATCTTCACTGTCAGCACGATCAGCACGATCTCGGCAAGAGCTTCGGGAGAGCCAAAATGGATGACCCCGCTGTCAATTGCCTGGCGGATGATCTCGGTCAGGACAGGCTTCAATTCCGTTATAATATGATTCATGTATTTCTGGTGGAGAAAAGCCTTCTCCTGGGCGCCTTCTCCTTCGCTGTCCTCAGATTTGAGGAACTCGGCGGAAGAATTGCGGCACGCCTGGAAGATCATCGCCATCCGTGTGAACGGGGAGATGTCGGTCTGTGCGGAAAGTGTCTTTGCTGTCTTCAGCGGCTGCTCATAGCTGCGTTCTACGAGCGCGTCGAAGATCGCATCCTTGGAGGGAAAATAATAATAGATGCTTCCCTTGCCGATCCCGGCAGTGTGTGCGATTTCACTGACGGAGATTGTCTGCAGTTTTCTCTTTTCCAGAAGTTCCTGAAGCGCGTCCAGGATTCTGTCATATTTGATCTGTTTCATCTGATTTGGCATTGCCATCGCCTCTTTTGCTATGTGTGTCTGTTTGTAGTAGCTGTGTGAAACAAAAGAAGAAAAGATACCTTCTGTTCCGAAAATATGGTAGTCACAGTATAACACATCTTTCTGAAAATGCCTAACGGAAAAGTTCACAAAAAAAGTAGAAAAAAGCAGAGTATTTTACTCCCCATGCCTGTTGACCGACAGTCGAAAAAATGATACTGTAACAGAAGATAAAGTACGACTGACGGTCGAAAAAGGAGGAACATCATGACGTATGCGGATATGTTTTCAAAGGTGAAAGGTATGCTGGCGGGAGCGGATGTAAGCGACATCCGTGAACATCTGGCGTATCAGTTCAATGTGACGGGAGAAGCAGAGGGAATTTTCTATGCGGAAGTAAAAGACGGCGAACTGTTTGTCGAGCCATATGAATACTTCGACAGAGATGCGATGTTTACGTGCTCTGCGGAGACGCTTTTCAAGATTGCAGACGGGAAGATGGATCCGATCCTGGCAGTGACGCTTGGCAAGCTGAAGGTAGAGGGCAATATAGAGAAGGCATTAAAGCTTAAGGATCTGATAGCAGGCAAGAAGAGGAAAAAATAATTATAGAGGGAAAGAAGCGAAATAAAGACAGACTGACAGGAATACAGGGTGAAAAGAGCGCGGCGTGCGCAGAAATGGAGAGATTATGGGCAGGATAGTAAAAGGAGCGGCAGCAGTCCTGGGGGTGTTGGCAGCGGCTACAGCCGGCGGCAGCGCGTATTTCTACAGGAGAACCATGAAACGCTATAATGCCAGGACAGAAAGAACTATGAAAATGTCCGGTGTGGATTGGGAGAAATATCTCCCTGTGATGAAGGAGCGAAGGGAGTGGCTGATGGAGCAGCCGCATGAAGATGTGTGGATTACCTCCCAGGATGGGCTGAAGCTCCACGGTACATATTTTAAGGGGGAGGAAGGCAAGAAGGCAGTGATCTGTTTTCATGGCTACACGAGCCAGGGGATGAATGATTACGGATGTCTTGCAGGATATTATCTTCAGCACGGGTTCAGGGTGCTTCTGATCGATGAGCGGTCTCATGGCGAGAGTGAGGGGAAGTATATCGGTTTCGGCTGCATGGACCGTCTTGACGGCCTGAAATGGATCGAGTGGATGACGAAACAGGCAGGTGAAGACGTACAGATCCTTCTTCATGGAAATTCTATGGGTGGGGCGACAGTCTGCATGATGAGCGGCATGGAACTTCCGGAGCAGGTGAAAGGCATTGTGTCGGACTGCGCATTTACATCGCCAAAGTATGTGTTTACCCATGTGCTTCACAGCATGTACCACCTGCCGGCGTTTCCCATGATTCAGATTGCGGATTTTGTCAATAGGAGAAAAGCCGGATATGGACTGGATGAGGTAAATGCGGCGCGGGAAGTAAGAAAGGCAAAGGCGCCGATCCTGTTCATACATGGGGAGAAGGATGTTTTTGTTCCGTGCAGTATGACGGAAGAGATTTATGAAAACTGCGCTTCTCCAAAGACGAAGCTTATTGTAGAGGGCGCCGGGCACGGAGAAAGTTACTACAAGGATACAGCGGCATATGAACAGGCTCTTGATTCATTTATCGGAGGAATAATGAAATGATGAGAAAAAGGAAAGGGTATCCGGTATACCCGCTGACTGTTGCGCAGAAGTTCCACCTGTATTATCTTCCGCACTGCCCAAGCGCGGCTGTGCTCAATATCGGCACAAGCCTGACCATCGAGGCGGAGCTGGACTGGGAAGTGTTAAAGCGGTCCATCAATAAGGCGTACGAGAGAAACGAGGCAATGCGCGTCCGCCTTGCAAAGGACAAAGAAGGGAACTATTACCAGTATGTCGTGGACTATGCGGAGCAGGATATTGAGTTCGCAGACTTCTCGGGCAGGACGATGGAAGAGGCGGAGGCGAAGATGCAGGAGTGGACGCGGGTTCCTTTCAAGCTGGAGGATACGCAGCTCACCCGCATTGTCATGATCAAAATGCCGGACGGATTTAACGGGGTTTACTTCCTGGGACAGCATATGATCGTGGATGCACAGTCCCTGATCAGCTTTTTGAAAGATATTATTGAGCTTTACTGTAATGCAAAATATGAAGGGGTGCCCTATCCGAAAGATATGAGCTCCTATATCGAGCAGATCCAGAGGGATCTTGCATATGAGTCGGGAAGCAGGGCGCAGCTTCGTGACGCTGCGTTTTTTGAGAAAGAAATCGAGGCGTCCGAACCGGTCTACAGCGGGATCAACGGAAGGGACAAGCTGGAGGCGGCGCGTGAAATGTTCAAGAACCCAAAGCTTCGGACCGCGTTTAACGCTTCGGGGGATACCACATCTGCGCTGGACATCTTCCATCTCGAGGAAGAACCGACCAGAAGGCTGATGGATTTCTGTGAGAAATATCACGTGTCACTTGCGTGTCTGCTTCTGATGGGACTAAGAACCTATTTCCAGAAGATGAACGGATTCGAGGATGTTTCCATCAACACCGCAATCGCAAGGCGCGCTACACTGAAAGAAAAGAAATCCGGCGGCACAAGGATCCATTCCTTCCCGTTCCGCACGATTTTCCCGGAGGATATGAAGTTTATCGATGCGGTCTATGCGATACGGGATAAACAGAATGAATTTTTCCGGCATGCAAACTATGACCCGACGGCGTATTTTGCATACCGCGGAAAGATATATCCCCAACCCCATGCAGGCCTGACCTACGAGCCGATCTCGCTGACCTACCAGCCGATGACACTGAAGGAAAAAGGACTGGATCAGCTTGGGGATATCCGGTACAAGACAAAATGGTATCCCAACGGGATCTGCCCCCAGGGAATGTACCTGACTGTAATGCATCGCCCGGAGGACAACGGGTTGGATTTCAACTTTGAACACCAGATCAAGGCAGTGTCAAGAGACGAGCTCGAATATCTGTACTACTATCTCTGCAAGATCATGTTCAAAGGGGCAGAGAACCCGGATCTGACCATCGGAGAGATCATAAAGTTAGTCTAAATCCGAACATGCGCCGGGAGTTCCATCCGCCAGCCTGTAAGCTTGCTTACAAAGGCTGGCGGATGGAACTCCCGGGATATGGCGGATGCCATAAGCGAAATGGAGGGACGAAGTCCCGCAATTGAGCTGGCGCATGAGAAGGATGGAGGGCGCCGGGAGATGGAGGGACGAAGTCCCGCAATTGAGCTGGCGCATGAGAAGGATGGAGGGCGCCGGGAGATGGAGGGACGAAGTCCCGCAGTTGAGCTGGCGCATGAGAAGGATGGAGGGCGCCGGGAGATGGAGGGGCAAAGTCCCGCAATTGAGCTGGCTTATATGAGTGGGAAGCCAGGAAGAGAGAAAAGGAGAACGATTATGTTTGAAAAACTGGTAAATATTATCTGTCACTATGTTGAGGTAGAACCGGGGGATATCCACCCGGAATCCCGTTTCATGGAGGATTTAGGATTCACATCCTTTGACTTTATGAGCATGCTTGGAGAGATAGAAGATGAGTTCGATGTTGAGGTCGAGCAGACTGAGGTGGCAGACATCCGTACTGTACAGGAAGCTGTTGAATATTTGGAAAAACTGGTGTAACTGTTTGGATGCATAGGGCTGATATGAAAATAAGAAAGGACAGGTTGAGATATGATTTGCAGTACTGTCCGCGAAATCCTGGTCAATACAGAGAAGAAGCATGGCACGGAAGACGCGGTCCGCTATAAAATAAGTAAAAATGAAATAGAATCAAAAACCTATACGCAGCTGAGGGAAGACAGCGAGAGCTTTTCCCGTGTTCTTTCCGGGCTGGGACAGGAGGGAAACCATATTGCAGTTATCGGAATGACGTCCTACGCATGGCTGGCAGCATATTTTGGCACAGTCAACAGTGGAAGCGTGATTGTACCTCTTGACGTGAACCTTCCGGCAGAGGATGTTTGTGATCTGATTGACCGGTCAGATTCCACAGTGCTCGTCTATGACGAGGTGAGAAAAGACGTCGCGGCGATCGCCAAAGAGCGCTGTCCACAGCTTAAGATAATGATCTCCATGCAGAAAAAAGAGCATGACAGGCAGGCATTCTCTTTCTGGAAGCTTCTGGATGAGTACAAGGGCAGCTTTGGCTATATGCCCCGGCCGGACCAGCTCTGCACGATTATGTTTACCTCAGGGACGACGGGGAAGAGCAAGGGAGTCATGCTGACCCATAGAAATGTGGCAGAAAATGCGACCTGCCTGGACATGAAGATCCCGGAGCGCATTGTGATCATGACGGTGCTTCCGATCCATCATGCATATTGTCTGAGTATGGACATCCTGAAAGGCGTTTCTCTGGCAGCAGTTATCTGCATCAATGATTCTCTGATGCGTGTGGCAAAAAATATCAAGCTTTTTAAGCCGGAGATGATCCTGATGGTGCCATTGATGATTGAGACAATGGCAAAGAAGCTGGAAGAGGCGTCTTTCCTGCCAGCGAAGCTTGTGAAGAGCCAGGTGTTCGGCAGACAGTTCCACACGATCTGTAGCGGGGGAGCGTATCTGGACCCGTCTTATATCGATATGTTTGAAAAATATGATATCACGATCCAACAGGGGTATGGAATGACAGAATGTTCACCGGTTATCAGCATTTCCCAGAAATGGGATATCCGAAAGGACTCTGTCGGGCAGCTTGTACCGAACTGTGTGGCAAAGACTGTGGACGGGGAACTCTGGGTAAAGGGCAGCAGTGTCATGCAGGGATACTATAAAATGCCGGAAGAAACCGGGGAAACGCTGGAGGACGGATGGCTTAAGACCGGAGATCTGGGATATGTGGACGAAGAAGGATTTGTCTATCTGACCGGGAGAAAAAAGAATCTCATCATCACAAAGAACGGGGAGAATGTCTCGCCGGAGGAGCTGGAAAACACCTTGAGCACAAACCGCCTTGTGGGCGAGATCCTCGTCAGAGAAAAGAACGGCGTGATCGAGGCAGAGATTTATCCTGACCAGGATTATGTAAAGAAGAAAAAGATTAAAGATGTAAAGACCAAAATGCAGGAGGTTATCGATGAGTATAACCGGACTGCAGCACCGCAGAAGAAGATATACAGCCTGATCGTCCGTGATACGGAATTTGAAAAGACTACAACGAGAAAGATCAAAAGATTCTGAAAATCAGAAAGGGAGTATCTTCCGGGACCAGAATTTTTTACGCCAAGAGCCGGATCTTGCACAGACCTGGCTCTTATTTTATGCCTTTACATCGATGCAATCCCGCTGATTGTTATCTTGTCTCCCCCTGAGAACTCTGTCTGTTCCCAAAAACTACCATATCCCCAGCCTTTTTGGAAAATTTTGTGTGGAGAAGAAGCCGACACTGGCTTTTTTACAAGAAAAAAGCTGAAAAACAAATAAAAATTCATCAGATTAGTCAAAAGTATATTTTGAAAAAATAAAAAATGATAAAAGGAGATAAAAAATAGCCCGCAAATATTGACAAAATGTACAAGAAATGTTAATGTATACAACAAGTAATACATTAATGCATGCAAAAACGTATTATTGATGCCAGTGAAACAAAAAGCAGAAAAGGAGAATGTTATGAAAAAGAAAGTGGTATCGTTGTTTTTGATAGGGGCTATGACGGCAGCTATGGCAGCAGGCTGCGGAAGTATAGAGACAGACAGTTCATCGTCTTCAGATGCTTCTGCAGAAGCGGCAGCGGGCAGGGATGCGTATTCAGAAGACATCAAGATCGCATTCCTTCCGAACGTCATTGGCGACTCCTGCGCAGCGGCATGGGCAGAAGGAATGGAGTCTTATCTGGGCAGTTTCGAGAATGTCACATTTGACGTATATGACGGAGAGGCATCCGTGGATACAGAAGTCCAGATTATGGACGAACTGATCAACCAGCAATATGATGCGATTATCCTTCAGGCGACAGATGCGGCTGGCCTTGCAGCGTCTGCAGATAAGGCTGAGGCAGCAGGTATCCCGGTCATCACCTGTAATCTGGATGCGGATACGACACACACGGCTCTGGTGGCGGCAGTTGATATTGAAGCGGGTGAGATAATCGCGCGTGAGATCGGAGAGAGCACCGGGGGAGAAGGAAATGTACTGATCATTTCTGCCACACCTGGCGCGACAAAGGGTGAGCAGATCGATGCGGGATTCAAACAGGTGCTGGAAGAGGAGTATCCGAATATCGAGATACTGGATGAACAGTCCGGCGAATGGCTGACGGAGAATGCGAACACGGTTATGACAGATTTCCTCACAAAATATGAGGACATTGACGCGGTGCTGTGCCATAACGATGCAATGGCAGAAGGTGCGGCAGAGGCGGTAAATGCAGCCGGAAGAGAAGGCATCCAGATATGGGGCGTTGACGGCGAGTCCAAGATGCTGGACTACATTGAGCAGGGACTTTGTACAGGAACTGTATACACAGACTGCCGTGAGCAGGGAATCTCCTGTGCGCAGATGGCAATGTTTGCCATTGAGTCAGGCGTTACGGGAAGAGTTATGAGTGAGACACCTGTTGTAAAGATGGCGCCGATCGTTGTCACCGCAGATAATCTGTCCGAGATCACAGAGGACATGCGCTGGTAATACGTCAAACAGTAAATGAGCAGTCAACTGCGAATGTAGGAGGAATATTCTATGAGACAGGAAAATATGCGCCGGATCATATCTGTCGCATCCCTGGTCATCATTATGCTTATATTTGGACTGACCAGTGATTCATTTTTTACTGCAGATAATATATTAAATATTCTCAGAGATTGTGCAGTTTACGGCATTATTGCCATTGGCGTCACGTTCGTCATCATCACGGCAGGAATCGATCTGTCTACCGGCGCTATAGTCGGGGTTACAGGCATGCTCTGTGCCAATTTGCTGTACTATTACAATTTGTCTGCGGGATTGATCGTCCTGATTTCTATCCTGACAGGAACTATATGCGGCATGCTGAATGGATTTATCGTGGTGAAACTCCGGGTCCCGGAGTTCATCGCGACATTATCCACACAGTATCTCTTCCGTTCGATGGTATTCGTGTTTACAATCCGTGAGATGGGTGTGATCACGAACAAGAGGATCGAAAACCCCGCCATCCTGCTCCTGGGAGGCAGGATCAACGGAATCTATCTTGTGACGATGGCATTTGTCTTGCTGGCTGTCATAGGGCAGATTATCCTGAAGAAGACAAAGTTTGGGACATATATTTATGCTGCGGGAGCCAACAGGAAATCAGCAGAATTATCGGGTATCAATACGGATAAGGTGCGCTGGGCCGCATTTATTATAACTGGATTTTTGTGCGGCATTGCAGCGCTTTTCCAGATCGGCCGCGTCGGCAGCGTGACGACAGACCTTGGAAACGGATGGGAATTTGATGTGATTGCGGCGGTCGTGATCGGCGGCTGTGCTTTTTCAGGAGGAAGAGGCGATGTCTTTGGTTCCACCGTGGGTGCGATCTTCATGGCTGTACTCCAGAACGGGATCCTGAAATATAACCTTCCGACAGCGGCACAGCTTGTCGTCAAGGGAATTGTTATCGTCCTGATGATCGTCTTCGACGCCGTCTACAATAATATGATGCAGAAACGGATTCAGCAGAAGGCACGGGAAGAGGATGCGGCAGAGATGGCAGGAGGTGAAGCGTAATGTCTGCATTACTGGAGATGAAAGGGATCGTAAAACGTTTCAATGACACTGCTGTCTTAAGGAAAGTTGATTTCTCCGTGGAGGCGGGCGAGGTTCACGCGCTCATGGGAGAGAATGGGGCAGGAAAATCTACGCTGATTAAGATTCTGACGGGTATCTATCCCAAAGATGGGGGAGAGATATTCTGGAACGGACAGAAGGTAGAGATCAATAACCGAAATGATGCGTTCAGGCTGGGGATCAGTGTCATTTATCAGGAACTGAGCCTGATACCGACATTGACTGTCATGCAGAATGTCATGCTTGGCAGGGAAGAGACCAGGGCAGGGATTATCAATGCAAAAACGATGAGGAAAAGGGTGAAAGATCTCATCAGCAAATATGGTTTCGGGATAAAACCGGATGCGACGGTGGAGACGCTGACTATAGCGCAGCGCCAGACAGTTGAGATCCTGAAGGCGCTCAGCGAAGAATCTAAGATGATTATTATGGATGAACCCACGGCTTCACTTAGTACGAAGGAGTCTGACGCGCTGTTTAAGATTGTAGAGCAGCTCCGGGATGACGGCGTCAGCGTAATATACATATCTCACCGGCTGGAAGAAGTGTATCGTCTGTCTGACAGACTGACAGTATTAAGGGATGGCGTCAGAGAAGCGGTCCTCACCAAAGAACAGATCATACCGGCGGATGTGGTGCGCCTGATGATCGGAAAGGAATTAAGTGAGTCGACAGCATCCCAGAACTTAAGAAAGTCGGATGCCCCTGTCCGGCTGAAAGTAGAAAACCTGACAAGAAAAGGTATCTTTAAGAATATCAGTTTTGAAGTACATGAGGGAGAAATCATCGGCGTCGCCGGACTTGTAGGAGCGGGGAGGACAGAAGTGATGCGCTGTATCTATGGGGCGGATCCGTATGACAGCGGCAAAATAGAATTTGAGGGTGAGGCCCTTCCAAGACGGATCGTCGCAAACATAAAGAAGGGATTCGGATTTGTGCCGGAGGACCGGAGGAACCAGGGATTTACCCCACTTTTGTCGATTGAGAAAAATGTGGCGCTGACGAACTATGACACTCTGGCAAGCGGCGGTATCGTCAAGGCAAAAAAGGAGAGAAAGCTGGGGAATGAGATGGTAGAAAGACTTAATATCAAGCCGAACAATTCTCAAATCCCTGTGGGAAATCTTTCCGGCGGAAACCAGCAGAAGGCAGTCCTGGCAAAATGGCTGAGCCGTGATCTCAAGATCCTGATCATCGATGAGCCGACGGCAGGGATCGATATCGGGGCAAAGGACGAGATATACAGGATTCTGGAAGAGCTGGCGGCAAATGGGACATCGGTTATCATGGTGTCATCAGATCTCCAGGAGCTTTTAAGAGTGTCCCAGAGGATCATCGTTATGAGAAAGGGAGAGATCTTTACGGAGTTCTCCGACGGAAGGGTGACGCAGGAGGACATATTGATGGCGGAGTCCGGTATTCTTACGAAGGAGGGACAGGAGCATGAATAAAGATAAAATCAAGAAAATGCTGGGAAGATCGCAGCGTTTATGGATTCTTGTTGTCATTATGTTAGCGCTTACGCTTCTTCAGCCGGGTGTTTTCCTTACAGTGTCAAATATAAGAAGTATTTTGCTTTCTATTTCAATTTACGGCATCATGGTGTGTGGGACGATCTTTCCGATCCTGCTGGGAGGGATTGATCTGTCTGTCGGTGCCGTGGCTGCGGCGGCGGGGGCGTTTGCCGTCACACGGATCGTGGCAGATGATTACTCAACGACTGGTGTTATCATCGGCGTAGCCGGGGGGCTGGCCCTGGGATGTATTGTGGGGCTTGTGCACGGACTGATCGTCACGCAGTTTGGCGTTCCTGCATTTCTGATTACACTGGCAACACAGAATATTGTATACGGGATTGCACAGATCCTGACAGGAAATAACGTCATTCCCTGCATGAAACCGGAATCCTTTGCCTTCCTTGGAGGGGGACGGCTGCTGGGAATACCGTTTTCAATCTGGATCATGGCTTTCATGGCTGTTATCTCTTATCTTATACTGACCAGGACTGTCCTTGGACGCGATGTGTATGCCGTGGGAGGCAACCCGGAAGCCTGTCGTCTGTCCGGCGTCAGGAGCCGTCTCGTCACGATCATCGCTTACGTGGCGTCTGGTTTCACAGCGGCGCTGGCAGGGATCGTACTGGCAAGCATGAACCGTCAGGCGATAGCGAAAGCGGCGCAGGGATATGATAACTTTGTCCTGACGGCGCTCGTTGTCGGCGGAGCGTCCCTGATGGGAGGCGAAGGTTCTGTGGCCGCTGCAATCTGGGGGGCGTTTCTCGTAGGCGTAGTGCAGAATGGCCTGCGCCTGATGGGAATTGCTTCGGATTATCACGGGATTTTCAAATGTATTGTCGTTGTGGCGGCAGTTGCGCTGGATGCTCATGTAAGATACAAGAAGAGCGGTCTGAAAAAAGGCGGATTCTTTAAGAAAAAAGCCAAGGTGTCCTGATAAAGGACGCCAGTGGAATGACAGGAAAGGAGCGGGGCGTTTATGAAGATCATTGATGCACATGTACACGTGTTCAAAAACCTGCAGGGATTTCGGGGAGAAGGAGAGCTTTGTCCGATCGGGAACGGCAGGGCAAGATGGGCGAACGGGGATATTGTAGAGATGATCCCGGAAGGGCTGGGCGATACTTCCTTTACCTATGAGACCTGCCGCCGGCTTTTGCTGGATAAGGGCGTGGAAAAAGCGGTCGTCCTGCAGGGCAGTTACTATGGATTTGCCAATGAGTATGTGGCAGAGGCAGTGAACGCTTATCCCGACATGTTTGTGGGGGCGGGAACCTTTGACCCGATGGCGCGTTTTGCCGGCCGGATTTACGACAGACTGACGGATGAGCTGGGCTTTAAGATTATGAAGTTTGAGACAAGCTCCGGAGGAGGATTTATGTCCTACCATCCTCCGTTTGACCTCGCAGAAGTATTTCTGCCCATCGCAAAGAAGTGTGAGGCGAACGGGCAGGTCCTGGTGCTCGATATAGGCAGTCCGGGAATGGCAAGCTTCCAGCCGGACAGAGTCCGCATAATCGCACAGGAGTGCCCAAAGCTTAAGATCGTCATCTGCCACCTGCTGGCCCCTGCACTCAAAGACAGGCACACGGGGATCGTGGAAGAGAGCCTGCGCGTGCTTGCCTTTGAGAATATCTGGTTCGACCTGGCGGCGGTTCCCTTTAATGTGAATCCAGAGGCGTATCCATTTCCAACCGGCCGGCATTATGTCGGGCTGGCGAAAGAAATCCTGGGAGCGGGCAGGCTGATTTGGGGAACCGATATTCCATCTGTCCTGATTGCCAATTCCTATGAAAAACTTACCGATTATCTCAGGGGAGATGGCCTTTTTACAGAGAAAGAGCTGGAGTACGTCTATTATAAGAATGCATTAGAGGTGTATCCGTTTTTATGAACAGGAAAAAGCAGCAGATGCGATGGATACTGATTCTGGTATGCCTGTTCTGGTTTGGACAGTATGTATATATTCCGTATCAAACCACCTATCTGACCGGGATCGGTGTACCGGCAGATATTACAGGAATCGTTATCGGGGCATACGGATTCGTTCAGATCCTTTTCCGTGTACCGGCCGGCATGATAGCGGATATGGGAGGCGGGCATAAGAAGATCATTGCGATGGGAATATGCTGTGTGGGGGTAGCATCCCTGATAAGGGTGCTGTTCCCAAATGCTCCAGGTTTTTTTGCGGCAAATCTGTTTTCTGGCCTGGGAGCCTGCGCGTGGATCTCTTTTATGGTATACTATATGGGATTCTATGAGGCAGATTCCCTGCAGAATGCGACAGGAAAGATCATAGCGGCTAATAATGCCGGCGTCCTGCTCGGCTTTGTGACAAGTGCTGCTCTGTATGCACATATCGGGATGAGGACGATCTGTATGTTAAGCTTTCTGGCCGGAGCAGCAGGAACGGTCATGTCGCTGAGGGTACAGGAACATATGGCCGGGAAGGAGACGGTGCGCCTGTCAGAATTGACAGGACTGTTCAGACGGAAGAGACTGTGGTTCTTTTCTCTTTTGGCATTGCTTCAGCAGGGAGTGCAGATGGCAACCTGCATGTCATTCACCGTGCAGGTCGCGGAAGACCTTGGGGCAGAAAAATGGCAGGAGGGGATGGCGTCGATCATTTATATCATATTCGCTGTTCTTTTTTCTTACCTGTCAGGCATGAAAATGTTCGCCCGGGCAGGACATTGCCGTATTGTGCCAGCCGGTTTTCTTGTCCAGGCGCTGTACTGTATATTGATTCCCAATATGAAAACTGTGTGGGCAGTGTATCCCTGCCAGGTTCTTGCGGCATTCGCTATGGGATTCCTGTTTACTTCACTGACCAGCGAGAGCATGGAAGGAATACCGGGGAAATACTATTCTACAGTGATGGGAATCTTCCAGGCGGTTTATGCGGTGGGAATGACCGTATTTCCGATGGCAGTCGGACAGCTTCGTGGACGGTACAGTATGCGGGCAGGTTTCTATTTTATGGCAGCGTGCCTGCTGGTCGGAGCGGTGTCATCCCTTATGTTTTACTGGAAGGAACTGCGCAGGATCATTGGACACAGTTCAGGCAAAATACGGACCAAAAAATTGTGACAGGGAGGACGGAATGGATATGCGAGTTGCAGAAAAAATCAAAAACTGCCATCCAAAAGAAGGAGAGACGGCTGTCTGCTGGCTGGGGCAGGCGGGATTTCTGTTAAAAAACAGCAGGGATGAAATCCTCGCTGTAGACCCGTATCTGTCCGATGCGGTAGAGAGAATATGCGGGTTGAAGCGACTGATGATGGCAGTGATGGAGCCTGAAGAGCTCAACCCCGACGTGCTGGCCATAAGCCATCATGACGAGGATCATCTGGATATGGATATCATCCCGGAGATAATGAGGCGAAACCCGAAGGCGAAGCTGCTTGCACCGGCTACGGCATACCGTATGTGCAGGGAAGCGGAGATCAGGAAAGAGCAGCTTGTGGATTTCAACGAGGGAGACCGGATAGCCTGCGGCGGGTATGAGATAGAAGCTGTTTTTGCTGATCACGGGGATCACGCGCCCGACGCGGTCGGTATGCTGATAAGGTCAGAGGGACGGTTGTTTTACTTTTCAGGAGATACGTCCTATCAGTGTGACCGGATGAAGTATGCTGCTTCCCGGGAAGTAGATGTGCTGATTGTCCCGATCAATGGAGAATATGGAAACATGAACGCCTGTGAAGCAACCGAACTGGTAAAGCTTGTGAAACCGAAGCTTACGATCCCGAGCCACTTCTGGACGTTTATCCGGCATGGAGGAGATCCCTACCTGTTTGACAGGGAGATGCGTCTTGAGGCTGCGGAGTACCCGTTTTACTTTATGTGCCAGGGGGAGATCATCCTGTGGGACGGCAGACAAAGGAACTGGAAATGATGTATATAAAATGTCTTTTTAAGGATAATCATGAACATGAAAAGTACTGTAACGCATGTGAATTTATGTTATAATAAGAAATGGAAAAATGAGGCACAGGTGATAAAATTTATGAAAAAGGAATCCTTAAAGCAGAAGGCATATAATATTATCAAAAAAAAGATTGTGACTTGCGAGTATCCGCCGAACATGCTTTTGAATGAAGAAGAATTGAAAGATGAGATTGGGGCAAGCCGTACCCCTGTCCGTGATGCGCTGAGCAGGCTTGAACAGGAAAAACTTGTCCATATTCTGCCGAAAAAAGGAGTCGTAGTCGCCTCCTTAACGATCGGGCAGATTAATGATGTGTATGAGGCGCGCATGCTCGTGGAGCCTTATGCGATTGAGAATTATGCGTATAAGCTGGGGAGAGAACGATTTGAATATTATCGGGAAATATTCATGAAAAAGCCGGATAATGTCCAGAAGGTAAAATACGGCATGGAAAAACAATATGAGACTGACGATCAGTTCCATATTGAGATTATCAATGCCATGGAAAACGAATATATACATGCCCTGTATGAGCGTATCCTGGTGCAGAATTACAGACTAAGGGTTCTTTCAGGAGTGAAGAATACTCGGAGAATTGAAGATACGTATAAGGAGCATTTGATAATTGTGGGAGCATGCCTGAGGGAAGAATGGTCGGATGCAGCTGAGGCCATGAGGGAGCATCTGCTCAATTCCAAGCGTGCCGCCTTTGAAGCGCTCTTTAACGACGGGCAGACTCTTTTGTGAGCAAGAGGGGATGTGTGGGAGTTAAACAGGGGGGTATTGGGCGTTAAAATGTATACAACATATAATACGATTAATATATAACATGTAATATAACAGGAGGGAAACTATGAGAGAGCGGCAGATTGTAGCAGATTTGGTAAGCGGACAAAGCCTGCCGAAAATGTTTAAGGTCAGGCAGAAATTTCCTGGGGATTCTATTCCCCCGGAAGAGATTCCGACAATCATCTCCAATCTCCTGTCAGAAGAAAAATTCTCCTCTCAGATCCGACCGGGTATGAGAATCGCCATAACAGCCGGATCCAGAGGGATCGCCAATGTGGCTCTCACCACAAAATGTATTGCAGATTTTGTGAAAAAGAGAGGAGCACATCCGTTTATCGTGCCTGCAATGGGCAGCCACGGAGGAGCTACCGCGCAAGGCCAAAGAGAGATATTGGAAGGATACGGCATTACCGAGGAATACACAGGGTGTCCGATTGTCTCTTCAATGGAAACGAAAAAGATCGGACAGACGGAGGATGGGAGAGATGTCTATATTGACAGACACGCTGCAGAAGCGGATGGCATTATCCTAGGCTGCCGCATCAAACCGCATACATCTTTCCGCGGTCCTTATGAGAGCGGGATGATGAAGATGATGGCGATCGGATTGGGCAAGCAGTACGGGGCAGAGATATGCCACGAGGACGGATTTAAAAACATGGCGAAGAATGTTCCCATGTTCGGCAAGGCGGTCATTCAGCACGCACCGGTCCTCTTTGCGGTTCCGACAATTGAAAATGCCTATGATGCGACATACCGGATTCTTGCGGTGAATGCAGATGAGATTGAGGAAAAGGAGCCGGAGTTATTAAAGGATGCCGCTGCCCATATGGCAGGGATCCTGGTGGACTCCTGCGATGTGCTGATTGTGGATAAGATAGGAAAAAATTTCAGCGGGGACGGCATGGACCCGAATATTACGGGGACATTCTGCACGCCTTACGCAACGGGCGGGATTGATGCCCAGAGGGTCTGTGTGCTGGATCTAAGTGATGAGACACATGGAAACGGAATCGGGCTGGGATATTCCAGTGCGACGACAAAGAGGGTATTTCAGAAGCTGGATCTCGCATCCATGTATCCCAATGCGATCACCTGCACGGTGCTTGGGGGCGTACGGATTCCCATCATTATGGAAAGCGACAGGGAAGCCATCCAGGTGTGTGTCAAGACCTGTAATGAGATCGATAAGGACAATCCGAGGATTGTGAGGATCCCCAACAGTCTTCATATCGAACATATCATGCTCTCAGAAGCCTACTACAAAGAGGCGGAGAATCATCCGTACATGGAGATCGAATCAGAGCCGGAGTACATGCCGTTTGATGAAGACGGGAATCTCTGGCAGTAAGATTGCAACGAATTTAAATTTGACCATATTAATAAATTTAGGAGGGAAAGTACTATGAAGGCTATTCGGATTAATGCACCTGGCGAGGTGGAAATTTGCGAGGCAGATATGCCTGTGCGCAAAAAGGGCGAGGCACTTCTGAAGTTATTATACGGAGGAATCTGCGGAAGTGATCTTGGCTCCTACAGAGGGACGTTTGCTTATTTTGATTATCCGCGTATTCCGGGACACGAGTTCAGCGCAGAGATCATAGAGATCGACGACAACGATAAGGGATTGAAACCGGGAATGATCGTGACCTGCAATCCCTATTTTAACTGCGGGGCATGTTATAGCTGCCAGAGAGGGATTGTCAACGCATGTATGAATAATGAGACAATGGGATGCCAGCGTGACGGGGCATTCTGCGAATACATTACCATGCCGGTTGAGAGGATCTATGACGGGAAAGGGATTCCGGCAAAGACGCTTGCAGCGATTGAACCGTTCTGTATCGGCTATCACGGCGTACAGAGGGGAGGGGTAAAGAAGGGAGACAAAGTGCTCGTAGTCGGATCAGGAACGATCGGAGTGCTGTCTGCTGTCGCAGCCAAAGCTCTGGGAGGAGAGGTGTATATCTGTGACGTGCAGGCTCAGAAACTCGAGTATGTACAGAGACAGTTCGGGTTTGACGGAACGATCTTGAACGACTCGCCGGAGAACTTTGAGAACGCAGTCAGAGAGATCACAGGAACGTTCGAGACTGACGGGACAGTACAGGCAAATGGTTTTGATGTGTGTATTGAGGCGGTGGGGCTGCCGTCCACATTCCAGAATACGGTTGACGCCGCTGCGTTCGGGGGAAAAGTGATCCTGTTGGGAGTTGGAAAGAAAAATCTTGATTTCAATTTTACGCTGTTGCAGAAAAAGGAGCTGAATGTATTTGGCAGCCGCAACGCATTGAAAAAAGACTTTACTGAGCTGATTGATCTGGTCAGGGAAGGAAGGGCAGATCTGGATAAGGTTATTACAAATGTCTATCCCTTTGAGGAGGCAGCCAGAGCCTTTCAGGATTTCCACGAGAGCAAGGGCAATATGCTGAAAGTAATCATCGATTTTACAAACATAAAATAAGGGGGGAGAAGGATGGAAAAGTTAAATTACAGGACATTGGAGGCAGCGGGATATGACGGATATATCAAAAAAGATGCGCCTGAGAAGGTAATGCAGTTCGGAGAAGGAAACTTTCTGCGCGCCTTTGTGGACTATTTTTTTGACTGTGCGAATGAAAAGACGGACTGGGAAGGAAAAGGCGTACTGATACAGCCGATTGCACAGGGACTGACAGAGCTGATCAACCGGCAGGAGGGACTTTATACCCTGTACCTTAGAGGAAGCGAAAAGGGAGAGAAAGTGGACCGTAAACGGGTGATCTCCTTTGTCAGCAGATGTCTCAATCCCTATGAAGATTTTGGGGCTGTGCTTGAGGCTGCCTGCGGGGATGACCTGGAATATATTATATCGAATACGACAGAGGCGGGGATCGTGTATGATAAAAACAGCACCTTTGACCAGTGTCCCCCGGACAGTTTTCCTGCCAAGCTTACGCGGATCCTCTATGAAAGGTTTAAGGCGGGAAAAAAAGGGCTTGTGATCCTGAGCTGTGAGCTGATCGACAACAACGGGAAAGAACTTGAAAAGTGCGTCAGCCAATATATTGAGGACTGGAACCTGGGGCATGGCTTCATGACATGGGTCAGGGAAGAGAATCTTTTCTGCTCCACACTGGTGGACAGGATTGTGCCGGGACGGATCCGGGACGAAGAAGAGGTTAAGAAGCTGGAGGCGGAAAACGGATATGAGGACGACCTGATGGACGTGGGAGAGTGTTTCGGCGTGTGGATCATAGAAGGGCCTCAGTGGCTGGAGGATAAGCTCCCATTTAAGAAGGCAGGGCTCAATGTGCAGGTTGTCCCGGATGTGACGCCGTACAAGAAACGCAAGGTCCGTATCCTGAACGGAGCGCATACTGGATTTGTCTTGGGGGCATATCTCTCCGGGCAGGATATTGTAAGAGACTGCATGCATGATGAGACAATCAGAGAATTTATGAACAAGATGCTCTATGAGGAGATTATCCCGACCCTTACCCTGGATAAGAAAGATCTGATGGACTTTGCCGCAGCGGTAGAGGATCGTTTTAACAACCCCTTTGTAGACCATGAACTGATGAGCATTTCCCTGAACTCCACCTCCAAGTGGAAAGCAAGGAATATGCCGTCATTTGAAACATATGTGAAGGAAAAAAACAAGCTTCCCGTGTGCCTGACCATGAGCCTGGCTGCTTATATCGCTTTCTACAGCAGTGATATACAGGAGCGGACAGAGGACGGGCTGATATGCAGACGGCCAAAAGGAAATACATATAAAGTACAGGACGATGCGTGGGTGCTGGACTTCTATTACGAACACAGAAATGATACGGCAGAGGGCCTGGTCCATGCAGTCCTGACAAATGAGCAGATGTGGGGGCCAAGTCTGGCACGGACAGACGGACTGGAGGAGAAGGTGACAGAGGATCTTATCTATATCCGTGAAAAAGGAGCCAAAGCGGCCTTTGCCTCCTGCCTGCAGGACAAAGAAACAGAGGGAACAGCAAATGAATAATCCGGTGATATGTATTACAGAAAAAGATAATGTGGCCGTCGCGGTCCGACCGGTTCCGGCGGGAACTGTGGTGGACGTACAGGGACAAAAGGTGACGGCGCTGGAAGATATTCCCCAGGGGCATAAAATTGCCCTATCAGACAGGAAAGAGGGGGAAAATATCATCAAATACGGTTTCCCGATCGGGCATGCAAAGACAGCGATCCGAACCGGGAGTTGGGTACATACGCAAAACATGGAGACGAATCTTTCCGGGGAGGAGACTTATGAGTATCACCCGGAGGACAGGCAGGTCGCCCCGGAAGCCCCGGAGACATTTCAAGGTTATGAAAGACCGGATGGAAGGGTGGGAGCCCGCAATGAGATATGGATCCTGCCGACCGTGGGTTGCGTCAATGATATAGCAAAGCGCCTGGTAAGAGAGAACCAGCATCTGGTGAGAGGAAACATTGACGGACTGTATACCTTCCCCCATCCATTCGGATGCAGCCAGACGGGAGCGGACCACGCGCAGACCAGAAAACTGCTGGCGGCTCTGGCCCGGCATCCAAATGCGGGGGCAGTCCTGGTACTGAGCCTTGGCTGCGAGAACCTGACACATGAGCAGTTTCTTGAAGAGCTGGGCGAGTATGATCCGGACAGGGTGAAATTCCTGGTCTGCCAGGAGGTGGGAGACGAGATTGCTGCCGGAGAGAAGCTGCTAAAGGAGTGCGCGGAGTATGCAGAATCTTTTGTGAGAACCGATGTCTCTGCGGACAGGCTGGTGATCGGTATGAAATGCGGGGCGTCCGACGGACTGTCAGGAATAACCGCCAATCCTGCCGTGGGAAGGTTCAGCGACCTTCTGATTGCACAGGGAGGCAGCACGGTGCTTACCGAAGTGCCGGAGATGTTCGGCGCGGAGGGCATGCTCATGAACCGCTGCACAGACAGGGAAATATTCGATAAGGCTGTCCGTATGATCAATGGATTTAAAGAGTACTTTATCTCCCATCATGAAGTCGTCTACGAAAACCCCAGTCCGGGGAATCGTCAGGGCGGCATCACCACACTGGAGGATAAAAGCTGCGGTTGTGTCCAGAAAGGGGGGACGGCTCCGATCACAGACGTGATCGGATACGCAGAACAGGTACAGACCAAAGGCCTGAACCTTCTGTACGGCCCGGGTAACGATCTGGTGTCCAGTACGGCGCTTACGGCGGCAGGGGCTCAAATAATCCTGTTTACTACCGGCAGGGGAACACCTTTCGGGGCTCCTGTCCCTACCGTGAAGATTGCGACCAACAGCCAGATTGCACAGAGGAAGAAAAACTGGATCGATTTTAACGCAGGGACGATAGTGGAAGGTGAATCCATAGATGATGCGGGAAAACGTCTCCTTGGATATGTGCTTGAAGTGGCTTCAGGAAAAAGGACCTGCAATGAGAAACAGGGATACAGGGAGATATCTATCTTCAAAGACGGAGTCGTTCTGTAATAGAAAAAGCAGATAATTTTATGTGGCGATTTTCTAAGGTTCGTGTTAACATGTATCTAAAGCGTTTACATTTCTGGCAGTACAAATCTATGTCGGCGTCTGCCGTACCATTCAAAAGGAGGGGCCCATATGGAAAAGAAACCGAACCTTCTGTATAAGTCACGGCTATTCGTCATGATCTTTGAGGACAGGAAGAACCTGTTGGGGCTGGCAGTGCTGATGCCCAACATCAACGAGGGGCATAACCCGGACCTGATGGGAGCCAGCCACATCCTGTGGGTTAAACGATGCAGTAAAAGGAGATGAGGGGATGCTTTTGACAATTGATGTGGGGAATACGAATATTACGCTGGGAGTGTTTGAAGGTGAAATTCTGCTCGGCATGTTCCGTATGACGACGAAGAGACAAAGGACATCTGATGAATATGGATATATGATCTGCGGCATACTGGAGCACCGGGAGATTGATCCGAAGGAAATACAGTCAGTGATAATAGCATCAGTTGTGCCGGACATCATGTACTCTTTTACGAGCGGCATCATAAAATATCTGGATACAACGCCGCTGCTTGTATCTGCCGAAACGGATACAGGAGTGCAGGTTCTCTCGGACAATCCGTCCCGCACAGGTCCGGACCGTATCGTCAATGCGGCGGCGGGATATGCCATCGCAAAAGGACCGGCGATTGTCATTGATTTCGGTACAGCCACCACCTATGATCTGATAGGCCCTGACAGCACGCTGGAGGCATGCATCATAGCACCCGGCATTGAGACGGCAGGGCGCTCGCTCTGGGGCGGCGCGGCGATGCTCCCGGCAATCCAGATTGAGAAGCCGGATTCTATTCTGGCACATGACACTGTGTCCGGCATGCAGGGAGGACTTGTGTTTGGAGCAATCGGCCAGACAGAATACATTGTCAGAAAGATGAAGGAAGAGTCTGGATACACCGATGCATATGTGATTGCGACGGGAGGGTTGGGGAAAATTATTGCAAAAGAGACAGACTGTATCGACCTGTATGATCCCCGGCTTACACTCAACGGGTTGCGGCTGATTTATGAGAGGATAAAGGAGAATTGACGGAAAGGGACAATGGAACGATTGAAGATAGGAAACATAGAGCTTGAAAACCGCTATATTTTAGGACCGATGGCAGGCGTTACTGACCTGCCATTTCGTCTGCTCTGCCGGGAACAGGGCGCCGGACTTCTGTGCATGGAGATGGTAAGCGCAAAGGCGATCCTGTACAAGAACAGGAATACAGAGCAGCTTCTGGCTATCCATCCGGATGAACAGCCGGTCTCCCTCCAGTTTTTTGGCTCTGACCCGAAGATTATGGGGGAAATGGCAAAACGCATTGAAGAACGACCCTTTGCCATCCTGGATATCAATATGGGATGCCCGGTCCCCAAGGTTGTGAAAAACGGGGAAGGATCTGCGCTTATGAAGGAGCCAAAGCTGGTCTGGGAGATCGTCAGCGCCGTAGTGAAGGCAATCAAAAAGCCGGTCACGGTAAAGATACGGAAAGGATTTGACGATGGCCATGTCAATGCGGTGGAGATCGCCAGGATCATCGAGGAGGCAGGAGCCTCGGCAGTGGCAGTCCACGGCAGGACGAGAGAACAGTATTACAGCGGAAAGGCGGACTGGGACATCATCCGTCAGGTGAAGGAAGCGGTCTCAATCCCGGTCATCGGAAACGGGGATGTGAGGTCGCCCAGGCAGGCGGAAGAGCTGGTGCGCCAGACCGGATGCGACGGCGTGATGATCGCCAGGGGAGCTCAGGGGAATCCGTGGATCTTCTCGGAGATGATTTCCTATGAGGAAACAGGCGTTATCCCGCCCAGGCCGGGGAAAGAGGAACTGAAAGAAATGATGCTTCGCCACGCCCGCATGCAGCTTGAATATAAAGGGGAATACTCGGGAATCCGGGAGATGAGAAAGCACGTGGCGTGGTACACAAAGGGGATACCGGGAGCGGCCCGGCTGCGGGAGCAGATCAACTCTGTAGAGTCCTGTGAGGAACTGGAGGATCTGCTCCGGGCAATGTAGAGACTGCCGGCATAGGCGTCTGCTTCAAGCTTTTATCTTTACAACGATCTTTCTGATTTCGGACGGCTCTTTTGGGGCGATCGCCACCTTATGCGCGTCAGACGGATAGCACACCATGAAATCTCCGCTGTTCAGGACATAGGAGCCGAAGGCGGATCCGGAAAAGAAACGGATATCTTTTTCGGGATCATATGCTCCCAGTGGTTCCAGGAAGTCGGGGTCAGCAGTGCGGATCAATTCTGAACCTTCGACAATGTAGTGCAGATCGATATACTTCCTGTGCGCTTCATAGACACAGTCGGCTTCGTCTTTCGATGTAAGGACGACAGGATTGCAGAACGCGGTCCCCTCGCGGATTACGGTATCCGGCGCGGGGAGCGCTTCTGATTCCAGTTCATGGAGAAAACGCAGGACAGAATACAGTTCTGGATAATTCTTGTAATTTTCCATGTTTTTTATTGAATCAAAGATCATAGGACAGTTTTCCCTCCTTTACACATAAAATAGCAGATGTTCCTGAATAAACAGAGATACTCTCACAGAGTGCCCTGATATTTAGATTATAAAACAGGAGAAGAAAAAAATATATGGGGCAGAGACTTAAAAGTAGCATTATACAATTATAATAATTTTCTGGAGGGGAATTTGTTTTTATCGTGCAATATGCTATAATTTGGACCGTGGTGCTGACGGGGCGCCGGAGGCATAAGAGAAGGGGAGGGAACCAGGTGTCTCTGCTGAACAATATACGGTTTATTTTTCTGTACATAGGGATTTATTCTATGGGAAAAGACTGGGGTTATCCTGAGTCGGTCATCCCTTATAATATGCTCCGCTACATCTGCAAAGGAAGTGCGGATTTTTTTATTGACGGAGAAAAAGTTGAGGCGAAGGAAAACCAGATCATATACATCCCCATAGGATGCCGCCTGTCCTGCAGGGCGGCATCGGATGCTTTTGAATTTTACAGCATACGTTTCACGACTTCGGTCATATATGAAGGTGAGGATCTTCTGAAAAGATTCTACGGTATCCCGCGGGTCACGGAAAACACAGGAGAGGATTACTATTTTAAAGAAATCTACAGGTGGGTAAAGAGCGGGCACGTGGCAAAGAACTGCTTTATCAGGGGATACCTGAACATCCTGATCGGATCGCTTTCGGATCCGGAACTGGATCCGTCGGATGCCGGTATTGAAGATCTGGAGCCCAGGGCGATCAGTTCGCTGGAGGAACTGAAACAGAAAGAAAGGAAGAGCCTGTATCAGACAGGTCCGAGGATACAGGCAGTGGTGGACTATGTGATCTTTCATCCCACTGAGAGATACACGGTGGAGAAGATGGCAGGGATGGCGAGTCTGAGCAAACAGAGATTTACAAGCCTGTTTAAGCAGAACACGGGGAAAGCACCGATGGAATATATCAGGGAACTCCGGCTGACTACAGCCGCAAGAAGGCTTCTGGTGAGTCATGATAATATCAATGATATCGCCTATGGGGTCGGGTATGAGGACACCAACTATTTCATACGCGAGTTTAAAAAAAGATTTGGTTTTACTCCTGCACAGTACCGAAAGACCGGGAGAGAGTGACGGAAAAGACATAAAAACAGAGAAGTCAATAAATATGAGCGGATTATGCTATTAATAAGCGCCTGGTTAGTAGTTTTTGTCAAAAAAGGAGGATAAGATGGCATTAGATCCAACAAAATCACGATTTGCTTAAAATGTGTTTTGAGAAAATTAGAAAAGAAAGGAGAAGATTATGAAAAAGAAATTGTCGGTTTTGCTGGCAGGAACAATGCTGTTGACTACGATCCTCATGGGCTGTGGAGGCGGAAGTGATACCTCGGGAACTTCGTCGGGAGATCCGGGAGAACTGGAAGGTGAGATCACATTCTGGCATTCCTTCACACAGGGGGCAAGGCTCGATACGATCCAGGCAGCTGCTGATGAATTTGCGGAGGCTGCAAAAGCCCTGACGAAAGATGGTGTTTACGGCTGTTCCTTCCCGAGCGGATCCGGTGACTTTATGGCTACAAGGTTCCTCAACTTCTATGCCAGGAGTGCGGGAGAAAGCCTGTTGACGGATGACCTGCAGGCGAATCTGACCAGCGACGCCGTTATTGACGGCATCCATTTCTGGGTAGATATCTATGAAAACTGCTCCCCGAAGGATTCCGTGAACTATGTGACAAGCCTCCATGTGGCTCCACAGCATCATGAAGAACGAGATGAGGTACTTTAACGGTATTATGCACGGGAATGAGCCGGACGACGAATTTAGGCCCCTTCTGACAGGCGAAGCGGCAAGGGCGGCGATCGCAACGGCAGATGCGTGCACGAAATCGAGATTTGAAGACAGAAAGGTAAAACTTACAGATATTATAGGAGGAAAGGAGGAATCTGGAAAGATATAAAGGCGTGACCCCGGCTTTTTGCTTGATATCTAAATTTAAAATGTCCTCAGATTGGTAATAATGAACAAAAATAAAAAAATTTTTTGTTAAAACAAATAATTGAAAAAAATTTTTATTTCGTTTATATTAAACTTACCAGATAAAAAACTAAATTCAAAAGAAAAAAGGAGGACGGTTTATGAAAAACTGGAAAAAATGGATGTCTCTGCTGTTGTGTGCGGGAATGATGACAGGATTATCCGCCTGCAGTGGCGGCGGGGAGAGCGCCGATGGAGGGAATGACGGTGGGAGTTCGGCGGGGACGCAGATTACTCTGTGGACTTATCCCATTGGCTCCTGGGGAGATTCTGCTACAGTAGACGGCATTGTAGCTGCATTTAACGAGCAGTATCCGGACATTTCCGTTTCTGTGGAATATCTTGATTACACTTCAGGCGACGATCAGGTGACGGCTGCCATCGAAGCGGGAACAGCGCCGGACATCATCATGGAAGGACCGGAGCGTCTTGTGACTACGTGGGGCGCGGCAGGCAAGATGGCGGATCTGAGCGACCTCTGGGATGATGAGGCTCTTTCAGACATTTCCGCAGTAAGCGAGGCTGTGGTAAATGCCTGCAAATCATCCGACGGCGCATATTATGAGTATCCGCTGTGTATGAACGCACACTGCATGGCGATCAACTATGAAGTATTTGAAGAAGCAGACGCCCTTCAGTACATAGACGAGGAAACAAGAACCTGGACAACCGAGGACTTCGGAAATGCGCTGCAGGCTCTTAAAGACGCGGGCGTTGAGACGACAGGTATCGTCTACTGCGGCGGGCAGGGCGGCGATCAGGGCACCAGGGCCCTTGCAAAGAATCTTTACAGCGCCGAGTTTACCAACGCTGAGCATACAGAGTGGACAATGAACAGCGAGGCGGGTATCAAAGGCCTTCAGCAGCTCGTTGACTGGGATCAGGCAGGTCTGCTCAGCCATGACGCAGGACTTCAGGCGGCAGATGAGCTGCAGCTTTTTGCAAACGGAACCGTTGCCATGTCCTTTGCATGGAATGCATCTAATGAATCAAATTATGCAGAGCAGATCGATTTTACCGCATATGCCATGACATTCCCGTCTGACGACGGTGTGCCGGAACTTGACGGAGGCATCTACGGATTCGGTATCTTTGACAATGGGGACGAGGCAAAGATCGACGCTGCAAAGCAATTTATTGAATTTGTATGCGATGATGAGACACAGGGGCCACAGAGCGTGATCGCTTCCGGATTCTTCCCGGTACGTTCCTCCTTTGGAAACGTGTATGAGGGAACCGATCAGGAAGAGCGCATGACAGTATTTAATTCTATGATGCCGTACCTTGGCGATTACTACAATGTAACACCGGGCTGGGCAGACCAGCGTACTGCATGGTGGAACATGCTTCAGAATATTTTCAATGGGAATGATGTGACAGAATCTGTGAACGCATATGTGGAGACTTCAACTGCGGCAACGCAGGCAGCAAGCGGAAACTGACGCTGCCGCTGTGTGACAGCAGATCAATGTACAAGGCGGGAGCACACTGCGATCCTGAATTGGGTGTGCTTCCGCTTTTTACAGAAAGAGCAGGAAAACAGGAGGGATATTTAAGTGAATAAGCGAATGAAACCGACTGGCATGCAGAAAGCGCTTATACGCCGGGAAACGATCTCGGCATATCTGTTTCTGCTGCCGGCGCTCATCTTCTTTGTTGGATTCGTTATTGTGCCCATGGTCATGTGTCTGGTGACGAGCTTTTTCAACTATTCCATGACAGAGTTTGCATTTGTAGGGTTCTCCAACTATGTGGAGATGTTCCAGGATGAAATTTTTATCAAGGCGCTGCAGAATACAATCCTCATCGTAGTGGTTGCAGTGCCGGTAGTAACGGTATTTTCTCTTTGGGTAAGTTCCGTGATCTATAAGATGAACGGAGCGGTATGCTCCTTTTTCCGCTGTATTTTCTATCTGCCTGTAGTGACAGGTACGGTTGCAGTAACCGTTGTGTGGAAGTGGATGTTCAACAAATATACCGGACTGTTTAATTATGTTCTGGGAGAGACAGGTATTATTGATTCTGATATAAGCTGGCTTGGAGATGAGAGGACGGCGATCTGGTGTATCATCCTGATCCTGCTCACTACCTCCGTGGGACAGCCGGTCGTCCTGTATGTGTCTGCCCTGGGAAATGTGGACGAATCGCTCATTGAGGCGGCCCAGGTGGACGGAGCCACTTCCCGGCAGGTGTTCTGGAAGATCAAATGGCCCCAGATCATGCCTACCACGCTGTATATCCTTGTTATCACAACGATCAACAGCTTCCAGTGCTATGCCCTGATCCAGCTGCTGACGTCGGGAGGGCCGAATCACTCCACGGAAACGATCATGTATTATATCTATTATCAGGCATTTAAACTGTATCGGTATGGGTATGGAAACGCAATGGGAGTTATCCTCGCCATTATCATAGCAGTATTCTCAGCAGTCCAGTTTAAGGTGGCCGGAAGAAACAATGACTAGAGGAGGGAAGGAGAATGAGAAAAATAAAAGTTACACCATATAAAATTCTGGCGGGCGTAATTCTTGCTGTTCTTGCTGTTTTCTTTCTTTTTCCGCTGTACTGGATCCTGACCGGATCCGTTAAGACTGCGGCTGTTATTAATGATGCTGTGCCTCAGTGGTTCCCGATGTCTCCGACGATGGACAACTATGAGAGGCTGTTTGACAACCCGGCGCTTCTGTGGCTGTTTAACAGTGTCGCCATGGCCGTGTTGTCCATGATCCTGACCTGCGTGACTGCAGCCATGGCAGGGTATGCGCTCGCGAAAAAGCGTTTTATCGGCCGGACTATCCTTTTTAGCATATTCATCTGTGCCATGGCGCTGCCAAAACAGGTGATCCTGATCCCGCTGCTGCGTGAGATGTCGTTTCTCCATCTCCATGACACGATGTGGGCTGTGATCCTTCCGACTGTAGGCTGGCCTTTCGGCGTGTTTCTCATGAAACAGTTCTCGGAAAATATACCGGGTGAGCTTCTGGAAGCGGCAAGGATCGACGGTGCCGGGGAGGCACGTACTTTTACAGAGATTGCGCTTCCTATCATAAAACCGGGGATCGGAGCGCTTGCCATATTTACGTTCATTAACTGCTGGAATGATTACTTCCTTCAGTTGATCATGCTGAATTCAAGGACAAAGCTGACCATCTCTCTGGGAATTGCGAAACTGCAGGCAGAGATGTCGACAGATTTCGGGCTGATCATGGCCGGCGCTGCCCTTGCGGCAGTTCCGATCATTACGATTTTCCTCTTGTTCCAGAAATATTTCACGAGAGGGATTACAATGGGAGCGGTAAAAGGATGATATGATATATGGAAAGGAAGTGGCTGTGGCATGGACAGATTTGATAAATACAGAGGGATCATTCCCGCGTTTTACGCCTGCTATGATGACGCAGGCAGAGTGAGTGCGGAAAGGACAGCGGCGCTGGCCTCCTATCTGGCAGGGAAAGGTGTGAAAGGACTCTATGTGGGGGGTTCCTCCGGAGAGTGTATCTATCAAAGTGTAGAAGAACGGAAATTAACGCTGGAGAGCGTGATGAAAGAAGTGGGGGACAGGATGACAGTGATCGCCCATGTGGCCTGCAACAATACGGCTGACAGTATGTACCTTGCGGAACACGCGCAGAGTCTGGGGGTAGATGCTATTGCAGCGATTCCCCCCATTTATTTTCATCTGCCTCCTTATGCCGTCGCTCAGTACTGGAACGATATATCCGGCGCGGCGCCGGATACAGATTTTATCATTTACAATATCCCTCAGCTTGCCGGAGTGGCGCTGACTGTGGATCTTCTGAGAGAAATGCGGAAGAATCCGAGGGTGATCGGCGTGAAAAATTCTTCTGTTGCCGCCCAGGATATCCAGATGTTCCTGGCGGAAGGCAAAGGAGAAATGATCGTGTTTAACGGCCCGGATGAACAGCTCCTGTCAGGGCTCGCCATGGGGGCAGCCGGGGGCATTGGCGGGACGTATGCGGTCATGCCGGAACTGTATATGAAGATTTATGAATATTTCCAGAAAGGTGAGATGGAAAAAGCGCTGGAGATCCAGAATATTTGCTGTGGGATCATCTATGACATGTGTACGGCAAAGGCGAATCTCTACGCGGTCCAGAAAGAAATCTTAAAAAGCTTTGGCGTGAATATCGGTACGGTCCGCAGACCACTGCCCGGAATGGAGACGGGCGACCAGAAGATCGCAGAGGCATGTGCGGAACAGATCCGTGCGTCAATACAGCGTTTTTGCTGAAAGGCGGGATAGAATGAGATATGAAAAAGAAGCTATACTTGATAGGATAAAAGGGAGCCTGATCGTCTCTTGCCAGGCGCTTCCAGGGGAACCCCTGTATGTGGAAGAAAAGTCTGTGATGTATCTTATGGCAAGGGCGGCAAAGCAGGCAGGGGCAAAATGCATCCGAACCAATAGTGTCCGGGATGTCACAGCTATAAAGGAGGAGACCGGACTGCCGGTGATCGGACTGATCAAACAGGTATACGAGGGGTATGAGCCATACATCACCCCTACCATGAAAGAGGTGGATGCTCTGGCGGATGCAGAAGCGGACATTATTGCCCTGGACTGCACTGACCGGAAGAGGGGGGACGGGCTGTCTGTGCGGGAGTGGATCCAAACGGTCCGAAAGAGGCACGGGAATATCCTGCTCATGGCGGATATTTCCACATATGAAGAAGGGATAGAGGCATGGAAAGCAGGCGTTGATTTTGTGGGAACGACAATGAGCGGGTATACTTCCTATTCCCCGCAGAAAGACGGGCCGGATTACGAACTGGTGCAGCGTCTGTCCAAAACAGTGGATGTTCCCGTTATCGGAGAGGGAAAGGTACACTATCCCCAGGAAGCGGTGAAGATGCTGGGAGCAGGGGCATATGCCGTGGTAGTGGGCGGAGCGATTACTAGACCTTTGGAGATCGCGCAGCGCTTTATGGCTGCCATAGAGGCGGGAAAGAACTATGAACAGGAGGGGAGGGGACATCCATGAAGATCATGACTCTGGATATTGGCGGAACGGCGGTGAAATCTGGCATTTTTTGCGATGGCTGCCTGACGGATATTCAGGAGACGCCAACGGAAGCGGGAAAAGGCGGAAAGCATGTGGCCGGCCTGGCCGTACAGATCATCCGCCGGTACGCGGAACGCCATGATCTGGAGGGGATAGGGATCAGTACGGCGGGGCAGGTAGACTCCCGGTCAGGACAGATTATTTATGCAAATGATAATATTCCGGGATATACAGGAATGAAAATAAGGAGTATAATAGAAAACGAATTTGAAAAGCCTGTTGCTGTTCTGAATGATGTGAATGCGGCGGCACTGGGAGAGGCGAGATACGGCGCAGGCCGGGAAGAGAAAGACTTTATTTGCCTGACCTATGGGACTGGTGTGGGAGGCGCGATCTTCACGGGAGGAAAGCTATATGAGGGGAGTTCGTTTTCGGCCGGTGAATTTGGCGCTGTCGTCGTACATCCGGAGGAGAGGGATCCGGAAAAAGATATCTTCAGCGGCTGTTATGAAAGATATGCTTCGGTTACGGCGCTGGTACGTTCTGCAGGAAAATGCCGTGACGATATAACAGATGGAAGAGCCGTCTTTAACCGTCTTAGTGAACCGGCTGTCAGAGAGTGCGTGGACAGGTGGATCAGGGAGGTCGTATATGGCCTTACTTCACTGGTACACGTCCTCAACCCTTCCTGCGTGATCCTCGGCGGAGGCGTCATGGAACAAGAGTATGTCTTGAAAGAAGTGCGGGAACTGCTGGGAGCGCATCTTATGGAAAGCTTCCGCGGCATAAGTATCAGGAAAGCGGCGCTCGGAAACCGCGCCGGTATGACAGGGGCTGCGGTTCATCTGATAGAGAACGGCTATAGCTGAGAATACCTGATCCGTCAGGTGGAAATATGGAGGATCTATGCGGGAAAACAATATTCTGTATGAAATAAAAATATCCTACGGACGGTTTACAAAAGCAGAGAAAAAGGTGGCAGATTTTGTCATGTCTTCTCCTGAAAAGGTGCTGTTTATGTCCATTACGGATGTAGCCGACGAATGTGGCGTCGCAGAGGCCAGTGTCTATCGTTTCTGCCGTACAATGAAAGTAAAGGGATATCAGGAGTTTAAGATGAACCTCTCTTTCTGCCTGTCAGAGGGGGAGAACCAGGATCCATACACTAAGGGCATAGAGATCACAAAAGATTCTCCGGTGGCAGACTATATTTTGGCTGCCCATATCAGCGCATTGAATGCGACGCGCAAACTCGTCGAACAAAGCCGGATTGACCGTGCGGTAAAACTGATCCATGAAGCGGAGCGGATAGCGTTTTTCGGAATAGGGCACAGTCTTCTGACTGCCAGGGAGGCGAATAACAGATTTCTCCGGATCACCCGGAAGACTTCCTGTATTGAGGATTCCCACATGCAGGCCATGTCCGCCTCAATGATGGATGAGAGAGACGTCATGATCATACTTTCGTATTCCGGTGCTACGAAAGATACGGTTTATGTGGCAGGGATCGCAAAGGAGGCGGGGGCAAAGATTGTGGCTATCACCCGCTACCGCAAATCGCCGCTTGCGGCGTATGCAGATGAAATCCTTCTGTGCGGCGCGGATGAAAGCCCGCTGGACGGAGGCTCGCTGGGGGTGAAGATCAGTCAGCTTTATCTGGTAGATCTTTTGTTTCAGGAATATTTCCACCAATATAAAGATGAGGCGAACGAAAACCTGAAGAAAACGTCAAAGGCTGTCGTGGAAAAGCTCTATTAAAATATGTGGGCAATGTGCCCAAGACCTTGGCGGCCGCTTACAATCCCGGAATGTGCCTTTTGGTACTTCCGGCGATTTGTTTTTTAAGGGAACAGTGCGGAAACCAAAGGTTTTTTGCTTGACATCAACATATGTTTTGGTTATAATATTGAAATTGTGAAATAGACTTAAAAGACAGTATACAAGAGCGCAAAATCTTGTAGAGAATAGACAGAAATACAAAGAAACAGAAAGGGAGCGTTACCGATGGCAGAGGCAAAGAAAAGACTACTTACTTATGCTGGACTCAAAGCACTTGAGGATGAACTTGAGAATCTGAAAGTGGTAAAAAGGAAGGAAGTCGCGGAGAAGATTAAAGAGGCGAGAGAACAGGGGGATCTCTCTGAAAATGCAGAGTATGACGCGGCGAAGGATGAACAGCGTGACATTGAAGCGCGCATCGAAGAACTTGAAGGAATCCTGAAAAACGCAGAGGTAGTGGTCGAGGATGAGGTTGATTTTGACAAGATTAATGTAGGCTGTACAGTGAAAGTATTCGATATCACCTTCGATGAAGAGATGGAATTTAAGATTGTTGGTTCCACAGAGGCCAACAGCCTGGAGGGCAAGATCTCAAATGAGTCTCCGGTGGGGCAGGCCCTGATGGGAAAAAAGGTCGATGATGTGGTAGACGTCGAGACGCAGGCGGGAGTGATCCAGTACAGAATACTTGACATCACACGTTCAAAATAAATGAAGGAACCAGTGCAGACCTCTTACATATTAAGAGGTCTTAATTCGCTTATAGGAAGGAGAAGATAAAGTGGCCCAGCAGCAGAAAAACGGACAACAGGAACCAGATATGAACCAATTGAGGAAGGTTCGCCGTGAAAAACTGGCAGAACTTCAGCAGAGCGGGAAAGACCCGTTCGTGATCACAAAGTATGGACAGACCCACCACAGCCAGGAGATCAAGGATCATTATGAAGACCTGGAGGGGCAGCAGGTCAGGATTGCAGGACGCATGATGTCCAAACGCGTAATGGGAAAGGCTTCTTTCTGCAATGTACAGGATCTGAAAGGGAATATCCAGTCTTACGTGGCGCGTGACAGTGTGGGAGAAGAGAATTATAAAGAGTTCAAAAAGCTGGACGTGGGCGATGTGATCGGAATTGAAGGAGAGGTATTTAAGACAAAGACCGGAGAGATATCCATCCATGCCTCCCATGTGACCCTGTTATCCAAGAGCCTTCAGATCCTTCCTGAGAAGTTCCACGGACTGACGAACACGGATATCCGCTACCGTCAGAGATATGTGGATCTGATCATGAACCCGGAAGTGAAGGACACCTTTATCAAACGCTCCAGGATCTTAAGTGCGGTCAGGAGATATCTTGACGGAGAAGGATTTATGGAGGTGGAAACTCCGATGCTGGTGAGCAATGCAGGCGGAGCGTCCGCAAGACCGTTTGAGACGCATTTTAATGCGCTGGATGAAGACTTCAAGCTTCGTATTTCCCTTGAACTCTATCTGAAGCGTCTGATTGTGGGCGGTCTGGAGAGAGTGTATGAGATCGGCAGGGTATTCAGAAACGAGGGGCTTGACACAAGGCACAACCCGGAGTTTACCCTGATGGAATTATATCAGGCATATACGGATTACAATGGGATGATGGACCTGACTGAGAACCTGTACCGTTATGTGGCGCAGGAGGTTCTCGGAACGACAAAGATCGTGTATAACGGAGTTGAGATGGATCTCGGGAAGCCGTTTGAGCGTATTACGATGGTAGATGCGGTAAAGAAATATGCAGGCGTTGACTGGAATGAAGTCGGGACTCTGGAACAGGCAAGAGAGGTTGCAAGGAAACACAATGTAGAATTTGAGGAGAGACATAAGAAAGGGGATATCCTGAATCTGTTTTTTGAAGAGTATGTCGAGGAACATCTTGTACAGCCCACCTTTGTCATGGATCATCCGATCGAGATATCTCCGCTCACCAAAAAGAAACCGGAAAATCCGGATTACGTGGAGCGTTTTGAGTTCTTCATGAACGGCTGGGAGATGGCGAACGCATATTCAGAGCTCAACGATCCCATTGACCAGAGAGAACGCTTTAAAGCACAGGAAGAGCAGCTTGCCCAGGGAGATGAAGAGGCGAACACAACGGACGAAGACTTCTTGAATGCCCTGGAGATCGGGATGCCTCCGACAGGAGGTATCGGCTTTGGCATCGACAGAATGTGTATGCTTCTCACGGACTCTGCGGCAATACGCGACGTCCTCCTGTTCCCGACAATGAAGAGCATCGGCGGTTCTGAGAGCAAAAAGTCAGACAAAAATGATGTGTCTGAACCGGCTGTGAAGATTGATTTTTCTAAGGTAAAAGTCGAGCCGCTGTTCGCCGACGATGTAGATTTTGACACCTTCAGCAAGTCCGATTTCCGGGTTGTGAAGGTGGAAGCGTGCGAGGCAGTCCCGAAATCTAAGAAGCTCCTGAAGTTCACACTGAATGACGGAACAGACCGGAAACGCACGATTTTAAGCGGTATTCATGAGTATTACGAGCCGGAAGAACTGGTCGGAAATACCTGTGTGGCGATTACAAATCTGCCGCCCCGGAAGATGATGGGTATCGACTCCGAGGGTATGCTGATTAGTGCAGTGTACGAGTATGACGGACAGGAAGGATTGAATCTGCTGATGCTGGACGACAGTATTCCGGCAGGGGCGAAGCTGTACTAAAATTGAAGAAGAAAAGCGGTTTTGTACCAATCTTGTACCAATTTTGTACCAATTCTGAGCGAAGTTTTAAAAACTTATAAAGAGATATAAGAAAAATCCCGGGAGAGAGATATCTTCCGGGATTTTTTCAGCAAAAAGATTTTAACGTAATTAAGAACAGGTTATGAGAAAAAGAGGCAAAATATGGATTATATACAAAAGTTATTTAAAAGGGCAAAGGTTAAGAATGTAGTGGATCATCTGTTATATGGATATGAGCCGGATACGGAGATTCCAGATTATGAGAGCCGGATGAATGAAGCATTTGAAGAATATGGAAAAGTGGCACAGAAATATGGGGCAGGCGAGATTTCAGATCTGATGGATGCGGCCACGGCGCTGACAGAGGTTATATCTGCGGTGTATATGGAGATTGGCTTTCAGAGTGGTCTTTTATTCATGCAGGAAATTTATCATAATTCAGAGAGGTGGAATTTGTCAGAGAGAAAGAGCAGGAATTATAAAAAAGAAAATAATGAGAAAATGAGAAGAAAGTCCGGACTTAATCAAAGCCCGGATTTTTCGTAAATGTACTGATTGACTGCGGCTTCTGTAACTTTCCAGACAGAGCCTATTCGGAATCCTTTGATCTCGCCGGAATTTAGAAGTTCATAAGCCCGGTTTTTACCAATGCCAAGATAGTCGGCAAGTTCTGATGCAGTCATTAAAAAAGACTCGTTTTCGCTATATGATATGAAATCAGGTCTAAGTAGATTTGACACATTCTATCCCTCCCAAATAAAATGATTTATTATCAGAATGTTTTAGTCATATGCGGAGATTTTATGATTATAGTGGGAGCGGACGGAGTATTGTCATGGGGATAGGGAAGAGATGTGGGTAGTCAGTAATTGCTAAGAAAAATAACTTCATTAAGGTTATATTAAAAAGAGCCGGGGTGGTAATGCTCCGGCTTAATTTAATTTCAGAAGAAAAGAGGTAAAAGAGTATGAAGAACAAAGACTATTTGCCATTAGTCCGTCTGACAATGGTAAAAGAAAAGGAACTGCCGTATGGAGTAAAGCGGATTAATGAGCCGGAGTTGGTCGCAGAACTGGCAGGACAGATTTTAAAGGATGCTGACAGGGAATATCTGTTGGTTATTTCTGTTGATGCGAGAAGCAAACCGCTAGCAGTTGAAATAGTGTCGATCGGCACGGTAAACGCATCATTGGCAGAACCCAGAGAGATATTTAAACATTCGATCCTGAATAATGCCGCAGGGATCATCTTAGTACATAATCATCCGTCGGGAGATTGTGAGCCTAGCAGGGAGGACAGGAGGCTTACGAAAAGAATTGAGAAATGTGGTGAACTTCTGGGGATTGAAATGTATGACCATGTGATTATAGGCGATGGGTATTATAGTTTTCGGGAAAATCGGGAGATTGCAGCATGAGGAGAATCAGAATGAGTAAAAAAATACGGGAATTATACAACTATATGATTCAGACTACAAAGGGTACGGATACAGTCAGTAAAGAAATAAATGAGAAAATTATGGAGCTGACAGAAGAAGAAAAGAAAAATATGGACTGGAAAGAGTATGAGAAGTATAGAGATAAGTTGTTTCTGATCGCATCTATCGCTGAAGAGGGCGGATTTGTTAAAGGCTTTCAATACGCATCCATATTGATGATGGAAGCACTGTCTGGAGCAGATGAAACTGATTAATGTAAAGCGCGGATGATTTTTAAAATCTGTTTTTGCGTTTCTAGAGGACAGGACTGCAACTCGTGCAGGATTTCCTGTTCCAGAACAGATGAAATTTTGTTATATTCATCAGCCAGGATAAAATCAACAGTAACATCTAAGGCATTACATACATTTACGAGAGTAGTAAGTGAGATTTTTACGCGGTTGTTTTCAATATTGCTGATATGGCTGGTGTTCACATCTGCCATATCGGCAACATATTCTTGAGTTAATCCTTTGGAGAGACGGATTTCTTTTAACTTTCTGCCAATGTTTTCAAAGTTGATTTCTTTCATATGCTCAGAACCTTTCAAAAAATATATTGTCCTGATTGTAATAAAAATATAGTTATAGTATAATAATGTATAACTATAAAAATATTAGTTATAAAACATTGAGGGAAGAGGTTGAATGAAAGATTGCGAAAGTAGGGGTGAGATAGGAAAGTAGATATACAAATTAACTAAAAATTGAAGAAACAGGAGAACGTAAAAATGGAAATTATAGTTATTTTAATTGTGATTGGAATTGGAATAAATATTTTTCAAAAAGTAACCGGAGTGAATCTTACAGGTGATAAAGAAGAACCAGAAAAACCAGAACCAGAAAAGGTGCTTTCACCACTTGAGGAAGAATTGGAAGAAATTAAGGCAGGTTCTTCAGGGAAGACTAAAAAGATTGCACAGTATGTGGCTTTGTTATATAACCAACCCTATGTTGATATGGGGGGATATACATCTGTAACGATTGATACAATAGTATCGAGATATCTTGATAATCAATTACTTTTTTCAGAAGAATATGAAAATCATGTTATTGACTTGATCGGATATGTAGGAACAATAGGAAAAGATGGAGAGAATGTATACCTTTCTATTGGTGATGGGCATTACTATGATAAGACAGGGGAGAGCGTTCGACAACTTATCAAATGCTATTTAGACAACAATGATATGGAAGATGAGAACTACAAAAAAACGATTTTAAATATGCGTCCGAGCGCAAGAGTCATATTAGTTGGTATCTTGAAAAAAGAAAAATATGGTGACTTTGTCTTATATGAAACTACGGTAATTGAGGTGGACTGGGTTGTGCCTGATATGGTAATGAACATTGCCGAGAATATAATATACAAAAAGTATAATGATACATACCATTCAAACAATACTACAGGATATCAAGAACTGAACCAAACGGTTGATAAAGACCCTGAGAAAAAAGCGGAAATAATTGACATGCCAAGTACCAAACGGATTCAGGATGCCGAGGGAACAGTCACCACACTGGAACGTTCAGAAGAAAAGCCAACTGGATTGGCAATATATATAAAAAAAGCAGAACAAGGAGATGTATATTTTCAGATGCTCACTGCACAATGTTATGCGGAGGGTGACGGAGTAGAAAAGAGTGAAGTGGAAGCATTGTACTGGTATAAAAAAGCGGCAGAACAAGGAAATGTATTTGCTCAGGTCAATGTGGGGAAGCGCTTTTTTTGTGGAAAAGGGGTAGAAGAGAATAAAGAAGAAGCAATTAGATGGTATAGAAAAGCGGCGGAACAGGGATTTGATGATGCCCAATGTAAAATGGGAGAAGCTTATCTTAGAGGAGAAGGAACGGAGCAGAATGAAAAAGAAGCAATTAGATGGTATGAGAAAGCTGCCAAACAGGGGAATAAGGAAGCAAAAACAGCTTTACAAGAAATTAAGAATAATTAAAAAATTAATTACTGCCGAAACTGTGGAGCGAGATAGGAAGACGAGTGGACAAGCTGTCCAATCTGTGGAACGGACAAATAGAAAGATAGGGCAAAGAAGTAGGGTAGAATTACGTCGAAGAAGTCCAGCGGTTAAATAAAAAACACAAGAAAATCAATAATTTACGGAGGATATATAAATGGAAAGTAATACAAATGAAAAAATTGAGGATAAAAGTTTTCAGGAACAGGTACAGCCGCTTGAAAATGGGAAGAAAAGAACTTTTGGAGGCTGTTTGCTTTCAATAGTAAAGACTGTAATTGCCGCCTTTGTTTTATTGCTGGTTATAGGAATTATATTTGGCGATGATGAAGAGGAATCAGAGGAGACGGCCAAACAACAGGTAGAGGCAAATGCAGAAGAGAAAATAGAGGAAGAACCACTTGATATCACAGGAGATATTATTCAGGATGCGCAAAATGGATTGTTATATGCAAATGACGGGAGAATTGTAGATTCAAATGGGAGAATTATAGATCAGTATTCGGATTATACAGTGCAGGAAACTGGGTTCATTGCGACGAGTGATTATGTTGTGGAGGGCCTGTCTGTGGATGGCAGCAAGATTGTCTTTGCAGAACCTCAGGAAGTAGAAGAGAAACAGCAGGAACTTGACTTGAATCAATATGCAGATTCTTTAGTTTACATGCTTGCCGGAGAAGGATGGCAGTATGCAAAAGATAACAAGATTGAAATGTTTGACTTTGCAGATAGAAAAAGCGTACTGGAATTTACAACCCAAAATAATATAGATGCAATGTCAGGACAGCAGGTATATGTTGAAGAAAGCACAGGCTGGTTCTCTGATGCACCAAGCTATAAAAGGACATTGGAAGAAACTGGATATCATTATATAGGACAGCTTAACGGAGAGCAGATGCCAGACGGTTTGGGGATGCTTTTAGAATATGATGTCTATAATCAAACAATGTCAATGAAGTATGTCGGATATTTTAAAAACGGGACTTTTGATGGTTACGGAATCAGATCGGGAGGCGTGTTTGAGGGCTATTTAGAAAGTATAGAATTTTATGAAGGATATTTTAAAGAGGGGGTAAAATGCGGAGATGGAATGGCGTTTAACACCATGATAGATGCACCGGATAAATATTCTATCATAGTCGGAGAGTATGACAATGATATTGAAAATGGATATGTAAAGCAATATAAAGGCGGTAAATTATTATATGAGGGAGAAATGAAAGACGGTAAGTATCACGGGAGTGGAACACTATATGACAATAATACAGGACGAATTATTTATGACGGAGAGTTCAAATACAATGAGTATGATGGTCAAGGTACTTTATACGATGAAAACGGTGATGTAGTATATCAAGGTAAATTTGAAGGAGGGGACATAGGGTAATTCTTATAGGCGAGAAAGTCGTATTGAGAGGGCACACAAAATGGAAAACTACTATAAGATCTTGCAGGTGGCTGATTTTGCAGAGATAGAAGTGATCAAAGCATCATATAGAGCACTGTCAAAAAAATACCATCCGGATATGAACAGCAATCCTGATCCTGATAAGATGGCTGAGATAAATGAGGCATATGGTATATTATCTGATGAAGAAAAAAAGAAAGAATATGATATTTTATTAAAAGAGTATTTTAATAAAAATGGAACGAAAGCAGAAACATTTGCAGATGAAGTTCAAGGAATGGCTGAACAAAGCAAAAACCCAAATAAAGCAGAAAATACACATGCGATCCTGGCAATTATCGTCTCCTCTGTGATTGGGATAGTGGGCAGTTATATTGTCAGGGAGATTGTACCTGAGAATGGAAGCTGGTCATTTATCGCATATACTATTTATGGAGGAATTATGGGGACGATTATGAGCAGAATAGCGTGTACGTCTCATGAGTTATTTGCAGAGACAGGAGCGCTTGTAACAACCATTTGTATGCTTGTACCATATTATTCCTCGTGTTTTGATACATTAACTGTGATTTATGGAGACTTGGATGCGGTTTCTATGTTTTTTAAGGCGACAAGAGAAATCGTCAGACTGCTGCTTGGAAGTGGCATTATAAGACTTTTATTTGTTATACTGACACCTGTCTCAACATATACAGCAATTAAAGAAGAGTGATTAGTAAATACAAAAATAGAGGTGATATAAAATATGAATAATGATAATGGATGTGGAATGGGATGCTTGAAAGGACTTATTCAAATGGTTATGGGACTTGGTATGCTTTTCTTTCTGGCACTTATTTTGCTTAATTCCTGCACCAGTTAAGTAAAGACAGAAGGATGATCGGCAAGAAATACAAAAAGCAGGCAGAGCAAATTTCCTGCTTTTCCTGTCAAACTCCAGAGTTTCAATGACATATTATAATAGTGAAACCATTCAACAAAAATAGAAAAGCTAATGATATGCAAACGGCAGGGAATGATTCTCTGCCGTTTCATGCGAAAAAGGAGGAAAGCGAGATGTTTGATGGATTTGGTCTGTTTGGCACAGGCATTGGGACGGGATTTTTCGGAAAAGTGGAAGACCTTATGTTAGGAGCAGGATGTGCTGTTACCAATGCAAAAAATAAGTTAGAGGAGGTAAAGTATAGGGATAAAAAGAGGAAAACTCAGATAGAGGATCAGGAGTTTGAGACAGATAATGAGGAGCCTGAGATAGAGGAACAGGAGTCCGGGATAGACGAGGGGAACGTAGAAAATATTCCCTGATTCAATGATATATTATAGTGAAATCTGGCAGAATCCAATCACGGGTTCTGTCTTATTTTATTACACAAATTTATCAGGAGGGAGGTGAGCCTGTGAAAGGAATCCAGATTGCGGTTGTTCTGCTCGGATGCGGAATCAAGCTGCTGGAAGTAATCGCGGATGAGTGACAGGTAAATGGTAACAAGAGAAACAAAAAAAGTAAAAAACGATTCAGACAAAGGAGGATTATCATGTCGGCAAATGTGGAAAGTATGTTTTATGTAAGGACAGCTCCGTGGCACGGACTGGGAACAAAGGTGATCGAAGCGCCGGATTCAGAGGGTGCGCTGGTTGCGGCAGGACTGAACTGGAACGTAGTTCAGGAGCCGATCTATACGCGGGAAGAAGAAATGATTGACGGATACAGGGCAAATGTCCGGGATTCTGACAGGCGCGTACTGGGTGTGGTGACAGACCGCTATAAAATTGTGCAGAACAGGGAGGCGTTTGCCTTTACGGACGAACTGTTAGGAGAGGGCGTCCGCTATGAGACAGCCGGGAGTCTGCAGGGCGGCAGGCGGGTGTGGCTGCTGGCGCATATGCCCCATGAATACATTATTTCAGGGGAACGGATCAGTCCCTATCTCCTGTTTTCCAACGCCCATGACGGGAGCGGTGCAATCAAGGTGGCTCTGATGCCGATCCGTGTGGTGTGCCAGAATACCTTAAACCTTGCGCTGAAAACGGCGAAACGGTCGTGGTCTATGAACCATACGGGGGATATCAGGGGGAAGATGAAAGAGGCAAAGGATACATTATTTATGGCAGAGACGTACATGGACGAGCTTGGAAAAGAGTTTGAATCCTTAAGGAAGAAGAAACTGACGGATAAACAGGTCATGGACTACATTGAGATCCTCCTGCCCGTGGAGGACGGTTCAACTCCCCAGCAGATACGGAACATGAAGCGGCTTCAGGAGGATATGAAACGCCGCTATTTTGATGCACCGGATCTGCAGGATGTGGGGAACAATGCCTACCGCTTCATCAACGCGGTATCTGATTTTGCCACCCATTCAAAGCCGCTCAGAAAGACAGCGAATTATAAGGAAAACCTGTTCGCCCGGACAGTGGAGGGGAACCCGCTGATTGATAAAGCATACCAGATGGTCAGCGCGGCGTAAGGAGAAAAAATGTATGGCAGATAAAGAAAGGATGGAAAAGCTCCTGTGTGAAAAGATAAGCCGGGAGCTTTCCGGATTTAAACAGGAGACGCTTCAGAAAGAGAAAGAAGAAATCTACGGGATGGCGTATGAGATTGACAGCATCATCAATCTTTATGAGCTGCTGGCAGAGAAACGGAACTATCAGGAAGAGGTTTTAGAGACACTGCTTGTTGTTCCGAATCTGCTTGCGTTCTTATATCAGGAGTGGATGTCGTATGAGGACTACCGCAGACAGGACTTTGTTGAGTATCTGGCAGGGGAAATCAGGAAAATGCAGGACAGCCGCAGGAAAGAGCAGGAGGTGAAGTCAGCATGAAGAAATTAGTATCTACGCTGGGAATGGCGGAAGAATTATGGCTGAGATACCGCAAAAATGGTATCGGAGGATCGGATGCCGGGGCGGTCTGCGGGTTGAACCCGTACCGCTCCGCAATGGCGGTCTATCTGGATAAGACGACAGAAGAGACAGAACAGATTGACAACGAAGCCATGCGGCAGGGCAGGGAGTTTGAGGACTATGTGGCAAAAAGGTTTATGGAAGCGGCAGGGAAAAAGGTCAGGCGCGCAAATGCCATGTTTTATAATGAGCAGTATCCTTTTATGATTGCAGATGTAGACCGTATGGTAGTAGGGGAGAACGCCGGACTGGAGTGTAAAACGGCAAGTCCTTATCTGGCGGACCATTGGAAAGACGGGAAGATTCCCGCACATTATGAATTACAGTGCCATCACTACATGGCGGTGACGGGAGCAGAGTGTTGGTATATTGCCGTCCTGATCTATGGCAGAGAGTTCAAGTGGTGCAGGATCGAACGGGATGAGGAGATGATCCATTATCTGACGGAGGTTGAAAAAGATTTCTGGGAGAACCATGTGCAGAAAAAAATCCTACCGGACCCGGACGGCTCTAAGATTGCGGACAGTGTGATCGCAGAGTATTACAGACAGTCTGTGCCGGAGAGTATTCCCCTGACCGGATTCGATGAAAAGTTACAGCGCAGGCAGGAGCTTCTTGCGGTGATCGAGCGCATGGATATAGAGAAAAAGCAGATCGAGCAGGAGCTGAAGCTGTATCTCGGAGAAGCGGAGCTTGCAGAGAATGAGCATTACCGGGTATCCTGGAAAGCCGTGAGCAGCAACCGCCTGGACGAGAAACGCCTGAAAGAAGAACAGCCGGAGATTTACGAGAAATACCGTAAGGAGACGGTGAGCCGGCGGTTTACGGTTAAAGCGGCATAAAATAAACAGATCGTGCGGGCGGCGGGGAGTCCTGCCGCCTGCGGGAAAGGAAAAATGAAGATCAGGGAGAGACTGTTATATTGGCTGATTAAAAAGATATGGGATGAGTAACAGACAGGGAAGAATAAATGCTGATAAATTCACGTGTGAATTTACATTGTTATTTTTAAAGGAGAGTGATATACTATAAAAAAAGATGAAAGGGTGTATGATATGCCAAACATTAAACCGATTTCTGATCTGAGAAATTATACGGAAGTATTGAAAGAAGCACAGGAGGGTTCTCCGATATTTCTGACAAAAAACGGGCGTGGGGAATATGTGATACTTGATATGAAAGAATACGATAAAATGCGTGCGGCTCTTGCCTTAATGTCAAAACTTGGGGAGGGTGAACAGTCCGCAGGAAAGGACGGATGGCTTTCTGCCGATGAAGTGGAAAAGTCACTGGGACTTTGAGATGGAATTATATTATTCGCCAAAGGCACGGGAAGATTTGTTTCATATCAGGGAGACTGTTTTAGAGACTTGGAACAGCGAAGAACTGGCAGAAAAGATTTTGCGGAAAATTACAGAAAATGCAAGGAATCTGACTGTATTTCCTTATATGGGAGCAGAGGTATCCTCGATTACGGGAATCAAGACGGAATACCGCTGCCTGTTTTGTGAGAATAATTACATTTTCTACCGGGTAGAGATGGAACAGATCCGTATCATACGTATTTTAAATGAGCGTCAGGATTACCTTAAAATCTTATTTGGGATATCAGAGATAAAAGAATAACAGATAGATATATTACGGAGGCAGGAGCAGTATCCTGTCTCTTTTTATTTCGGAGGAAAAGCAGATGGCAGGAAGAACGACAAACGTAAAAGAAGAACTGGCTAAGAAAGCAGAAGTCACAAAGGGCGAGGCAAAGCTGACAAAATCCATGAGCATAGCGGATCTGATCAAGGCGATGGAGCCGGAGATCAAGAAAGCTCTGCCTGAAGTGATAACGCCGGAACGTTTCACGAGGATGGCATTATCTGCATTAAATACTACGCCTAAACTGCAGGAATGTACGCAGATGAGCTTCCTCGCGGCGCTGATGAACGCCGCGCAGCTTGGACTGGAACCGAATACGCCGCTTGGACAGGCATACCTTATTCCCTACAACAACAAGGGGACAATGGAGTGCCAGTTCCAGATCGGCTATAAAGGTCTGATTGACCTGGGATACCGGAATCCGCAGATACAGATTATTTCTGCGCAGGCAGTCTATGAAAATGATGAGTTTGAGTATGAACTGGGGTTGAACCCAAAACTGGAACACCGTCCGACATTGGGGGAACGAGGGGAAGTCCGGCTTTTCTACGGGATGTTCAAGCTGACGAACGGGGGATTCGGATTCGAGGTCATGAGTAAAACAGCAATAGATGCTTTTGCGAAAGAATACTCCAAAGCCTTTGATACCTCTTTCAGTCCGTGGAAAACCAGTTATGAGAGCATGGCGAAAAAGACGGTCATCAAGCAGGCGTTGAAGTACGCCCCGATTAAGGCGGATTTCCGCAAGGCGATTTCCACGGACGAGACGATCAGGAATAAGATTGCCGAAAGCATGGATGAAGTGAGCACTGAGGACATCTTTGACGCAGCTTATACAGAGGAAAGTGCATAAATGTAACGGCATATGCAGACAGAGACAGAGTGTCAGTTGAAAAAAGACAGGAGAAAAGGAATATGCAGTATGAAGAATTTGTGCGGGAAATGCACACAAGGTTACAGGAGAGGTTAAAAGAGGACTACGAGATTAGGGAGGAAGAAGTAATAAAATGCAACGATACCAGGGACAGGAAACTGATCTTTGATAAAAAGGAGAAAGGGGAAATACAGGCAATTCCGTCCATCAGCATAAAAGGCTTTTTTGAGATGCATGAGATCGGGATTCCGGTTGAGGAGTGCGAAAGGGTGCTTCTGCGCTGCGTTGAAGATGCGGAGGCAAGGAGCAACTCAGAAGAATGGGAAGAAGCAGTATTGTCGTGGGAAGCGGCAAAAAACCATGTTTATCCGGTGCTGCTGTCAAAGGAACGAAACAGTGAGTTTTTAAAAGATCTGGTATGGCATCCGTTTCTGGACCTTGCGGTATGCTATATGCTGGTGCTTCCGATAAATGAGGGGCAGGGAAATATGAAGATAAAAAAGGAGAATCTTGCCCGGTGGGACATAAAGGAAGAAGAACTGATCGCACAGGCAGAAGAAAACAATCTTGAGCAGAGATATCTTCTGACAGATATGGACGAAACGCTTAGGAAAATGACGGCAGGATCAAAAACTGCGGGCAAGGAGAAGATGGAGGGAGCAGGGATATATGTCCTGACGAATCAGAATAATATGTACGGCGCGGCAAAGCTGCTTTGCAAGCCGCTTCTGGAGAAGATTGCAGACGGGCAGAGCTTTTACATCCTGCCTTCAAGTGTCCACGAGTCCATCCTGGTGCCGGAGAGCGCGGGGATACCGGGAAAGGCATTGGATGAAATGGTACGTGAAGTGAATAGTACGATGGTAGCAGAGGAAGAGGTACTGTCAGACCATATATATTTTTATGATAGCCAGACAGGACAGATACAGATGTAAATTGCATTGTAGATTATTATAATAGCAGTACCCCCTAATCCCTTAAATCCCCCGGTTTTGTAGGCTTTATATCTGAAAATGGTATAAATATATCCTAAAATCCGGGGGAGATAGGGAAATGGGGTTACTTAAATATTTTTTTCGCAAAGTCAGAGAGCATATCTGTATGCTGGGCTTTTAAAGATTTTGATGTACCGTCACTACTAGACACAAATAATTGTTCAGTCGTATCTTTAGGGATGTTATCAATGCGGGAATAGGTTAAGTAATTATTAAGCAATTTGACAGCATGTGGTTTGGAAACGGAATCTAATAGTGTGTCAATTTTAGGAAAGGACTTAGAAGCCTTTTCTCTGAGTTTGGTATAAAAGGTTTTTTTATTTTCTTGCAAAGAAAAATTTTCTATTTCTTCAAAATCGTGTATTTCATAGGAAGAAAAGTCAAAGCTTAAAATATCTGAATTGGAACTAATATATTGCTCGTAAGTCTGTAGATTTATTTCAGATAACTCATGGGTTATTACACTCCACAAATCTTCAAGGAGTGGGAGTACAATATAGTGCATCCTTTGAATGTAATTTCCGGCACGAGATAATCCATCTTCAATCAAATAAAAGTTCGATGCTGGTGCGCCGGGGAGCTGTTCAAATAATGAATGCTTGCCAAGTGGTAAAATGTCACGTTCCAATTTTTCAGAAGAGACAATATTGTACAGTATGTATTGAAGAAAAAAATAGCGATTATATACCATTGGTAAACTGGCAACCTGTGAAATTAAATCTAAAGTAGGATCACCAGATAAATTTTCGAGCATAATCCTAAATTCAGGGTGATAGAGAATATGGTGTTTTTTGCATGTACTTTTTGGACTATTTGATGTATACGCTGCTTTGTTATAAATGTAGTTCAACAGTTCAAACACTGAACGGAAAAAGGAGAAGCCGTACAGATATTCGATGGAATACTCAAATGTTAAAGAAGCGATTTGGGGAAGTTTTTGGGCATTCTTTCTGCTGCATTTGCAGATTTCGCCAAAGCAATTTCCGCAGTAATCATTATTCTTATCTTTCCAGCCATTTTGAAATCTTTTGATTTCGCAAAAAAGTGTTTGGTAATATTTTAGCGAAGAAGGTTTCCCGACATTGGCATCAAAAGTCCGTATTGAAAACTGAGTGAATAAAAAGCGGGCTAAAGGTTCGTTATATTCAAATGCAACAGGAAATCCAGTTGTTTCAGAAAAACTATAATGCTCTTTTAAATATTGATAAGAATAATTTTCGCTGAATTTTTGGAAACGAAGTTTATATTTGTTATAGTTTTGAGCTAGTGTATTATCATATTGTCCGAATGACTTTTCTTTTCGTTCTTTGGTTGTTTTAGCACTGATTCGTATTTTCTGCCCAGGATTTTGGTGTAATGTTTGATAAAAACCATATAAAATACAATGGTTTTCCAAAATGGTTTCAAAGATGTAGTGGCATCCGGCTAGAAACTTTTTGTTTCGTAGTGTAGAAAAATTAAAACTGCTTTCTGAAGTCAAAAAATTGAAATAATGACTGCAATCGGGAGAATGATAGAGCGCCTTAAAAATACAGTGAAAAATATGGAAGTCTGTCGCCCCCTTTTGCCTGTTGATTTGGTATCGGATGTTTTCAATAAGACTATCAATGTCTATCCAGTAGTAATATTTTAATTTATACTTCCTATCAATAAGATCAGAATTTAAATTGTTATTTCTATTCATATAACATACACCTCATAAAAAGTTTAGTTTTATAGAAATAATAGCATAAAAAATGATAAAAATATACTATTTATTAAATTAAAAGGCATATTATATAAATTCCAAAATCCATGATGAAAATGTATAATGTCAGCGTAAACAAAAATACTTTTGCATAGGAGAGCGATTATGAATAATAGGAAAGTGAATTCAAATGTAGATGAGTGTACTCCACGAAAGCGACTTTTTTCCAATGTGAATAAGAGCGAAAGCACGACTTCGGAGGTGAATCCCCAAAAGCGGCGACTATTTTCGCAAGTGGATACGGATAAGAACATTACTCCGGAAGAAATGATCGGAAGGAGATTATTTTCCCATGTTGATGCGGGGAAATGCACGGCAGTAGAACAGGTGCCAAGAAAGCGCCTTTTCTCTCGCGTGGAATCAACGATATTGTCAGAAAATGATATAGCGCAGAACCGAGCGGCAACGGTTATATCCAGTCAGCCGATAAAGCCGAGCTGTCCGGTGACGGCATGTGCTTCGGAGGATACGAACACAGCAGTTAAAGGGACGACTATTGTTGAGTCAGCAGAAGGTCAGCAAAATTTTGATTTGGTATTGAAAAAAATTATCAAAAAGATTTCGTATACGCGGTTCGGAGAGAAAGAGGCGTGGGAATATGAATGGGATATATATATGCGGGGGAGAAAAATTACGGAGTTCAGCATTTCAGCAGAAGATGTCTCGAAATTCAAATGGGTTAAAGATGCATCCAGAGGAACTGCCATATATAAGAACAAAGAAAAACCGTTTGATGAATATATCAGTCAACTGATTCTCAATAGCACCGTTGAAATGGAAGTGGTCTATTCGACCAACGGCTGGAAAAAAGTAAATGGAGCCCCTGTTTACATATATGATAAGGGAAATATAGGCGATAAAATTGGGGGAATCAAGGGAAATGGGGATTTCCGCTTTAAATATTGCAAAGAGACAGTAGGAACGGAAGATATTTTCGATAAAGTGTTGAAGATGCTGGAAATCTGCAGTGACCACAAAATTACATTGCCGCTCTTCCTCTTCGCCCATGTGGGGGTTCTTACAACACTCTTTGAAGAGAGCGGTAATCCGGTGAAATTTATGCTGGCGGTGATTGGTGAGACGAATAGCCGAAAGACGAGCTTGGCATTGTGCATGACAAAAATTTTCAACCGTAAAGCGATTCAGGAGCCAGAAGTGACTTTCAGTTCAACGGAGGGCGGACTTGAAAAGGCAATCGGTACTCATCCGGATTGCGTACTTACTATTGACGATTTCATGCCGGCGGCAACAAGAACAAAGCAAGCTGAATTGGATAAAAAACTGGAAAAAATTACACGGATGTATGGAGATCGGAAGGGGATTGAGAGGATGACGGATTTTGCCCAAAATCCTAACGCCGGGTATTACCCGGTGAGGGGAGTAGGAATTATCACAGGAGAACATATCCACGGCGTAAAATCTTCTCTGACACGACATCTAATCTTAGATATTAAAGATGATTCGGTAAAAAATGAAATTCTTCGTTATTACCAAAGGAATTGGAAGATTTTGACAACGCATTTATACGATTTCATTGCATGGATAACGGAAAATTATTGGCAAACGGGTGAGCACATATCCACAAAAATGGATTATTACCGTACAGAAAAAATTTCAAAATATCCGCGTTATACGGAAATGTACGGAGTACTTTGTGTAACTGCGGAAATTCTCCTTACATATGCGAAAGACAGAGGATTCCTTGAGGAAGAACAGACATCGGATTTGTTCATGGAATGGCAGGGAATAATTCTTCAGGTCATAAGAGGGAACGAAAAAGCATTAAAGACGAATGATTTTGGAGAAATATTGGGAGATGTGTGCAAAGCTATTTATGAAAGTGGAGAGATTGAACCACTTCCTGCAGAAGAACAGCCAAATTATGCTGGGAGAATTTTCGCTGACTCAAGGTATCTGTACGTCCGTTTGGAAGTCTTTTTGGAAAAAGCGAAAAGTTATCTGCGGCTTTGGGGAATAGAATGGGCTAATTTCAGCAAATATGCTGTCCTGAACGAATTGGAAGCAAAAGGTCTGATTGAGACGAGGGGCAAGGCAGAAGGAAAAAGGACGCTGAAATTGCCAGGAAGTAAAAAAAATAAGCAGCGCTTCCTCTACATCCGCTTGGTAAATATTTTAAAAAATGAGTAGGAGGAATTATAGATTATGAGACAGGAAGTACCAATCTGGGAGAAATCAACTTTAACGTTGGAAGAGGCAGCGGCATATACCGGAATCGGCATCAATAAGTTGCGCGATCTCAGTTCTGACGAGCGTTGCGAGTTCGTTCTTTGGAACGGCTCAAAGCGTATGTTTAAACGCCGCAAGTTGGAGGATTATCTGGAGAAAGCATATTCAATTTAATGTAATCAGGACTGTGAGCAAATCTGCGCACAGTCCTTTTAAACAGGGAGGAAAACATGGCAAAGAAGAGATATGACAGCAAGCATAGATTGCTGAGAACAGGAGAAACGGAAAGGACAGACGGTTATTATATATATCGTTGGACTACAAGAGACGGCAGACGTCATAGTTGCACAGCCGCCACATTAGAGGCACTCAGGGAGAAAGAAGATGAGATAGCTAAGGATAAACATGACGGGATTCGTGCTGAAGCGAAGAATGTTACAGTCAATGATATGTATAATCTGTGGCGGGAGATGAAACGTGGATTAAAGGATAACACATTCCAGAATTACTGCTATATGTATGAACAATTTGCCGCAGACGAGGTGGGGAAACTCCGTATTCAGACCTTGAAAAAATCAGATATAAAGAGGTTTTATAATCTGCTTGTAGACGAGAGGCAGCTTAAAATTTCAACAGTGGATAATGTGCATACTGTTTTACATCAGGTTTTAACAGTAGCGGTGGATGACGGGTATCTGCGTACCAATGTATCTGATAATGTTTTAAAAGAATTAAAGCAGGCTCGTAATCTGGAGACGAATAAGCGGAAAGCTCTTACACAGGCAGAGCAGGATTTGTTTTTGGAATTTCTGCAATCGGAAAAGACGCCTTTTCACCATTGGTATACGATTTTCGCGGTAATGCTTGGGACTGGAATGAGGGTAGGAGAAGTTACGGGACTCAGGTGGTGCGATATTGATCTGGAGCGGGGGATCATAGACGTGAATCATACTCTGGTTTATTATAATCATGCGGAAAACAGATGCTATTTTAACGTACATACGCCAAAAACAAAAGCCGGAACAAGACAGATTCCCATGCTCGACTATGTAAAAGAGGCGTTTTTACAGGAAAAGCAATATCAGGAGGAGAATGATATTCAGTGTAAAGTAACGATAGACGGATATACAGATTTTATATTTGTAAATCGGTTTGGCGGAGTACAGCATCAGGGAACCCTGAACAAGGCTATACGCAGGATCATCCGTGACTGTAATGATGCTCTGTTGAACAAAACCAACAATCCTAAAGTATTATTGCCCCGGTTCAGTTGCCATTCACTGCGGCATACATTTACAACCCGGCTTGTAGAGTCTGGAGTAAATATTAAAGTTGTTCAGGATGTGCTTGGACATAAGGACGTCAAAACTACCCTGAATATCTATACAGACGCAACACAGGAGCTAAAGCAAAGAGAATTTGAAAATCTGCAAAAGAAGATAGCCGGTCAATACTATGAAGCACAAAGGGGTGTTAAAGTAGGAAAAAATCTAGTATAATGAAAAAAGAAGTTTACGTTATGGATTCTGTATATAGATGGTTATAGAGCGCCTGTTTGATTAAACAATATTTGAAGGAGGCGAAACAGACAGTATGTGTACCAAAAATGAGTTGAATACAATTTTAAAAAAAATGACAGAAATCTATTACTATGTATATGGAGATGATGTTGTCAGGATTATTTTGTATGGTTCCTATGCAAGAGGCGATTATCAAAATGATTCGGACATAGATATTGTAGCTATTGTGCGGGGAGATCGTGTTGACTTGCAGAACCGGCTGAAAAAGATCTGGGATATTTCATCCGACTTGGAACTGGAATATGGAACGATTGTTTCCCCCACAGTCATCCCATTTAGCGAGTTTGAAAAATATAAAGATGACTTACCCTACTATAAAAATATACAGAATGAGGGGGTGAATATCATTGCATGATAACCGGATAGAGTTAATGAAATATCGTCTGGAAATGTCAAAAGAACGGCTGAAATCTTCAAGGCTGCTTCTGGATGCCGGGTGCTATAAAGACTCGATCGGACGTTCCTACTATGCAATGTTTACCGCTGTTCGTGCGCTATTGGCAGTAGATGGACAAGACTTTTCTAAACATGCAGGCGTAATTGCCTATTTCCAGAAAGAGTATATTAAAACCGGAAAAATAGAGAAGCAGTATTCCAAATATATAAGCCAGGCATTTCAGATCAGGAACAATACGGATTATGGCGATTTTTTCGTAGTCTCAAAGCAGGATGCACAGGAGCAGTATGAGAAAGCAGAAGAATTTCTTGGAGTGATTGAAACATATCTGTCTAATGACAATCGTATATAAAGGTGTTGATATGCCCGTGACAATAAATAATCTGGTCATGCAGTATGTTGAACTGCTCAGTAAAATATACGGAGATCATTTAAAGACAGTGATTTTATATGGCTCCTATGCAAGAGGTGATTATACGGAAGATTCCGACATAGATATTATGGTGCTTTTGGATTTGAGCGATATGGATATAAAAAAGTATCGGCATGAACTGTCAGGCATGACCTATGATTTTAATATGTACTATGATCTGGACATTAAGCCGATAGCCAAAAATAAGGAGCATTTTAATAAGTGGATGGACGTATATCCGTTTTATTCAAATATAGAAAGGGAGGGGCTAAAGCTATTTGACTCAAATTAATGAAAAGGGAACGCAGCGTGATTTATGGAATTTTGCTGTTTTGGCAAAAAATTTCATTGCATGACTATTGCCGGTAAGATTATAATAGATTAAAAGAAGAGAAAAAAATAAGCCATGAGGCCCTATATTATAAAGAGTAAATGAAATAGAAAGTGAAACCTTGAATAACCTGAGATAGGAGGAATTGTCAGTGGAAGCAACAGCAAGAAAGACAGATTTTATAGATTCAATGGAAGAAAACCAGAAGGATGTTCGGAAAATGGTAATGGATAGTTACCGTGATATCGAGAAAGGGAAAGGCAGAGATTATAAAGAGTTCTTTGCGGAATTAGAAAGCAGGTACAGGAATGCAAATGCATAAAGTTATGGTGCTTCCTCTGGCAGAGGCGGATATCGTGAATAATACGGATTATATTGCGTTCGAGAAAAAAACACCTGAAACAGCGTTGGAATTGGCAATGGGTTTTCGTAACACCATTGCCAAACTTGAATTTATGCCTAAACAGCATGAACTGGATGAAGATGAGGAACTGGCGGCGCGAGGAATCCGAAAGTGTTATTACAAAAATTATAAGATATATTTCTTTATTGACGAAAAAATTAGTACGGTATATGTACTTAGAGTCTTACATATGTTGGTAAATGCAAAACCATTATTGCTGAATATGAGGTTCTGATTTTTGTACCAATCCTGTACCAATTTTGTACCAAATGCCGTAGGAAACCGTAGAATTATGTATAGAACATTGAAAATCTCAAAATAACGATAACACAGAAAAACAGGTTTTTGACGAGTGGTAAAGACTGGTGTAACGGTACATTTCAAGTCTCCCGACAATGAAGTCACTTGATCCGAAAAAGGGCGAAGTTAAGGCTGAAAAAGCCGAAGAAAAACCGGCGGAAAAGATTGATTTTTCAAAGGTCAAGATTGAGCCGCTCTTTGAGGAAATGGTTGATTTCGACACTTTCAGCAAGTCAGATTTCCGTGCCGTAAAGGTTGAGGCGTGTGAGGCAGTTCCGAAGTCAAAGAAACTTCTGAAGTTCACACTGAATGACGGAACAGACCGGAAACGCACGATTTTAAGCGGTATTCACGAGTATTATGAGCCGGAAGAACTGGTTGGAAAGACCTGTATCGCAATCGTAAATCTGCCGCCCAGAAAGATGATGGGCATTGATTCCGAGGGTATGCTGATTTCAGCAGTACATGAGGAAGATGGAAGAGAAGGCTTAAATCTTCTGATGGTGGATGACAGGATTCCGGCAGGTGCGAAGCTGTACTAAATCTTTGCGAGAGACTCCAGAAAGTAGGCTTTTTGTTATAGAGCACGACAAATTAAACTTTCTTAACGAGCGACAATAAATGATTTTAAAGAGTTCGTTTTAATCCAAATCAACAATTTGTATTACGAGGGCACTTTTCTAAAAGAAATTTTAGAAGAGTGTCCTTTTTTGTTATGGTCAAATAATTATAAGTTGGAGGAAGAACAAAGGTCAAAAAGTACAGCGTAAGGAGCAAGAGGAAATGAGATTGGAAAAGGAAATTATTAAATTAACAGAGCTTCACCAGAACACAGATAAAAGAAGTTTGATCCAGAGTGTTAATCATGTATTGAAAAATGCGGGGAGCCATAGGAACGAAAAAGTTCAGTAGATATGTAAGGTGACAGGTTCACCAGAAGGAACTGTATATAAGTTTTTCAGCGTAGATAATCCTGTGGCGGATAAAGCGAAACAAAAGATTGACCGAAGATACTTCGTATTTCATCTCATAAATATCTGTGATACTCTGGCGGATTGTCCGCCGTATTTCCTGTGAATGGATCCCACCGCTGTTAAAATGTCGGGCGATCTGATCCAGATTGCTTCCAATCTTTCCAAACTTTGCAATCAGCTTTTTTAATTCCGTCAGATCTGCTACAAGCTCATACTTTATTATGACCTGTTTCCCCGTAATCTGCCTACGAATATATGCTGCCAGGGGAAGAGTGGCGGCTTCTGCAAGGGCAGAGAGCCGTTCGTATTCTGCATCTGTCAGACGAAGCATAATCCGGTGATTATGTTTTAATTCTTTTGCTTTTTTCTGTCGTGCCATTTGAGACTCCTTTATATAAAATTGTATTCATACATAAGCCTATTGGGATGCCCTGAAGAGTAGAGAAAATGGGAAATCACTATAAAATTTATGGTGGTAAGTATTTTTCGTGATATGAGTATCACGCTGCGACTATTTTATATAGGAGCATACTTCCATAGCCGAAGATATGCAGTAACCGAGGGAATGGGGAGCGAAATCCCCATCAAGTTTGCCGGGTAAGTAAAAGCCATAAAGCGGGTTTTGAGTTACGCAGGCGAAACTTGCTCTGAATGAGTTCCCACTATAATAAAACCAAATAGAAAACAAAAAAGTGAAAGATATTTAGCAGTATTAAGGCAAACATAAAAATAAAGTTACATCAACAGTCAGGAAAGTTACACATTAACCAACAATGTCCAAACAGGGACTTAATGAGGTGAAAAAGCAGACGATATATCCAATAGAAAGAGGTCACACTCATTGGTGCGGAACAGGTGAAGAATAAGCTGTACTTAAAGGAGGCAGAAAATGAAAAAACGTATCTTTTTAGGAGTCCTATCAATGACGTTGTTGCTCTTGATGATGACAATGTCAGTTGCTGCGGAAACAACCGATGTACCGGAAGAACTACAAACTTCTCCTGTTGAGGAGGAAAGTGTGTTTTATAATTCAGCGTTAGATGAAACATATACAAATGACTTTGATACAGTAAAGTCTGCGGTTCCAGAACTATCGATTAGTGACAATCTTGATTATTATAAAGGGAATATTGAAGAATCTAATATTGATCAGGTGAAAACGCTGTCTGAAAATGAAAATAATCCACCAGTTGCTGCATTGCAAGTAGTAGTTTTAAATCCGGAATCTATGATAAATGGAAATTTTACTACAGAGACACAACTTGCTTGGCTGTGGGCTTATAATGGGGAATCATTTACATATGATCCGGACGGTGATGAAATCACTGATATTAGAATCGGAGGGATTTCATCCAGTGATATTATTGGGACAATAACGGGAAATTTAGGATTTGCAACACAGTGCAAAACTCCGGCGCAGTATATTCTGACGTTTCAAGTGCAGGATTCCAAAGGAGAATGGTCGAATGTCGCAGAATATGCTTTTCAAATTGAACCGGCAGATGGAAATAGCCGTCCGATCTGCAATGTGGGCACAAGTTCCAGGGATTTAGTAGCAGGCCAGTTAATGCTGATTTCATGGGCAGATTCATATGATAATGATACGGGGGATAGCGTTAGTGGAGCCAATGGAATTGTTATTAAAGATGGATCAATGACAACGATTGAAGATTATGCCGAAGAAGTGGGTACAGACTACTGCATACTTTCTTTTGACAAAGCAGGAACATATGAAATTAGAATGCGTGTATCGGATTCGCATGGTGCGTGGTCTAATTGGGTAGTGTTTAATGCTGTAGTCGGAGATGCTTCACTTAATAATGTTACTGTTAAAGGAATAACAGATTTGAGCAGTAGTAAAGCATATTGGGTGGATCAAACAGCTGCAAAAGCATGCAATGTTGCTTGCTCAGCAGAAGGAGTGCAGTATCTTTGTGATAATTTTGGTACACACAATGTCCCGCCGGGTTATCCAAATAAGTTTGTGATGGCTCAGGAATTTGCTGTTTCAGGACAGGTTGTTTCTGAGGACGGCACACCAGCAGCCAATGTGGCAGTTAATATTAGAATGCCAGTCCTCGATAGTAAAACATTGAATAAAACTGTTTATACGGATAGCAATGGGGAGTTTCGGTATGAACCTGAGCCTAAACAATATTGGGTAGATACAAAATTTTATCAAAACGTTAATGAGGTGAATCTGCTGTCCGTAGGTGCGCGGGATAGTTCGTATATTCGATATAGTCCTTCCACAGGTACTAATTTTGTTAATTCTACAACAGTAAAAGTAAGCTCAGGCGGGGATTCCTATTCAGAGGAGGTTATTTGTGAGATCGGATATTCCAAGAAGCCGATAATAGGGAACTTTATCTATGATTATGGTGAGTGGAGTTATCGATAGGTATAGGAGGAGAGTGGTATGGTAATAACTAATTTTTCAAACCTGTTTTCTGCACAGGGAAGGAGTGGATTCGGAGCAAATGTGTCTCGGAATGTTAATTTGTTTCAGCAGAATAATACGCTGAATCAAATTGCTGAAAATGCAGCAGCGTCAATAGAGCAGGAAGGAAAAGTGCAGCGTGCGGATAGATTTTCTCTTGTTGAAGCATTGAAATCGAAGGGAAGCGGAGAGTCTCCTTTTTCAGGGATACCGGATAGCATATTACAGTATGTTAAGTGGGAATACGAAAATGGACTAAGGACATCAGCAAATATGGAAGCCGAACTGACGGAATACCGGGATCAGTTGGCCTCCTTTGACCAGTCGATCCAGCGGTATCAGCAGATTTTAGATGGGACGTCAGCTCTGCCGGAGGACTTGTCTATGGAGGATGTGGAATCTCTTCTGAAAGCAACGCAAAGCGCACGGGATACTTTTCTGCAGGACGGTGCATATCAATTAAATCAGAGAAATCAGAAAAGAGGAGAAGAGCTGCAGTCCACATATGGCAAATACGCAGATTTGGTCGATGATACTTTTTCCAAGGGATTGGAGCACTTTTCCTGGGAAATAGACGCGGATGCGGAAAATATTTATGAGGAGGTTGACAGAGTACGCTCTGTCGCACGCAGAGCGACTGAGACATTCCAAAGGGGAATATCCATGATCAATGCAGAGATAGAGAGACGGAGATATAAAGATGATCCGTATCAGGCATATTTTGAACGTCAGAAAACAGCGGGGAGTTATTTTATACCGCCCCGGAACAACGTCTCGATTTTCCGGGAGACATATGGAGCTGTCAGGGAGATCCTGCTGCAGGCGGTTGATGGGAAAGGCGATGCGAATCAGTAGATAATTGTGACGGCATAGATTGTATTTAATATTCAAAATAAACAGGGAAGATCCAGGAGGTAAACAAAGATGAGATTAACAGGAATTGGAGCAGATAACGGTATATTCAACGCGGCTGCCATAAATCAGAAAGTCAGCAGGCTGAACAATGATAACGCTGCACAGGCAGGCCCTTTTATTCAACAGGCAAACAGGGACTCTGTTTTTATTTCCGGACAGGGAAAGAAGCAAAGTGTCATTCAGCAGCTTATGAATCAGAAACAGCTCATCCAGGAGAGCAAGGACGCCGAACTGAAAAGAGGTCTTGAAGGCGGATATGTGAACCAAGATAAAATAGATGAATATGACGAACAGTTAGAGATGCTGGATAAACAGATCGCAGAAGCGACAGCGAAACAGTTTGAGGAAGAAGGGGATGACAAGGAGCCGGGACAGATCTCTGACAAGAAGGTCATGACAGAAGAAGAGTATGAGCAGCGCAGGCTGATGGATATTATGGATCTGTCCTCCGGAGCAGCGCAGGCTGAGGTTGTTTCTTCCGCAAAGGCAAAAATGGATGGAGAGGCGAGAGTCTTAAAGGCGGAAATAGAGTCTGACGGCGCTGGTGCGCTTGAGAGCAAGAAGGAACGGTTAGCAGAAATAGAGGCGAGATCATCGGATCTACTGGAGCAGGTCGGAGACAAAATAGCTGATGTAAATGAAAATGTGACCGAAGAAAAGTCTGATGTGGACGTTCCGGTTGAAGAGAGTATTGCGGAAGAAAAGACAGATACAGTATCGGCAGAAGAGAACGCTGAAAAAGTGGGAAACGAGAATCCCGAATTAGAAAGAGAAGAATAGCTGTATGAAAAAATAGTTAATTATGAAGAAAATTCATATGGCAATTATCGATGATGAGATTCAAAGTAATTATGTCGATAATTACAAGATAAAAAAGATATACTTGGGTTCCGAACGAACATCAGGTGAAGCAGGGCCATTTAGCCATTCCACAATTTGTTTTTTGATTTTTCAAGAATATGTTTCTGTACAAGTTGAATATAGTAATATTTGTATACTTGATCAAACAGAAAGAGCCAGCATTGATCACATGATTAAAGCCTTGATTTGGTGCGAAAAGAATAATGTTGATCTTATAAACCTCAGTCTGGGAAGTGTGAAAAGAGCGGATGGTCTTGCTTTGAGAAAAATTGTCAATCGTTTAGCAGCAAAAGGAGTGATTTTTGTCTGCTCGGCGGACAATGATAATTATATTACATATCCAGCATGCTTCAGTAATGTAATAGGAGTTAAAGCTGATCGAGAAAGGAAGATAAAAGAAGGCGAATGGACTTATAATATTGGAGCGTACGATGGAATAGATGTTATAGCACATTCAGAATTTCCATATATTTCAGATGATAAAATTTCTTATCAAGAAAGAAACTCTAATAGTTTTGCTGCACCTCTTGTAACAGCGTACATAGCAAACATATTTAAAGAAGGAGAAAAAATAGAATATTATAAAAAAAGGCTGGCAGAATTTGATGGGAAATCTATAAGTAAGAATTTCCGGATTGATTTTAAAACAGAATTTGTCGTTTATAATATTTTATCCAATAAAGATAATGAGAAGCACTTTGAGCTTAAGTGTGCAGATGTAGATGTTGAGATAAGAAATATAGAATATCCTACTGAAAAAATAGTGCAAAACATTAATAAATTCAAAAATATGAAAGGTATCTTTTTGTTAAATAATAGCAAAAAAATGTGCCATTATATGGGCGAATTAAAGTGGAATAAATTGCCTAAAGAGTACATGCGTGATATATATCAGTCTGATTTGCCAATTATTAAAATCAAATGTAGTGATATTTTGGTTCTAAATAAAGTTGTTTGTGAAATTACTCAAATAGTCCTTGAGACGGGATACCAAAGTATTACTTTTACCGATTATTTACTGGGAATAATGTTTGATTATACCGTCATTAAAGAGGAGAAGCATTTTGTGGGGCAATATTGTGGAATTAGGCAAGTGAAAGATTTAGTCGATATAATTTTATTAGCTGAATGGATACCAAACAGTTTTTCAAATATTGCAGATTTAGATGTGGAAATTGATTGCTATGAAGAAAATAATTTCTGCGCAGTGAAAATTTTAAGCCTAGAAGATACATTTGAAATATGCTTTAAAGATGAAATCGGAGATTTAAGTAAAAGTATCTTTTTAGCTATAGAGCGCTGCTTTAAATAAAAAAGTATTTAAATTATCCTTAATAAGAGGGGGTTTAAATAAATATGTGTAGGAAGGAGAACAATTATGAAAAAGCTGGGTAAAAAAATGAATACCGAGGCAAAAACTATAAGAGCATTTGCATTTTGTGTATGCAGTAACTGCCCCTGTGGACCAACAACGTCCAGTACATCTTCGTATACAGCAAAATCTAGTAGCTCAAACAAACAGTCAAGATAGTGATATTGCCAGTAAATGGAGAGAAGTTGAAAGATTGCTGCTTTCTAATACAGAAAGCAGCAATCTTTGTATAGCAAAGCCATAGAAATCAATACCGCGTAGGAAGAGAAATTACGCAATAGATTTTAATATCCGTATCATTGGATAAAAGTAATGCAATGGAGAGGAATATGAAGAAGGCATTTATTTATACATTTAAGACATATAAAAATTATTATATCTATGATTTTAACACTAATGCAATTATAAGAGTTGAGAAAGAGGTATATGATATTCTTAATGAAAATAGAAATGAATTGAATGCCAGGGTAAATGCTGTTACGGAAGAATTGCAAAACCGCGGTTTTCTACAGTCGCATCATTGGGAATATATAGAGCATCCGGTAACAAAATACATACATTACTATCTGAGAAGCTCAATTAAATCCATTACGTTGCAAGTTACACAGCAATGTAATTTGCGGTGCGGTTATTGCCCATATTCAGGGACATATTATAATAGAAAACATAATAATAAGAAGATGGATTTTGATTTGGCTAAGAGTATAATAGATTTCTATATGCATCATTCTTATGATATGCCAGAACTACAAATAGGATTTTATGGCGGAGAACCTCTTATTGAATTTGACTTGATAGAAAGAATTATTCAGTATGTAAACGGACAAGCTGGTGGGAAAAAAGTGAGATATAGGATGACAACAAATGCCACATTACTGGATAAAAAAATGCTTGAAGTTTTAGCTGAAAATGATGTTGCCCTGGTGATAAGTTTAGATGGTCCCAAAGAATATCATGACAGAAATCGCCAAAATGTTAATGGTAAGGGAACTTTTGATATTATAATGGATAAACTGGACTTGATTTCTAAGGAGTATCCTCAATATGCTACGACTGTAGCAATAAATTGTGTAATTGATCCTCGTAATAATTTGAAATATTTGGATGATTTTTTTAAAAACAATGAATTCATGAAAAATCGTCATGTTATGTTTAATAAGATATCAAGAGAAGGGATAAAAGATAAAGAGAGTTATCTGGAAGATGAGTCTTATATGCAGAGAGACTTATTTGAGCTTTTTAAGTTGTTATATAGTAAAGTGGAAAAGACTGAGGGGATAGACATTTCTGCGATACCTATAGCGTATTACAGTCAATTAAAAACGCTTATGTCTAACCGAGGAATATCTACATTAGTAGAAAAAGCTGCTCATCCAGGCGGACCTTGTATTGTGGGGTGTCATAAGCTGTTTGTTGATATTTACGGAAATTTTTATCCGTGTGAAAGAGTAAGTGAAGTTTCACCAGATATGAAAATTGGGAATATCAAGGATGGATTTTATGAAGAGCAAGTTATTAAATTATTGAATATTGGAAGATTAACAGAAAAGAGTTGTAAAGAATGCTGGGCAGCAAAATTTTGTTTCCTTTGTGCACAACATGCTGATACGGGAAATGGAATTTCAATTAAGAAGAAATTACAACATTGCCAGGGAGTTAAATATGAAGCCGTCGAGCAACTGAAAGACTATTGTTTGATCTGTGAAAATAGCGATTTTGATAATGATATATTGTGGTTGGATGATATAATGTAATTTGGGTTGTGAAAATAGATTTTACGAAAGCAAGATTTTGAATATATAGAATAGGAGCAATATTGAAATTATGAAGAAAATTATGTTATATCCGTATGATATTTCTAATTTGCATTTGTTACAATATCAGGATGCAAATGCGCAATTATACAAAGTTGCGTATGTCGTATCTCCACGGGGGTGGGGATATACCGGGGAGGATGCTGGAAAAAAAGTAGGGATTGAGACAAATTATATTGTTAAAGACCAATTTGAATACAATCTTAAAAAATCAGATGTTCTGATGATTATTGATAGCAGGATCTGTTTAGAGGACAGTGAAATAGAAAAGTACATAAAAATTGCTTCTGATATGGGGAAAGAGGTGATTTTATTAAAGGAGATAAATGAAGAGATAATTAAAAAATATCATGAAAGTATCATAGATATTAGAAGCATAGATAGTAAGCTTAAAATGGATTTGAAACTAAAAGAGCAAGATAATATAATTTATGACATTAAAAAGCCGATTGTCCTGGTATTGGGAACAGGTGAACAATGCTATAAATTTACTACGCAGATACTGTTACGAGAGATTTTTAAAGCTAACGGATATAACGTGACACAAATCGGAACAAAAGATGATTCGTATTATTATGGTTTTCATCCTTTCCCCCAATTTATGTTAAAAAATCAAATATCTGATAAAGATAAAATTATATATTTTAACCACTATGTGAAAGCATTGTCGGAAAATGAAGAATCAGATGTTATTATCATAGGTGTACCTGGTGGAATAGAAAAGTATGATAATAAATATTTGAATGATTTCGGGGTACTAAATTATCTTGTTTCAAATGCGATTAGTCCTGATTTTGTCGTATTTAATTCTATGTATGTTGATTATCCGGAGAAATATTTTCCGCTGATAAATAATTCACTTAAATATAAATATAATTATGCGTTAGATGCTATTTTTTTAACAAATTCTATGGTTAATTGGGATGCAACGGAAGATTTTCAAAAATTAGTATATCTAACTTTGGATAATAATTTTGTTCATGAAACTGCAAAACAATTTAATGTATATACATTATTTAATGAAGGGGATAGAAAGCGTTTTGAACAGCACATTTTATCTACTCTGGAAGGATACGGAAAATACGAAGAGTTTTGAAAAAGTTTTAAATGGAGAGTACATGGAGTGAGATGGATAAAAGGTCTATTATAGAAATTATATATAACATAATTGAAGAAATTACCGAGAAGAAATATTCCAGAAAGTTGGATGATGATTCGTTGTTTTCGAGGGACTGGGATCTTGAAGCCAGAGATATTGTCTACTTGCTGATAGGGGTAAAAGAAGAGTTTGGGATCAGGTTTTCAAGTGAAAAAATTAATTCATTTGAATTTTTTACTTTGAGTAGCATAACTGATGAAATTATAAGAATTTCAAATATTGAGCATAATGAAAGATAAAAAATACATTAAATGGATATTTGAATTATTCTATCCATATTTGAAAAGTATACTGTTCATTATTATTTTATTAGTTTTATCAACTTTTTTCTCAGCTATTATACCGTTGCTTATACAGACAATAATGGATTATGGAATAATTCAAAAAAATTTTTCTTTATTGATCTTTTTAGTAGTAATTTTAATAATATCTAATGTGATAATTAATTTGTTGGGAGTTATTCAAGAAAAACAACGAATAAAAATACAAACTCAGGTAGAATGCTGTTTGAGAGAAAAGTCACTTCTACATATTTTTAAATTAAAATTGCGCTATATAAAGAAATTTAATAACTTGGAATTGGTAAATAGCCTAGAAACAGATATTACGAATATTGTAAGTGTTTTAGATGAAAATATGATGTTCGTTATAACTAAGATATTTAGCATGTTAGGCGGCTTGACAGGATTAATCATAATTAACTGGAAGTTAAGTATAGTTGTATTCGTCTGCATTCCTATAAAATATTTTGGGATGAAAGTGTTATCTGACAAACGCGAGAGAATAACAGAAAGTTATATATCGGAGATGGTTGGCTATAATAAATGGTTCGGAAATCTTTTATCTGGTGTTAAAGAGATTAAATTATTTGATATAGAAAAATTGAAAGAAACAGAGTCAAATGAAAAGATAAAAGATATGCTGATAAGAAAAAAAGAACTCAATATTGTCAGCCAATATAATCAGAGCTTTGATTCTTTATTGTTTGAAACAATAATTGCATTAATTTATCTGATCGGTGGATTGCTGCAGAGTGATTTCAAAATAACGATAGGAGGCATTATAGCGTTTGTAACTTATAGTACATATGTCATAACGCCAATTTCATCTTTGTTAAATATTAAATATTACCTATCTGGTGTAATGCCATCTGTGAAGAGATATTATAAGTTTATGGATCTTGCAGAAGAAAGGCAAACAGGAAAGAATATTGCAGAGCAAGACACTATCACTATTAATTTTCAAAATGTATCATTTTTTTACGAAGAAAATAATCCTGTTTTAAATAATATATCTTTTAATGCTGGATTAGGAGACCGGCTGATTATTCTGGGGAGAAACGGTGCAGGTAAAACTACATTCATTAATCTGATTCTTTTGCTGTATGATGAGTATTCAGGAGATATTTTAATTAACGGTATAAATGTAAAAGAAATTAATATACAATCATATCGAGAACTGATTTCTGTGGTTAGTCAAGATATATATTTATTTAATGACACAATAGAATTTAATATCTTATTGGGAAGAAAAGTTTCAGATGAACAGTTAAATCAAGTGATTGTGGATAGTGGTTTAGAAGAGTTTGTTAAAGAACATTCCCTAAAATATGTTGTTGGAGAAAATGGCAGTCTGGTATCAGGTGGAGAGAAACAAAAAATTGCATTAGCAAGAGCGTTAATAAGAAATACACCAATAATAATATTCGATGAAGCAACATCAAATCTTGACCAAAAGTCTGAAAAAAATATTAACCGCTTGATTGAAATGGAATTTAAAGATAAATTAATTATTATGGTAACTCATAAAAGTGACTCCATAAAATCGACAGACAGAGTCATTGATTTATCGAACAAAGGAAAAGAAGAAACACAGAGGAGAGAGGTGACAATATGTTGAACATAGCGGTTTGTGATGATGACATCCAATTTGCTGAAAATATGAAGATCCAAATACAGAATATAGCAAAGCAGAATTTTGTGGACGTGGAAATTGATGTATTTCAGAACGGCGAAAGCTTAGTCGATGCAGTTATAGAAGGCGGTTCTTTTGATATGATTTATCTTGATATAGAAATGGAGAACGAAGACGGTATTTCTGCTGCTAAGAAGATCAGGATGTATGATAAAACGGTTTTGATCATTTATGTTACAAGCCATGAAACTTATATGAAAGAATCTTTTTCAGTACGCCCTTTTCAATTTCTGATAAAACCGGTATGTCCGGCGCAGATGGAAGAATGCTTTCGGACAGCGTATGAAGATATAAGCAGCAGTGACAGCTATTTTCGCTATAAGTATCAACGGATGAACCGTAAAGTCCTGATCCGGGATATTCTTTATTTTGAGAGTAATCGGAGGAAGATTCGAGGGATAACGGAAAAGGAGGTATTTGAGTTTTATGGAAAACTCAACGAAATAGAAGAGAGATTGAAAGCTACTGCAGCTGCTTTTCTTCGTGTCCATCAGTCCTTTCTGGTAAATTATAAACATGTGGAAGGAATATCATATGATTTTGTTTTAATGGACAATGGTAAGAAAATATCTATTAGTGTAGACCGGAGGAAACTGATTAGCGAACAGTATTGTGAGATGGAGGACACTGTTTATGCTGGTAGATAAGTGGGTTACAGAAGGAATAAACATAATACTTGGACTATTTACTATTTTTTTGTTTTTCCTTTATTTTAAAATTTTTTTTACAATGAAAAAGAAGAGTATCCAAGTGTTCCTGGGAATTGCGTTGCTTGTTGTCTGGCAGATCGGAATACTCAATATTATTGGGGGGACATTGGCGCCAATCTATAATATTGGCATGACGTTAGTGTGTACGCTGGTAGTGGCAGTAAATATATTTGAGGGGAAGTTTTGGAAGAAATGCCTCTTTTCAATTACATTTGATGCGATCTGGATGCTGTCAGAGATGTTGATTAATAATATGTTTATGCTTTATTCCGAACGTCTTGCAAATTCTCAACTCTTTGGTTCATTTATTTCAAAACTGCTGCTTTTTATTGTGATAGTGGCTTTAAGAAAAGTAATTACTACAACATCTATGGAGCTTCCGGATTCCCATAATATTCTGCTTGTTTTTATTTCAGCAGGAAGTATATATATTATGGGAACGGTATTTATGTTAGCTTATCAATCAGAGTGGAAATATGCTGAGACTTTTTCTCTGATTTCTGTGGCGGTGCTGTTGTTCATAAATGTATTAATCTTTTATATTTACAGAAAACTGGCGGACGATCTGTATGTCAGGCAGATGAACCTGGTTTACGAACAACAGTTGGAGCTAAGTGAAAGACATCAGAAAGAAATTGAGCTTTCTATGCAGCAGATGAGAGATGTGAGGCACAATATGAGAAATGATTTCGTATCGATTCTTGCGTATGCGGAAAAAGGGGAGTGTGGGAAGATAATTGGCTTTGTAAATGATGTCATGGAAAACGGAAATTTAAAGCCGTCTGAAGGAGTAAATACCGGAAATACAGTGATAGATTCCCTTGTGGGATATTGGCGCACGACAGCAGAAAAGGAAGGGATAGCGTTTCAGTCAAATTTGTGTATCCCTGTGGATATACCGTTTAAGAGTGCCGATATAAGCCTGATATTGGGTAATTTGCTGGAGAATGCGGTCGAAGGAGCCAGAAAAGCGGACGGCAAAAAATATATCAGGCTTAAAATAAAATATGACAGATCCAATCTCCTGATATCAGTAGAAAATAATTATAGAGGAGAGTTGGTAAAGACGAAAGGGAAAAAACTGCAAACGACAAAGGCTGATGTACTTAATCATGGTATTGGTCTGCCATCTGTTTATAGGGTGGCGGAAAAATATCATGGTACAGTGTCTGTTGATGATTCTGTTTCAAACCGTTTTCTTATCAGGACGACACTGTATGGAACGTGAGCGCGATTATGGGCGATGCTGTTTTATAATGAAGTACGAAATAAGAATAAAGGAGGAGCAAGGTGAAGTCTAATAATATGAAATCTAGTTTCGCCCAGGTATTGGCAAATATATCTTTAAAACTGGGGAAAATATCTGTAAATAGTAATTGTGCTTTTATTTACCACCAACCCAAAATGCCATTAGAGTTAAAGAAGTTGAAGGAAAAGTAAACTGTGAAATATCTATCGAAAAAAATAACGGATTACATTATGAAAGCTGACGTAATTTCAAAGGAATCATATGATATATATCAATATGGTTTTCAATTAGGACTTGAAATATTAAGTTACTTTATTGTTGCCTTTGGCATAGGACTGTATCTGCACATGATTCCAGAATTTATAGTATTTATGAGTATTTTTATGTTGCTGCGAACGTACATAGGAGGTGTACATCTAGATACTTTTGCCGGATGCCTTGTGTGTTCTGTTACATTACAAACAAGCGTACTTCTTATTGAAAAGCACTATACGTTTATTTTGCCAATAGCATGGCTTGTTATAGTGAGTGGTTCGATTCTTATATTGAAAGCTGCGCCAGTGGAAAATATAAATAGGGAACTGGACATGGATGAGAAAAGACATTGTAGAAAAGTTTCTATAAAGATAGTGATCAGCATAGTCTTATTTGCTGCAAGCTGCACGTTGGCAGGGGGGAATGATATGGTATCATTAACTGCATCGACCATATTAGTTGTTCTAATATCTCAATATCTAGGGATAATAAAATATAAAATTGAAAAAAATAGGCAGATATAGTTAAGGTGTCCCGTCAGGGGTTACGGCTAAATCAAGCGATATGATTTCTATTGTTTCCAAATGATTGTCGGGAGTGTAGTGGACGGATTTTTAGTGTTTAAATGTAAAAACATTTGATCATATTCTCAGGCTTTTTGCATTAAGGTTTTACACGGTGAAGCGCTGAATTATCTTGCCGGATTGAAGCGGCAGAGAAAGCGAGAAGTGAATTTTTCTGAACTTTTACAGAAAGATCTCGAGACGCTGTGGTGTTGCGACGATTATGAAATGTCAGAGTATTTTACCGTAATAGGTAGACAGGTTGGGACTGGCATGAGGGTAGGAGAAGTTACGGGACTCAGGTGGTGCGATATTGATCTGGAGCGGGGGATCATAGACGTGAATCATACTCTGGTTTATTATAATCATGCGGAAAACAGATGCTATTTTAACGTACATACGCCAAAAACAAAAGCCGGAACAAGACAGATTCCCATGCTCGACTATGTAAAAGAGGCGTTTTTACAGGAAAAGCAATATCAGGAGGAGAATGATATTCAGTGTAAAGTAACGATAGACGGATATACAGATTTTATATTTGTAAATCGGTTTGGCGGAGTACAGCATCAGGGAACCTTGAACAAGGCTATACGCAGGATCATCCGTGATTGTAATGATGCTCTGTTGAACAAAACCAACAATCCTAAAGTATTATTGCCCCGGTTTATCTGCCATTCACTGCGGCATACATTTACCACACGGCTTGTAGAGTCCGGGGTAAATATTAAAGTTGTTCAGGATGTGCTTGGACATAAAGACGTAAAAACTACCCTGAATATCTATACAGACGCAACACAGGAGCTAAAGCAGAGAGAATTTGAAACTTTGCAGAAGAAGATAACTGGTCAATACTATGAAGCGCAAAGGGGTGTTAAAGTGGGAGAAATCGAGTATAATGAAAAAAGAAGTTTATGGTATGTATTCTGTATATAGATGGTTATAGTGCGCCCATTTGATTAAACAATATTTGAAGGAGGCGAAACAGACAGTATGTGTACCAAAAATGAGTTGAATACAATTTTAAAAAAATGACAGAAATCTATTCCTATGTATATGGGGATGATGTTGTCAGGATTATTTTGTATGGTTCCTAAGAGCGTATTATGGAATATACCATGCTATCTCTGCGATTCATGCGTTGGACGGTAACGCTTATAAGAGGCACAAGGATGCCCTCGCAAATTTTAATAAGAAGTATATAAAGACAGAAATTTTTCCAAGAACTTTGGGGAGAAGAATTGCTGAGGCAGAAGAGATCCGGCATGCCAGCGATTACGATGATTTCTATATCGCAACAAGCGAAGAAGCTGAAGAACAGATTGCCACAGCCAAAGAGTTGGTTGAGAGGATAGAGGAATATGTGACGGGCAAAATCTAAGAATAGTTTTTGTACCAATCCTGTACCAATTTTGTACCAAATGCCGTAGGAAACCGTAGAATTATGTATAGAACATTGAAAATCTCAAAATAACGATAACACAGAAAAAGAGGGAAATCCCGGAAGAGAGTGACATCTTCCGGGATTTTCAAATAAGACCATTTTGGAAGGATCAAAAGCTGATTATAGAAGCGGAAGAAAGATACAACGAAGATTCGGGTGTAATCCCAAAATACCACCTTGCACTATTGCGGATTTCTTAAATCCGACGCTGCTCCAGGAAATACTTGCTTTATGGATATAAAAGAAAATCACGCCAATAACAAATAACTTACTAAGTAAATCCCCCAAATTAGCCAAAAAGGCTTTTTAACTTTATTTATCATCCACAATCCTTCTGCGAGAAATAAAATAGTTGACAATGCCCCTTCCGGGTCAGATAAATGAAATTCCCCTGTCCCTCATGGTAAAGGGACAGGGGGAAAATGTCAGGATGTTTTTACAGTATTTGTAATCTTGTGCTTTCTGTGACTTCCGATGATATGGCAGCCGGCATCACGCTTTGCTCAAACGATCCAGTTTGTGCGCCTGTTCAGAGAGCTCGCGGACCATCGCGGAACACTCCTGTGAGGCTGCGGCGTTGGACTGGACAATGCCTGAAACCACACCCAGATCATCCTTGATGCTGTTAACTGCGTTCATCTGAGAATCTGTCCGGTCAGAGATATGGACAGACTGGGAAGCAACTTCCTCCACGCTTTCTTTGATCCGCCCCATAGCTGCAGAAGTTTTGGTAGCTACGCTGCTGCCCCGGCTTACTGCCTCCCGGCAGCGGCCCAGTACCTGCATAATGTTTTGGGCTGCCTCACTGCTGTGCCCTGCCAACGTGCGGACTTCTTCAGCCACCACGGCAAAACCCTTGCCGCTTGTCCCGGCGCGGGCAGCCTCTACAGAGGCGTTCAGTGCCAGGATATTAGTCTGGGATGCCAGTGACTGTATGGAATTAATCGTAGCTTCAATCGACTGCACGCTGGAATCAATATCCATAATGGAACCCAACAGTTCCTGCATCTGAACGTCGCCGTCGTCGGCATGGCGGCGCATGGTTTCCGATGCGCTCCGGACTTCAGCTGCCTGATTGGCTGTGTCTGAAATCTGCCGGTATATCTCTTCGACTGCATTGGACACATTAGAGAGAGAAGCCGCCTGGCTGGTAGAACCGGTCGCAAGGCTGTCTGACTGGTCAGCCAGACTTTTGGCCTCGTTGGAAATATGAGTGGAAATCTGGGCAATCTGCTCTAACAGCTCCTGCTGATTGCCCAGCACCTGCTCATTTTGCTGCTGTTTCATATTCAGTTCGTCTAAAAGACGAGCCGATGCTTTTTCCTGGTCATGTGCCTCGGTAAGATAGAAAATACTGTTCTTTACAGCCTGGTCCAGTAAGATATATGCCACCAGGATCGCCAGCAGACACTCCCCCAGGACCATAGGCTCATCGATCATCTGTCCGTTCATTATACTGAGGACCACGCACTGTGCTGCAAACAGCACTGCACTGCAGATACAGCACAGCCTCACTAAAGGACGCGACAGAAACAGGGCCGACATGGCGATAGAACAGGCGTACAGTGCCGCACCCGGCGCAAATGACTGGGAAAATATCTGCGCTACAAAAATAATAAGATCAATCCACACTACCATAAACACACTCAGCCATTTGATAGTATCTGGACGCGCCATAAAGCGGCACGGAATCAGCAGCACTGCCCCCATTATTATAAGCAATATTACCAAGAGCCAGTCGCCGGAGATCAGATAGCATAATGCATAAAGCACCATGGCGGCACTGACAATGATAGAACAATTTTTCAGAACTTTTATCTGGTCGATCAATGGTATTTCCTCCGTTTTCTTTTGTAATTATTACCTGAGCCCCAGTCTGTGCGGCTGTTTGCCGAAAACTCAGGAACGTGATTATAGAAGTGTTCCCTTCAGTGTATTTAGAATAGCAGAAAGTTGTCAATTTGTCACGATAAAATTAAGAACTTACGGATATTGACGTCAGCATGGCATTTTGCCGGCAGAATTTTATTAATGGCAGCAGGTTTGTGGGCAATAATGGCAAACTCGTAGAAAATATATGCAATGTACCTCGATTGTGCATAGTGGTAGAATAGCGGCATGAGCTCATAGATTCCAATATTATTTCAAAAGAGAAGAGGAGAAATGAACGATGGATAATATGAAGTACAACCGCGCAAAGATCTGGCAGATCGCTCTGTTTGCGCTTAACATGATGTCCACGAATATGTACCTGTTCCTGATGTCCTACGTTTCCTATTATGCGACCGGGCTTCTGGGAATGGCAACAGTATTTGTATCTACCCTGGCAACTGCCATGAGGATATTTGACGGGATCACAGACCCGATTATCGGATGGATGATGGATCATGTGAAGGGCAGGTTCGGAAAGTTCCGTCCTTTCCTTGTGATCGGAAATGCTGTCCTGATCCTGTCAATGGTCCTGATGTATAAGACCACTCACCTTGTTCCGGAGGCGGTCAGGATCCCATACTTTGTCCTGATTTATGCATTGTATATTCTTGGCTATACGATTCAGGGAACCGTTACGACAGCGGCCCAGACGCTTCTGACAAACGACCCGAAACAGAGGCCGCTGTACGGAGGATTTACAGGAGTATATATGGTATTCCTTCAGACAGGGTTCTCCTATCTGATCGCAAACTATCTTGTCCCGAAATACGGAGATATGGGATATGGCTTCTTCAGCGAACTGATCGTCTGGGTCATCGTTATCGCCCTGATTATGATGGTATGTGCCTTTGTTGCTATTGTGCCGAAGGACAAGGCAGAGTATTATGACCAGCTTACGTCGCCGGAAGAGGAGAAGGCTTCCTTTAAGGACTACTGGGAAGTGCTTAAGCACAACCGTGCCCTTCAGATGCTGATCATCTCAGAGTCAACGGATAAGCTGGCGATGACAATCGCGTCAAACTCGATCGTAGGCGTCATGCTCTTCGGCATTATTATCGGAAACTATGAAGTTATGGGGAATCTTTCCGTGATCACGACGATACCGAACCTGATCCTTTTGTTCCTCGGGATTATTGTGGCAAGGAAAGGCGGACAGAAAAAGACATATGTATTAAGCACATGGGGTTGTGTGATCATGCAGGTTTGCATGACGCTGCTGTTTGTATTCGGCGATCCGACCCAGATCAATCTGAGATCATTCAGCTTTATGAACATTGCTTTTGTCGTGCTCTATCTGGCAGTCAACGGAATCCGCAACATCGGAAGCAACATGATGATTCCGATGATGGCAGACTGTACGGACTACGAGCTTTACAGGAGCGGACGCTATGTGCCCGGCATGGTTGCGACCGTGTATTCCTTTGTGGATAAGCTCATTTCCTCTTTTGCTACGACAATCGTAGGAGGATTTGTTGCCGCGATCGGATATGCGAGTACAACGCCTCAGATCGGAGATGAACTGACAACAGGGATCTTTGTGGTGACGATGGTTTTGTATAACGGTATGCCGATCCTCGGCTGGGTGGCATCTATTATCGCAATGAAATTCTATCCTCTGGATGGAGCTAAAATGCAGGAGATTGAGGATCACATCGTGAAAGTCAGGGAGAAGAATGCATCATTAAATACAGTAGGCGGAGAGCAGAAATGAGAGAAGAAAACAGGCATGTAATGCCCCTTTGGGGCCCCTACTCAAAAAAATATATGGGTATATCACGTATCATGGAGGAGAGCAGCATTGACGGGAGCCGGTTTGACCTGGTCGTATATCCGACATATGCCAACAGCGCCGTGCCGGTGCCAAACGTCACGGTTCCGTCAGATTATCATCCGTGGGAATGTGATACGGAAGGAAAATATTTCCGTTATCGGTATGAACTGCAATGGAAAGATCAGCTCTATGCGGATGTGGATCTTTTTGAAGTGGATGAAGAGACATGGGGAATCCGTGTCGATTACCACAATAATACGGATAAGATCCAGAACTGCCTTCTGAATCTTTTCGCTGCCATTGAATACCCGCAGAATATGGTATGCGAACCGGAGATGCCGGATAAGGTGGATTTCTGGAAGGCATTGGACTATCAGGAGTTCAGATTTGCCGCAGCCCGCCCCTGGGAGAACCTGTGCTTTGACGGGATGCATAAGGGAGAACAGTTCCGCTCGGATTTTACCGGAGGGGTAGCCCTGGCAGAGACATTTTATGCCATGATGTACCGGAACAAGGAGACGAAGATGTTCGGGGGAAATGCGGGGGACAGGCTGGTGTACATAAGGGACCTGGAAAACAGCTATGAGGACGCAGTGCTGACGATCCGCTATTCCACATACCGGACCGATGAGGACGTTGTCTTTGACAGTAACTATGGGCCGATTCGCTTTAAGGCATGCAAGAGCGCCGAAACTGTATCGATCCCGCTCACCCGTCTTGAAAAGGGGGCGTTCCGCCTGGAAATGACCTCCAGAGGGACAGAGGAGAACGGGGTAATGCTGGACTGCCTCTGCATCACTGAGGAAGCGGATCAGGATATGGTCCGGTTTAAAACGCACAAAAGGAATGTGATCCCGACGATCACTTTTGAGGGCGAAAAGGTAAAATACGAGTATCACTATGGGGAAAAACCGATGTTTCTCGGGATTCTGAATAAACGTGTGCGGAGCAGGAAGCTCTATTCAGGATGCCTGGAAGACGCCCTGATCACAAGGCTTACGAACTCGGATGAGACATATGACAATCTGACGAGAAGCTTCTCGGGCGCGTTTATGGAGAAACACTCAGACGAGGGCTTCTACCATACCAATGTGGTGGAGGCGATCTTCCTGCCGGGACAGAGCACGTCCGTCCAGTACGCCTATGTCAGCACGAAGGAGGCAGTCCTTGAGAAAAAAGACCTGGAAGATGTATGGAGGGCAAGGTCAGGAGTGGCAGAGGAAGAGAAGCTTAATCCTGAGGGAAAGGAGTACAGCTTTTCCACGAGGCTGATGAAGACAGCACTGTTTTCAAATGTCGTGTATCCCATTTACCGGCACGGAGATCAAATTGTCCACTACACGCCGGGAAAACGATGGGACAGCCTGTATACATGGGATTCTGGCCTTATCGGACTGGGACTTTTGGAGTACTCGAAAGAACGGGCAGAATATGTGTTGGACACGTATCTGTCCGAGGAAGGCAACACGGACTTTGCGTTCCTGGCACATGGGTCATTGGTGCCCACCCAGTTTTATCAATGGAATGAGATGATGATGCGCGCATCCGCAGAGGAAAGGAATGCCTTGAAAAAATATTACCCCATGCTGAAACGGTATTACCTCTTCATGGCGGGGAAATCAGAAGGCTCCACTATGGCGAGGCTGAACAGTGGTATGCTGACCGTTTATGACTATTTTTACAATGCGGGAGGCATGGACGACTATCCGCCTCAGGTGGCGATGCATCAGCAGCACCTCTCGGACCGGATCGCGCCGGTCTGCAGCAGCGTCCATTTTATCCGTATCGCAAAGATCATGCGCAATACTGCCCTGTACTATGGCTTCGACAGTGATGTAAAGGAATATGAGGAAGATATCTGCAGGGTATCAGAAGCACTCCTTTCAAATGCGTGGGACGAAGAGAGCGGATATTTCGGTTATGTACTCCACGATCCGTCCGGCAGCCGGACAGAGATCTTCCGCACGCAGGATGGGGAGAACTATAACCGGGGCGTGGACGGCGTGACACCTCTGATCGCCGGCATGTGCACCAAAGAGCAGGAAGAGCGTATGCTGGCACATTTGAAATCAGAAGAAGAACTGTGGTCAAACGTGGGGATTTCCACCGTGGACCAGAGCGCTTCCTACTACCGCGACAATGGATATTGGAATGGCGCGGTATGGTTCCCGTACCAGTATCTGCTCTGGAAATCCATGCTGGACGTGGGCGAAGCGGATTTTGCCTTTAAGATTGCAGACACTGCACTTTCGGCATGGAAGCAGGAGACGGATTTCAGCTACAATACAGTCGAGATGATCCAGATCGAGACAGAGAGGGGAGGATGGTTCCATCAGTTCGGCGGTCTCTCGGCTCCTATTGTGGTCTGGTACCATGCATACTATAAGCAGGGGACAGTGAACGCCGGGTTCGATACGTGGGTCGAGAGCGCACAGTTTGACAGTAACTGTACGCAAGCCCATATTCGGTATGAAGTCAGGCAGCAGAGGGAAAATCTTCTTCTTGTTGTGATGAACTCGGATTTTGAATATAATATAGAGGTAAACGAAAAACCTGCCGAATGGACAGAACATGTCCGGGGCGCTTTTGAGATCCGGCTTGCACCGGGATGCGGAGAGGTTGTAATAAGACAAAAATGAACAGCTATTATGATGAGTATACCGGGTACCAGGCGATGCTGAGCTCCAGCATGGAGATCCATCTTTACCGCAACAAGGATATGGAGACGCTGGAAGATCATTTTCACGATTTTTACGAGATGTTTTTTCTTGTAGATGGAAATGTGACGTTTTTGATTGATGAAAAGGAATATGTGATGAACCGGGAGGACATTCTTCTTCTGCCTCCCGGCATTTTTCACAAGGAAATGCCGGGAAGCGGATACTATGAAAGGATCATGCTGCGGCTGAATCCGTGGTACCTGAACCGGCTTTCTACCAGAAAGACCAATCTGGCAAGCTGTTTTGCCTTTTCGGAAGAAAAAGGATACCTGCTCAAGGCAGAACCTTTTGAGCGGAACCGTATCCGGGCAGTTCTTTACATGATCCTTCGGGAGACGAAGGAAAATGATTTCGGGAAAGACATCCTGATCGAGGCAGAGCTTAAGCGGCTTTTGATCATGATGAACCGCTGCCAGTCACTGAGCATACCGGCAGAGAAAGCGAACACGAAGGAAGGCGGGAAAAACCTGCAGGAGATCCTCCGCTATATCAACCAGCACTACACAGAGAATATCACGCTGGATCTGCTGTGCGAAAAGTTCTATATCAGCAAATTTTATCTTTCCAGAAGTTTTGAACGCCTGACCGGGCACAGCATCTATAATTATGTCCTGGAGAAGCGGATGATCATGGCGCGGCAGCTTCTTTTGTTCGGAGAGCGCCCGACAGAGATTTATACGCTTTGCGGCTTCATCAATTACAGCAATTTTTATCGTGCATTTAAGAAATATTATGGGATGTCTCCCAGCCTCTTTTTGAAAAAATATTACCAGTATGAGGCAGATTCCCTGAGCTAGACTAAAATCCCGGGCCTTACGCCTTCGGGATTTTTTAGCGGGGGCAGGACAGGGGATGTCTTTTTATACGGCGTTTATATCCTCCTGCGTGATCTGGAAGATATCATCGGCATTGGTTGCAGAAATTCTGACTGCCATTTTTCTGATTAACAGCTCGTTCAGATTCCGTACCCAGCGACCGTTGCTGTTATCGTAGGACTGGGCATATTTTCGGCGCACCAGATCCGCATATTCGGTCTCATCAATCTTGTACTGGGAGTCGTACAGGGAGGCAAGTCCGATCTGGATCAGCTCATCTTCTGTATAGTCCTCAAACAAAATGCTGTTTGGGATACGGCTTCTCAGCCCCTCATTGCTTTCGAGAAATTTTTCCATACTGTGTGTATAGCCTGCAAAGATCAGAACGATATCCGTGCGATGGTCCTCCATAAATTTCAGGATTTCATCGATTGCTTCGGCGCCAAAATCCTGGGAATTATCAGGACCCTTCCACAGGGTGTATGCCTCGTCAATAAACAGGACGCCGTCCAGGGCAGACTCCAGGACTTCGCGCGTTTTCAGTGCCGTCTGGCCGATATATCCGCCGACCAGGTCTGAGCGGGAGGTTTCCACCAGGTTATTGGTCTTGATGACACCTTTTTCGTACAATATTTCGGCGATAAGCCGGGCTACCGTTGTCTTTCCTGTACCCGGGTTTCCAAGAAACATGCAGTGCAGTGAGAACCCGGAGTTTTTAAGTCCCTGTGCTTCCCTTTTTTTATTCAGCTCGGCAATGGCGATAAATTCCAGCACTGCCTCTTTGGCTTTCCGAAGACCGATCATCTGATCCAGCCGCTGCAATGCGGTCATCTCACCAAAGTAGTCAATGTCGGGTACGTCGCCAATGACTGTGCAGGTGCCTTCTTCATTTGTGACGAACACTTCTGCCTCAAGGTCATACTCCAGTTGCTGCATTTCGCCCACATTTAGGGTTGTGTTCCGCTCAGCCCTGACATTCGGAACACTTAATTTACCGAAGCAAATGATGTCCGCTTCCAGAGAGGAGCCTTTATTCAAATACAGGTTGATCTTTCCGTTATCCTTCCCCAGAATGTCTATTTCTTCAGCTTTCACATGAGAATTACTATATATCGCAATACTCTCTATAACGCCGACCGCTCCAAGAGAGACTTCAGAACCGGTAAACGAAAGCGAATCATATCTGCCGCTGTTCAACCTGATTTTTGCATTTTGCGTGTCCAGTGCACAGGAATAGTTGGGCTGCCGTATTTCAATATCAGTGGCGGTGAACTGCGAATCCACTAACCTGACACAGGGATAGTTGGTTTTTTCAGATTTCAGGCCTCCTTCAAAAACGGTGTTTTCTGCCGTTATTATACAATTGTTCTTCGCAAACAGTGCGTTTGAATCAAAATATTTTATATTTGAATTTTGACAGTCCAGCTTTGAATCCACTGCAAAAATCCGCGAGTTTATGACAGAATTATTGATTGCCACCGTTGACTTTTCCGCATAAGCTGCTATATTGGAAGATTTCGGCTGGTTGACCGAGATATTGGCTGCCGTAAAGCTTGAATCAAGCAGTTTGATACAATGCCAGTGGCTTTTCCCGTTTTCAGAGCCTCCTTCAAAAGTGACCTGGGAAGCGGTTATCACGCTGCCTTTTTCAGCAAGAAGTGCATTTGCTTCGAGATATTTGATGATGGAATTTTGACAGTTCAGTTTTGCATTTGATAACCTTATCGATGCGTTTACGATAGAGTTATGCACTCCCAGCGTTGAGCCTTCCGCATAAATTTTATAATTGCGGTCATGTATATTTCCCGGAAGAAGTTCGATATTGCGCAGCATCACCTGAGAGTTGTTTTCTACATAAACAACAGGGTAATTTGCTCCTTCTGACGCATGGGATGTAAGGATGATGTTTTCCGCTTCCAGAGCCGATCCGTCATAAACCTTGATATTGTTGCTTTTATCAACATCTTTGCGGATCTCCAGGTTTCTCAGAACAACGTGGGCGCCATTCCCGACAAATACGCCATCGATTATGTTTGCAGAAATTCTGCCGGTCTGTGTATCTTTTACCAGGTGTCCCTCAATCGTAATGCTCTTGGTAATGGATATATGGGTATTATTTTGCTCAAAAAAGGGAGAATATCCTTCCTCCAGTTCAATAATATCTCCATCATTGGCAGCGTTTATCGCCTGGGTAAACTCCAATGACGACTTTAAGAATCCTTTCCTGCCTACTACAAAGTGTGCCATTTTATCTCATCCTCCTATCTCTTATTTTGACAGTCCCTGTTAATACAGACAGCGGAAAATATGAAAAAGTTTTAAGATCCGTAAGTTCATATGCTTATATTATAATTCGGGAGTCTTCCAGAACGCAACAGAAAAACAGAAAGGGTTTGCTGTTTGTTCTGGAAGACTGTACAGGAAGGGAAAGACACTTGACACATTTTGTGAGATTTGCTTTCATAGTAGCAGGAAAAAAGGAAAGAGCGTTGCAGGAGGAGTCGGAATATGGCAGGAGATTTTATTTCCCTTCAAACAGCAGTGATTGACCGGGAGGATATGCTTGCCCTGACCCGGAGAATGACGGTCAAACGGACGTCTGTCACCCGGATTGCGGGAGCATATCTTGACCCTGACGGGTTTGTGGACGGAACGTTTAACACGAGGTTTCTGACTCTGTCAGGTTCAGACAGAGCAAAGAATCTCGAGATTGCAAAGGCGATACCCTTTGCAGAGACAAACCGGAATCTGAGACGGTATGTGATCCCGGAGCCTTCCCGGGGAAAGGAGAGCGTGTATCAGCTCCTGATGGGGGCAAGGTCTTCGGGTCTGGAAAACGATGCCCTGTTGGATATCTTTTATGAGATGACCGCAAAGCGGTATCACGCGGAGCAGGCATACGGAATCTTCTTTTTCCATGACCGGTACGATATCCCGGCGAAGGGGGCGGATCATGTGAGGCTGGGGGAATCGGAGCAGATGTTTGAGTACCTGGTCTGCGCGGTCTGCCCGGTCAGCGGCGAATATGAACCGGGTGAGCCGGAGTGCGGATTTTTGTTTCCGGCGTATGCACAGGGCGGAGCGCTGCTCAACTGCATCGATATCTATCAGGCGGATGAAAGACATCCCCATGTGGAACTGGAGGAATTATTGCTTGGGAGAGAAATAAGAAGATAAAATGTGTGACAGCAGGCAGAGCAGATGGTATAATAGACAAAATCAGAAATCTTGGATTACAGGAGTAAAAGTTTATGTACACAGCATCAGACAAAAGATATGAAAAAATGCTTTACACCCGCTGCGGCGCAAGCGGGTTGAAACTGCCGGCGGTGTCTCTGGGACTCTGGCATAATTTTGGGGATACGGGGAATTTCGAGAATATGCGTAAGATCTGTTTTGCGGCGTTTGACAGCGGGATTACGCATTTTGACCTTGCGAACAACTACGGGCCAAAGCCCGGAAGTGCAGAGAAGAACTTTGGAAGGATCCTAAAGGAAGAACTGGGACGATACCGGGATGAGCTGATCATCAGCACAAAAGCAGGCTATGACATGTGGGAAGGCCCCTATGGCAACTGGGGCAGCAGGAAATACCTGCTTGCCAGCCTTGACCAGAGCTTACAGCGGCTGGGACTGGAATATGTAGATATCTTTTACCATCACAGGATGGACCCTGAGACCCCTTTAGAGGAGACCATAGGAGCGCTTGCCCAGGCAGTCCGGTCAGGAAAAGCGCTTTATGTGGGGCTGTCCAACTATGACGGGGCGACACTGAAAAAGGCAGAAGAGATTCTGGATAAATTGAACTGCCCGTTCATCATCAACCAGAACCGGTATTCCATTTTTGACCGGACAATTGAGGAAAACGGGCTCAAAACTGCGGCGGCAGAGCTGAAAAAGGGAATCATTGCTTTCAGCCCTCTGGCACAGGGCCTCCTGACAAACCGGTATCTGAACGGGATCCCGCAGGACAGCAGAATCAGGACAGACGGACGGTTCTTAAAGGAGGAAACCCTGACAGAAGAACGGCTCCGGCAGATCCGGAGCTTGAACGGCATTGCCGCCGGAAGGGGGCAGTCCCTCGCAGAGATGGCATTAAGCTGGGTTCTCCATGACGGGATTGTGACCAGCGTCCTGGTGGGGGCGTCAAGGCCACAGCAGGTAACAGATAATGTGAGGGCGATCGAGAACCTGGAGTTCACAGAGGATGAACTGAAGAGGATCGATGACATTACCAATTCTGTGGAGAGCTGAAAAAACATTTTTTGATTGGCTGGATCTGATACGGAATTTATTTAAGCCGTGATAATCTTGAGGGATTATTGCGGCTTCTGTTTTAACTCCGGCAGAAGCAGAAAATCGTTTAGCATACGCTCATCAAAATATCTTTCCAATCCTAATTCTCTTTCAGTATTAATGAGCTCATCCGGATGAATGGACTGAAGAATCTTATGAAAATCTATTCGTTCGAGCACCTTTTTTGTATATGGCCGTTTAGAGTCAAGAAATGCTACTGTAGAAAGAAAATTCTGGACCCGGGCAGAATTTAAAATCAACATGGCAATATAGGCTGTATCAAATGTTGGAAGGCAGATAAAATAGCTCGTGTCATCTGTCATAACAGGCGTGAGATCAGGGCAGACAAGGACGGAGAAGAGGGGGTTTTTGTAAAAACCACTGACTCCGACCTTATATTTTGCATAAGAATAATCTCCTATTCCAAACATAGAAAAATCTGGTGCGTTTTTGTAAATAGAACTCTTCCTCCTTGAGAATAGCTCTTTGTGTGAGATTAAATAATTCCATGTTTTGGGAGAATCCATCGCTATGTGGGATGTGTTTTCCCGTACTTTTTTTTTGTGTGACAAGCACATATTTGCTAAAACTGCTTATAATCGGAGATTTGAACATACTGCTTTTTACGAGCGGAAAGACATAGTTTTTCTCAATGTCCACAGATTCTCTCAACCCTTTTACAAAATGAGTCCCCTCTACAGACAATTCCATCACTTTCGAGCAATCGTGCTTTACACCCTGTCTCCACTCAAAACAACAATTTCCTGAAAAATCAGGGCTGTTTTTTGACAGGTCGCTGTAAAACGTTCCATTGACATAGCCAAATGAACTTACCACTTCTGAAGGCCTGTCAAAAGAGTATACGTTACATATATCAGCAGAGGTCTTTTCCGCGCTTAGGGTTATCACCAATAAGCATGCACTTGCACTGACACCAAATACTTTTTTTGTATTAAACTCCAGAATGTCACACGAGGTAAGATTCGTATCTGTCCGTTTCATTTCTATAAAAACATTTCTTGCTACAGATGTCTTACATAGCATTGCAATAGTGGAGTTTGTTCCGTGCAACGCATCAATAAGCTGCAAAATGATATATTCACATATATCGAAGTTGCTTGCTCCAGTAATCGCATCTATGCCTTTCAAATTTTTAAAATTCTTTTTTTCAGGAATATTATCAGAGCCGAAACCGGATAATGTGCTATTGTTAACCCAGGGAGGATTTCCGACAATCAATAATTGATCTTTTCCTTTTATCAGGCTTTTCAAGTTAAAAGAAAAAAAGTCTGTATTTAAAATACGCACTCGCGAATCAGCAATATTTTCTTTACATGTTTTACAATATTCTGGATTAATTTCGATACCTATAATTTCTGATGCATCAAATATAAGGCTGCTTTTTATAAAACTTCCGACACCGCAGGTTGGCTCAATAATAACAGATGGTGTTAATTGTCTTTCGCGTTTAAGATACTGGCATACATCCAAAGAAAAATATTCTGGTGTTTGATAGTCGCCATATTCCCTTTTACCATTCATAATTGACCACTCCAGTTACTTCGTTTTTCAGAGTAATTACCCTCGAATACTGCAGTCTCCATTGAAGTGCATTGCTGATCGTTAAATATCCCTGCATCGTCGTCGATCATTTCCCGTCTGCGTCATGCTTATCATATACGAACACTAACAGGTTATATCCCAGACCATATATTTTTTGGCGGGCATTTTTAAATGGACAACTTGATTGTGGTTGTGTTAAGGATGTAACTTTTATATCTGTTTGGATGCCTTCTCCAGGAAAATCGATGCCTTTGGCGCTGCTTCCAATTGTGACAGTATAACGATCAGAAAGATAGTCTTGGAATCTGTGTTCTACATATGTACCGACAGCCTTTCCATCTGTAACTCCCAGTAATTCGGGATGAGATTCTTCGGACATGAAATTACAAAACACCTCGGCTTCTTTAATGAATTGTTCGATCAATAATATGGGTTTCATAGGGATAGAGCTCCTTTATAAATATAATATAAATAAAATAAAGCAAATTTTTATCAGTCGGGTAAAGCTGGGATACGCACTTCGCCTGTATAGTTCCATTATACAAAAACACTGCAAAAATGCAATTCTCATTCTATAGTCCACAAAAAAAGTTTGACAAACGAAAAACCTTATGCTAGACTACACACTGCTCGGAGGGCCAGCTACGGAAGAACGGCTGACCGGATAAGAGGCGGGCACGGGGATGCCTTGTCCTCGGAGGTGTAGTCATTTGACAGAAATGACAGGGCCGGATAAGAGATAAGCGGGACGCTTATTCCTTATCCGGTCCTTTTACTTTATGATTCAGGAGGATGAGAAAATGGATTTTCTAAACGGCAGAATTAAAACGATCTATTTCAAGTATCTGTCAGCGGCGTTTGGAAGTGCGCTGATCACGTCCATCTATTCAATTGTGGACATGGCGATGGTGGGACAGTATCATGGCCCCGAAGGCTCGGCTGCCCTTGCGGTGGTGGCTCCTGTCTGGAACATCATTTACAGCTTCGGTCTTCTGATGGGGATCGGAGGCTCTGTCCTGTTCAGCATGATCCGGGGAAAGGCAGACGAAGGCAAGGAGAAGTCAAATGAATATTTTACCGCATCCGTGATCGGTTCTGTGATACTTGCGGCGGTTATCTGGCTTATCATTATTTTCTTTGACCGGAATCTGCTGCTTGTATTCGGCGCACAGGATAATACGCTGACCCTGGCAAGGGAATATGTCATGCCGGTTAAATTTGCGATCCCGTTTTTCCTGTTCAACCAGATGCTGGCGGCATATTTGAGAAATGACAAGAATCCGGCGCTGGCGACAGGGGCGGTGCTTGCCGGAGGGATTTTTAATATATTCGGCGATTATTTCTTTGTGTTCACATGTGACATGGGCGCCTTCGGAGCGGGTCTTGCGACCGCGGTCGGTTCCACACTCAGCTTCCTTGTCATGCTGTCCCATTTCTTCATGAAGAAAAATACGCTCCGTCTTGTAAAGCCGCAGGGACTTGCGAGAAAATTAGGGAAGATCACAGCAACAGGGTTCTCTACCTTCTTTCTCGATGTGGCGATGGGAATCCTGACAATTCTCTTTAACCGCCAGATTATGATATATCTGGGGACAAACGCGCTGTCGGTCTACGGAGTCATCGTCAACATCAGTACTTTTGTACAGTGCTGCGCCTACAGTGTGGGGCAGGCGTCACAGCCGATCATTTCCACCAACTTTGGAGGGGGCAGGGGAGACCGGATCAGGGAGACACTGAAATATGCGCTGGGGACTGTTGCAGTGTTCAGTATTTTCTGGACGGCGGTGACGGTGGCATTTCCCAATGTATTTATCCGTGTGTTCATGACTCCCACAGCGGAAGTGCTGGCGATCGCCCCGGCTATCCTGTGCTGCTACGGCGTTTCGTATGTGCTCCTGCCGTTGAACATTTTCTCGGCTTACTATTTCCAGGCACTGATGAAGCCGAAGACCGCGTTTGTCGTCTCGGTGGCAAGAGGACTGGTTATCAGCGGCATCCTGATCTATCTGCTGCCGGCAGTGTTCGGCGGGGATACGATCTGGTTTGCGATGCCGGTCACGGAATTTGTTGTTGCGGTCTTTGTCATCCGCGAGATAATAAAATATACGAAACAGCTTTTTCTAAAATGACTTTGAATCTTTCCCTGAATCTCGTTATAATAAAAAGAAATGTACGGTAATATAAGAGAGATGAGAAAGAGGGTGTCGTATGATAAGAGAGCTTGCAAAAAGCATTCGGGAGTATAAAAGGGCATCGATCGCCACTCCGGTCTATGAAGTCTTTGAAGTTATGCTTGAGTGCACGATTCCGTTTATCATTTCTATCCTGATCAATGAGGTGAAGGGCGGGTGCGATATGGAGAGGCTCATCCGTTACGGGGCAGTGTTGGTTGTCATGGCGCTTTTTTCCCTGCTTTTCGGGATATTGGCGGGATTCAACTGTGCGACTGCCTCGTGCGGGCTGGCAAAGAATTTAAGGCAGGATATTTTTCACAGTGTGCAGACATATTCGTTCGAGAATATCGACCGTTTTCTGACGTCGTCCCTTGTGACCCGTATCACCACAGATGTGACGAACGTGCAGACAGCGTACATGATGCTGATCAGGACAGCTTTAAGGGCGCCGCTGACCCTGATCTTTGCCTTTACAATGGCATTTGTCATGGGCGGACGGATGGCATTTGTTTTTGTTGTGGTCCTGCCTCTTCTTGCCGCAGGGCTGGCTTTCGTAATCTATAAGACAATGCCGTTGTTCCGCAAGGTGTTCAAAAAGTATGACAATCTGAACAGTTCGATCCAGGAGAACGTCAAGGCGATGCGGGTGGTAAAATCCTTTGTCCGCGAGGACTATGAAGAGAAAAAGTTCAATACCGCGGCGGAGGATGTCCGCGTGGATTTTACCAGGGCGGAGAGGATTCTCGCATGGAACGGACCGATGATGCAGTTCTGCATTTATGCGGTCATGGTATTTGTGCTTTCTTTCGGTTCTTATACGATCATTATGTCGCAGGGGCTTGACCTTGATGTGGGGCAGTTCTCCGCGCTCCTTACATACAGTTTTATGATGCTCAACAGCCTGATGATGTTTTCTATGGTATTCGTCACGGTCACGATGGCGGCGGAATCGGGAAAGAGGATCGTGGAAGTGCTCCGGGAGAAAACGACGCTTGGGAATCCCGTACATCCGGTGTATAAGGTGCCGGATGGATCCGTAACGTTTGAGAATGTCAGTTTCAAATATTCGCTGAAGGCAGAGCGTATGGCGCTGGAGAATATCAATCTCCAGATCCGGTCCGGCGAAACGATCGGCATCATAGGAGGCACGGGATCTTCAAAATCCACCTTGATCCAGCTCATATCCAGGCTCTATGACGTTACGGAAGGGATAGTCAAAGTCGGCGGGATCGATGTGCGCGATTATGACCTGGATACCCTTCGCAGCCAGGTGGCAGTTGTCCTTCAGAAGAATGTGCTTTTCTCCGGGACGATCCGTGAGAATCTTCAATGGGGAAACAAAGAGGCGACGGATGAAGAGATTCGGGAGGCGTGCAGGCTTGCCTGCGCGGATGAATTTATCGAGCAGTTCCCGGACAGATACGACACTTACATCGAGCAGGGCGGGACAAATGTGTCCGGAGGGCAGAAGCAGCGTCTGTGTATTGCAAGGGCGCTTCTGAAAAAGCCGAAGATCCTGATCATGGATGATTCCACCAGTGCGGTTGACACCAGGACGGATGCGAAGATCCGGGGCGCCATGCAGGAATATATCCCGGAAACGACGAAGATCATCATAGCGCAGCGGACGGCGTCAGTGGAGAATGCCGACAGGATTATCGTCATGGACGGCGGCAGAATCCAAGCTGCCGGGACGCATAAGGAGCTGCTCGCACACAATGAGATCTACCGGGAAATCTACATCTCTCAGAATAAGGCAGGTGATACGGATGAGGAATAGAAAGAAAAGAAAGAACATAGTCCCGAGGCTGCTGAAAACGATGAGAGAATTTTACCCGGTTATGCTTCCGGTAACGGTGATGTGCATTATTTTTAACGCGGTTGTCAGCTCTGTCCCGTCTGTATTTATGCAGAATATCATTGCAATTGTGGAGGGGAGCTGGCAGAGCGGGGATTGGGAGGCGTCTGGTCCGCTTATCTTAAAGTTTGCAGCGATACTGGCGTCCTTTTACATACTGTCACTTGCAGCGGGCATACTCTATCAGCAGATGATGGCGGTCATCACCCAGGGAACGCTCAAAAAACTGAGAGTCAGGATGTTCGGCGGGATGCAGAGGCTCCCGGTCAAATATTTTGACACGAACAATCATGGGGATATTATGAGTTATTATACGAATGATATTGACGCCCTCAGGCAGATGATCTCACAGAGTTTTCCCCAGCTTCTCATATCAGCAGTGACGGTCGTCACGATCTTCTGCATCATGGTCTATTACTGCCTGTGGCTGACCCTTGTAGTGCTTGTGGGCGTTTCCGTTATGTACATCATCACAAAAACGGTAGGCGGCAGATCTGCGTCCTATTTCTTCCACCAGCAAAATGCACTCGGAAAAGTAGAGGGGTTCGCGGAGGAGATTATGAACGGGCAGAAGGTAGTGAAAGTGTTCTGCCATGAGGAAGAGAGTGAAGAGGAATTTAAAAAGCTCAATGAGATCCTCTTTGAAGAATCTGAGCGGGCGAACAAATATGCGAATACACTCGGTCCGATCCTGAATAATATCGGGAATGTCCTGTATGTGGTAGTCGCCGTTTCCGGCGGAATCCTGCTTCTCGCAGGGGTGCCCAATGTGAGCGTCTCAGGACTTGCGCTCAGTATCAGCATCGCGGTCCCGTTCCTCAATATGACGAAGCAGTTTGCAGGGAATATCAACCAGGTGTCCCACCAGATCAATGCGGTCGTCATAGGACTTGCCGGGGCGGAGCGGATCTTTGACCTGATGGATGAGGAACCCGAGCATGACGATGGATATGTCACCCTGGTCAACGCGCGTGAGGAAAACGGGGAGCTGAAAGAGTGTGAAGAGAGGACCGGGGTCTGGGCGTGGAAACACCCCCATCAGGCGGATGGTTCTGTTACCTACACGAGAATGAGCGGCGATGTAAGGCTGTTTCATGTAGATTTTGAGTATGAACCGGGAAAGCCGGTCCTGCACGACATCTCTCTCTATGCAGAGCCGGGGCAGAAGGTGGCTTTCGTAGGGGCAACCGGGGCCGGAAAGACCACGGTCACGAATCTGCTGAACAGATTTTACGATATTGCGGACGGCAAGATCCGGTATGACGGGATCAATATCAACAAGATCAGGAAGGGAGACCTGCGCCGTGCGCTTGGGATTGTCCTGCAGGATACGAACCTGTTTACCGGCACGGTCATGGAGAATATCCGTTACGGGAAGCTTGACGCCGATGATGAGGAGTGCATTGCGGCGGCCCGCCTCGCCGGAGCGGATGATTTCATCACACGGCTCCCGGAGGGATACCAGACCCGTCTGACGGGAAACGGGGCGAACCTATCCCAGGGACAGCGCCAGCTTCTTTCCATTGCCCGCGCTGCGGTTGCGGATCCCCCGGTCATGATCCTGGATGAGGCGACTTCCTCCATTGATACCAGGACGGAGGCAATCGTCCAGAGGGGGATGGACGCCCTGATGAAAGGAAGGACAGTGTTTGTCATCGCCCACAGGCTTTCTACGGTTAAAAATTCTGACGTCATACTTGTCCTGGATCACGGGCGGGTGATCGAGCGGGGAAGCCATGACGATCTGATCGCTGCCAGGGGGTCGTACTATCAGTTGTATACAGGGGCATTTGAACTGGAGTGAGAAACAGGAATTGGCGGTATAAGAAAAATAGATAGCAGGATTTATGTCCAGGCTATCTATTTTTCTTACAGATGGTTGGTGTATCATTACTCGGATTCGTCAGACTCTTCGGCCTGATCCGTTTCAGCTTCCGCAGGAGCGGTGTGGATCTCGGTGATCGTGACTACAGTCGCTTCAGGGTCCGTAGTCAGATCCAGGCCTTCTGCTTTCGCAGCAGGCAGATCGCATACCCGGATCGTATCGCCCACTTTCAGGTCTCCGATATCAATCTCAACCTTATCTATCAGCGCCGACGGAAGTGCCTTGAAAGAAATTTCATGCAGCATCTGCTGCGGGACTCCGGCGGCAAGTCTCTCTGCATTGACAAGATGGACCTCTGCGGTAGAATGAACTTTCTCACCCTGTACCAGCGCCTGGAAGTCAATTTCATCGATGCAGCCTTTCAGCGGATTATAGTCTACTTCTTTGATCAGTGCATGGTATGTCCTGCCATCGACTTCCAGCATGACCCGTCCGCCCTTTCCTTCCTCTTTCAGCAGACGTTCCACGCTCGATTTTTCCATTTTAAGCGGAATTGATTCGTTCAGTTCACGGCCAAATATACAGCCCGTAACAAATCCCTCACGTCTAAGTTTTTTGGCTTTGATCGTCATGTCTCTTCTTTCAGCTTTTAAAGTATTCATTTATCTTTTCCTCCAATCACTGAATGTTACGCTTAGCAGCCTTCTAACTTGTTCACAAGCAGGTGTGTTAAGTGATGTTTTTTTGTTACATTTACAGTATAACACTGTATGTCAAGGGAAAAAGTGGATCAGACTGGAAACAGAAGAAATACAAGATTAATTTTTGACAAAAAAGAAGAAAAATATAAATATACAGATAAAAAACTTTCACCCAAATGTTAAAAAAATCACATTATATAAAAGATATAAACAAAAATTACAATATAAAATTGTTAATTACTGACAAAACGATGAAAATGTATTGGCTTAAACAAAAGGAGATCCTACTATTACCGCAGCAGAGAGTGGCCGGAGGCTCTTTTTATTTTCAATAAAACAGGACAGAAGGGATTTTGGAACTCTGGAATCCCAATACATTTGACGGATACGTCAGATTTCCACATCATTTCAGTTTGAACCTTTGAAGCCGGTATGGCAACGGTTCCAATCTCATAGGGGCACTGTACCACTATCTGGAGAAGTCAGGCTGTGTGGAAGAATGATGCTGTCGGCGGAAAACGAAACGAAAAATAAATCTGACAAGTGGACCTGCGTAGCATATCTGCCAGAAGAAAGCCATCGGAAAATTCATAACAATCGTCTGGAACCATACAGGAATCAGATGGATTCCGGCGTTTTTGAAGAGAACTGTGGCAACAAGGCTCATCAGCGGACACATCCAGATAACAGATACGGCAGAAATGGCAAGCACTACTTGGAAAGGAGAACTTTCGTTGGGATTGATGATTTTAAATGTTGTTGACTTTGCAATCTTACCGACAAAAAGAAAATCAAAAATAAAAGCGACAGGAGCCATAATGACCAGTTCGTGGCAGGCTGACAGGAAAACAGAATAACTCATTTCGCCTGTATTCAGAGCGATATTGTAACAGATCATGGCATAAACCATGACAAGAACCATGATGAGTGTGAAAATGATTTCTTCAAATTTTGTTTTGGGCATAAAAAATCCTCCTTATAATGAATATACGGGCAACAAAAATCCGTGTTGTTCGTTAATCATTCAGGAGAATGGACGTTTCCAATAAAAACCTGGATTTTTCAGCGGAAAAAATAATATCATATCTCTTTTTGAAAAGTCAAGTAAAAAATGAAGTCCTGGAATATCTGCACAGCCGGCAAATATCCAAAGAACGGGACGTTTTTACACCAGGTTTCAGTTGCTAAAACAGTCAGGAAAAGTTTATAATATAAATAAATTGCGAAGATTTGCTTTAGAGTATTTGGGAAAGGATTAAGAAATGATAGAAAGACTGTATGTTGACAACTTCAAATCGCTGAACGAATTTGAAATAAAATTATCGCCGTTTAGTGTGATCGTCGGAAATAATACAGCAGGAAAAAGTTCTGTCCTTCAGGTCATGGAATTTCTGATGAATACGGTCAGGGAGGATTTCAATGTGATATGAGCCTTCCGTTTGGAAAGATATGCAGAAAAATACAATGGGAGATGATGATTAACGCATATATCAATAAGAATATAATGGAATTATCTTCCGAAAGGATAATGTTGTATGAGGAAAACGGGACAAGAGAAATCATGTCGTACAGTACCTCTTCGGCAGACGACTGCTGTCTGTATGATACAGAGGGAAAGAAGCACGCTATAGAGGGGATTTCTGAGATACATTCGTCTTTTTTGAAGATGATCAGTCTTTCTGACGAGAATAAGAGAAATTATCCGGTCTTAACAGAATTGAAGCAATATTTGATTGATTCGGATTCTTTTGAACTTCTCTCACCGGAGAAAATGAGACTTTCCAGCCGGGGATTTGCAGATTCAATAGGAAATGCAGGGGAGAAGCTGCCCTCATTCATTAAATCTATGAATGAAAAACAGAAGCAGGATTTTAATCATAATATTAAGGCGGTTTTTGGAGACCATCTGGCAGCAGTGGATGCAAAGACCAAGGGAACACCAGGGTGGACGCAGATTATTTCAACAGAGCGTTATCTAAAAAAATCCATGCCCATAGAATCAAAAAATATGAGTGACGGTGTACTTAGACTTTTAGCATTTCTGGCAGTTATTGAAATCAACAAAAAGTGCATCACAATGCTTTTTGATGAAATTGAGAATGGCATTAATTTGAACTATGCTGAAAAATTGATTGAAGTCCTGAAGAAAAGCTGCATAAAGAAAGGGAATCAATTCATAGTTACCACACACAGCACAACTTTTATGGATTATGTTGATAAAGAAGAGATTATATATTTATATCGTGATCCGGAAAATGGTTTTACAAGAGCAGCAGCTTTATTCGACAACCCGGTATTTGGCAGAAAGCTTGAGTGCTTTTATCCCGGAGAAGTCTTTATGAATATGAGCAACGAGGAAATTGTTACGACACTTCTCAAAAACAGAGAGGGATAACAGATGAAAGAAAAAAGAATCCTTTTGTACGGTGAAGGAAAGACAGACTATGGAACAAAAAACTATGGAAAAATAACGCGGGAAGAAAGTGTTTATACGGAGCAAGAATGGCTTCCGGGACCAATCGTACATTTTATAAAAAAATGTGCTGTTAAATCAGGACAGGATATTTCCATCGAATATGCGGAAAAAGAGTGTATTGACGGGAAGCGGAGAATAAAACTGGGAAAGAAGCAGATGGACGAGCTCAAAAGACAGGGAATGACCCAGGGAAAAGCGCTTCCTGCGAGGCGATTCAAAATCTTTGCCTTAGAAAAAGGGTTTCAATTTGGGATATTTTACTGCGATACCGATAAAATTGAAAAGGGAAAAAATACAGACAAACAGGCATGCCGCAAAGAATTTGAAAGGATTTACAGAGAAGTGGACGTGGGACTCGATGGAGCAGGGAGTAACATGTGGAAAGGATTGCCCATGATTGCACTGAAAATGATCGAATGTTGGCTGCTTTCTGATGAAAATGCATATAAGCTTTGCTTCGGCAGTACGCCGCGCGCACCGGTGCTGCCACGAAAACCGGAACTGATCTGGGGAAGTAAAGGAGATAAAAACAGCGATTATCCAAAAAACTATATGGATCGTATACTTTGCCAATATCAGAAAGAAAGTGGCCTTGAAATATTTAATGAGATTGCGGAGAAAACAGAGGCGGATGTTTTGAAAGACAAATGCGATATCAGCTTTCAGAAATTTTATATAGATATACAAAAATTTCTGGAGGATTAACATGAAGAAACATATTTTTTACCGGATACTGTTCTATGTTACAGGTCTTCTGATTCTTGCAATGGGACTCACCCTGAACACAAAGACAGGGTTGGGCGTCTCGCCGATCATCTCGGTGGCATACAGCATATCGGTCATCTTTGAGCGCAATTTTGGCAACACAACGCTGGCTTTGTACAGCGTTTTTGTGGGAATCCAGATGATCCTCCATCTGATCCGCAATTACAGATATTCAAGAAAAGCGGACGTTGCGCTTGCCCATGCAGGAAGAGAGGACCTGAAGCTGAACCTGCTGATGGATTTCCTCCAGATCCCCCTGAGCATTGTATTCACCCGTTTCCTGAATGTTTTCTCTGCAATAATCCCGGATCTTTATTCAGAGGGCAGGAGTACGGCAGGGGAGATGGCTGCCCGTGCCGCTTTTCTGATCCTTGCCATTATCCTGACCGGAATCGGAGCCGCCATGTCGCTGGACATGCGGATCGTGCCGAATCCGGGGGACGGGATCGTGCAGGCGCTCGCAGATACGGTACATAAAAGCGCCGGCTTTACAAAGAACTGCTTTGATCTGTTCAATATCGCGGTCACGCTTTCCCTAAGCTTCATATTTGCCGGGCATCTGGCCGGAATCGGTTTGGGAACCGTCCTTGCCGTGATCGGCGTCGGACGGATGATTGCGGTGTTCAACCATTTTACTTATGACAAAATGAAAGGCCTTTCGGGACTGGAAGCGTAGAGCCCGCTTTACGCAGTCGTTTCCCTTCGTATCAGGATCGGAGGGATAATTTTATGCACCGGCTCCTTTTGGGGAGCCGGCCTTCTTTTTTTACGTTCTTCCATCTGTACTGACAGGATCTTCATCGCCTCATTTGCAATGACAGAAATCTGCTGCCCCACCGTGCTTGTGGGGATAACTGCCTCCCTGGAGATCGGGGAGTCGTCAAAACCAATGAGCCGGTAGGTATCGGGAAGCTTTCCGTACCTCTGGAACAGAAGGTTTAAAAGCACATTGGCATGGGTATCGTTTGCCATGAAAATGCCTTTCTTTTGATCAGGGTATTTTTCTTCAAGCCGGTCTGTCAGCTCTGCGATCCGGTCTCTGTTTTCTTCAAAGGTATCCCCAAGATCAGTCAGGATAAGCTCGTAGGGCAGATGATACTCCTCGCAGGTGTCTACAAATCCGCGGATGCGTCCCGAGGCGGGGGAGGTGTCCGGCACATTTGCATTTACGTGGATGAGGATGTCGCAACGGCTTTTCTGCAAAAGCCCCGCTGCCTGGACTCCGCCCATATAGTTGTCCGTGTTGACGCTGGAGATGTACTTATCTTCCCGTTCAATCCCGACAACAGGCACATTGTAGGAGGCGAGTTCCGAAGAAGGGATCGTAGGGCTTAAGATGATCATCCCTTCGATATTGTAGGCGAGAAGCTCCTCTATATATTTTCGTTCCACATCAGCCTTTGCGTTTCCGGCAAAGACAAGAAATTTATATCCATATATCTCATAGGTTGCCAGGATCTGATTGAGCATTTCTGAGTAATAGTGCATATACAGATTGGGAATAAGGATTCCTACAAATTCCGTCCTGCCGCTGGCTAGGATGCGTCCTACTTTGTTCTCTTTATAATCCAGGGCAGACAGGGCGTCCGCGATCTTCTGCTGGTTTTCCAGGGTGAGGGAATCAGGGTCATTAAAATAACGGGAGATCGTTGTTTTGGAAAAACCGGTGTATGTGGCAATATCCGCAAACGTTACTTTTTTTGACTTCATATCTGCCATCTCCTTTCGACAGCTACAGTATAACAGATGGAATGACGCAAAATCAATAAAGTAACCGGTTACAAAACCGGTTTTGTGAAATCTGTACAGAAAAGGGATGGGAAAAATGTGAGATGTGACAAAAGTAAAAAAATCTGTTGACAGAGCATAGGTGAGAGAGTATGATGCCATTAAAGGAACCGGTTACGTGACCGGTAACTAAAACGGTTTTACCTACATTTTAAGCAGAGGAGGATAAGGAATGAAGAAACGACTGCTATGCCTGCTGGGAATCCTTTTTGCTGCCGGCTGTTTCACAGGCTGCCAGCAGAAAGATCCTGAACCCGGAGAAGTAGCCGGCTATGACGAAGGAGAAGAGTATCTTTCCATCTGGGTACACTCCATCGAGGATACAGAGGAAGGCCAGGCGTATAAGCAATCCGTGGAGAGTTTCAATGAGGCATATGACGGACAGTATTTTGCGGATATTGAGTTTGTCCCGAGGAATGACAGCGGGGGCGGGTACTCGGATAAGGTGAACGCCTCAGTTATGGCAGGAGGTCTGCCGGATGTCCTTACAGTGGACGGCCCCAACGTGTCAGCCTATGCGGCAAATGGGATCATCCAGCCTCTTGCAGAGCTGACGGAGGAAGAAAAGAGCGAGTATCTGCCGTCGATTATCGAGCAGGGGACGGTGAATGATGAGCTGTATGCCCTGGGTGTGATGGAGTCCAGCGTCGGCTTCTACTACAATAAAGAGATTATTGAGGAAGCGGGCATCGAGATCCCGGACGCTGACGATCCCTGGACCTGGTCCGAATTTCTCGAGATCCTGGAAGAACTCAAACCTCTGATGGATGAGAAGAACGGGTATCCTCTGGATATGACCTTCCCGGTAGGCGAGACGAGCATTTACTACTTTGCTCCCTTCGTCTGGTCCGGCGGCGGAGAGCTGGTCAGCGATGACGGACTGACTGTGGACGGTTACTTCAATTCAGACCGGACCGCGGCGGCAATGGAATATTTCCGCACGATCGTGGAGAATGAATACATGTCAGAGGCGCCGATCGATCATCTCTTTGAGAGCGGAAGAGCTGCCTTCAAGTTCGACGGCGCATGGGAAGTCAATACAGTATACACCAGCTATCCCGACATTGAGCTGGGCGTCGCGCCGTATATCGTCAGCGACGACTGGGAAGGAGAGGCGTATACGCCGACCGGCTCATGGGCGTTTGCGGCGTCCTCTGAGACGGAGGATGTTGCAGGAGCGACAGAGCTGGTCAAGTGGATGAGCGGCACAGAAAGCGGTATCCGTATCTGGGAGATGACGAAAAATTTCCCGTCCACTTATGAAGCATTTGAGAACATAGATGTGTTCCAGACAGATGAGAACTACAGCGCCCTGTATGGACAACTGAGCAATTACGGGCACCCCAGACCGAAAACACCGGTCTACCCGCAGGTGAGCACAAGCTTCCAGGAGGTGCTGGAGAGTGTGGCATTAAGCGGGAAGGATGTACAGGAAGAGCTTGACAAAGCTGTGGAACGAATCGATTCAAAACTGGAACGTTATACGAGGGAATAAAGTATGAAGAAGAAAAATTCAATCATGGGAATGGCGTTTTTCGGTCCTGCACTGGTCCTGCTTACGATATTCTTATTCCTTCCGATGGTGCTCACATTCGGATTCAGCTTTACCGATTATTTTGCACTGAATCCCGAGCTGACGCACTTCGTGGGGCTGGAAAACTACATAAATATTTTTAGGGATGATCTTTTTGTACAGTCATTTTTGAACACGGTAAAATTCGTGGTCATCATTGTACCGCTTCAGTGCGGCGGGGCGCTGCTCCTTGCACTGGCGATCAATAAGGCGGCACACTGTAAGAAATATTTCAAAGTAGCGTTTTTTGTGCCGGTGGTCATGTCCCTGGCAGTTGTATCGACGCTGTGGATGCAGATCTACAGTCCGGAGGGGATCCTCAATACGCTGCTTTCACATTTCGGGATCAGCGCCCAGCCGTTTATCCACAGTGCCAGCCAGGCGCTGCCGTCCATCGCTATCATGAGCGTATGGCAGGGAGTGGGCTACCAGATGATCATTTTCCTGGGTGGTCTGCAGAATATCAATCCGGCGCTCTATGAGGCGGCAGAGATGGACCACGCGACCGGATGGCAGAAGTTCAGGGATATCACGCTTCCGGAACTGAAACCGCTGTGCGTTTTCGTGTTTATCACGGTCACGATCGGAGCATTCCGTATGCTGGTACAGCCGATGGTTATGACCGGAGGCGGACCGGACCATTCGACCTACACGATCGTCTACGATATTTACGAGACTGGTACGGTCAACTGGGAGATGGGACTTGCGTCAACAATGGCAATTGTATTCACAGTATTCGTGGTGATCCTGACGATCATCCAGAACGTACTGACCAGGGACAAGGAGGGAAGAAAGCATGTTAACAAAAAAGCAAAAGCGGATTAACTGGATTCTGGTAGCTGTGCTGCTGGCCCTGTCGGTTTTCTTCCTCTTCCCGGTGATCTGGATGCTGGCAAATTCTTTCAAGCCGGATGCGGCGATCACAGCGGATATGAACTCAATTGCCGCGTTTATCCCGCCCGCCCTGAACGGAAACTTTTTTGAGAACTATGTGTCGATTATCACGGATACGAACTTTTTAAGATACATGGTGAACACGCTTCTCTATGCGGCGATCCTGATCGTCCTGAGCATTATTGTAAACGGGCTTGCAGGGTATGCGCTCGCCAAGATCAATTTCCCGTTCCGTGACCAGTGGCTCATGATTATCATCATGCTGCTGATCGTGCCGACTGAGACGGTTATCACGATCCATTTCCTGATCATTGCAAAGGCAGGGCTGTTGAATACGATCGTAGGTTATATCCTGCCGCTGATCGTAAATCCGTTCAACATCTACCTGTTCCGGCAGGTGTTCGTAAGCCTCCCGGACGATGTGTACGAAGCGGCGCAGCTTGACTTCTGCGGTCCTGTAAAGTATTTCTTTACTATGGTACTGCCGATGTCAAAGACCGTGGTCGCGACAGTCAGTGTGTTTACGTTCCTGAATGTATGGAACGATTATCTCTGGCCGTCACTGGTGTTTACCTCCAGCGATCTTCTGACGGCCCAGATCGGCCTGAACTCCATCACCTCTAATGAAAATACGACGATGGGGCAGACGCTCGCGGTCATTACTCTTGTTACGATACCGGTCATTATCATCTACTCTCTGTTCTCAAAACAGATCGTGGAAGGTGTAACATCAACAGGTTCAAAGGAAGGATAAGAAGATGAGTTTTATAGAATTTAAAAATATATGTAAGAGATATCCCGGATCAGATAAAAATACAGTAGACAATTTCAACCTTTCGATTGAGGAAAAAGAGTTCATCGCTTTTGTCGGCCCTTCCGGCTGCGGAAAATCAACGACACTGCGTATGATTGCAGGATTTGAAGAGATCACGGGCGGCGAGCTCTACATAGACGGCAGGAAAGTCAATGAGGTGGCTCCCAGGGACAGAGGGATTGCCATGGTGTTCCAGAACTACGCCCTGTATCCGCATATGACAGTTGAGAAAAATATAGGGTACGGATTGAAGAATATGAAGATGCCGGCGGACCAGATCAAGCAGAAAGTGGACTGGGCGATCAAGATCCTCGGACTTGAGGAGTACCGTTACCGGAAGCCGAAGAACCTCTCGGGCGGACAGCGCCAGAGAGTTGCGCTGGGGCGTGCCATTGTAAAGAACCAGAAAGTATTCCTCATGGACGAGCCGCTCTCCAACCTGGACGCGAAGCTGCGTGTCAGCATGAGGACAGAGATCAGTAAGCTTCACAGAGACCTTGGAGCGACGACGATCTATGTCACGCACGACCAGGTGGAAGCCATGACGATGGCGGACCGTATTGTCATTATGAAAGAAGGAGTGATTCAGCAGGTCGGAAAGCCGATGGAGCTCTATGACCACCCGAAGAACCAGTTTGTAGCGGGATTCATCGGATCTCCGCAGATGAATTTCTTTGATGTGACAGTCGACAAAGACACTGTAAGATTCAGCGACGGCAGCACGATTACTCTCGCAGAGGGGATGCTGAAAAAGCTGAACGGACGCCAGGGAGAGATGATTCTCGGAATCCGCGGCGAGGATATCAAGATGGACGCACAGAACATGGAGCTGAATAATACGAATATGCAGCATGCGGTGATCACAGATACTGAGGTCATGGGCAATGAGAACAACCTGTACTTTAATTTCGGCGGGGCGCAGGCTGTGGCGAGGGTTTCCAAATATGAGATCAGCCAGATCGGCGACAGGATCAATTTTGTGTTCATGCCGTCCAAGATGCATTTCTTTGACAAAGAAACGGGAGTGAACTATACAGAATTGTAAGAAAAAGATTTCTGGAAAACACAGATATGGAGGCAGCATGAAGACACAGAGATTACACTTAAAAGCGCCGGATAACTGGATAAACGATCCGAACGGCTTTATCTACTACCAAGGATATTACCATCTGTTTTATCAGTATTTTCCCTATGAACCCCGATGGGGGACCATGCACTGGGGGCATGCGGTGAGCCGGGACCTTGTGACATGGGAGCACAGGGGGATTGCACTCTACCCGTCCACTTACGCAGACAGGAACGGCTGCTTCTCGGGAAGTGCGATTGAGGAAGACGGAAAACTGTATCTTGCCTATACCGGTGTGCGGTATGAGGCCGTAAACCCGAAGGATCCGCATACCTGCTTAAATGAGCAGTTTGAGTCCACCCAGCTTATGATCTCGTCGGAAGATGGATTCCATTTTGACAATGAGGCGGGGAAGACCGTTATTATCCCTCCGGTTACTGATAAGAAGATCGGAGACAGGACGCATACAAGAGATCCGAAGATCTGGCGGGGGAAGGATGCCTGGTATCTTATCCTGGGAAGTACGGTGGAAGAAAAATACGGAGAGATTCTCTTCTACAGGAGCGAGGATCTGAAAACATGGTCTTATGTGGATAAGGCGTGGAAGGGAGAAGAATACGGCTGGATGTGGGAATGCCCGGACCTCTTTAGGACAGAGGGCGGGGCAGTGCTTATGGTTTCTCCTATGGGATTATTGAAAAACGAGGAGAAAGAGAAAAATCATGCAGTCTGCTTTCCGGTGGAGTTCGAGGAAGGCACCTGCCGGATTGAGATACCGGATGGCTATCAGTTCACGGATTACGGAATGGACCTGTATGCGCCTCAGACTACGCTGGATGCTGAAGGGAGAAGGGTAATGGAAGCCTGGATACGGATGCCGCAGCCCTCGGCAGACGGATGGATCGGGATGTTCTGTTCTCCGCGTGTTGTGGAGAGAAGAGACAGCCATATATATTTCCATATGCATCCGAATATTCGGGCAGCCTACTCCAAAGAGATCCCGGATACTTCTCTTGCCGCAGACGACGGGTATATGGCAGTGTTCGATTTAGAGGACGGAGAACAGGCGGACATCGGCGGGTTCCTGATCACAAGGGAGAACGGGATAGTCCGCACGGACCGGAGTGCTGTGTATCCCGCCTTTGAAGGGGCCCATCTGGTCTCCGAGACGCCCCGGGTCACGGACGGATGCCGGATTGAAGTGCTGGCGGACGATAACCTGGTGGAAGTCTACATCAATGATGGAGAATATGTCATCAGCAATGCAGTGTACGGACTGGGAAGGAAGGTTACGGCAGGAAACGGTAAGGGCGTGCGGCTCTATACAATGAAAGACAGATAAAGTGCAGCAAACAGCTTCTGCCGCGTTACCTCCTTTGCGCGGCAGAAGCTGTTTGCTGGTCAGAAAGAATTTGCATATATTTGCATCTGGCAGAGGATTCCTTTATAATATAGGAAATTCCGGGAATCCGGGAGGGCAGGAAGAGCGTTGCGCCCTTTTATAACTTTGATATCAGATATCAGGACAGGAGATAAGAAATGACAAAATTTGAAGAGTTTGAGCAGATCATCGCGCGCCTCCGGGCGCCGGACGGGTGTCCGTGGGATAGAGAACAGACCCATGCAAGCCTGAAGAGACCGTGTATTGAAGAGGCTGCGGAGGTGATCTGCGGAATCAATATCCTGGAACAGACGGGAGATGCAGATAATCTGAAGGAAGAACTGGGCGATCTGCTCTTACAGGTGGTGATGCATGCGCGGATTGCCGAAGAAGAAGGGTATTTTACAATGGACGATGTGATCCAGGCGATCATTGACAAGATGGTACGCCGCCATCCCCACGTGTTTGGAAGTGCTTTGGCAGGGACTTCCGAGGAGGTGCTCTCAAACTGGGAAGAGATCAAAAAGCAGGAGAAAGCGGGCAGAGAATGGATGGATCAGTATCTGCCGGGAGCATTTGGCGAGGCAAAGAGCCTGATCGATGCGGCGGCAGAGAGGAAGGGGATTTCCCGGATAAGCGGTTGAAAAAAAGGAACCGCAGAGCTATAATACCATGTATAGTGTCGCCGCTAAGTATGCAGGAGACTGAAAAAAGAGACGGGGAGCTGGTGTAAGCCGGCTGAGAGGAAGCTGTATCGTTTCGACCCGAAACCTGATTTGGATAATGCCAACGTAGGGATGAAGTAAGAGTGAGTTATGGAGTTCCTCAGGGGACTCTTTTTTATTCTAAAGAAAAGTTATCCGGACTGTACCGCAGAATAAAAATACTGCCGGAACAGGCTGGAAACCTTATCCCACACGGCGGGATATGGCACTATGGATCTGACAGAAGGAGGAGAAAATGATGAGAAACTACACAACGCAGATGGATGCCGCGAGAAAGGGAATCGTGACGCCTCAGATGGAGGCTGTGGCAAAAAAGGAGCGTATGACAGTGGAAGAACTGATGCCTCTCGTGGCAGAGGGGAAGGTGGCGATCTGTGCGAATAAGAACCATACCTGTCTCGACCCGGAAGGAGTGGGGAGCATGCTCCGCACAAAGATTAACGTAAATCTGGGGATTTCCAGGGACTGCAAGGACTACGACATCGAGATGCAGAAGGTGATGCATGCGGTGGAACTGGGGGCAGAGTCAATCATGGATCTCTCCAGTCATGGGGATACCCAGCCTTTCCGCCGTAAGCTGACCTGCGAGTGCCCGGCAATGATCGGAACCGTTCCGATCTATGACAGTGTAATTCACTATCAGAGAGACCTGGCGGAGCTGACGGCGAAGGATTTTATTGACGTGGTCCGGCTGCATGCCGAGGATGGCGTGGATTTCGTGACACTTCACTGCGGCATTACACGCAAGACGATCGAGCAGATCAAGAAGCACAAGAGGAAAATGAATATTGTAAGCCGGGGAGGCAGCCTTGTGTTCGCATGGATGAGCATGACGGGGGAGGAGAACCCATTCTATGAATATTTCGATGACATTCTTGATATCTGTGAAGAGTATGATGTGACGGTCTCCCTCGGGGATGCCTGCAGACCGGGATGCCTGGCGGATGCGACGGATGTCTGCCAGATCGAAGAACTGGTGCGCCTGGGCGAGCTGACAAAGCGGGCGTGGGAGCATAATGTACAGGTCATGGTGGAAGGTCCGGGGCATGTACCGCTGGATCAGGTGGCAGCGAACATGGAGGTTCAGAAAAGCATCTGCATGGGCGCGCCATTCTATGTACTGGGACCTCTTGTGACAGACATTGCGCCCGGCTATGACCACATCACGGCAGCCATCGGCGGCGCCGTGGCAGCGATGAGCGGCGCGGCGTTCCTGTGCTATGTCACACCGGCAGAGCATCTGGCCCTTCCGAATGTAGAAGACGTCAGGCAGGGAATTATAGCTTCCAAGATCGCTGCCCACGCGGCAGATATCGCGAAGGGGATTCCCGGGGCAAGAGACATCGACGACAGGATGGCGGAGGCGAGGAAGAACCTTGACTGGGACGCGCAGTTTGCATGTGCCCTTGACCCGAAGACGGCAAAAGCGATCCGGGACAGCAGGAGCCCGGAAGACGACCACAGCGACACATGCAGCATGTGCGGGAAGTTCTGTGCCGTCCGGAGCATGAATAAAGCCCTTGCAGGAGAGTATATCGATATTCTTTAAAAAAGAAAGCCTGGGAAATCCCCGGGAGGAAGAAAGCAGGAAGGTTATATTTGCCAAACAGATGAAGAAAAGAGACCTGCTTAAAGGCGGGATACGCCTTTTGCCGCCAGGAGCAAAGGAGTGAAAATTATGAGAAAAAGGATAAAACATATGAAACAAAAAAAGAAATTCCTGTTCTTGATACTTTCCCTGTGCGCTGTGTTGACGTTGGCTCCTGCAACGGCATATGCCAATGATCCGCCGGCGTTGGGAAATGAGGACCTGTGGATAAACTATGCGGCGGGAAGCTATGCGGGAGGAACGGGAACAGAGGATGATCCGTATCAGATCGCCACGGCGGAGCAGCTGGCAAAGCTGGCCAGGGATGTCTATGATGGTCCGGGAATGTCTTATGTTACAGAGGGCAAGTATTATAAACTGACGGCTAACATTGACCTGAGTGGTCATAACTGGTATCCCATCGGAACAATGGCCAATAATACGATAATCAAAAATTTTGCAGGCGTTTTTGATGGAAACGGTTGTACCATCAGTGGGATGAATATTCAAAACAACTATGAACAGGACAGTAAAAATGGTCTTTTTGGAGGTATAGCGTCACTTGCCAATTTCACATCAGAAGTAAAAAATCTGACGATCTCTGATGCCAGCATACAAGTAATTGACCCTCAATTAACATATATAGGAATACTTGTGGGAGATATAAACTGCGCTTATCCTGTTGAGGTGAATGACGTCCATGTGTCAGGAAGTATCGGAACCAATGCAGCACCGTCTGTTGGGGCATATGTGGGAGGCTTTGTCGGGGCTGTGATTGGCAGCAGTGGAACCCTTTCAGACTGTAGATAAAGCGTTTGCGATTCACCTATTCTCAGAGAAAACCAGTTATAGTATAATGAATAAAATAAGTATCACAAATGAGAGGATAAATCAATGAAGAAAATACTGGTAATTCAAAGCAGCGGAAAAACAAACGGGAATACAGCACAACTTGTGAACAGCTTTGTAAAAGGAGCACAAGAAAAAGGTCATTCGGTTGAAGTGATTTCTCTTATGAAAAATGAAGTAAAACCTTGTTTAGGATGTAATGCCTGCCGTTATGAAAAACCCTGTATTCAAAAAGATTCGTTTAATGAGCTTGTTCCTAAGATTAAAGAAGCAGACTGCCTTGTCTTTGCCTCCCCTCTTTATTTTTGGTCAATGTCTGCCAGAATAAAGGCATTTATTGAGCGTTTTTATTGCATTGCAATCAAAGAGGAAAATCCACCGTTTGGCAGACATGAAAAATATCCGATAAAAGATTGTGCGCTTCTTATGACTGCGGCTGATAACAATTTCTGGACATTTGAACAAGCAGCTTCTTATTATCAGTATACATTCATTAATTATATCGGTTTTCATGATAAGGGTATGCTTCTTGCCGGAGGCTGCGGCCATACAGACGGAAAACCTCAGATTGATAAAACAAATCATCTAAAAGAGGCGTATGAGTTTGGGAAAAATATTTATTCGGAATAAATTGCCCAAAATTGAATACCAGCCGTCCACCGGCGGCGCCACCGGGCAGGAAATCTACCTTCTTCCGGTTGCTGCTCCTCTCCTGTCCGGTTTATTTTATTTGCGCGGGACGACCGGAGAAACCGACAGACAGCACACGGCGCGATTACATTTGCAGCCCGGAAACGCCAGAATTTCTTACGGAGGATTCCGGGGAATGTGGAGATTGAAGGGCGTACGGATTTCATCTTTATGAGCAAAAACAGAGAATGCTTACAATAAGCAGGAGATGGAACAGACCAAAAAACAAGGAGAATCAGGACTTCACAATTTTTTCACAAAAGAATTGGCACTCGAGGCTTGACAGTGCTGATAAATAGGTGCTATAGTACAATTAGAACAAAGGAAAAGGAATAAAAGAGAAGGGTTCCGGATCCCGAGTTACTCTCGCTTGCAACACTTGAGACAACTTCAAGAGTGCTGATGGCAGCCGCAGGAGCGGCTCATAAAAACTTAGTTCCAAGGGTTCAGATGAAAGGAGAAATGACTTATGTTAATGCCGAGTATTTTTGGAGAGAATTTATTTGATGATGACTGGATGGATTTTGCTTTTGACAGAAATTTCTGGGGAAAAAGAAATCCGCTGTATGGGAAAAATGCAAAGAATATGATGAAGACGGATATCAGGGAGCATGAAGACGGATATGAGCTTGATGTTGACCTGCCGGGATTTAAGAAGGATGAGATCGGGGTTGAGCTTGAGAACGGTTATCTGACGATTTCCGCTGCAAAAGGACTTGACAAAGACGATAAGGATAAGAAAGGCAAATATATCCGCAGAGAGCGCTACGCAGGAGCAATGCAGAGAAGCTTCTATGTGGGCGACGCCGTGACACAGGATGATATCAAGGCAAAATTTGAGGACGGCATCCTGAGGCTGAGTATTCCGAAGAAGGATGCGAAAGCAGTAGAGACGAAAAAGACCATTGCTATTGAAGGATGATCTTTCCCGAAAGGGCATAAAGCATAAGAAACGGACCCGGTGCGAAAGTGCCGGGTTCTTTTTTTCACATTTTTTCGGGAAAGTGGTATAATAAATATGTTTGGGGGTTCTGCGGGCGGATGGATACGGAATGGATTTATATTTATATGAAGGGATGATAGAGTTGAACAAGCTGCCGATTTATATTTTAAAAAGGTATTTGCTCCTGCTTATCGGGTTGTCCGTTATGGCGTTTGGGGTGGCCCTTTCCATCAAGGCGAGCCTTGGGACATCCCCGATCTCAAGCGTACCCTATGCGGTCAGCCTGTTTACACCTCTAACGGTTGGAACAGCAACAATTATCATGCATGTGGTATTCATTATAATTCAGATTCTGATTTTGGGAAAAAAGTATCATCCGATCCAGCTTATGCAGCTTCCCGTGGCCGTCTTTTTTGGATATCTGACGGATTTTGGCGTCTGGGCGGTCCGGGAAATTACATATGACACATACTGGCAGCAGTGGCTTCTGTGTCTTGTGGGGATCCTTCTTGTCGCTGCAGGGGTAAGCCTGGAGGTGAAAGCGGGAGTCGTCGTACTTGCAGGCGAAGGCGTGGTATTGGCGATATGTAAAGTGCTGCCGGTCAAATTCGGATATATGAAAGTTGGCTTTGACGTGACTCTTGTTGCAATCGCCTGCATCCTTTCGGTTGTGTTTGCCGGAGAATTGCAGGGAGTGAGGGAAGGGACCGTGGCTGCGGCTTTTCTGGTGGGACTGATTGCAAAACGGTTGGGAAAGCTGCTGTCATATTGGAAACTGGAAGGAGAACAGTGAAATGACGACAGATATGACGGAGGGACGTATCATTCCTCAGTTGACAGGGTTTACGATTCCGCTTGTACTGGGGAATCTGTTTCAGCTCACCTATAACGCGGCAGACTCGGTTATTGTAGGGCGCTTTGTCGGAGACGATGCGCTTGCGGCAGTGGGGACCGCCGGACCGATCATGAATATGGTGATCCTTTTTATCAGCGGAATGTGCATGGGGGCGGGGATTCTCATGAGCACGCACTATGGGGCAAAAAAGTATGATCTGCTCAAACGGCAGATCAGTACGTCAATGCTGGGAGGACTGGGATTTTCGGCAGTGGTTGCAATCCTGCTGATTGCCTTTTCCTATCCGCTTCTGAGGCTGCTTCAGGTGCCGGAAGATATTATCCACTCAGCGGTAATGTACCTGCGGATCGTATTCGTGGGATTGATTTTTACCTTTATCTATAATTTTTTTTCCAATACATTGCGTGCCCTGGGCGACAGTAAGGTGCCGCTATATTTTCTGATCATCAGTGCGTTTCTCAATGTTGTCCTCGATCTGTTCTTCGTAGTCGTGGTGGAATGGGGAGTTCCGGGAAGTGCTCTGGCCACGGTGCTGAGTGAAGTGTTGTGCTGTCTGTTCTGCCTGGTTTATATCAGAAAGAAGGTCCCGCTTCTTAGTCTGGGAAGAGAGTGGGGCGTGTTTGACCGGTCAATTCTGCTGCGGACCTTTAACTATGGCATTACAAGCGCCCTCCAGCAGATGTGCGTCCAGCTCGGAAAAATATGTGTACAGACTGTCGTAAATGTCCAGGGAGTGGCATTTATAGCAGCTTTTACTGCAATCAACAGAGTCGATGATTTCGCCATGACTCCGCAGCAGAATATTGCCCATGCCACTACGACGTTCATGGCACAGAACAGAGGAGCAGGAAAAATTCAGAGGATGAAGAGAGGATTCCTTTCCTCTATCCTTCTTCAGGCTGTGTATACGACAGTGATTGCGCTTCTTGTTTTCTTTGGGGCACGGCAGATCATGCAGACGTTTGTCAGCGAATCATCGGAAGAAGTGATCAGTCTGGGTGTATCTTATCTCCATTTGATTGCGTTTATGTACTTTATGCCGTCGGCAACAAATATTATACAGGGATATTTCAGAGGCCTGGGAGATCTGAAGGTTACATTGGTCAGTACAGTCCTGAATATGTCCGCAAGATTTTTAAGCGCATGGTTTATGATTCACGTCATGCACGGCGGTTTCGACCGACTTGCCTGGGCAAACTTTTTTGGATGGATCGCGATGCTGGCATTCCAGATCCCGATGATAACTGTGCGGTGGAAAAGGGCAGAATAACATTCCGGGGATATTTTAAAGGATTGAGTGCGAAGAAGCGCAGAGAGTCAAAAGTATTCTTCATCATCGGCAGCATCAGCGATTTTGTTGGCCCATATAGATTCTTCTATTGCCTGGAGGCATTCGTCCGTATGCTTTATGATATCCTGTCCCCAGAAATGAAGGACCGTATATCCCAGAAACAGCAGACGCTTGTCGTTCTCCCAGTCGCGCAAACGGTTTCTCGCAATTTTTTTGATCCAATAATCAGGATTTTTACCTTTTTCAAGACGTAATTTTAATATTTCCCAATCTTTTCCGTGAAAAAATTCACTGTCACAAAAAACAGCAATTTTATATTTTGTGAGAACAATATCCGGCGAACCGGGAAGCGCCTTATAATTTTTTCGATATCTATAACCTTTTTTCCATAATGCTTTTCTTAAAATTAATTCTATGGAAGTATTTTGACTGCGTATTTTACTCATGTTTTTTGAGATTATTTTGGGATCGCGCGGCAAAGAAATCATCTCCTTTGGACTGTTGTGAACAGTATACCATAAACGTTGGTATATTCAAAAGAGAACATGTGTTTGCGCGCCGAAGTATTGACGATGCAATACAAATCTGATTATAATCATTTTCAGCAGGAGGCAGAGCTGATAAAAAAGGAGGAAAATCTAATGAATGTAATCAGTCTTTTCAGCGGCTGTGGAGGATTAGATTTGGGATTTGAACAGGCGGGATTTGATATCCCGGTTGCAAATGAGTTTGATAAATCTATTTGGGAAACATTTAAAGTGAATCACCCTAAAACCCATTTGATTGAAGAGGACATCAGAAAGATAGCGAAAGAAGATATATTGAAATATATAGATGGAGATGTTGATGGCATTATCGGGGGACCGCCGTGCCAATCATGGTCAGAGGCAGGAGCATTAAAAGGGATTAAAGACGAAAGAGGACAACTGTTTTTTGATTATATCAGGCTGTTAAAAGAATTTAAGCCAAAGTTTTTCCTGGCGGAAAATGTGAGCGGAATGTTGGCAAACCGGCATTCAGAAGCGGTTAAAAATATTTTGGAAATGTTTGATGAGGCTGGATATGACGTCTCGTTTTCTATGGTTAATGCAAAAGATTATGGGGTTGCGGAAGAAAGAAAAAGAGTATTTTATATTGGGTTTAGAAAAGACCTGAATATCGATTTTGGTTTTCCGAAAGGCTCTACAAAAGAGGATGAAAAAAAATTAACGCTTAGAGATGTTATTTGGGATTTACAGGAAACTGCGGTACCTGCCGGACCGAAAAACCATCATAATCCAAAAGCGGTTAATAATAACGAATATTATACGGGAGCATTTTCCCCTATTTTCATGAGCAGAAACAGGGTGAAATCCTGGGATGAGCAGGCGTTTACGGTACAGGCATCCGGAAGGCAGTGCCAGCTGCACCCGCAGGCGCCTAAAATGGTAAAGGCTGGAAAAAATGACTGCAGATTTGTAGAAGGCAAAGAAAATCTGTATAGAAGGATGACTATCAGAGAGGTGGCAAGGATACAAGGATTTCCCGACAGTTTCCGGTTCATTTATAATGATACAAATACTGCGTATAAGATGATTGGGAATGCAGTTCCGGTTAATCTCGCATATGAAATAGCAGTGGCAATTAAACAATATCTTGAAGGCAATGCTTTGGATGTAATTGTTGATACAGAAGTAATAGATGCGAAAGAAGACAATAGAAGAAAAGTGAGGAAAAACAGTAATACACAGGGGCGGGCTTATGAGTACGCATGGATGTGCAGTTTGACTGAAGAATTACATAAAATCAGAAAAATAAAAGTGACAGAGAATACAAGCCTTGAGGCTAATAAAAAAGCATGGCTGTCGATTCAGGATGACATGAAAGAAACCTTTATGGCGTCCGCCAATGCTGCGGTCAGTACCATTCTTGAGCTGGAACCGAACTTGTCTGAAGGGGATGACGAACTGGTTCTGGGGTTTCAGAATGACGCCCAGGGGAAAAAAGGGGATGTCAGGGATATTGTGCTTAAAAGAGACAGTATTAACTGGGAAATCGGATTGAGCATAAAACATAATCATGATGCTGTAAAACACAGCAGGCTGAGCCATAAATTGGATTTTGGAGAAGAGTGGTATGACATTTCCTGCAGCAGTAAGTACTGGAATGCTGTGACCCCCGTTTTTGAAAGATTAAAGAAAGAAAAAGAAAACGGGACCAGATGGTCGAATATTGGGGATAAAGACCAACAGATATATATTCCTTTATTACAGGCATTTATAGATGAGGTCCAAAGGAGTTACCAAGAGAATCCTCAGATCCTGAAGAAGATGATGAGATACTTAATCGGAATCAAGGATTATTATAAAATTGTGAGCAGGGATAACAGACGTCTCACAATGGTTTCTGCGTTTAATATGAACGGAACATTGAATAAACCTGGTAAGAAAAAGGCGCCTGATATTCCGGTGCCCGACGTAGAGATGCCAACCAGGATTATCGCCTTAAAATTTAAACCCAAGAGCAGCAATACCGTTGAAATGGAGCTTGATAACGGATGGCGGCTGAGTTTTAGGATTCATAATGCGAGCGGCAAAGTAGAACCAAGCCTTAAATTTGATGTGCAGTTTATCGGTATGCCTGGGGCAGTGATTCATATGGAATGTAAGTGGGATTGAAATTTGCCGGTCGCGGGATTGAGATAGAATAATAATCAAAAAGGACTTAATATGCCGGGGGAATGAAAGTTATCTGTCAAATTGACCAATGCTTTATATATTCTTCAAAATTTAATCAGTCAGTTACTTTTGATTACGAATCGAAACTTATTCAGTATATTGCGGCAGATGAGTTATATGAGGTTCGTAACAAAAATGCGGGTATGGCTGATGGAGAATATTATGGAAAAAAAGAATATGATAAAAAATTCCCGGTACTATGGATAAGGTATTTCTAAAAGTGTTTATGGCATTAAGGCATCAGATATTTTATCTCCGTCAGATGTGGCAAAACAAAATTATGATATTCTGCTTGTGGATGGAGCACACAGGATTCATCAATATAAGGATATTTCATATAGGGGGGTTCGTTTAAGGCTTCCTGTGAACGTATAGGTTTTAACTACAGATAGTGATGAATTGGACCGGATTCTGCACCAGTGTAAATGTCCGATATTATTTTATGATGAAATTCAGGTGGTAAGTCCGTCAGGGATTGGTGTGAGAAGATTTCGCAGAAAATGCATACAGAGCAGTCAAACATATGGGATCGTGAAAGAAAAAAGAGCTTTCAAAATTAGGGTTTGAAGAGAGTTACAGATTTTAAAAAATTTAATGAGCTAATGTATCAGAAAGAAAGAGAAGTTCAGTTGGTACGAATGGCTGCAGGGATATGATTTGAATTATGGATTTATAATTATGGGCGAGGAAATCGGCTATGATGTTGAGTAAGGGAAAGAGGCGGAAATTATCAAACAGGCTATTTTAGATAAAGTATTAAAATTCAGAGATGGACGGAATTGGAGACAGTTTCATAATCCAAAGGATCTGGCAATTGGATGTATTGAATTACTGTATATTAATGGCGGATACCTGTGGATTGGATATAGTGCAGCTCATGTGATATAGCTGATGATATAATTGATAGATGCAAAGGAGGAAATATATGTATTTTCTAGATCATAATCAGCCTTCAAAATTAGAAGAAACAACCTTTTCTGAACTTGGAATGCGAGAAAGTGATATAGAAGAGATTCTTAGAACCAATATTGATATGTTATGTGGTGATGAAGAATCTATGATTATTGTTGGACAGCAGGTGAAAAATGAGATGAACGGAAGAAGTGATTTAACTGCCATCGACAATAACGGTGATTTAGTACTTATTGAAATTAAAAGGGATAAAAAAGATATTGAAAACAGAAAAGAAGCATTTGAATTCCAGGCAATTCGATATGCGGCAAGTTGTGCTACCATAAAGTCAACAGATATGCTGATTCAAAACGTATTTGCACCATACGTGGAAAAACATAAGAAGGAATTTATAGGGTATTTAGAACTGACCTCTGCGGAAATTGCACAAAGACAACTCTCGGATTTTGTTGAGAAAAATGATATTACTACATTTAATAAACATCAGCGAATTATTCTTGTGGCATCAGAATTTGACGAACAAACATTATCAGCAGTGGCATGGTTAAATAGTAATAATGTTGATATAAGCTGTTATCAAATTTTACCTCATAAATTTAAAGATAATATACTGATTGACATGAAAAAGATATTACCGGTGGTAGAATATGAAGATTTCTATGTAAACGTCTCAAAAACAGGTAACTTAACAAAAGAACGTGGTAAAGATATTACAAGACGATCTCTTCCTAAAATTGATGCATTGCTGGAGTGGGAAATTGTAAATCCAGGAGATGTTTTGGTGGCAAAGGGAACAACAGAGGAAGCAATTTTACAGAAAAATGGACAGGTGAAAACTACGGATGGAAGTCTAATGTCTATCCAACAATGGCTGAAAGCAGTTTTTGGGTGGTCATCTGTCCAGACGTATGCTTTTTGTGTAGATCAAAAGACAGGAAAAACTTTGATGAGTTTACGTGAAGAGTATATGCAAAATAATTTGTAACAATTATAGATATTTTAGTTATGCTTATCCTGTGTGCATAGTCTATATAAATTAGTATCAGCAGCGGGAAAACACTCTTTTTGTTGATGCTAAGCACTATTCGCTTACACTACAGATGCAGGTCGATACATATGGCGTTCATTCAGGTTATCTGTATCACATTTACTTATGTGAAAATAAGAAAATAGAACTTGTTGCCAAGCCACATGTTGTTTTAACTATGCTGTCATATATAAGGACAGATGCTTGAATGTAGACTGCCGGCTCATTTACAAGAACTATAGGGATGTCTGTCGCTTTCATATTTCTACTCTAAAGCCGGATTCTGGTATTCATGTGATCCCCATGACACAGGAAGTCCCAAAGGGAAAGAAAGGTAAACAAAGAATAGAGGAAAGCAGAACTGCTTCCAAAGATTTCTGCCCATGTTATGAATCTTACGGCCTGCACCAGAATGGCAGAGTGCCATATGGATATTAAGGTATTACAGTACATCATGGGACACGCTCATTTTGATGTAATTATGGAAGTATATAACTACTTGGGCGATAGGGCAAGGATTGAAAATGGGATAGCAAAGCTGGATAATATGGAAGTAAACTTCTGACAACAGAAAAGAAAAAAATTAGCACTCACCTCTTGCCGTGTGGCGGGCTCTGTCTTTTTGTCTGGAAGTGTCAAAAATCATCATTTTGAAAGAAAATGGTGTAGTAAATGGTGTAGTAAAATACAAGATAAAATTTATCATAGAGGGAAAAAGAGCAGGTGCAAGAAGGTTTGCTGAATAGAATAAATTGCAACTAAGTTGCAATATAGTTGCATTTAATTGCAATCAATATTCCACATTTTTAATTTCCAACATACAGATGTAAATTATAAGAAGGCAAAAAGATAAGATAAACAATGATTCATAGAGGAATCTATGTTCAATGTGGATCCAATCATTTTTGATCGGTCCCATCTTGTAAAAATGTCGTTTATCTACATTGGTGATATGCATAAGTTTTAAATGTGATCAACTCAAAAAAACTTGTGTTTGTTGCTCGATGCAGTAAGATTCTTGAATTGGATAAACACTGTTTCGCCAATTGGTCTTACCTCTTTTGGGATGGTAGTTGGGATCTGGAAATGTCCTTAAAGGATGTTCCCTTATTCCATTCATTTTCGATGTAAATACGGTCTTCAAGGGTAAGATGTTTCTGATTACCTGGAATAAATTTACTCATTTGTGTTATTCCTCCTTCTACTGCTGTCAGAAGGAGAGATAACCATACCATGGATATATGAAAGAGTCTCTACACTTCATTAAAGGAGTGGAATGTAAAATTTCATTTGAGGCTTAGATATAAAAATGTATTTTTTTATTGTAAATAAATCTGGGAAATGATACAATTACCCAGAAGGGAGTGAAAAAATGAATAATCAAAATGAGAAAATAATAGAAAGATATTTAACCTATTTTACTAGAATTCAAGATTTGGATTTAGATTGCATAGATACTAATGATATAAAAATCAATTTAAATGATGAACAACAGGTTTTAAGAATATTTCAAGCGATAGATTGGTCGTTTACAGCAGAAGACACAGCATATTTTTCTCATGATATACATCCGTATCCAGCAAAATTTCCACCACAAATACCAGCTCAGGTAATAAGTATTTTAAGTGATTTGGGAGAGCGGGTATGGGATCCTTTTGGAGGAAGTGGAACAACTGTTTTAGAGGCAATATTGAGAAATAGAACATGTGTAAGTACAGATTTAAATCCGATTGGAGAAATTATAGGTAAAGCAAAGACAACAGGTTTAACATCAGAGGACGAAATGGAACTAGATCGTTTTATAACTAGACTTGAATACTATGATCTAAATAAAGATGAACTTGGAGTTTATATAAAAAGGCATTTGGATGATATTAATTGTGAAATTCCAAATATACCTAATATAGAAAAATGGTTTGAGGAACCTGTTATTTGTGAGTTAGCATTTTTAAAAGTTCTAATAAAAAGTGAATTAATGTCTGAAACAAATAAAAATATTGCAAAAGCATCTTTATCGAAAATAGTAACAAAAGTATCAAACCAGGAAAGCGAAACAACGTACAGAGCAAAGAAAAGAGAAACTTATGTAGGTGAAACAGTTGCTATCTTCCTAAAAGATTTAAAGATTAATTATCTGAAGATAAAAGACTTAAGCTCTGTGATTGGATATAGATCTTGTGAATTTATAACAACGAATGTTATGGAGGAGATAGTTGGTGAAAAAAATAAAATAAAAAATGATTCAGTTGATTTAATAATAACTTCGCCGCCGTACCCCAATGCATTTGATTATCACTTATATCATAGATTTAGAATATTTTGGCTTAATGGTGATCCTAGAAAAATGGGACAGGAAGAAATAGGTTCGCATCTAAAATATCAAAAAAGAAAGTTTAATTTTGAACAATATAAGATAGAAATGGCACCAGTATTAAGAAATTGTTTTAAGGCTTTAAAATCAGGAAGGTATGCTGTTTTTATTTTGGGGGATGCCGTTTTTGACGGAAAAGAATATAAAACAGCTAAAGAGATAGGTGAAGTAGCAGAAAAAATTGGTTTTAATCTTATTGGGATTGTGGATAGAAACTTGCCTGAAAACAAAAGAACTGTAAAAAGTTGGGCGAGAAGAGCAACAACAGAGCAAATTTTGATACTGAGGAAACCAGTTAGTTTATCTGCTATACAATTACACAAAGTAGAATACAAATTACAGCCTTATGAAAAAACAATCAGTGATCTTGAAAAAGAGGCGTTACTTGGGGAAAAAAGGGATATGTTTAATACATTAGATATTGATGTGTTAAAAAATTTAAAAAAATTAACATTTTATAAAGGCTATTCTATTAATGGAACATATGCTGACACTTGGCAACGAATTTTAGAACACAGTCAGGATAATGAAAGTGATAGGAAAGAATCAAAGTATTTAACACATGGAGTTCATCCATATAAGGGGAAATTTTATCCGCAATTAGTACGCCCTTTGTTGAATATATTACATATAGAAAAAGGGGCAAGAGTATTTGATCCTTTCTGTGGTAGTGGAACAGTTTTGTTAGAGGCTACTTTAAACGGATATAAGGGATATGGATGTGATATTAATCCTACTGCAGTGGAAATAGCAAAAGTAAAAAATAATATATTTAGAGTATCCCCATATGATTTTGAAAAGCATATTAATCTGTTTAAACAAGAATTAGCAAATTATGCTAATTTTGATTACCATGAAGTTTTTGATAAGGAATCTATCGGAGAAATAGAAAGTTGGTTTCCAATAAAGGTTATCAATAAAATGGCCTTTATTTTAAAAAAGATAGAAACAGTTCCTAATAAACAAATTCAAGATTTTTTACGAATTATTTTAAGCTCAATTATAAGAGAAATTTCCCAACAAGATCCTTCAGATTTAAGAATTAGGCGTAGAAAAGAGCAAATTGATGATGCAGATGTTTTAGGAATTTATATGAGTAACTTGGATAAGCAATACAATAATATCATGGTCTATTTCTCTGTATGTCAAAATGCACCAACGAAGTTGGAAAGTGCAAAAGTTTGGAGAGGAAATTCGACAGATACTCAATTAGTAAAGCAAAATATTGGAAATCGGGAAATTGATATAGTTATAACAAGCCCACCATATGCCACTGCTTTGCCATATATTGATACAAATCGATTGAATATGCTTGTTCTGGATGGAATCAATGCAACAAAACGAGTACCCATAGAAGCGGAAATGACTGGAACAAGAGAAATAAAGAAAGGAATAAGAAGTATATATGAAAGAAAAATTGAAGAAGGAAATTATGGAGAAATAACATCAAACTGTGCAAAAGAAATAATTTATAAGATATATACACAAAACAAAAATGCAGATGTTGGGTTCCGACGAAAAAATATGTCAGCATTGGTTTATATGTATTTTCATGATATGACTAAAGTGATGAATACAATTGACGAGATTATAAAAGAAAATGGTTATATTTGTATTGTGATTGGAGATACTAAAACGACGACAGGAGAAGAAAAGGTTGTGATAAAAACAACAGAGATGTTAAGAGAAACTGGACGTAATATGGGATGGACACTTGAATATGATATACCAATTAGTGTCACAATTGAAAAGTATAAACATATGAAAAATTCAATTACTGAGAACAATATTCTTGTTTTTAAAAAATAAAGAAAGAGCTGTGATTCAATAATAGTATACGGTAAACCGTATGTACTGCCCTAGGGCTTTGAACGCAATTGATGTGTGATTGTAATAGCGACTACCTTAAAAAGCGGTAGCTTTTTGAAGTTATTATCTCATGGATTGAAAAACTAACACAGTACTAGCGGTTTACCGTATACTTATAAAAGGGCTAATGTTCTATTTTAATACCACCCCATTTTGCGAGGAACGGAATTCCCTCCTGATGGTAGTGTTTGATTACATATTGTTAAATAATTTGTATAATCTATACTTCCGAGAGCGTAAAATTTCAATTCATAATCAATTCCTGTAGCCTTAGATAATTCCATCACCATAATTGGATAGTTTGGATTACCGAGTGTCCAGCCTAGACCTGCTAAAATGGAAGGAGTAATCGTTATTCTTATCTCAGATTTCCTAGTGTAATATACCATATTTAACTTATAATTTGGAACAAAGTTAACAAGTGCTCCCCTCGAATCGTATACTTCAATGTTTATGGTAGGATCAGGTGTTCTTTGCGGATATGCAACATTTGTAGCCTTTTTTGGAATAGTAGACCCGGTAAAAGGGAAACCAAAAAAAGCGGGATTTTGATTGACTGCTAATTTACTCAGTAAAATTTCTCCGTTATTGTGAGGAGCAATTTGGGAAATAAATCCATCAACCAATAACGGGATAATTATAGGAGCAGATGGCAAAGCTTTAGTACTAGGGGAAGTTGATCTCCCTTTAGCTTTTGGAGCAGATGAAGGTATAATACCTGAGCTAGAGGCAGCAGTAATAACGGATTTAGGTATAGATTTAGCTGGCTTAACAGAATAAGAGCCAAATAAAGGTTTAGTTGTAGTTGAGAACTTTGTAGCTGACGGTATTAAAGGCGACTTAGTAGGAGTTATAGATTCATCTAACAAAAGATTAGCGGATTCCAGTTGTGATAAAAAAGTTGGTGTCAATAAAACTGTACAAGGAACAGAAGGATTTAATAACGTTGTGTAATTTAATAATAGATTATTAAATTCTGTATTGTCTTTAGTAAGGTCAAAATCAAAGAGAACGCCACCTTCAAAATTTGTTTCAAGCCCACCCGAAGTGAGATTACTAGAACCATAGTAAGCTACAGCCTTTCTAGGTCCATAGAATATATAGAGTTTTGGGTGAAATGTAGAATAATTTACATGTAAAATATAAACACTATTAAAATTTGACATAGCATATTGAAGAGCTTGTAAGCTGGTACTTTTATGATCCACACCAATAATGGCTTCAGAGTAATTACCATTAGAATTCCATACTTGTATAGAATTATGTAGTTTGTAGAAAGGTTTAATTTTGGCAAAAGCCACTGTACATCGAAAATTTGTAAAATTTTTATCTCTGAAGTTTGTGTCTAACCAGTCTAATAACCTAAATGATCCTGAAGGTTGATCAATAGGTTTTATAAATGTAAAATTTGACATAATTACCTCCCCTTTCACAAATTTTTAAATAAATCTGATAGAGAAATACCGAAACCGTCAGCAATCTTTTTAATATTTATTATTGAAATATTTCTTTTACCAGCTTCAACAGAAGCATAATATGTTCGATCCATATTTATGGACAATGCAAATTTTTCTTGACTAATTCCTTGTGAAATTCTAATTTCTTGAATTCGTTGACCTAATTCTACTTGAATCATAAAATTACCTCCCTTAAATAAAAGAATAAAATTAAGAGGAGTATAAGACAACGGTTTATAAGTAACAGAATAGTGATTGTGAGTCAATTTTATGTTGCCATATGTTAATTGCAACTAAAATAGTTCCAAATAGATTGATGTGTAAGCGTCAAATGTAAGTAGGTAAAATTTTAATATTGGCTGAATGTGATTCGGTAGTGCGGAACCTATAGGCTGACGAATCGGGCATTACGGATATAAGAACGCATAGTGCGAAAAATACAAAAAAGCGGTGAGCTCTATTGCATAGGAAAGGTGAATCATTATGTTTTTTATACTAAAGGAAAAGAGCGTATTCCTGATAAATGTACAAAAGAATAGTACGACATAGATAAAAGAGAGCTAGAGTTTTTGTTAAAGTATGGATGGTTGATGGACGATAAACATGCAAAAGCTTATAGGGCAAACATAAAATCAAAAATAAAAGGCTGCTCTCTATTTCATAAGGAAAGGAATTTGATGGTTCTAGGATGGCATGGCTTAATATAATGGTTATAGTCTCTATAAAAATAATAAAGGCTATTGGATCCTCTTGTTTATCCCAGTTGCCTTACTCATGAAATCTTACTATCTTATTTAAATCATCACATTTCAGAATCTTTGAAAGTTTTTCAAGGGTGTTCAATGTGATGTTCTTATTCTTTTTCAGGGAATCCAGTGTTTTATTATCAATGCCGCGCTTTAGAAGCTGGTATTGAGAGATGCCTTTCTGCTCCATGGTTTCCCACAGTGGACTGAAATCTATAATATTGAACACCCCTTTCCGTTAAAAGATAACTTAATTATAGGAGTTGCCGTCGAAAAACAATATTGTGGAGATACCCACAATGCTGTAGAATAGATATGTGGGCGGAAGGCTCTTATTATGCATAAACAAATAGGAATAAATAGAGCGTTTTGCAATTTCCTTGTTTAAATATTTGAATTCACAGATGAGCAGTTGGAAGCACTGGATTATCAGATTCCTATGACACAGGAGATATATAATTCGATTTTAGATCGCTGCATGGAACTGGGATCGATAGCTGATGATTTGTTTTATAGACTTTTAGATGAATATCCTGAATACTTGTCAGTTTACGGAAAGACGATAGAAGATGAAATGAAGGGGAAATTTGGAGGTATAGACATTCCTGAATCATCCCCTGAAGAATTACGATTGGCTGGGAAGATTTGTGTCGTAGAATCCATGAGAAGTATGGGAAAGACGCAATATAAATAACACTACTCCCAAATATATTTTGGAATATTTACTAGATGCATTCAGTTTTTAACTGGGTGCTTTTTTAATGTCGCATTTCAGTTATTTCTTTTCTTATCCTGTATTTTCCCTACTTTTTGATTCTATTAGTGTGAGGACTTATTAAAAAACTGAAAAAGAAGAGCAGAGGGAAATTTTGAAAAATTATTATTTTCTTTTTTTTAAAGCTGTAAAATACTTCTTTCCAATTTGGTTAGTTAGAGGGGAATTCTCATAAGAGCAAGATCCACCCCGTAATACACAATCGTGTATTCCTATGCAGGGCTCTTGCTTGGGATTTCGATTCCCCATACCCTCGATAATCTGCTTCTTTAGCAGATATTAGCGTCCACTGGAAAGTGAGACGCAGCATAAAAGGAAGATTCCGGCAGGACTGCCGACTCTCCCATTTGTGATGTTACTGCGTAACAGGAAGAATGAAAGGAGGATTCATGAGAAGAAAAGACTGGAACGGTCTCAGGACGATTCTCATTCTGCCGGATTTGGGAAGTAGTCCAGACAAATTGTTTCAAAATGACACCAAAACAAGACCAAACAGTGTTTTTGCCCACAGGCAGTAGAATCCCTGTCCAAGAATATTTAAGGTCAAAAAAGCTCATTTAGATGAGCAAAAAATGCGAAAAATGATACCGAAACGCGACCATATTTTGCTGTCCTGCATCCGGCACCGGTGGGACGGCAGAAAGGAGGAATGTCTGTGCCGAGAATGAGTAAGAAAAGAAAACAGGAATTGGTCTTTTTTCTCTATGAAAGAGGAAGGGTCACACACAATGAGACCTGCCGGAAATGCATCGGGGACTGTAAGCAGAGTTTCCGGACAGTTATCATCTGCTGTCCATGTTATGAATCCAAGCGGAGCCATCGGCGGAAGATCAGACAGCAGCAGAAGAATGAACAAGATGAATAGGCCGATGACAGAGTACATGACGGATCAGACCCGGATTCCGGCCTTTCTACCAAAAGTGACCGTCAGAGGGTAAGAAATGTGTCCTCTAATCAAATGAATAATAGTCAAAAGATACAGAGTCCAATAAGTGGAGAGAGGGGATCCCGCTCTGCTTATGGAAAATATCAAAACGTATATTTATCGGAATCCGAATACAGGGAGCTCCAGCAGGAGATTCCAGGAGTGGATCGGCTGATCAAGGAATTATCCGGCTATATGAAATCTACGGGCAAATACTATGCCGACCATGCCGCTACCTTGCGAAGATGGGCGGAGCGTTCCGCTCCTGCAGAAGGGATTCCGGATTATACATGCAGTGAGGAGGAAAGCCCGGGAACAGGCGGAAGTGCTCTGGGAGCAGTCACGGCATGAAGAAGCTGTAAGAAGCTTAAAAGAACGATGTTTTTCCGAGAAAGCCATGCGGGAGTGGAATTTTAATAAGAATCGCGTGGAATCAAAGAATACGGAAACTGCCCGGTTCTATGTAAAGCATTGGGAGGAAATGAAACGTGATAATATTGGTCTCCTCTTCTGAGGAGCAGTAGGGACAGGGAAAAGCTTTCTGGCTGAATGCATTGCCAATGCGCTGCTGGAACAGGAAATCCCAGTCCGCATGACGAATTTTGCGGAAGTCTTAAATGACCTGTTCTCTAATTTTTCAGAAAAGAATGAATACATAAAATCCCTGTACCGGTTCCCCTTGCTGATTTTCAATGATTTCGGAATGGAACGCGGCACAGAATATAGACCGGAACAAATCTATGCAGTGATCGACGGAAGATATCGGAGCGGCAAACCGCTGATCGTGACTACCAATCTGACACTGAACGAGCTGAACAATCCTCAGGATACGGCTCATGCGCGAATTTATGACCGGCTGAAGGAACTGTGTGTCCCGGTAAAATTTTCCGGGGAGAGCCGCCGGCGCGTGACTGCACAGGAAAAACTGGACCGGCTGAGAGAACAGATGAAAGGGGAGGTGATGTGAATTGAGGCAGACAAAAGAAAGAGAGAGTGATCTTCGGCTGGCGGTGGATATCGATGGACTGGCCGCCTTGCTGTCCTGCGGTCAGGCGACAGCAAGGAAAATAGCCGTGGACGCGGGCGCCAGGATCACCATCGGACACTGGGTGCTGTATTCGGTACAGAAGGTGGAAAAGTATCTGGAAGCCATTGCGGAATAAGCGGGAATGTGTGCGTGAGAGTGGTTTTGTGATATACTTTGAGTAGACAGGACAAGACCATTCTCAGAACAGACGGAGGTGGAAATATTACAGAAGGAACAGTTCAGCACGCGCCATTCGCAAAACCGCACCGCGTGCTAATTATGGCTTTCGCCATTGTTTTGCTCATTTACGGGCGCTCCGCAGATCTGGATATCGGTCGCCGGATTTTTAAGCAGGCATAAATCCGTCTCCTGAAACCAGATCGCTGAACTGTTACCGGAAAGGAATGGTTTTGTGGTTAGAAAAGATAATAGAGGAAGGAATCTGAGGACCGGCGAGTCCCAGCGGAAAGACGGACTCTATATGTACCGGTACAAGGATGAACGGACCGGAAGGCGTCTGGCTGTCTATTCCCCGGATCTGGCGGAGCTTCGGAGAAAGGAAAAGGAGATCAACAAAGATATGGACGAGGGGCTCCTGACAGATACTGAGTTCAGGAGTATGACCCTCAATGATCTGTTTCAGATCCATCTGGATACCACTAAGCTGGCGGAGAGTACAAAGAAGAATTACTGCCGGATGTGGGACAGTCTGGTGAAAAACGATTTGGGACAGATGAAAGTGGTTCAGATGAGACCATCCCACGTCCGCCTGTTTTATTCCAAGCTGAGTAAACAGAAGTATGCTCATAATACAATCAAATACATTCACAACATGATTCATCCCAGCTTTGAGATTGCCGTGGAGGATGACATTATCCGCAAGAATCCGGCGAAAAAGGCATTGGGAGATTATGGGGAACCGAAGAAGAAACGGACGGCGCTGACACTGGATCAGCAGAGAAAGCTTCTTGCCTTTGTCAGAGATCATGAGAACTTTGCGGTTTATCTGCCTATGCTGCAGATTATGATCGGCACCGGGCTCCGATGTAGGGGACTGATCGGATTGACATGGAAAGATGTGGACATGAAAAAACGAACCGTTTCCGTGGATCACCAGCTGACCTATAAAAACTACGGGGATGGTTGTAATTTCCATAAGACTTTGCCGAAGACCCAAGCAGGTGTTCGGGTAATCCCCATGAGCAAGATGGTGGGGAAAGCCTTTGAGACCCAGCGGCGGCTGAATTTCCAGCTTGGGATTCCCCGGGATGTTGAGATTGACGGCCTTTCGGATTTCATCTTTATGAGCAGAAGCGGACGCCCCATGATGCCAAGCTCTGTCAATTTTATCCTGCGGGATATTGTAAAGACCTATAATGAGGAAGAAAGGGAGCGGGCGATGCGGGAAAGACGGGAGCCGGAGGAGATGCCTCATATTTCTGCTCACATCTTGAGGCATACCGCATGTACCCGTATGGCAGAGACAGATCTGGATATCAAGGTGGTCCAGTATGTGATGGGACATGCCAATATCAGTGTGACTATGGATGTTTACAATCATGTTACGGATCAGGAAAGGATAGTCCAGGAGATTGCCAAACTGGATGAGGTTCAGGTTATGTAAAGAGCCCGCCATGGACCTCGCGAGCAGGCTCGCTTAGTATGGCTGTCGCCGTATAGGTCCAAAATTGAGCATGATTTTCCGTGAGCAAGCTCCCGAAAATCAACTCAATTTCGTCCCTGCATGGCTCGTAGTTTTCGCGGAAATGGTGTAAAAATGGTGTAGTAAGTCATTTTTGAAGCAAATTAAAAAGTTGTAAATGCTCAGAAAGCCCGTAAAATCAAGCTTTTTTCAGGCTTTCTAAAAAATCTTAAAAAAATTAGCACTCACCTCTTGACAGTGCTAATAATCGGGTGCTATAGTACAATTAGAACAAAGGAAGAGGGATAAAAAGAGCAGAGCTGACAGATGATAATGTCAGAGATGTTCGGATGAAATTCCCGGATTCCGGGGTTCCCTGAAACCAACATTCAAGACAGAGTCGAGGATGCTGATAAGGCTGTGCGAGCAACCTATAGATCAATTCAGAGAATATCGTTTATGGAAGGAGAAATGACTTATGTTAATGCCTAGTATTTTTGGAGAAAATTTATTTGATGATGACTGGATGGATTTCCCGTTTGACAGATTTGACCGTGATTTTTGGGGCAAGAAGAATCCGTTGTATGGAAAAAATGCAAAAAACATGATGAAGACAGATATTCGTGAGCACGATGCGGGATATGAGCTTGATATCGACCTTCCGGGATTTAAGAAAGATGAGATAAATGTTGAACTTGAGAACGGTTATCTGACGATTTCCGCTGCAAAGGGACTTGACAAAGACAAGAAAGATAAGGAAGGCAAGTATATCCGCAGAGAACGTTATGCAGGGGCGATGCAGAGAAGCTTCTATGTAGGTGATGATATTACACATGAAGACATTAAAGCAAAATTTGAGGATGGTATCCTGAGGCTGAGTATTCCAAAGAAGGATAAACAGGCAGTTGATACAAAGAAACATATTGCAATAGAAGGATAAGACACCCGGACGGTAAGCGCAGAGAAAAGGGATCGGCATGAAAATGCCGATCCCTTTTTGTGTAATATATACAATATCAACCTTAAAATTTTCAATGAAGATGGAAAAATATTCTATGTTTTTAAGGAGAGTATTCTTTTATACTGTCATCATGAACAAAAACACCATAATGTGTAAAAAGGAGGATGAAAGATTATGAAGAAAAAATTTGCGTTAGTAGCTATGGCAGCGGTGCTCGCTCTTTCGACAGTTGCCTGCAGCTCAGGCGGCGACTCGGGCGGAAGCGGATCCTCGTCATCAGGAAGCTCCAGTTCAGGAGACGTGGCAAACAAGGACAAGCCGCTGGTGTGGTTTAACCGTCAGCCATCCAACAGTTCTACAGGAGAGCTCGACATGACAGCCCTGAATTTCAACGAGAATACATATTATGTAGGATTTGATGCGAATCAGGGTGCAGAACTTCAGGGGACGATGGTAAAAGATTACATTGAAGCAAACATCGATTCTATTGACCGCAACGGCGACGGCGTGATCGGCTATGTCCTGGCGATTGGCGATATCGGACATAACGATTCCATCGCGCGTACAAGAGGTGTCCGCAAGGCGCTTGGCACAGGTGTGGATAAAGACGGCGACATCAACAGTGACCCGATCGGAACGAATACAGATGGATCGGCAACGGCTGTACAGGACGGCTCCATAGAGGTGGGCGGCAAAACTTATGTAGTACGCGAGCTTGCTTCCCAGGAGATGAAGAACTCTGCAGGAGCTACATGGGATGCGGCTACGGCAGGAAATGCGATTGGAACATGGTCATCTTCCTTTGGCGATCAGATTGATGTTGTTGTTTCCAATAACGATGGTATGGGAATGTCAATGTTCAATGCATGGTCAAAAGACAATGAAGTTCCAACTTTCGGATATGACGCAAATAACGACGCAGTTGCAGCTATTGCAGAGGGATACGGCGGAACGATCAGCCAGCATGCTGACGTACAGGCGTACCTGACACTCCGCGTGATCCGCAATGCCCTTGATGGCGTTGACATTGACACTGGTATTGGAACAGCAGACGAAGTAGGAAATGTCCTGAGCGATGATGTGTATGTATACAATGAAGAAGAGCGTTCCTACTATGCATTAAACGTTGCGGTTACTGCTGAGAACTATACAGACTTTACAGATTCCACAAAGGTTTATGAGCCTGTATCAGCTCAGCTTGATGAGAGCGAGCATCCGACAAAATCAGTATGGCTGGATATTTACAATGCATCTGACAATTTCCTGAGCTCGACCTATCAGCCGCTGCTTCAGAACTATGATGATCTTCTTAACCTGAATGTAGAATACATCGGTGGTGACGGACAGACAGAGTCCAATATCACGAACCGTCTTGGAAACCCGAGCCAGTACGATGCGTTTGCCATCAATATGGTTAAGACAGATAATGCGGCTTCCTACACATCTATACTTAGCCAGTAATATCCGATGAAATAAGGATTGGTGGATTATCAGGGAGAAGAAATTCTCCCTGATAATATTTAAAGGCGAAATGTATTGCTGGAAGCCGGAAATGAAATATGGAAATATCAATATACGTATACAGGAGTAAAGAGAATGACAGATAAAAAAGATGATATCGTCCTGTCAATACGCGGTATGAGCAAATCCTTTGGCAGAAACAGGGTTCTGGATCATATCAACATGGATGTGAAGCGCGGGACTGTCATGGGACTGATGGGGGAAAACGGCGCCGGGAAATCAACGATGATGAAGTGTCTGTTCGGCACTTATCAAAAGGATGAAGGCAATATCTTCCTCGACGGAAAGGAAGTAAGCTTCTCCGGGCCAAAAGATGCTCTTGAGAACGGAATCGCGATGGTTCACCAGGAACTGAACCAGTGCCTGGAACGGAATGTGATGGATAATCTGTTCCTTGGACGCTATCCGGTCAATTCCGTGGGCGTGGTTGATGAAGGAAGAATGAAAAAGGAAGCTGCAGAGCTTTTCAGAAAACTGGGCATGACGGTCAATCTGACCCAGCCTATGAGGAATATGTCTGTCTCACAAAGGCAGATGTGTGAGATCGCCAAAGCGATCTCCTACAACTCAAAGGTGATCGTTCTTGACGAGCCTACCTCCTCTCTGACTGTACAAGAGGTTGAAAAACTTTTTGAAATGATGAGGATGCTCAAAGAACAGGGAATCGCCCTTATCTACATCTCGCATAAAATGGATGAGATTTTTACGATCTGCGATGAAGTATCCGTCCTCCGTGACGGAAATCTTGTCATGACAAAGCAGACGTCAGATACGAATATGAATGAATTGATTGCAGCGATGGTAGGCCGCTCGCTTGAGAACAGGTTCCCGCCGGTAGACAATACACCGAAGGATGTGATTTTATCCATCCAGCACCTGTCCACAAAATTTGAGCCTCATTTGCAGGATATTACATTCGATGTCAGGGAAGGAGAGATCTTCGGTCTGTACGGGCTGGTGGGCGCAGGGCGTACGGAACTTCTCGAGACGATTTTTGGAGTGCGCACCAGGGCGGCAGGCCGTGTGTATTTTAACGGAAAGCTCATGAATTTCAACAGCGCAAAAGAGGCAATGGAGCATGGCTTCGCCATGATTACCGAGGAACGAAAGGCAAACGGTCTTTTCCTGAAGGCGGATCTGACGTTCAACACAACGATTGCAAACCTGGAACAGTACAAGTCGGGAATTGCCCTCTCCGATTCTAAAATGGTGAAGGCGACCGCAAACGAGATCAAGACCATGCACACCAAATGTATGGGGCCGGATGATATGATCTCAAGCCTTTCAGGAGGAAATCAGCAGAAAGTTATCTTCGGAAAATGGCTGGAACGTGATCCCCAGGTGTTTATGATGGATGAGCCTACAAGGGGGATAGACGTCGGCGCTAAATATGAGATATATGAGTTGATTATCAAAATGGCAAAAGAGGGAAAGACGATTATCGTGGTTTCTTCTGAGATGCCGGAGATTCTGGGAATTACAAACCGCATCGGTGTCATGTCAAACGGACACCTTTCTGGAATTGTGAATACGAAAGAAACAAACCAGGAAGAGCTCTTGAGGCTCAGTGCGAAATACCTATAATGAGGGAGATGGATGGATATGGCGAATGGAAACAGTAAGATCCTTACAGCTGAACAGGAAATGCAGCTCCGTAAGCCGATCGACGATTATGTCGGCGGGATACAGGATAAAATTGACAGCCTGAGGGCAGACGGCACGGACAAGATCGTTGCCCTTCAGGGTATGATGGATGATACAAAGAGAGACCGTACCCTTACAAAGGGGGAGAAAGATAACAGGATTGCAGCTCTGCGCGGTGAATTGGAAAAAGCAAAAGCTGTTGAGGCAAAGAACAAAGGAGAGATATCAAAACTGATATCTGATGCGGAGAATTACCTGAAAGCACATTTTGATAAAGAATATTATCAGCCTGTCGTGGAAAGCTGTGCGCAGGAAAAGGCTGCTGCAAAAGAAAAGTATCAGAGAAAAGTACAGGAACTGGACAAAGAGCATCAGCAGAATATGTCGAAGCTTTCTGACCATCAGGAAGTGAAGGATGAGAAGTATGTTTACAGGAACAGGCTGTTTGACGCAAAGATGGAACTCCAGAAGGACCTTCAGCAGATAAAAGACAGAAAGCATGCGGCTTACACCTGGAAATACCATCTGATTGACCTTCTGCGCATGTCGAAATTCACTTTTATGGAGACAAGGGCGCAGAAGTGGGAGAACTACAAATACACATTTAACCGCAGAGATTTCCTCTTGCGGAATGGACTGTATATTGCGATTGTCCTGATCTTTATTGTCCTGTGTATCATTACACCGATCATAAAGGGTTCACCGCTGCTTACATACAATAATGTCCTGAACATTCTCCAGCAGGCATCGCCTAGAATGTTCCTGGCGCTTGGAGTTGCCGCGCTGATCCTTCTTGCCGGAACCGATCTTTCGATCGGCCGTATGGTAGGTATGGGTATGACCACTGCGACGATCATTATGCATCAGGGAATCAATACAGGCGGCGTTTTCGGACATATTTTTGATTTCACCAGCGTTCCGGCTGCGGCCAAAGTAATCCTGGCGCTTGTGATGTGTGTGCTTTTCTGTACATTTTTTACGACAATCGCGGGATTTTTCACTGCGAAATTTAAAATGCACCCGTTTATTTCAACGATGGCGAACATGCTGGTCATCTTCGGGCTTGTCACATATGCGACAAAGGGTGTATCCTTCGGCGCGATCGAACCTACGATCCCCAATATGATCATCCCGAAGATCAACGGCTTCCCGACGATCATCCTCTGGGCAATCGCAGCAATTGCTATCGTATGGTTTATATGGAATAAAACGACATTCGGCAAAAACCTGTACGCGGTGGGCGGAAACCCGGAAGCAGCGTCGGTTTCAGGTATCTCAGTGTTTGCAGTGACGGTAGGGGCCTTTGTTCTGGCAGGTATCCTGTACGGATTCGGCTCATGGCTCGAGTGCCTGAGAATGGTCGGTTCAGGTTCCGCGGCTTATGGTCAGGGCTGGGAGATGGATGCGATTGCAGCCTGCGTTGTGGGCGGTGTATCGTTTACCGGTGGTATCGGTAAGATTTCAGGAGTCGTAGTTGGTGTGTTTATCTTTACAGCACTTACATACTCCCTCACGATTCTTGGTATTGATACCAACCTTCAGTTCGTGTTCTCGGGAATCATTATTCTCGTAGCCGTGACACTTGACTGTCTGAAATACGTTCAGAAGAAATAGAAGAGTTTTTTCAGAAGAAAGAGCCAGATGTGCATCTGGCTCTTTCCGTAGTTAAAAATGCGGCATTTACAGCCGCGGGCGCTTTTGGTATGATAATCAGTATAGTGGGGAGAAAGTATGGACTTATATACAGTGCTTTTGGTAGATGACGAAGAAGAAGTGATCCGGGTTATCATGAAGAAGATCAACTGGGAAGAACTGGGATTTTCTGTGATCGGCTATGCCAACAACGGAGTAAAGGCATTAGAGATGGTGGAGGAGTTCCAGCCGGATGTGGTTATGACAGATATCAAAATGCCTTACATGGATGGCATGGAGCTGTCAAGCCGCATTAAAACAGAATTTCCGGCGACCAAAATTCTTCTCTTTACAGGATTTGACGAATTTGAATATGCGAAAGAGGCGGTTCACCTGGAAGTAGAGGAATATATTCTCAAGCCGGTCAATTCCCTGGAATTGTCGGATGTGTTTACCAAGCTCAAGAGGAAGCTGGACCAGGAGATAAGCGAGAAGCAGAATACGGAGGTCCTGCAGAAATATTATCTGGAATCACTGCCGCTCCTGCAGGCGAATTTTTACACGACACTGATCGAGGGAAGGATACACAGGGAGGAGCTTCCGGTATATCTGTCGAATTATCAGGTAAAGTTTACGGGGCCCTTTTACTGCTGTCTGGTCATCCACACATCCTCCGGCAGGATACCGGAACATATGAATCCGATCCTTCTGGCAACATCCGTTCAAAAACAGGCGGAAGAAAGGCTGGTGGAGAAATGGCAGGCGAAATGTTTCACGTATCTTGGGAACATCGTTCTGATCGCACAGTTGAAAAATGAAAATGATGTTTCGGAGCTGACAGATGAGTGTGACCGTTTCTGCCGGTATGTCCTGCGGATTATCGGGGCAGTGGTAACAGTGGGGGTCGGACAGGTCTGCCGCGATATCCTGGAGCTGCCCTGTTCCTACAGCAGTGCGAGGGAAGCGGTTTCCTACCGGGCGATTCACGGCGCGGCAAGGGCGATCAATATTAAGGAAATCGCCCCCCGGGAGATGAGCAGGTCCGAGTCCTCGAACGATGCAGAGCTGGCAAAGCTGTTTAAGTCGATCCGCCTGGGGTCCCAGGAGGATATAACGGATGCTGTGGATACATACCTGAGGCATATCTCCCATCCGGAGAAATCACTGCAGTATCACCATATTGTCATTATGGAACTTGTCAGTGCGCTGTATAGATTTGCGACAAATAATAACATTGATATTGAGGAGTTTCCGGGCGATATGAGAGACCTGTACAGCAGCCTGCTCGACCAGGAGCCGGAGTCGCTGCGAAAGAAGCTGGCGGATATCTGCCTTTCGTTCAGGGAGGAGCTGATCAATGCGCGGAGCAGTTCGACCAGATCCTTTGTACTCAAAGCGAAGGAATATGTGCGCAGCAACTATGCGCAGGAGGAACTCTCGCTGGATCATATCTGTGATGTCCTTGGCGTGTCGAACTCCTATTTCTCCACGATTTTCAAAAAGGAGACGGGAAGCTCCTTTATCGGGTATCTGACAGATTACCGTATGGAACAGGCTGCCCGTCTTCTGATCGAGACAAATGAAAAGAATTATATCATAGCGAAGAAGGTGGGATATACAGATCCGAATTATTTCAGCTATGTGTTTAAGAGAAAATTTAAGGTTTCACCTTCTAAATATAGAGCGGAGCATGTAGAAAGTGGGAAAGAAATACTTTGAGCGCCTGAAAAAACTGGAACCCAAACAGATCCAGTCCACGATCATGGCTGCATTTACTGTTATATCAATTTCCATTATGCTGATTGTCGGGATTGTGCTTTATATCAGATTTTTTAATTTCTCCAGAGATGAAACAATCCAGAGCACCCGGAAGCTGATGGAACAGGCAGGAGAAAATATGGAAGATTATCTGGTCAGCATGAGGCAGATATCGGATGCTGCCTATTACAACGTCATAAAAGAGAGTGACTTCTCCAATCAGGAACAGGACATTCAGAAGAGGATGAATCTTCTGTATGAGGCGAACAAGGATAATCTGCGCAGCATTGCCATATATAACAATTATGGAAGCCTGATGGCGGCAGAGCCGATCGCTTCCCAGAAAGAGGACCCGGATGTCACGCGCCAGGATTGGTTCGTGCGGGCAATGGACGAAATGGAAAATATGCACTTCTCCACACCGCATATCCAGAACCTGTTTGATGACGGCACGTTCCGGTATTACTGGGTGATTTCATTAAGCCGTGTCATTGATATCACAGAGGGGGGCGATTCCCGTCTGGGGGTTCTGCTCGTGGACATGGATTACTCCAGTATCTCGCGCATGATGAATCAGATCAACACATCCCAGAACGGACAATACTATTATCTGTGCGACAGTACCGGAGAGATCATCTACCATCCCCGCCAGATACAGATCAGCGATGGAATAAGTGGGGAGAACAGCAAGGTGGCCGCACAGTACAAGGAAGGGGTTTATGATGAGAGGTTCGAGGGGGAACGCCGTAAGGTCGTGGTCAATACGATCAGCTATACCGGATGGAAGTTAGTCGGTGTGATCCCTTACTCGTCTTTCACGCACGGAATGATTAATATCCGCTATTTCATCATCATAGTCATGCTTCTGACCGCAATGATGCTTGTGGTCATCAACCGTATTGTTTCTGTCAGGATCTCCACCCCGATCCTGAAATTGAATAATTCGGTTATGGACTATGAGGCGGGAGAGAAGCCGGAGATTTATATAGGCGGTCCACAGGAGATCAGGCACCTGGGATATTCGATCCAGAGATCGTATGAGAAGATAGAGGTTCTGATGAAGAAGATTGTCCTGGAGCAGAATGAACGAAGGAGAAGCGAGCTGGATGCGCTTCAGAGCCAGATCAACCCGCATTTCCTCTATAATGCCCTGGAGTCGATTACCTGGATGATAGAAGGGGGACGCAATGACGACGCCACATTTATGATCTCCCAGCTGGCGAAGCTGTTTCGGATCAGCCTGTCCAAGGGGCGCACAGTGATCAGCGTAAGAGACGAGCTCCAGCATGCCCAGAGCTATATGAATATGCAGAAGGTCCGGTACAAAAATTCCTTTTCTGTTGAGTTTGATGTGGATGAGTCTCTGGAACAATACTGTATCGTGAAGCTGGTCCTGCAGCCGATCCTTGAAAATGCGATCAATTACGGTGTGGGCAGCATGGATGACTGCGGGGAAATCAAGGTGGCAGGTTTTTTGAGGGATGGAAATCTCATCCTTTCGGTGTCAGATAACGGGATCGGTATGTCGGAAGAGGAGGTCCGGCTGGTCCTGACGGACAGCAACCGAATCCATAAACAGGGGTCGGGTGTAGGTCTTGTGAATGTAAATAACCGGATCCAGCTCCTTTTTGGAAAGGAGTACGGACTGTTCGTAGAAAGTGAACCGGATGAAGGGACAACTGTTTCCATCTGTATTCCGGCAATTCCGTTTACGGAGAAAAACCGGAAAATTCTCGAGCAGGGATACAGGTTCAGCAGAGAAGAGATGGAAGAAATGATTGCCGTGGGAGATGTGGAGGAAGATGAAAAACAGTAAAAAGACATTTATCCTGATAGAGACAGTTCTCGCCGTAATGGTTCTTCTGTTTGCCCTGCTCATGTTGCTTGAGAAAAACGGACAGGCGCTTGAGAAGGTGTCCGTGATTGTCCAGGACTCGGATGACGGGCAGTGGGCAGCTTTCAAGTATGGTCTTAGGATGGCAGCGGCGGACCAGAATCTGGAGGTGGCAGTTATCAGCACAGGCGGGATTCTTACAGCGGCGGAGGAAGAAGGGTTGATTGAGAGCGAGATCAATAACGGCGCAGATGCGGTTATCGTACAGCCGTCGGTGGACAGTGATGCAGAAGCGATGCTTGTGAGGATACAGAATAACATTCCGGTCATGCTGGTGGGATGTACGGCGTCCTGTGACGCAGAGAAATCAACCATTCCTACGACTGAGCCGGATCATTATGCTATGGGGCGTACGCTGGCGGAAGAGCTGCTGGATGACTACAGTGGAAAACTGGAAGGAAAGAGCATCGGGATCGTATCGGAAACGGAAAGCTCTGCATCGGCAATCCTCCGGGAAAGCGGATTCCGGGACAGGCTGGAGGGCACGGGAGCGCAGATAAGCTGGAAGGTAGCGGATACCTTTGAAGAGGGGAGCGCTGTCCTTGAAAACCAGCCGAAGACAGACTTCGTGATTGCGCTTGATGACAGCAGCCTGGTTGCGGCGGGAGCCTGCTCTGCTGCGAACAATCTCCACGGGGCAGTGCTGTACGGGATCGGAAATTCCACAGAAGCCATCTATTATCTGGATACGGGGATTGCAGAATGCCTGGTAGTACCGGATGACTTTAACGTGGGATATCAAAGCCTGACAGAGGTGGCGAAAAGCCTCCGGCACCTTTTCCACAAGATGGAAGGCAAAACGGTATCATATACGGTGATTCGCCGGGATGAATTGTTCACAAAGGAAAACCAGGAGATCCTTTTTACAATGAGCCAGTAAAAGGGAATGATAGAAAAGCAGAGGTATACAATGAGAGTTAGAAAGTTTTTTGCCGCAGGATGTCTCCTGTTTCTCTGTGCAGTGGTGTGTGCATGCGGGGACGAAAGGGCGGACCGTTTGGAGCGGGTTCAGGTAGGGGTGGCGTGTTATAATCAGAGCGACACTTTTTTAAGCGGTCTTCTGACAAGCTTCCGGGATCAGATCAATGGGCTTGGAAATGATTCTCTTGAGATTACAGTGACGGTGCGGGATGCTGCCGGGTCGCAGAAGACGCAGAATGACCAGGTCAGAGAACTGATTGATGCAGGCTGCAATGTGCTCTGTGTGAATCTGGTGGACAGGGCGGATCCTTCGGAGATTATTGACCTTGCCAGGGACAATGACGTGCCGATTATCTTTTTTAACAGGGAACCTGTGGCAGAGGATCTGATGCAGTGGGACAGGCTGTACTACGTCGGGGCTGACGCGGAACAGTCCGGCATAATGCAGGGCGAGCTGGCCACCGATGCAATCCTGGAAAATTCACGGATAGACCGGAATAAGGACGGCAAGATCCAGTATGTTGTCTTAGAAGGCGAGGCGGGACATCAGGATGCGATTATCAGAACGGAAAATGCGGTGGATACCTTGAGAAGTAATGGCATCGAGCTGGAAAAGCTCAGCTACCAGATTGCAAACTGGAACCGGGCGCAGGCACAGAACAGAATGGAGCAGCTTATCGGGCAGTATCACAGCAGGATTGAGCTTGTGCTGGCGAACAATGACGATATGGCGCTGGGCGCCATTGATGCGTATAAGAAGCTGAATTATACGGAGTCCGCCCTGCCGGTATTCTTCGGCATAGACGGAACAGATGTGGGGCTTGAAGCGATTGTGGATTCCACGTTGGCAGGGACGGTCTACAATGACAAGGAGGGGCAGGCGGAAGCGATGGCAAAACTCTCCGTTGCAGTTGTGACAGGCGAGGGGATGGATGCGGTCAAGTTTGAGAAAGACCGCTGTATTTATCTCCCCTACGCCAAGGTTACGGCGGAAAATGCGGGCGAGTTTATCAGGAAGGGGCAGCAAGCTGCTTCCTGAACAGGGTGCGGAAGATCAGACGTACGAGCGGACCTACGTAAAACACCTGGGCGCACAGGGCGAAGGGGAAGTTCTGGACGAGTTTTGCCAGCCAGTGCCCCAAAAGTCCGGGGCAGGGCCCGAGATGATAGACTGAGACATACAGAGTCATCATGGGAGCCATCATGGATACCGTGAATCCTGCGGTGGCAAGGATGATGAAGATCGGTTTGTCCTCCCCGGGTGTGAAGACTCTTCTGACCAGGCGGTTTACAATTGGAGCTGCAATATAGCGCTGCGCGATAAAGGCCCCGATCACTTCGACCCACATATGCCGGATGGCATATCCGAAGGTGGCCCAGGTCACCCCGCTCTCAAGGCCGGCATTGTAAAAGGTCATAACATAGACAAATATAAGTACCATGATGACTGTAAAGGTCAGATCCTGAAATTTTGTTCTGGGCATGGTAATCCCTCCTTAACCAAATGATTTTTATTACTGCAAGAATACGCAGCCGGAAGGATTTCCGGCATATCAGAGCATAAAAAGGCAGTGTCAGACAACTGGACTTACGTTTCTGACACTGCTCGTCGTTTTATGCACATAATAAATATGTACAGCATATTCTTTTTCAGCTAAAACAGTTTAGCACAAAAATTCTGAAAATGTCAAACCAAATTTCATATCGGCGGCTGGCAGGGAATCCGGTTGCACAATTTGAGGAAACTATTTATAATGAAGCAGGAAAAGAACAGAGGCATTTTGGGTGGAGATGCCCGGACAGCTAAAGGAGATACAATATGATCAAAGTGATAGCAAGCGACATGGACGGTACCCTTCTGGGGGATGACCACAAGGTGGCGCCGGAGACGCTTCAGGCAATACGGGAGGCATGCAGTGCCGGGATTCGCTTTATGATAGCCACTGGCAGAAATTTCCCGGGGGCAATGGCGCAGCTTGAAGGGCTGGGCCTGGTATGTGATTACATTGTCGGGAGCGGCGCAGAGGTGAGAAACCCGAAAAAAGAGATTGTGCAGACTACGGCGATCCAGCCCTTCCTGTGCAGGGAGATATATGAGACAGTGAGCCTGTTTCCCATTTCTGTAATTTTCTCTACAGACGGATATGACTACAGGATCGGGACAGAGGAGGAAGCGGAGGAGAGCGTTCTGCGCCAGTTAGGTCTGTTTCACACGAACCTGTGTGCGGATGAAATCAGGCAGACGCAGCTGTATCGCCAGATGAAGGAGAACACAAAGGTGATCAGCGGGATAGAGGGGCTGGAAGAGGCAAAAGTCCCGGTGTACAAGGTTTTCCTGTTCACGGGGGATCTTGAAATGCTCGACAGGATAAAGAGGGAGCTGGAGAAGAACGAAAAGATTGCTGTGGCGTCTTCTTTTGAAACAAATCTGGAGATCACGGATATCAAGGCGCAGAAAGGCCCGGTCCTTAAGGCATACATCGAGTCTCTGGGATATACGATGGACGAGGTCATGGTTCTGGGAGACAGCCTCAACGACTATTCTATGATATCAATGGATTTTGGGGCCACAGTGGCGATGGGAAACGCAGTACCTGAGGTGAAGCGGGCGGCGAAATTTATTACGAAGTCAAATGAGGAATTTGGAGTGGCTTACGCGATCAGGGAGGTCCTGAAAAGACAGGGGCGGTGAAGGGGTATGGGATATACCTATGTTATGTCAGACATACACGGGATGGCGCATTTGCTGGAGCAGATGCTGGAAAAGATCAGATTCTCAGGGGAAGATACCCTCTATATTCTGGGGGATATGATTGACCGGGGACCGGATCCGGCGCGGGTGATGGATATTGTGGCAGAACATGGCAATATTATTGCCCTGAAGGGGAATCATGAGGATTGTTTTGTCGAGTGGTATGAGAATGAGGCAGATAAAATAGCGAATGGGTATCTCTATAATACGTATGACATTTTAATGGGCGGCGAAACAACGCGGGAACGCCTGCCGGAGTATGTGGACTTTATGAAGCGCCTGCCGCTGTACCGCAAGGTCAGGGGACAGGGGTGCTGCTATCTCCTGGCGCATGCTTCCACGGAGGGGATACTCCGGCTCTGGAAGCGGAAGGAAAGCTTTTTGTGGGATACGTCCCTCATCTCCCGGCAGACGGGGGTGCCTGGGTATATCTCTGTGGTGGGGCATGTTCCAACATTCATTATACGAGGATATCCGGGAGATCCTGCCCGCATCTGGCACAGCCCGAACGGGAGGATTATCGATGTGGACTGCGGGGCGGCATTTCCGGGGCATGGAGGAAGGCTTGCATGTCTGTGCCTGGAGACAGGAGGAGAATTTTACGCGGCAGATTCCGGGGGGCTTAGTGGCAGGATTTGGAGAAACAGGCAGGAAAAGGGATAGCGGATGAGATTTCATTACAGGATAGAAAATGGGAGCGTTGAGATCGTAAGGTGCTTTGGGAGAGATCCCCATATTGTGATACCGGAAAAGATAGAGGGGAGGGATGTGACACGCACTGCTGCGTATGCCTTTTCTTCCAGGAAGGAAAAGGAGGAGGAAGGCGTGCTTATATTTGAGTCGGGAGGGCTGCAGACAGTCAGGGAAGAGGAGAGGCTGCTTGCAGGAGAAGATGTCGTAAGCGTGTCATTTCCCGATACGATGGAGCAGATCGGGCGATATGTGTTTTACGGGTGCAGGAACTTAAAAGATCTGGCGTTTTCTGACAGGCTCCGGGACATAGGCAGCGGGGCATTTACCGGGTGCAGCTCTCTTGAAAAGCTTGAAGTCCGTATGAGGGAAGGGAGCCGCTCCTGTGTCCCGGAGATTCTCGGAGACCTCTGGCAGAGGATCGACGTGTCTTTCCTGTGGGGAGATGAGGAGGCGAGGCTGGTGTTTCCGCAGCATTATGAGGAGGCGGTGGAGAATACGCCTGCCCGCATCCTGTTTACCCAGCATCACGGTTCCGGGAACAACTACAGGCAGTGCTTCTATAACAGGGAGGTTGATTACCGGAAATATGACGCCCTCTTTTCCGTGGCAAAGGTGCATGATAAGACGGAAGTGCTGACAGACCTGGTGTTTGCAAGGCTGATGTACCCGGCAGGACTTACCGGCGCCGCCGGGCAGGAGTACGAGGATTATATCAGGCAGCATCAGCCGGAGGTGCTGGAACATCTTGTCCAGACAGAGAACATGGACGCCCTGCGTGAGATTTCCAGGCGGAACCTGTGGCAGGAGAGTGCCCTGGAGGCTGCCCTGGAATATGCGGCTTCGGAGGGGAAGACAGAGATCCTGGGTTTCCTGATGAACGAGAAGCACGAAAGATTTCCGGTGAAAAAGACAAAATATACCCTGTAGGAGACGGAGATGGATGCATATAAAAGCAAGGTAGAAGAAATACAGGAAAATGTGGAGTATGCAGGGAAAGAGGCAGCGGAAAAACTGGACCTTATCGGGAAAAGCATCCTCTGCGCCGCCCGGGATGAGCTTTATTTCTCTATGAGATTTATGGATGTGGCGCTGAGCAGCTTTGCCTATCAGATGGACAGCCGGGTAAGCCTGTTTGGGACGGACGGCTCTTGCATATACTTCCATCCGCAGCAGCTCGGAGGGCTTTACCGGGAGAACCGGATTCTGGTGAACCGGGGTTATCTGCATATGGTGCTCCACTGCGTATTTAGGCATATGCTGAAGCGGCACACGGATGCAAGATACTGGAACTTAAGCTGTGATATTGCCGCAGAGCATATCATTGACGGCCTGGACCTCAGGCCGGTCCGCTTTTCCAGAAGCCTGCTGCGCAGGGAGATATACCGGAAGCTGGAGGGTACGAAGAAGGTACTCCACGCGGAGCGGATCTGCCGGTGTCTTTTGGGATGGGAGCTTGCGGAAAAGGAGCTGGTCCGCCTGGAAGAGGAATTTTGTGTTGATGACCACCGGTTTTGGGAGAGAACGGAGCCGGACAGAAAAAGGGACGAGGAGCTGAACAGGAGATGGAGCCGGATCGATGAGAGGATGGAGACGGACCTGGAAACTTTTTCCAGAGACGCCGCCAGGCAGAGCGGCAGCTTTCTGGGCATTCTCAAGGTGGAAAATACGCAGAAGCAGGATTACCGGGAGCTTTTGCGAAGATTTGCCGTGTACCGTGAGGAAATGACGGCGGATTTGGATACGTTTGATTACGGCTATTACAGCTATGGCATGTCTCTGTATGGAAATATGCCGCTCATTGAGCCGTTAGAGACGCGGGAGGTCAAAAAAATCACGGATTTTGTGGTTGTGATCGACACTTCTTTGTCTTGTTCGGGGGAGATTACCCGGAAATTTCTGGAGGAGACCTACAGTGTATTGAGTGACAGCGGCAGTTTTTTCCAAAAGGTAAATATCCATATTCTTCAGTGCGATGAGAAGGTACATGCTGATGTGAAGATCACGTCCCGGGAAGAGCTTGAGGCATATATGGAACATTTTGAACTTTACGGGGAAGGCGGGACAGACTTCCGCCCGGCGTTCGTGCATGTGGAGGAACTGCTTGGCAGGGGAGAGTTTGACAGCCTCAAAGGATTGGTTTATTTTACAGACGGCTATGGGATATACCCTGAGAAAATGCCGCCCTTCCGCACGGTATTTGTGTTTCCCGGAGAGGAATACAGCGATGTGGATGTTCCGGCATGGGCGGCCAAACTTGTATGGAAGGAGAAGGACAGTTGGACATAAAGCGTGCTAAACAGGAGATCAAGGACACCATAGAAGCGTATCTTGCAAGGGATGAGTACGGGGCGTATAAAATTCCGGTTATCCGCCAGAGACCGATCCTGCTCATGGGACCGCCAGGAATCGGCAAGACGCAGATTATGGAGCAGGTTGCAAAGGAGATGAAAGTGGGCCTTGTGGCATATACGATCACGCACCACACAAGGCAGAGTGCGGTTGGCCTGCCGTTTATCCGGGAAAAGATCTATGGAGGAAAGACATATTCTGTGACAGAATATACGATGAGTGAGATCATCGCCTCTGTGTACGGCAAGATGGAACAGACAGGGAAAAAAGAAGGAATCCTTTTCCTCGACGAGATCAACTGTGTGTCTGAAACGCTTGCCCCGGCAATGCTGCAGTTTTTGCAGGGGAAAACGTTCGGGAACCAGAAGATGCCGGAGGGATGGATCATAGTGGCAGCGGGGAATCCGCCGGAATATAATAAGTCTGTCAGGGAATTTGACGTGGTGACTCTGGACAGATTGAAAAGAATCGACGTGTCGGCTGACTTCCCTGTGTGGAAAGAGTATGCTTACCGGCAGGGGATCCATCCTGCCGTTATCTCCTATCTGGAGCTGCGCAGGGAAAATTTCTGCCGGATTGAGAATACAGTCGATGGCAAACGCTTTGTGACAGCCAGGGGATGGGAGGATCTCTCAAGGCTTATCCAGGTTTACGAGGATCTGGGGAAGAAGGCGGACCGGGAAGTTGTGTATCAGTATGTCCAGCACCGCCAGGCGGCAAAAGATTTCGCAAACTATCTGGAACTCTGGTATAAATATAGAAAAGACTATGGTATAGAAGGAATATTGGATGGAACGTGGGATGCCCGGATGCTGCAGAAGATAAAAGCGGCGCCGTTCGACGAGCACCTAAGCGTGGTCAGCCTGCTCAACGGGAAGCTCTGCGATATGTTTGCCGGATGCTGGCGGATGGACCGGTATGTGTCGAAACTGTATGAGTATCTGATATACTACCGGGACAATCAGAGCGCCATGATGCTTACAGATGTAAAAGCTGCGGCGGAGCGCGACCTGGAAGAGCAGACAAGGGCGGAGAGCATGACAAAAGAGGAAAAGGAGACGATGCTGCGCGTCATCGACACACTGGACCGGTTTGCGCAGGAGCTAAAAGGCGAGCTGTTCATCGGGGACGCCGTGTTTGACGAAGTGAAGAAAATGTTCGCATGCCAGAGGGAGGCACAGGACGACATGGCTTCCTCCGTCTCAAAAGCCCTTGATGCGGCCTTTCGGTTCATGGAGGAGGCATTTGGGGAAAGCCAGGAGATGGTGGCATTTGTCACGGAGCTGAATACAAACTTCTACAGCACGTGGTTTATCAGAGAAAACGGCTGTGACCTCTATTTCAGATATAACAAGGGACTTCTGTTTGACGACCGGCAGCAGGAGATCATACACCAGATGGACGAGGTGGAATCTTTGCTGAACAGCGGCTTGAAATAGAGGAAGCTTTGCTTTTGGAGGAAAGTGTGGTATGCTATTTATAAACTGCCGGCGGAGAGGAACAGGCATTCTTTCTGGAAAGCAGCAGGACAGTATGAACAGGAGATTTAGAAAGCGAGGCATAGAAATGGATGTTAGGAAGCTGAGAAACGAGGCGTTGGGAAAACGGGTAGTCCAGGCGCTGGAATCCAGGAATATGGAGGCGTATTACGCAGGAACCAAAGAAGAGGCTCTTAGGAAAGCGCTGGAGCTTATCCCACAGGGCAGCATGGTCAGTATGGGAGGTTCCGCGTCGGTGAAGGAGATCGGTTTAAAAGATGCACTCTGCTCGGGAGACTATACGTTTTATGACCGGGATCAGGCATCAACTCCGGAGGAAAAGACGGAAATCGCATATAAGGCATTTACGTGCGACTGGTTTTTGGGAAGCGTCAATGCCATGAGCGAGGACGGTGTTTTTGTCAATGTGGACGGAAATGCAAACCGCGTCGCCGCGTATGCTTTCGGACCGAAGAATGTTTTGCTCATTGTGGGGATGAACAAAGTGGTCAAGACACAGGAGGATGCAGTGAACAGAGCACGGAATGAGGCGTCTCCGATCAATGCACAGCGGTTCGGAATAGACACGCCGTGCGTGAAAAACGGAAGCTGTTTTAACTGTAAGAGTCCGGACTGTATCTGCTGCCAGATCATGGTGACAAGATTCAGCAGGATACCCAGAAGGTTTAAAATCATTCTGGTGGACGATAGTCTTGGCTTCTGAGAAATAAGGGATTGGGAAAGGAAAGAAAATGGTGGATAAGGACGAAAAGAAGACTGCGGAGGAAGGCAGGAAGCATGCCTCCCACAGAAGAAGGCAGCAGAGGCTGAAAAAAGCGGCGAAAGCCAGAGAGGCAAAGGCGAGAGAGGCCAAAGAGACAAAAGAGGAGACAGGGGGAAAAGAGACAAAACAGCGGAAAAGAATGGCTTTTAACACTGGTTCCACAATTGTCCTGATCGTGGCAGCCTGTGTATTTGTCTTTGCCCTTTACCAGCTGGTGATGCAGCTTGTGCCCTATTACTCAGGGGGGAAGGAGTATGATGAAATCAGGGACCTGGCGATTACGGCAGATGAAAATGGGGGAGGATTCCGGGTGGACTTTGACGCACTGTTGGGCGAAAACCCGGATACAGTTGCGTGGATCAGGTTTGACGAGCCGTCCGTGATCAGCTATCCGGTTGTAAAAAGCGAAGATAACGAAGAATATCTGACAAAAACGTTTTCCGAAAAGGACAACAAGCTTGGCGCAATCTTTATGGATATGAGGAACAATACGGATTTTCTCGATATGAATACCTTTATTTACGGTCATAATCTGAAGCTGGGAGGAGAAATGTTTTCGCAGCTTACCGAGTATGAGAGTGAAGAGTTTTGCAGAGAGCATCCCTATTTCTATATCTATACGCCGGACGGAAAGGTCAGGACATACACGATATTTTCAGCGGGCATCGTGCAGGATACAGCCGAGAATTATGAGATTTCCTATGAAACGGATGCAGATTTTGAGGCATATCTGGAAGTCTGCAGGGAAGCCTCAGCCTATCAGGTGGATGTGGAATTAAATGCACAGTCCAAGATAGTAAGCCTGTCTACCTGTACGAATGTCCAGGATGATGAAAGATTTCTTGTCCAGGGAGTGCTCACGGCGGAGGATTGAAAGAGCACCTCAGCGATGGGACTGCATGCGGAAAACCCGGCGGAGAAAGGAGCAGAGGAAATGGCGGACAGATTTGAAGTAGGAGACGTTATTAAAATGAAGAAACCCCATCCCTGTGGAAGCCGGGAATGGGAGATTTTACGTGTTGGTGCGGACTTCAGGCTCAAATGTATGGGGTGCAGCCATCAGATCATGGTGCCGAGAAAACTGGTGGAAAAAAATACAAGACAAATCACCAAAAAAGCTTGAAACAAAATCAGTCTTGTGGTATCATGAATAATCGTGACATACTGTTGGATTTTATTCCGGCAAATGATCAAAATTCCTTGCTCCCGGGAGAAAGCCGGGGGCCAGAGACCATAAGGAGGTGCAGGGCATGAACAAGTATGAATTAGCTGTTGTTGTAAGCGCAAAGCTCGAGGACGAAGCGAGAGCGGATGTGATCGAGAAAGTAAAAGCACTTGTGGCACGTTTTGGCGGCAACGTTACAGACGTGGATGAGTGGGGCAAGAGAAGATTCGCTTACGAGATCCAGAAAATGAGAGAAGGATATTACTACTTCGTTCACTTCGAGGCTGACAGTACAGTTCCGGGTGAAGTGGAACAGCGTATCCGCATCATGGATAATGTACTCAGATATTTATGCGTCAAACAGGAAGCATAAGCGAAGAGAGGTATATATGAATAAAGCGATTTTAGTAGGACGGTTGACAAGAGACCCGGAAGTCAGATATTCACAGGGTGAGAACGCTACGGCAGTTGCAAGGTATACCATTGCAGTTGACCGCAGATTCAAGAGAGAAGGAGAGCCTACGGCAGACTTCATTCCGTGTGTGGTATTCGGACGTTCTGCAGAGTTTGCGGAGAAATATTTCCGACAGGGAATGAGAGTTTCCGTTTCCGGCCGCATCCAGACCGGAAGCTACACGAATAAGGATGGCATGAGAGTCTACACCACAGAAGTCATTGTGGAGGAACAGGAGTTTGCAGAGAGCAGGGCTGAGAGTGAGGCGAACAGAGCTTCCTTTAATCATCAGCAGGCAGCTCCCGTACCGGCTCCGGGCACAGATGCAGGCGACGGATTTATGAATATCCCGGACGGCATCGACGAAGAGTTACCGTTCAATTGATCGAAAGCACTTAATGAGCCCAAGCCTTTGGCGCAGGGAGAATTTAGTGCGAGATCGTTCTTTTTCTTTGGCGAGGTCTTTTCGAGCCTAGGAAAAAGAATTTCAGGAGTTTTGGAGAAAGGAGAGGACCATCATGGCTTACGAAAAGGGAAGCAGACCGGAAGGCGGTTTCAAGAGAAGAGGGCCGGCGCGCAGAAGAAAGAAAGTATGCGTGTTCTGCGGGAAAGAAAATAACGAAATCGATTATAAGGATGTAGCGAAGTTAAAGAAATATGTTTCCGAGAGAGGAAAGATCCTTCCGAGAAGGATTACAGGAAACTGTGCGAAACACCAGAGAGCGCTTACTGTAGCGATCAAAAGGGCAAGACATATTTCTCTGATGCCGTACGTTCAGGACTAATTGATTTGGTCACATATGGGTGAATGGATAAAAAGCCTTTAAATACCGGAAATCCGGTGTTTAAAGGCTTTTTTCTGTATCCGGGAAGTGTTGTATGTTTTTAACAGTTCTTGGTACTTCTTAAGAAAATGTTTTATTCTTTCACAGTTTATCTATTGTAGGACTGGAGATATAGCGCCTGTTAAACAACGAGGGTTTGGGAAAATCATAATTCCCAACAAGATACCGACCGTGGATCATACAAAAAACAGAAATTCTGTTTTTGTATTACCGTGTGTATCTTGCCCTTTTAAAATTACAATCTGAAATATAAGAAAGATGAGGAATATTTTCTGATAATTATAGAGGCGAGAAAACCAATAGGTAATTTGAAAAGTGGAGAGTATAATCAGATTACACCTTTTAGACAGCCTGTTTACCCAAATGTTTTGAAGTATTGAGGCTGTACCCTTCGTCTCCTCAAGAAGGGATTGAAAATGAGATGATTTTGTGGCAAGATTATAAATATATATAATTGCTTTTTAAAAAGATGCTTGAAAAATTTCGCTGAAGCTGTTTGTAACAGAAAGTAATTTTAAGGAGAAAACATTATGAAACACAAATTACGCAGCCAGGCAATAACGGCTTTTCTGACTTTCATACTCGTCATAGGCCTGTTGCCGGCTACTGTAATGGCGGCAGGTACCGCAACCGTACAAATTAACGGACAGGTATTGCAAAATGGTGTAGCGGTGAAATGCGGTGAAGGAACCGCTGTTTTGGACGAAGGAAACGGCACTCTGACACTTAATAATGCGACTATAAGCCAAACAACATCAACCTATTATCCCGTCAGAGTGGATAATGGAGAATTGAAGGTCATCCTGGTCGGCAAAACACGATCACATCCACGGATATGAAAGCTTTTTATGCTTCTTCTGTCGACCTTACAATCCAAGGCACGGAGAATGACCCTCTGATAGTAAGAACAAATTCTGATGGACTTCAGGTAGACAATGGTGATTTAACGGTTGATGGATGTAAGATTGATATCACCTCGAAAGACTGGGGCGGAATGATGTGCTTCGGCATCTTGTCCATACAAAACGGTGCGAATATTACCGTTGATAGCCTGGAAAATACTCTTATAGGTAACGATGGGCTTTTCATTACAGACAGTACTGTAAATGCCACTTCGCATGCGAACTATCAGACAAGCGCAATTCACAGTGCAGACGATATGTCCATTACGAACAGTACGGTAACTGCTATTTCAAACGGAGACTTTGCGAATGCAATTTACAATGTTGGAAATATTTCTGTAAACAATTCTGAGCTAGCGGCAACCACCACATCAAAGAACGCAAATCCTGCCATTTGCGCGGACGGCAATATTGATATCATCAATCATTCCTGTGTAACAGTCGGCAGTAGCGGCAGCATTGGGATCTGGTCTACTGGCGGAGCCATTACGATTCAAGATTCGATCGGTTATGTTACCGCTAATGATGAATGGGATGCTATCCGAGGGGCAGTCGGCGGCGCCACAATTAAAGGCAGCTGTCTATTCCGGACGGTTCATCCATCTCTGTCCCGTCTGGAGTAACCTTTATCAATTACGGTCAGATCGAGTTGCTCGGTGATCTTCTCCCGCATAAACTTACTAAGACTGATAAAAAGGGCTCCACTTGTACAGAAAACGGCAACACGGAATACTGGGCTTGTGAGAACTGCGGCGAGTTGTTCAGCGATGCCGGGATAAGACCGGAATCGCCCTGGCCGATACTGTGATCGCCGCAAAAGGCCACGGAGCAACAGAACTGAAAAATGCCAAGGAAGCCACCTGCACCGAGGAAGGCTATACCGGCGATAAAGTATGCAAGGATTGTGGAGCTGTGCTTGAAAAGGGGAAGGTAATTCCGAAGATCGCTCACAACTACAAAGATGGGAAATGCGCTGTCTGCGGCGCGGTTGATCCTAATTACAAAGCGGATACCGGTTCTCCCCGGACCGGTGATGGCCGCAATATTGCCCTTTGCATTGCAGTTATGCTAACTGCCGGTGCGACCCTGTCCGGTACCGTTTTACGATATTACCGCATGTATAACTCAAAGCGGTGATTCAGGCTATGCATGGCCCGGTTCCGTCAGAGGAACTGTCGGCGGATGACACCCCGGATGAAGCCTGGGTCCCGCCGGCCTGTCCGCTGACATCTGCAACGGAGCGGTTTTCCTCCTGTTCATCCTTTGGAATGGCGCTCTCCCATTTCTTCGGATTCTCTTTGGGCGTTCGCGCAGCCATAGCCATATGATATGCCTGCGGGTCATTCTGCATCAGATACCGCAAGTCTTTTAGGGGCACCTTATCTCCAGCCTTTATTCTTGCGGCGATTGTGCTGCAGCTCTTCAGTGTCTTAAGAGCCCTTTGCATGGTATCCAGCATTTGTGCTTCAGGAGAATTTGCGGCCTCTTCCCTTGCCTGCCTGATTTCCCTTATCTTGTTTTGGAGTTCAATTATTGAAAGCACCTGCTTTGAAAGAGTCAGCTGATCGCTCCCGGAACGCCCCGCAAAAGGCGATGAAGATTCCGCTTTATTCCCGCCAAAGCCGAAAGCATGATAATTGCGAAGCAAGCTGCCAGAGGTATTTATTTTCACCGTGACCACCTCCCAAATCGTCTGCTAAAATGTTCATCCTTCTATAACACTCATTCCACTCCATTTTTGCTTACAATATATAATATACTAAAGTAAAGGGAAAAACAAGAGCTGTGAATGTGTCTCGGAAATTTTCCATATTTCTCAGGGCATAATTGCCACTTTAAAACAGGAGTGGAATAAACCCCGAAAAAGTGGTATAATATTGTCACTCTATGTGAGGGCAGTGCGGATGCCCTTTCTGAACACGGAGTTTTATGTATGTTCATAAAGCGAGGATAACAATATGAAGAGAAGAAAAATGCGTTTGAAAGGACAGCTCAGGATGTATATGCACTGGCCGCTTATTATGACAGTGCTTCTGATCGCTATGAATATCTGGATGTATATGATCGACAGGAAAGCGGGATTTGTGATGTCCCTTTTTATCATCATCTATCTGGCGATCGCGGGCGGATTGTATTTTTATAACCGTTCCCTCATCCTGGCTGACCTGATCCAATTTTCTGCCCAGTATAAAGGAATTGAGAATACACTGCTCAAGGAGCTGGCGGTTCCGTATGCAATCGCGCTGGAGGACGGAAGGATTCTCTGGGCAAACGACTCTTTTGACGCCCTGATGGAGGGGCAGAAAAAGGAGAAATACCTGAACCGTATGATACCGGAGCTTCATCCCGGCGTATTTCCGAAAGATGACATGGAGCACGTGGAGCTGGAGGTGGTTTACCGGGACAGGAGCTATCAGGCGGAGCTAAGAAGGGTATCCCTTGAAGGCTTCAGCGAGAAGGAAGAACTGCTTCAGATCCCGGAGGAGAAAGAGTTCTTTGTCGCCATTTCCCTGAAGGACGTCACGGAGCTGAATGCATATATCCGTGAGAATGAAGACCAGAGGATGATCGCCGGCCTGATTTATATTGATAATTACGATGAGGTCATGGAGAGCGTCGAGGAAGTCAGGCAGTCCCTCCTGGTGGCGCTGATCGACAGGAAGATCAACAAATATATCGGGGATGTGGACGGCATTGTCAAGAAGATGGAGAAGGACAAATACTTTGTCGTGCTCCGAAAGGAGAGCTACAGGAAAATCAAGGAGGATAAATTCTCCCTCCTCGAGGAAGTCAAACAGGTCAACATCGGGAATGCCCGGTCGGCTTCGCTTAGTATCGGGCTGGGGCTTAACACGGCGACTTATGCGCTGAGCTATCAGTATGCCCGCGTTGCGATAGACCTTGCCCTTGCAAGGGGCGGCGACCAGGCTGTTATCAAAGACTGCAATGGCATTACGTATTTTGGCGGAAAGAAGGAGCAGACTGCGAAGAATACCCGCGTAAAAGCCCGCGTAAAGGCGGAGGCGCTCAGGGAGTTTATCGTCACAAAGGACCAGGTGATCGTCATGGGCCACAAGATCGCAGACCCGGATTCCTTCGGCGCCTGTATGGGAATCTACAGGGCTGCCGTGAGCCTGGAGAAGAAGGCGCATATTGTGATCAACGAAGTTACGGGTTCCGTGCGTCCGCTCTATGACGAGATCGCGGAGAGCCCGACTTATGAGGAGGACATTTTCCTGACCTCAGAGCAGGCGCTGGACTATATAACGGATAATACGATGGTGATTGTGGTTGATACGAACAAACCCCAGATGACAGAGTGCCCTGAGCTGTTGATGCGTTCTAAAATGATCGCTGTGCTGGATCATCACCGTCAGGGAAGCAACATTATTGAGAACGCAGTTCTCTCCTATGTGGAGCCGTATTCTTCATCTACCTGTGAGATGGTAGCTGAAGTCCTCCAGTATATTGTGGATGACATCAAGTTCCCGTCTGTCGAGGCGGACTGCCTGTACGCGGGTATCATGATTGATACGAGAAACTTTATGAACCGAACTGGCGTGCGCACCTTTGAGGCGGCCGCATTCCTGAGAAGATGCGGGGCTGATATTACACGGGTGCGCAAGATGTTCCGCGATGATATGGCTTCTTACAGGGCGAAGGCAGAAGCAGTGCGAAAGGCAGAAGTATACCGGAAAGAATTTGCGATAGCGGAGTGCCCGAGCAATATTGAAAGCCCCACCGTACTCGCTGCACAGGCTGCCAATGAGCTTCTGGATATCAGTGGGATCAAGGCGTCCTTCGTGCTGACAGTGTATGAGGGCAAGATCTTTTTAAGCGCCAGGTCAATCGACGAGGTGAATGTCCAGATCATCACAGAAAGGCTCGGCGGAGGCGGGCATATCAATTCTGCCGGCGCCCAGTTTAACCATACCAATATCGAAGAGGCGATCAAGGCTCTCAAAGAGACGATAGACAAAATGATCGAAGAAGGAGATATTTGACATGAAAGTGATTTTATTACAGGATGTGAAGTCCCTCGGAAAAAAGGGGGATATTGTTAATGTTAACGACGGATATGCAAGAAACTTTATCCTCCCGAAGAAGCTGGGGGCAGAAGCGACAGGGAAGAACTTAAACGATCTGAAGCTCCAGAAAAATAATGAAAAGAAGATCGCACAGGAGCACCTTGACAATGCAAAAGAGCTTGCAGAAGAGCTTGCGAAGGGCCAGGTCGAGCTTGCGATCAAGGTGGGAGAAGGCGGACGGGCTTTCGGCTCTGTCTCAAGCAAGGAGATCGCGGCAGCTGTAAAGGAACAGATGGGGCTCGATGTGGACAAGAAGAAGATCCAGTTAAAAGAGCCGATCAAATCACTCGGAGTGCACAATGTTTCTGTAAAACTGCACCCGGAAGTCACAGCTTCGCTGAAAGTCGCTGTGAAGGAAGAATCCTGAGGAGAATGAGTCTTTATGGACATGGAAGCAGCAATCAAAAGAGTCCCTCCCCACAGTGAGGAGGCAGAGCGCGCCGTGCTGGGCGCAATGCTGATGAACAAGGACGCTATCATGGTTGCATCGGAGATGCTGTCAGGGGAAGATTTCTACCAGAATGCTTACGGCATCCTGTTTGATGCCGTCGTGGAACTCTTTCATGCGGGTAAGCCGGTGGACCTGATTACCCTGCAGGAGCATTTAAAGGAGAAGGATGTCCCGCCGGAGATCAGCGGCATGGAGTATGCGAGGGAGTTACTTGTCGGGACCCAGACGTCGGCAAATATAAAGTACTATGCGCAGATCGTCCAGGAGAAGGCGGTCCTGCGCCGGCTGATCAAAATTAACGAAGAGATTGCCAATACGTGCTATCTTGAGAACCAGCCGTTAGAGGAGATACTGGAACAGACGGAGAAGCGTGTGTTTGAACTGGTGGAGCGCGGCAACTCGCAGGAGTATACCCCGATTAAGCAGGTGGTCTTAAACGCGCTGGATGTGATTGAGCGTGCATCAAAGACAAAGGGAACGGTCACGGGAATCCCAACGGGATTCATTGACCTGGACTATAAGCTCTCGGGTCTTCAGAAGTCGGATCTTGTCCTGATCGCTGCACGTCCCTCGATGGGGAAGACCGCATTTGTCCTGAACATTGCGCAGCATGTCGCATTCCGGCAGAATCTTGCCGTAGCAGTATTCAGCCTTGAGATGTCCAAGGAACAGCTGGTGAACCGTCTGTTTTCTCTGGAGTCGCATGTAGACGCCCAGATCCTCAGGACGGGAAACCTTACAGACACAGACTGGGAAAAGCTGATAGAAGGGGCAGGGACCATCGGGCAGTCCAAACTGATCATAGACGATACTTCCGGTATCTCGATCGCAGAAATGCGGTCCAAATGCCGCAAGTATAAACTGGAGCAGGGGCTGGACCTGATCATCATTGATTATCTGCAGCTTATGTCGGGCAGTGGCGGGAGAAAAAATGAGAGCCGCCAACAGGAGATATCGGACATATCCCGCTCACTGAAAGGTCTTGCAAGAGAGCTGAATGTCCCTGTTATCGCACTCTCTCAGCTGAGCCGTGCCGTAGAGCAGAGAACGGATAAGCGCCCGATGCTGTCGGACCTGCGAGAATCGGGGGCAATTGAACAGGACGCCGACGTGTGTATGTTTATCTACAGGGATGACTATTATAATCCGGATACGGAGGATAAGAATATTGCGGAGATCATCATTGCGAAGCAGAGAAATGGTCCGATCGGGACCGTGCGGCTGGCCTGGATGCCGCAGTATACGCGTTTCGGCAACGAACTGCGGCAGCAGGATTTGTGAGCAGTTGTTTATGTGAACAGTTTTTTCAGTCTGACGATCGGACTGCCTTTTACGGTATCGCGGCGGCTTGCCTGCTGCTGCCGGATGAGGCTGTCCAGTTTGCGGAAATGCTCTTCCTCCTGGCGCTCCTTCGCCTGGAAGAGAAAATCCATCTCACGCATGACATCAGTGGTCACAGCCTTGCTGATGTCTTTTTTTAGTACTTCGTTGTTGTCGGTTACGACCTCGGTGAGCACATCACCGATCAGGGAACGAACCTGTTCAAGCTGTGTGAAGGGAATGACCTCTGCCGGTTCGGCTGCTGTCTCGGATATTGCGGGGACAGGCCTGTCCGGTCCTGCCGGAGGCTGGGGTGCGGAAGAATTTTTCAGCTTCTGCCGCGTGGCTTTCAGTTCCGGTATGAGAGGCTTTAAGTCCTTGAGAAGCATCCCCTCATCCTTGAGTTTCTTGATACAGCGAAAGAGCTGTATGTCATCATTGGTATAATATCGATGTCCCATTTCCGTGCGTCCGATTTCAAGTGAGAGCTCTTCCTCCCAATATCTTAAAACATGGGATTCAACCTGCACTTTTTTCGCAGCTTCGGAAATCATGAATCTGACTTCACCCATTAATATTTATACCTCCTTGTCTCAACCTGTTCCTATTATAGCACAGGGATTTCGGCGGCACGTACATAATCGTTCGTCAAATTGTGCCACGATTTTAGGGCTTTGGATGCGAAAAATACCGCCCGGTATCGGACGGTATTTCGGCTTGTGATCACTTTGCGTTATATCTCTATTACTCTGCTGAAATAGCGCCTGTAGGACAGGCAGCTTCACATGCACCACAGTCTACGCAAGCTTCAGCGTCAATCTCATATTTGCCATCGCCTTCGGAGATAGCGCCTACCGGACATTCGCCCTCGCAAGAACCACAGCTTACACATTCATCACTAATTACGTGTGCCATAGTATGTACCCTCCTTCTTCTGATTACGAAAGCGGAGATTCGCTTGTCGTTACACATATTTTAATACAATCGCGATAAATATACAAGGGATTTTCATGTACTAAGTCGAATACAATCAGAACAGCCGCGGCAGACGGAAATAATTTGTGAATTTTAAAGGAAACTACTTTATTTTTCTCAAAGTTGGTGTATTATATTAAATTGACGTTAACTTATGATGAAAAAGTTCTAGGATGGAGGCTGTGCATTTCATGAAGAAAAAGTTTATTCCGGTTCTGTCTGTTGCCGTCTGTGCGGCGGTAGCCGTTGGGGCATGCGGTTCACGGGAAGATACGAATGTATTTACAGGGGATACAACGGAAGATCTTCCTTATCAGGCGAATCTGAACAGTATTTCGCCTTCGGCGTACGGTGAGACAGATGGGCTCGACCTGGAGCCTGGCACGTATATTTCCGTGATTGGCAAGGAAGACAGCACCGCGTATTGGCAGCAGGTGAAAGCCGGTGTGGAACAGGCGGCGGCAGATCTTAACGAGGCGCTCGGCTATACCGGGGGAGACAGGGTAAAAGTGCTGTTCAATGCTCCGGCAGGGGGAGAGGATATCGACGAACAGGTCAATATCCTGGACGAGGAGCTTGCACGATATCCCGATGTGATTGCAATTGCGAGCATTGACGAAGGAGCTTCGGCAGTTCAGTTTGACCTGGCAACGGAAAACGGTATCCCGATCGTTGCGTTTGATTCGGGAAATTCCTATCAGGGGATACAGTGTACATGCAGAACGGATAATGTGAGCGCATCCGCTGAGGCAGCCGAAAGGCTGTGTGAAGCGCTCGGCGGATCGGGAGAGATCATGCTTCTGGTCCATGATTCCGTCTCGGAAAACGGGAAAGAACGGGAGGCAGGTTTCCGGGAAAAGGTACAGGAACAATATCCGGGTGTGACGGCAGGAGAGAGCCTTTATATGGATCAGCTTGATGGGTTGAAGCGTGAAGCGGCGGCAGAACAACTTGGCGTGACACTACCTGCCGAAGAAGAGGCGGGGGAGCCGCAAACGGCAGACAACGATACCGCGGACGCGGCGGCAGAGGGAGAGAACCCAGAGGAGGAAGGTATGCAGGAGGTTGCAGCCCTTGCGGAAACAATGACGGATGAGGACGCACTGGCATATTATCTGGAGAAACATCCCGATGTGAAAGGGTGCTTTGCGACAAATGCGATATCCACGCAGCTTGCTGTGTCGGCATTGAAAGCGGCAGGGAAGACAGATACAGTTACTCTGATGGGATTTGACGCGGGAAAAGATCAGATCGCTTCGCTTGAGAACGGGGAGATCGAGGGCCTTATTGTGCAAAATCCGTTCGGAATCGGCTACGCTGCGGTGGTGGCGTCCGCACGCACTGTGCTTGAGATTGGAAATGAAGCGCAGGTTGACACCGGATACATCTGGGTAGACCAGGACAATATGGGAGATGAATCCATCCGGAGCATGCTGTATGAATAATTGAATGGGTTATAAACAAAGAAAAGGCGGAAGAGAAGGCAGATACCAAGTCTCTTCCGTCTTTTCTTTTATTCTGCACGGCTCAGGGAGAAGATAAACTCCGTGCCGACGCCTTCCGTGCTTATGACGTTGATATGCTCATCGTGCGCCTGAATGACCTCTCGGACAATGGAGAGACCCAGGCCGGTCCCTTTCTTGTCCTTCCCCCGGGAAAGATCGGATTTATAAAACCGTTCCCATATTTTGTTCAGTTCTTTGCGCGGAATCCCGATTCCCTGGTCTTTCACAGATATGAATACTTTCTCGTTCTTTTCCGTCACCTCAATGGTAATGGAAGAGCCATTTTCACTGAACTTGATGGCGTTGTCAATCAGATTGTAGAGTGCCTGCTGGATCTTGCGCTTATCCGCGTAGACGAGCACGGTTCCAGGAAGCAGGAGAAGCTCGATCGATATATGCTTCGGCGTACACACTCCCTCGAAAGATGCGGCAGTATTTTTGATGACATCCTGGATGTCAAATTCTGTTTTATTGAGCATGAGCTCTTTTGTATCGAACTCGTTTAAGGTGAGCAGGTCGGAGGTCAGATCGGTCAGGCGTTCCGTCTCAAACAGAATGATATTCAGATATTTTTCGTGAAGCTCGGGCGGGATGGTCCCGTCGGCCATTGCCTCCACATACCCCTTTATGGAGGTGAGCGGAGAGCGGAAGTCGTGGGATACGTTGGCGACGATCTTCTTCTGGTAGTCGTCCATATCCTTAAGCTGGACCGACATATAATTAAGGGAGGCAGACAGATATCCCATTTCATCGTGAGTATGCACGGGGATCTCATAATCCAGGTTTCCCGTGGCATACTGCCGGGCAGCTTCTGAGATCTGCCTGAGCGGGCGGAATACAAAGTAATGAAACCCCAGCAGGAATATAAAGGAAAGCAGATAGATGACCCCTAGGGAAATGTATATGGGAATCATCAGGGCATGACATTTCTCATCGATGGCAGAAACCGGACTGTGGATCAAAAGGTATCCCCTGGTGCTGAACCCCTGGGTGACGGGAGCCATGACGGTGATGACTTCCTGCTCAAAATAGCCGTGATAGGTTCCGGCTATATACTGATTCCCCCCGATCTCTGCGGGATCGAAGTTTTCGATCACTTCGGGGGAAGAAGTGTTCTCGATATTGGAGGCTGTAATCATAGTGCCGTTTGTATCGACAAACCAGAGGGAGGATTCCAGGTACAGCCGCATGGCGGCAAGCTGGGACTGGACAGCCCAGGTCGAGGATTCATCTGAAAAGTAGGACGGCAGATAATCACTGGCGATAAGCGTAGCTTCTCTGTAGAGCATCTGTGACGTGTCCTCTTCAAGACGGTCTGTCACAAGCTGCCGGGTGAGGGTCGCAGTGGTGAAAATGCACAGAAAGCCAAATATGAGATAGAGTATGATAAATTTAAGATGAAGGATGCTTTTCATAAATGGTCACTCCGGTTGTAAGATATTCGTTTTGCACAGCTATACAGTTACTTTGTCTCAAACTTATAGCCGATCCCCCAGACTGTACTCAGACTCCAGTGAGGATGGTCCTTGATCTTCTCCCGCAGCCGTTTGATGTGTACATCGACAGTACGCGTATCGCCTATATACTCATATCCCCATATGCGGTCGAGGAGCTGTTCGCGCGTAAAGACCTGGTTGGGGGAGGAGGCAAGACAGTACAGCAGCTCAAGCTCTTTAGGGGGCATCTCAACATGACGCCCGTCACACATGACAGAATAATTCGTAAGATTAATGACAAGCCCGTCATATTCCACGCACTTTGTTTTCTCTTCCTCCGGCGCAGGAGCCTTGGCAGGCTGATAACGCCTCAGGACAGCACGGACCCTTGCAACCATCTCTTTTGAATCGAAAGGCTTCATGATATAGTCGTCCGCGCCCAACTCCAGCCCCAGGACTTTATCAAATACTTCCCCTTTTGCGGAGAGCATGATGATCGGGGTAGACGCCTTTGCGCGGATCTCCCGGCAGACTTGATAGCCGTCAATGCCCGGAAGCATAAGATCCAGAAGGATCAGGCTCGGGTGGTATGAATCAAATGCCAGGAGTGCATCCTCCCCGTTATATACGATCTTTGTGTCGAAACATTCTTTCGTAAGATAAAGAGAGATGAGCTCGGCAATATTCTCATCATCATCCACGATCAAAATTTTCTGTTTCCCTATCATTGTCTGTACCTCCTTGAAGTCGTGATAAATAGTGTGATGTTATCCCAGCTCTGCGATTGTCACACCGGCGTCTCCCTCGCCGAACTCGGCAAGCCGGTAAGATTTGACATGCTTCTGCCGCCTCAAATATTCATGGATGCCCTTTCTGAGCGCCCCAGTGCCCTTTCCGTGGACGATCCGCACAGTGCTCAGGTGGGAGAGCAGCGCATCATCCAGATATTTGTCCAGCTCGGCGACAGCCTCGTCCACAGTACGACCCAGGAGATTGATCTCGGGGCTGACGGAAAGGGATTTGCTCATCTTGATCTTCCCTTTAGAAGTGCGGTTCATCCGGCGGGAAGAATACGGGGAGGGTTCCTCGATGATTTCCAGATCTGAAATGTTGACCTGGGAGCGCAGGATTCCCATCTGTACCGTCAGGTTTCCCTTTGAATCGGGAAGGGAACTGACCGTTCCCGTCAGGTTCATGCTCAGGACCTTTACCGATTCCCCGAGCTTAAAGTCCCCTGGTTTGTAAGATTTCTTCTGCTTCTGAGGCTTTAAGGAGGCTGCGGAGGAAGTGTCTTTGATCTTTTTGCGCAGACGCTCCCTTTCCTTTTCCATCTCGGCAGAGGAAATATTCTCTTTTCCGAATTTGCGGAAATTTTTAATTGTCTCATCCGCTACTTCCTTTGCGTCTCTGAGGATCTGGTTCGCTTTTTCATTTGCCTCCCGGATAATACGGTCCCTTTGTTCCTCCAGCTTTGCCTGGCGCTGCTGGGCCTGTTCCTTAAGCGCCTCGGTTTCCCGGCGGTAGGCTTCGATCTGGGAACGCTCTTTCTCAATCGTGCGTTTGCTCGTCTCCAGGTCGCTTAAGAGATCTTCAAAGGAAAGATCCTGTTCGCTGATCCGCTTTTTCGCATCCTCTATGATGTAGGCAGGGAGCCCCAGCTTGGCGGAAATAGCAAAGGCATTGCTCTTTCCGGGAATACCGATGAGGAGGCGGTACGTAGGACGAAGGCTTTCCACATCAAATTCACAGCAGGCGTTTTCCACACCGGGAGTGGTCAGGGCATAAATCTTCAGTTCGCTGTAGTGTGTCGTCGCCATTGTGCGGATTCCCCGGCTATGGAGATGAGATAGGATTGCAATGGCAAGCGCCGCTCCCTCTGTCGGATCGGTGCCTGCCCCCAGCTCGTCAAATAAAACAAGAGAATGTTCATCTACTTTTTTCAGAAATGACACGATGTTGGTCATATGGGAAGAAAATGTACTGAGACTCTGTTCAATACTCTGCTCATCCCCGATATCGGCCCAGACCTGATGGAAAACAGACAATTCGGAGCGGTCTCCAGCAGGGATGTGAAGCCCGGCCTGCCCCATGAGCGTGAAGAGCCCGACTGTTTTCAGGGAGACGGTCTTTCCTCCGGTATTGGGGCCGGTGATAATCAGAAGAGTAAAGTCTTCTCCCAGTGACACTGTGATCGGAACCACCTTTCCGGGGTCAAGGAGAGGATGGCGCCCTTCTCTGATACGGATCCGCCCCTCCTCATTGAACAGAGGGCGGCTTCCGCCCATCGACAGGGCAAGCGCACCTCTTGCGAAGATAAAGTCCAGGTCCGTCATAGTATGGTAATCGGTCCGGATTTCCTGGATATACAGTGCGGCTTCATTGCTCAGATCTGCCAGAATGACCTGGATCTCCTCCTGCTCCTGCGCATACAACTCCTTCAGGTCATTGTTCAGTTTGACAACTGCCATAGGCTCAATGAAAAGTGTGGAGCCGGAAGAGGACTGGTCGTGGATCAGTCCCTGGACCTGTCCCCGGTATTCCGCTTTTACAGGAAGGCAGTAGCGGTCCCCGCGCATCGTGATGATCGGATCCTGCAGATAAGTTCTCAGTGAACCGTTGACCAGTCCTGTGAGAGTGGAGTGCACTTTATCGTTGATCGAGCTGATGCTGCGGCGGATGCGCTTCAATGCTGCGCTGGCGTCATCGCTGATCTCATCCTCGGAGATGATGCAGCGGTCGATCTCCCCTGCCAGAGGTGTGAGCGGCTCCAGCTGGTCAAAATATGCATCAAGGCAGTCGGCTGATTCCTCCTGGGTGTCATGACGCCCGTAGGATTTCGCGCGGGCAGCGTTGGCAAGCAGCTTCTTGATCCTTAAAAGCTCAGGAATATTCAGCGCGCCGCCGACCTCAAGGCGTTTCATGGACTCTTCCACAGGCGCGGCGTCGCCGAAGGAGATACGACCCTTTTGCACAATGCGGGTAAAGGCTGCCGCAGTCTGTTCCTGGCATGTGTTAATCTTTTCTATGTCTGTCATGGGTTTCAGCCTTTTGCAGAGCTGGCGCCCCCGAAAGGAGGAAGCCTCGTCCTCCAGAAGCGCTGTTATCTTATCAAATTCCAATTTGGCCAAAGTTTTCTGATTCATTGTTTCACCCTGTCTGTTTTGTTTTGGATTCTCGTTACATTTTACTCCATTCTCATCATAATGAAAAGGCTTTTTACAGTGGAAAGATTATTGAACAATCGAAATGAATCGGTTATACTAGAACACGAAGGAGATTTATGCCTATGCCGTACGAGAAAGACCAGAACCTGAGTCCGCAGGACGGCTCAGAGGAGAAAGAGAGTAAGGGCAATACCGAAGGAACAAAACCCGGTCCGGAAGAGACGGGTCCGAAGAAAGACAAAACCGAAGAGAAGTATTCTTTTCTTCAGGAAACGATAAAACCGAAACCGATAAGCAGGGAAAAACTCTTAAAGCAGCTTATAAGGATCGCTGTATACGGCGTGGTCCTGGGAGGTTTTGCCTGTATAGGTTTTTTTGCGCTTAAACCGTGGGCACAGAACTGGTTCCAGGGCAATCCGAAGGCTGTGACGATCCCGGAAGATGACGAAGGACCGGAGGAGGGTGATATGCAGGATGAGGAGACAGAGACAGTTCAGGAGCCGGTCTTTGATGCGCAAAGCTTTGATGAGATGATGGACAGCATGTACAGTACGGCGAAAGAAGCACAGAAAGGCGTTGTGACGGTCAATGCGGCGTCAGGCGGGGAGGACTGGGATTCGGAAGCGACGGGAATCACGAAGTCTGTGACAGGAGTTATAACTGCGGATAACGGGCAGGAGCTTCTGATACTTGCGGATAATGCGCTCTGCAGCAAAGCGGGCGGATGGACCGTTACATTTTCTGACGGGACCACGAGGACTGCTTCGCTGAAAAGGCAGGATGCGAACAGCGGTCTTGCCATGTACAGCGTCGCGCGAAACGAGATTTCGGATTCTACGTGGAACTCAGTGAAGGTGTCGTCTCTGGGCAATTCTAATCTTGCCAGGAAAGGCGACAGTGTAATTGCGTTTGGAAATATGTTTGGCTATGCAGGAGGCGCGGGATATGGTATTATAAGTTCCTGTGATTATAAAGAAACATTCTACGACGGGGGATGTGACGTGCTGTCGACGGATATTGCAGCCTCCCCGCATACAAGCGGAGTGCTGTTTAACCTGGAAGGGGAAGTGATCGGCATGATTTCTTCATCCATATGGGAGGACAAGGAGAGCAGCACGGCTAATGCATATGCCATTTCAGATATAAAGACAATCATTGAGCTGCTTGCCAACGGGGAAAGCGTGCCGTACGCCGGTGTCTACGGCACTACTGTTACTGCTGCGATACAGGAGGAGCAGGGCATCCCCGCAGGAGTATATGTGATTGATGTGGACCCGGATTCCCCCGCAATGGCAGCAGGGATACAGAGCGGAGACGTTATCTGGAAAGTCGCAGGCGAGACTGTGACCAGCACTGACACATACCAGAAAGCGCTGCTTGGCACGCAGACTGGGGATCAGATTAACCTGAAGGGCAAGCGCCGGGGTGCAGAAGAATATGTGGATGTGGACTTCACGATAACCGTCGGAAGCAAAGAATGACAGAAAGAGGATTAGAATGAGATATATCAACGGACTGCATGAAGGAGAGACGATTCGGAACATTTACCTGTGCAAAGGGAAAAGATCAGCAGAGACGCGGAACGGGAAGCCGTACGACAATCTGATCCTGCAGGACCGGACCGGAACTCTTGACGGGAAGGTGTGGGATCCCAATTCCCAGGGGATTTCTGACTATGACGAGAAAGATTTTATCGAAGTATATGGGGATGTGATCAGCTATAACGGCAATCTCCAACTGAATATCAGGCAGATACGGCGGGCGGAAGAAGGAGAGTATAAGCCTTCGGATTATATGCCTGCCACTGAGAAAAATGTAGAAAAGATGTATGCGGAACTTCTGACGTATATCGGTCAGATTTCAAATACGTACTTAAGACAGCTTCTGGAGTTCTATTTTGTAAAAGATGAAACTTTTATCCGGAAATTCAAAGGACATTCTGCGGCAAAGACTGTGCATCACGGGTTTTCAGGGGGACTTCTTGAGCATACGCTGAGTGTCCTGCATATGTGCGAATATTTTGCCGGGGCATATCCGATCTTAAACAGGGATCTGCTCTACACCGCGGCTATCTGTCACGATATAGGGAAGGTAAGAGAACTCTCGGATTTCCCGGATAATGACTACACGGACGAAGGCCAGTTGATCGGGCATATCGTGATCGGAGTGGAAATGCTCGATGACGCCATAAGGGCAATAGCGGATTTCCCGCCCAAGCTGGCAAATGAACTCAAGCATTGTGTGATCGCGCATCACGGGGAGCTGGAGTATGGATCACCGAAAAAGCCGGCGCTGGCTGAAGCGCTTGCATTGAACCTGGCAGACAATGCTGACGCAAAGATGCAGACTCTGGCAGAGATTTTCAAAGGGAAGAGCGGCACAGAGTGGCTGGGATATAACCGGCTTTTCGAGTCAAACTTAAGAAGGACTTCCGGGACGTAACAGGATGGCAGGTTACGTCCCTGCTTTTTGTGCGGTACGCCCGGAGGGCGACCGCCGTGCTTGCACGAACGGGCATCTGCCGGATGTCCTGTAGATCCGTCCTGCGAAATGGAAAGCCTTCCGGGACAAAGGAGATTCTCGTGTGTCAGTCATAAAAGAAACAGGGCGGAAAAGGATGGGAAAGGAAGGCATAAAAGGAAAGCGTATATGAAGAAAAACGATATTGTCCTGACAGAGATTGAGGATATTGGAGTAAACGGAGAAGGGATCGGGAAAATTGACGGATATCCCCTTTTTATCAAAGACGCCGTAATCGGAGATGTGGTAGAAGCAAAGGTGATGAAGGCGAAAAAGAATTACGGCTATGCCAGGCTCATGAAAATCATTACCCCATCAGAATACCGGACAGAGCCGAAATGTCCCTTTGCAAGAAAATGCGGAGGCTGCCAGATCCAGGAAATGTCCTATGAGAGGCAGCTTATATTCAAAGAAAAGAAAGTCCGCGGCAATCTTGAGAGGATCGGCGGTTTTGACAGAGAGCTGCTTGACCGTATCATGGAACCGATCATCGGGATGGAAAATCCGTATGGCTACCGGAACAAGGCACAGTTCCCTTTTGGGGCCGACCGCCTGGGGAATCCTGTCACCGGTTTCTATGCCGGGAGAACCCATGTCATTATCCCCAATACAGAGTGCGCCCTTGGCGTTCCTGTCAACCGGGAGATACTGGAGACCATCCTTGGCCTTATGAAGGAGAAGAATATCCCTGCTTACAATGAGCAGACAGGCGGGGGAATCCTGAGGCATGTCCTGATCAGATATGGATTCGCGACCAAAGAGATCATGGTCTGCCTGGTAGTCAACGGCGACAGTTTCCCCCATGCAGAGATTCTGGTTGAACGGCTTTGCAGGATAGAAGGGATGAAGAGCATTACCTTAAGTCCCAATAGAAAGAAAACCAATGTTATCTTGGGCGATTCCTTCCAAATACTCTGGGGTGACGGATACATTACGGATGATATCGGCGGCGTCAGGTATCGGATATCCCCGCTGTCGTTTTATCAGGTCAACCCCGTGCAGACAGAAAGATTATATGGGCTTGCTCTTGAGTACGCAGACCTGAAAGGGGCGGAAACTGTCTGGGATCTGTACTGCGGGATCGGGACGATTTCCCTCTTTCTTGCGCAGAGTGCAAGAAAAGTCTACGGTGTTGAGGTCGTGCCGCAGGCAATCGAGGATGCGAAGGAAAATGCCCGTATCAACCATATAGAAAATGTAGAGTTCATCACCGGAAAAGCGGAAGAAGTCCTGCCGGAATGGTATCAGAGCCATTCGGCGGCCAGAGAAGCCGACAAGACCGGCAGCGGAGACCGCGATGACCGGGCAGATGTAATCGTGGTGGATCCGCCCCGGAAGGGATGCGATCCGGCGCTGCTTGAGATGATCGTGAAGATGGCGCCGGAGCGGGTCGTATACGTGAGCTGCGATTCCGCCACGCTGGCGAGGGATCTGAAAATGCTGTGCGGGAATGGGTATGAACTGGAGAAGGTAAGAACGGTGGATATGTTCCCTGAGACGGTGCATGTTGAGACTGTGGTAAGACTACAAAGGAAACATACCTAGAAATCCTTGAATTTACGCACTTTGTTGACTTTTTCAGTTTCAACAGATTAGAGGAAAATCACAAGGAAAAGGTGCTTGTAAACAAAGTGACCGTTGTGGTTGCCTTAGACCTCGGTACGGGGAACACAAAAAATCCTGAATTATGAAAGTGAATATAGAGCTATCAATAGATTGATAGAAGATAGGGATGCTTGAAGCAGAGTGTCCCTATTTTTTATACAAAATTTTAAAATTCAGGAGGAAAAACAAATGGCGAAGAACACAGCGACAAGAGCAAAAGAAAATCAGGAAAGAAAAATCACTTTTAAGAACAAGGAACATGAGAAATTTTATCATACCTATCTTTCAAAATGCCGGTATCAGGATTCGTATCATAAGGCATTGGTTTACTGTCTGGGACTGTCGGAAGATACCAGACGGAATGTAAACCAGATCTATGACTTTGAGACAGGATATATAAAGCCGGAGTGTCTGCAGGAAGGCTGGCAGACAAGCGGAAGCGAAAAGATTGTCCGTATAGCATTTAACCTGTATACAGACGGGACACCCATGACAGACGAATACAACGATACAGAAAAACAGATTGCTGAAACCAGGCTTTACTCTGTAAGCGATATATTCTGCACAGGGGATGCCAGATATTTTTGGGAAGCAATCAAAATCCGGTATCCGGATTATTGCTACTATGTGGATTGGGAGGCCATGTTTTATGCTGAAAATTAGACTGCAAGGCACAGTGAGGGATATTCGCTGGTTTAAACGGCTTCTGGAGAAACACCCGGAAATCCGGGTACTCCAGATGTCGGAGATATTTTCAAATAAAGGGACAAATAGATATTTTCGCTCATATGCGGAGATTGACAGAACAGAAAAGGATGAAAGGTAGGTAAGATTTATGTGCAGGATTATCGCAATCGCAAATCAAAAGGGCGGTGTAGGAAAGACTACAACATGTGTGAACTTAGGAATTGGACTGGCAAGAGAAGGGAAAAAGGTGCTTCTGGTGGAAGCAGATGCCCAGGGCAGTATGGCAGTGAGCCTGGGAATCCAGGAACCTGATGAGTTGGATATTACGCTGGTAAACATTCTTGAAAAGATCATTAATGATGAGGATGTGGAAACAGGGGAGGGGGTTATCCATCATGAGGAAGGGATTGATTTTATCCCCGCCAATATTGAGCTTGCCGGATTGGAAATTTCTCTTGTGAATGTAATGAGCCGGGAACAGGTGCTTCGTCTTTATCTGGATGAGATAAAATCAGATTACGATTATATCCTGATTGACTGTATGCCGTCTCTTGGAATGATTACGATGAATGCCCTTGTAGCCGCTGACAGTGTATTGATCCCGGTGGAGGCTGCATATCTGCCCGTAAAGGGCCTGCAGCAGCTTATAAAGACAATAGGAAAGGTGCATAGACGGCTGAACCCCGGACTTTCCATTAAGGGTATCCTGTTGACAAAGGTTGACAGGAGAACGAATTTCGCCAGGGATATTTCAGAACAGATCCGGGAGGTTTACGGAAACAGAGTCCATATATTCGAGAATTGTATTCCTATGTCTGTACGGGCGGCGGAGACAACAGCAGAAGGAAAAAGCATCTATCTTCATGATCCAAAGGGGATTGTTGCTGACGGGTATCGGTATCTGACAGAGAAGGTGCTTTCTGGTGAAAAGTAAAAGCGCAGGAAAGGCCAGGCTGACTTCCTATGATGATTTATTTGGTGAAGATAATGGAAACGTCCAGGATCAGTACACCACGATTCCCCTTAGTCAGCTTCATTCCTTTAAAAATCATCCGTTCCGTGTAATGGATGATGAAAAAATGCAGGAAACAGTGGAAAGTGTTGAACAGTATGGTATAATCCAGCCTGGGATTGTGCGCCCTTGTGAAAGTGGATATGAGGTTGTGGCAGGACATCGCAGATGGAGGGCATGTGAACTGGCAGGACTTACAGAAATGCCAGTGATTATCCGGGAACTGGATGATGATGCCGCCACGGTGCTGATGGTGGATACAAACATCCAAAGGGAAAACATTCTGCCCAGTGAAAAAGCAAGAGCCTATCAGATGAAATATGAGGCGATGAAGCATCAGGGCAGTAAAGGGGATAAACACACAGCGGAAGCTGTGGGAGAAAAAGCCGGAGACAGTGGACGGACAGTGCAAAGATACATCAGGCTTGCCAGCCTGACAGATGGACTTTTAGATATGGTGGATGAGGGGAAAATTGCAATGTCGGCCGGTGAGCGGTTGTCTTATCTGACAGAGCAGGAACAGACATGGGTAGTAGAGGCAGTACAAAATGCCGACATCTATCCGTCTACAATCCAGGCAGAGCAGTTAAAAGAATTAAGCCAGAATGGGGAACTGACAGAGGGAAACGTTTATACGGTCTGATGTTAGACCGTATGAGCCTTAGCATTAAGAACCGATGGTTTGACGGGGAAGACCGGGTATATTTTTTTTATAGAAGAAATTATGGAATTGCTGGGATGTGGGAGACAAAAAGCTATTAAGAATATAGCCGAACTGGACTTGGAAAAGGGGATTGGTATGATAGAGAAAAAGCGTCTCGATCTTGGAAAACCGAATGTGATCTATGTGAAAAATTTTATGATAAAAGAGTGCCCGGAATCAGGAAGAGGAGAAATACAGCCAGTAAATACCGGAAATATGCAGAAGTGTGAAAATGAAAATTCAAGAAGTTCCAAAATCAAACGGTAATAATACTGATATTAACAAAACTGATTTTATTGAGACTGATCCTATCCAATCTTATCCGTCCTCATCTGAGGGTAAAGTGCGTTCTGTTGGAGAAGATGTGAGGGAGAAGATGGAAACCTATCGGAAATTGATACATAGCAATATTGATTATGAGTGCTTTTTAGACAGACGGGAAAGAGAGGATGTGGATGAGCTTGTGGAACTGATGCTGGAGATCCTGATGATGCCGGATAACAGGGCGGTACGGATCGGAGGCGTGGACAAGCCGGTATCGGTAGTTAAGAGTCGGTTTTTAAACCTGCCCTATTCCCATATTGAGTATGTTCTGCTCTGCCTGCACAGGAACACGACAAAGGTGGCGAATATTAAGGCGTATCTTTTGACCTCGCTTTATAATTCGACAATGACTATGAACCATTATTATCAGGCAGAAGTAAACCATGATCTGTATGGAGGAGGCTAAAATGAGTGAATTTATGAAAAAGGTAATTTTTCCGGTGGCAGCGTCAGTATTTCTGTCAGTGCTGTTTTACCCACTGTGTCTGGAAAATGGACAGTGCGACTATCTGAAGCTCTGGATGTTTATGGGAATCCCCTTTGGGGTACACCGGATGTTTTTGTGGATCGTTCCGAAAGGCTTTGATATTGGCGGAACAGTTGGTGTCATGGTGATGAATCTACTTGTGGGCGGAGTGATCGGCGGCGTGATCCTGGCCTGGCGGTTAGTCATGGCAATATAATCACAGTTGATGCCGTCCAGATGATATTCCTCACGGGGAATCAGCCTGCCGTTTTCATCAAGGACAGGTTTCATAGTATCTTCGTCATACTGGAACATAAGATAGCGCTGAGCTTCTCCATAATCTGCATTTTTACTGGCGATATGCTTGAGGATTGCCATGTAAAGAGTCTCCTTTCTGAACGGCAGTATCTCCTGGAGAGAGGGAACGAAAGTCTCCTGCCATTTTCAGAACTTCGTATTTCATCTCATAAATATCTGCGATACTCTGGCGGATTGCCCGCCGTATTTCCTGTGAACGGATCCCACCGCTGTTAAATGTCGGGCGATCTGATTCAGATTGCTTCCAATCTTTCCAAACTCTGCAATCAGATTTTTTAATTCCGGAAGATCTGCTACAAGCTCATACTTCATTGTGACCGGTTTCCCTGTGACCTGTCTGCGGATGTATTCAGCCAGGGGAATCCTGGATGCTTCTGCATGAGATGAGAGCCGTTCATACTCTGTATCGGTAAAGCGGAGCATGACCGGGTGGGTGTGCCGGAGCGCAGGTTCTTTCTCCGGTCTTGCCATAGGTATGTCTTTCCTTTCCCGTGGCCAAAAAGCCACGCTGCGACTATGTTACACAGGTGAAACTTGCTCTGAATGAGTTCCCACTATAATAAAGCCAAATAGAAAACAAAAAAGTAAAAGATATTGTGATGATGAACAAGAAAAGTTTCTAAAATTAAGTTGTATCAGCATATGGGAAAGCGACGGATTTACGGGAGTCTATAGCATGTTTGACGAGTATTTCAAATATAATGTAAAGCTGGATACAGAAGAAGATAAAGAAATGGAATTATCTCTGGAAATAATTGTAGCTTCGCTGTTTATCATATTATATTTTAAGTCGATATATAATTGTAACTTAATGTTTTATTTAGTGGTGTTTTATAACTGTTAATTGACTAGAAAGAGGTTTTTTCATAACGTACAGTCTGGAATAGGGAGCTACAAAAATGAAATTTCAGGAGGAAAAAAATGAAAAATGTAAAAAGGTTAATTGCAGGTTTGGTTTTTTCGATAATGTTTGTAAGTTGTATAATACCTGTATCAGCAAGAGCTGCCATTGTAAGACCAGAGCCACTCGTTGATATGCAAAAAATAACAGTAAGACCTTATTATCTTGATGATAAAGGTAAGCAACAAGTATTATCAGGATATGAATACAATAGAACAGGCAATATAACTCAAGCTATCTCTTGTAAAGTAACTAAAGTGCAACAGGAGAAAATGCGTCAAATGGTAGAAGAAGCAGGTAAGCAATTAGCTGGCTATCAAATTACTGTACAATTTGTTAATACCGGAAATTTTAAAAATGGAGTGGTAATAACTGAAGAACCATCGGGTATGGCTGCTATGGCTGTTTCATCGGGTATGGCTCAATCAGTAGTATTCTATTCGAGTGCAGATTGTACCGAATTTCATTGGGATGCATATTTTCGGTATTCTTATACAAATAAGCTCTTGACACAAGCTATGGATGCATGGGTTGATTTTGAACAGTAATTCACTTGATGAAAGGAAAAAATGATGAAGATATCACAAAATATGTTTTTGCACAGTAATGTTAATCAGTCGTTACATAATAATGTAAAACAAAAAGATTTTAATGCTCAAATGGATATAAAGAGTGATGAAATCAATAGTGTGGGGGAACTGACGCCTCAACAAAAATCATATTTACGGAATAAATATGATTTGGAAGATTTAAATTTTAACTTTGATCGGCCGGGTAATGAAGCGGCTATGAAGGCGTTTAAAACCGAAAGTTTTGATTTTATGAAAGACCTTCTCCAAATGAATCTAATATCTCAAGAAGAATATGATAAATATCTGTTGCCTAGTATGCCGGCAATAAGCCTTCCGAATTATAACGAAAATTTATTATCTGATAGCAAATTAGAAGAACTGAGAATTTTAAGAAGCAATCCATCTGGGAATAATTTACTTGATGCGTTTAAAAGTTTAACAGTTCAGCAATCTTTCAGAAGCAATCAGGCTTTAGGCAAAGAACAGCAGGAAGCTTTAGCAAATGAAGCTAAGATGTATGACCGATTAGCACATTTATTGGAAGAAATATTTTTATAAGTCTTCCGCAGTATTTACTATGTATCTGCGCCATCCAGCATCATATACTATTTTGAGAAATGGAGACATTGAGAGCTTTATCTCCATAAGCGGATAGGAAAGGATATGAATTATTGAATCGCCTTAAACACAGTGTTGCATACTATGTTTAAGGCGAGTGTTGCTTTACATGATGTGAGTGCAGTTATCCGAAGCATGTTAAATACACCGCACGTAGAAACCGTGGCGAAATTATCCCGTAAAACCGGGGATTCTTAAGAAGTGCAAGTGTGAAATATGGAGTTTTGCCTACCTCCTGCCTACCAAAATATGAAACGGTAGGCAGGATTTTTCTTTTCATGATGTGGCTTGCATGAACAGCTTGACAGCATCGTCCTGCATTTTGTCCGTGTTGAAGATGTAGCGCTCCATTGTGGGCTTCAGATCTTTATGCCCCAGGCGCTCCATCACAGTCTTAGGCTGCGCGCCGTTCTCTGCCAGTATGGTCCCGTGGGTATGCCAGAGGCAGTGGCTGTGAAAAAGCGGGTTCTTAAGTTCGTTATGGGCCACCCGGGCGCAATACTTGAAAGATTCCGGTGTCAGGAGCTGTCCGTTTTCACGGGCTGACAGCAGCAAGGTCGGCCGTGGAATCTTCTGGCCGGCAGAATCTTTTGGTAAGCGTACGCCTCTGAACTGTAAGAAAAGCCAGGGAGTTTCAATCAACCATATACTCTTGAGGAACAACAGTCAAATCCACTCCGGTCTCTCGCACCGCTGTCTCTACCGCCTTATCCAGGCCAGGGTCTGTTATAATCGCATTTACTTCCTGCAGGGCGCATATCTTCACAAGGCTGGCTCTTCCGAACTTTCCTGAATCAGCCAGAACCACTGTACGGCTGGCGAGCTGACGCATCTGATTCTGCACCCGTGCCTCATTGAATCCCTGGTCGGTCAGTCCCACTGTAGGATGAACCCCGCTGACAGACATGAACAGCACATCAATGTGCAGACCCTCCAGCATGGTGGAAAAATCGTTTCCCAGCGACAATTCCTCTTTATTCAAAATACCTCCGATGAGAATGATCGTAAAATCCGGGCAATTCACCAGTGCAAGTGCATTCTGAACAGAATTAGTAATCACCACAAGTGAGCGAAACCGTTTTGCCAGTTCTTTTGCCATCAGCAGGCTGGTGCTGCCGTAGTCCAGCGCTATGACCTGCTTTTCCTTTACCAAGCCGGCAGCATAGCGGACAATACCGGACTTTTCATCCATATTCCGGGTGTTTCGTACTGCCAGGGAAACGTAATCCTCTATAGGTTCTGCCACGATCTTTTTCGGAACCGGAACTGCACCTCCATGCACCCGTTCCAGCTGACCGGCCTGTTCCAGAGAATCCAGGTCCTTCCGGATCGTCTCAGAGGAAACTGACAGGACATCCATCAGTTCAGAAGTACGGACTGTCCCGTCTTTTTCCAATAATTCCAAAATCAATTTATGTCTTTCACGCGCCAGCACTGCGTTCACCCCTTTTTTGTTGCTTTCGCCTAACTATAACTATTATATCTGTGTGAAATACAAATTTATAGTATTATACTGCACAAAATTTTGGGGATTAATTTGGATATTTTAATCAAATTTTGTATTTTGCTTGTGTTTTTCTTGAATTAGTTTGAAATATCATTTATACTCAATATAACTCAAACATTTCCAAACAAAACGCAATATGATACCAAAGAAATGAAAGGAGATCCCAAAATGAGTAAAGAGATGAAAGCGAAAGCAATGAAAGCAGCTCCGAACCGCTGGTTTGTATTTTGTATCCTTACCCTGTCAGGCGGTATCGCATTCAAGCTGTCTTCCATGAAAGATATGTTCTATGTTCCCATGCAGGAATTTATGGGACTGTCTAACACACAGATCGGCGGCGCCCTCAGCGCCTACGGTATTGTACAGACTATCGGCTTGATCGCCGGCATCTACATCTGTGACATGTTCAGCAAAAAATATATGATTGGAGGTTCCCTGATCGGATTGGGAATAGTGGGCGTCTATCTGTCAACCTTCCCCGGGTACTGGGGATTCTTAGTCGCCTTCGGCGTCATGGCTATTCTGGGTGAAGTGACCTACTGGCCGGTTCTTCTCAAAGCCATCCGCCTTCTGGGCGATGAAAAGACACAGGGGCGTATGTTTGGATTTTTGGAAATGGGGCGTGGTATTGTCGACGTAATCATTGCCTCCTCTGCCCTGGCAATTTTCAAGGCTATGGGAGAAGGCGCCCCTGCCTTAAGAGGCGGTTTGCTGTTCCTGGCAGCAGTTACTGCCATAGCCGGCGTCCTCTGCCTGATCTTTGTTCCCAATGATGAAAAACGTGTGGATGAAGAAGGCAAGGAAGTGAACAAAGCGCAGGCTGCATTCGGCGGCATGATGCAGGCAATAAAGAGCGTGGATATCTGGGCTGTTGCGTTAAATGGATTTGTAGTGTATTGTATTTATTGTGGACTTACCTATTTTATCCCCTTCCTGAATCAGATTTACATGCTTCCGGCTACTGCTGTAGGTATGTACGGCATTATCAACCAGTATGGCCTGAAAATGATAGGAGGGCCTGTCGGTGGTTTTATGTCCGATAAGGTTCATCACTCTTCCGCAAAGCATATCCGTGTAGGTTTCCTGGTGTGCGCTGTCGCTATGATCGCTTTCCTGATTGTCCCCCACGAATCTCTGGGACAGAGCGGCAATTGGCTTCTGGGTGCGTGCTGCACGTTAGGTTTTGGAGCTATCGTATTTACTATGCGGGCAGTATTCTTTGCACCTATGGATGAAGTAAAGGTTCCTGCGGAAATTACCGGAGCTGCTATGAGCCTGGCTTCTCTGGTCATCTATCTGCCCAATTCATTTGCTTACGTGATGTATGGAAACTTTCTGGATCGTTTCCCCGGCATGGCCGGCTTCCGTATCGTCTTTATTGTTATGATTGGATGGGCTGTTGTGGGACTGTTTGTATCCACATTCCTGATCCACCGCATCAAAAAACATCAGAAAAACGCATAATTAAGGGGGACTTTTATCATGTTAAAGCTTGGACTCGACACGGAAAGCCTGCATTTATGGCTTCAAAATAGACGGATGGATATTTTCGGCTTTATCGAAAAAGCCCATGAATTTGGACTGGACGGCGTAATGATTAATATCATCAGTGATTATGGCCTGGATCCGGAATGGGGAACCCTGGGGAGCGACGCCCCGGAGCATCTGGCAAAGGTAAAGTCTCTTCTGGACAAATATAATATGTACTGCGAAATTGCTACCAAAGGCATTACTTATGAGCATTTGATGAAAGTGCTTGAAGTTGCGGAAGCCATCGGTGCAGACATTATACGGACCTACATACCGATTACTTTAAACAGCAAGGAACCCCGTGAGACCGGAGGAGAAGGGAAATATGACCTCGGAAAGATCCGTCTGGACTTCGATCCTGCCGTCTTCGACGAAGCAGCCGTCACTCTTCAGAAAATCCTTCCGGAACTGAAGAAGCGCCGGATCAAGATCGGACTGGAAAACCATGAATATGAAACATCCGAAGAACTGGTGAATGTAGTAAAACAGCTGGACACTCCGTGGATTGGACTGCATTATGATTTTGGGAACTCCATGATGGCATGGGAAGATCCGGAAAAAGCAGCTTATAACATGGCGCCGTATACGGTGACTACCCATTTTAAAGATCACATTATCATTCCCTGTCCGGAAGACAAGTACGGCTATGTTGTCTGCGGTGTCCCGGTCGGCGAGGGGCACCTGGATCTTACGAAACTGCTGTCAATTATATTGGATCATTCCTCGATCACCCGTCTGAATCTGGAAATGTGCTATCCTTACTGCGCCCAGTTTAAGCGCTCTCCGGGCGTCGGCGGCGTGGATCAGGTTGGCAGCGGCTGCTTCCGGGTAGAACCGCCTCTGTTTGACCCGGATGTCATCCAACCCAGGCAATACTACTATCCCCAGGAGATTTCCCAGGAGCTTTTAGAAGAATTTCTGGAAAAGCAGATGACGGGTGTCAAGAACAGCGTGGAACATACCAAAAAGCTTTGCCAGGAGTATGCCGGACGTTAACCCTGCCTTGAAAAGGAGGATTTGTCATGGACCAATTATTAAACATACTGTCCGCTGTGGATAGCTGGCTGTGGGGCAACTGGCTTTTGTTTGTGCTGATCGGGGTCGGGATCCTTTACACTGCCATAACCGGTTTTGTACAGGTTCGCCATTTCCCTTATATCATCCGAAAAGCCCTGATAGAGCCTTTGATGGCAAGCCAGAAGGATTCCCGGAAATCCGGGTCTATCTCTTCCTTCCAGGCCCTGTGTACTGCAGTGGCATCCTGCGTGGGAAGCGGAAATATTGTCGGTGTATCCACAGCCGTTTTAACCGGCGGCCTGGGGGCGATTTTCTGGATGTGGGTTGCCGCTTTCGTAGGCATGGCAACAAAATACGGAGAAATCATCCTCGGGTTAATGTATCGTGAAAAAGATGAGGACGGGGCCTATGTGGGCGGTCCGATGTATTACATCAAAAAAGGGCTCCATGCGCCCTGGCTGGCTGTTCTGTGTGCCTGTTTTATGCTCATTCAGATTATCGGCGGAAACTTCATACAGTCCAATACGATCAGCGGCGTCATGAAAGACAACTTTGGCGTTCCAAATCTTGCGACAGGGATCATTTTGACGGTTCTTATCTTTGTCATCACCCTGGGCGGCCTGAAGCGGCTTGCCCACGTGACACAGAAACTGGTGCCCATCATGGCAATGATCTATGTCGTAGGGGGCCTGCTGATCATCTTTGCAAATATTTCCTCTGTTCCCGGCGTACTGCTTTCCATCGTCAGAGGGGCCTTTGGACTGGATGCGGTGGCAGGAGGTGCTTTCGGCAGCATGATTATTGCCATGCAGCGTGGTGTTGCCCGCGGGCTTTATTCTAATGAAGCCGGCGAGGGTTCCGCCCCCGTCATCCACTCTGCCGCTGATGTGGACCACCCGGCACAACAGGGTATGACCGGCGTGATCGAAGTTTTTCTGGATACTTTTATCATCTGCTCGATCACCGGTCTGGTTCTGGGCGTCACCGGGATTCTGGATTCCGGCGTCCCTGCCAACGTGATCGCAACCTATGCATTTGCCTCTGTCTGGCAGCCTCTAAAGTACATAGTTGCCATCAGCCTCCTGCTGTTTTCCAGCACCACCTTGATGAGCCAGTGGTACTTTGGGTTTGTAGCGCTAAATTATCTGTTTGGACGTAAAGAGGCAGAAAAATTCAAATATATCTTTCCGCTGTTCTGCATCGTTGGAGCCATAGCCGCTCTGGATTTAGTATGGACGATACAGGACATTGCCCTTGGCCTGCTGACGATTCCCAATCTGATCGCCATGGTGGTTCTCTGGCCAAAAGTGCGCAGGGCATCGAAAGAGTTTTGGAGTACGATAAAAGTGAAACAGTGACTTTTCGGGGCTGTTGCAAAATGGATGAGGAAACATCTATGGCGTAACGGCTCCTTTTTATGCCCAAAAGCAGTAAAATCCAGTGACAATTTTACGAATCTCCCCATCTAACGAAATCAAATATACAATTCACATTCTTTCCGTCCAGAACATACTTTTTTCAGCATGGTGTTGACAGCGGTCAGCATCACACCATTTATCTTCCGTGCAGAATGAGGGCAAATCGATACACAGCGCATACATGAAATACAAGCCTTGCCGTCAACCTTTTTGGGATCTTCAGGGTCTATGGCATGTACCGGGCATTTCCTGGCACATAAGCCGCATTTTACGCAGCCTTTGGCAGGCTTTGGCACCATAGCGGCTGCATTGCCCTTTTTATAAGGGCGATTGCCTGGAATCAATGGTTCAGAAAGATTTTTTTCGTCCAGTTTTGCCTGGATTTTCTCTGCAAATATATGGAGCTGCTCCTGATCCTGTATGTCAGGACGTCCTGCGGCAAACTGGCGTGCGATGGAATGTTCCGCTATTGTTGCAACAGCGGCTATGATATGGAATCCCGCCTGCTTTGCAGTATCCTGCAATTCCGCCAGGGTATCTTCATACGCCCGGTTGCCGTAGACACAGACGAGGACAGCTTTCGCTCCATTTCCGTGGATAACGGAAAGCCGCTTTGCGGCAGGTCCCGGCACACGGCCGCCATAGGAGGGGACCGCAATTACAGCAAGATCATCTTCCTCCAGAGAAATATCGGAAAAATCCGTTTTGCAGTCTGTCAGATCAACAGGCCGTATTTCCCCAGTCAGTCTGTTTGTCAGCATATCTGCCGATGTTTTTGTTCCACCCGTCGGACTAAAACAAATTTCATAAATTTTCATTTTTAATTTTCTCCTTTCAAGATGTACCATCCATACCCTGTGCCTGCAAGCGGTTTTTGCCCAGGAAGTGAAAATGATTCCGCTTGCATTTTTATCATGAAATATGTAAAATAAATTGATGTAAAATGAAGATTTACATCTCTGTCCAGTATATAACGATATAGATGTAAAGTCAACATTTACATCTGAACTGTGCTCAGATTTTTGAAAGGATTTTATTATGCAAATTAGTATGAAATGTTCTGTGGCAGTGCACTGCCTGATATTTATTAACGAAGCTGAAGGAAAGGTTAAAGTAACCAGTAATCTGCTGGCACAAAGCACCGGATGCAATCCAGTGGTGATCCGTAATGTGTTCAGCGCACTGAAAAAAGCAGGCATTATTGCGGTTGCCCGGGGCGCTGGCGGAGCTAAATTGTGTAAGCGCCCTTCCGAAATTACATTATATATGATCTATCAGGCACTTGAGCCGGATGGCCTTTCCTCTTTGATCGGTATTCATCCCTGTGAGGGGAGAGCCTGTCCTGTAGCTCAGAATATTCATCAGGTATTGCAGGAACCCTATCATAAAATTGAAGATTCAATTCAAAAAACAATGGAGGAGATTACGCTCGAGTCAATGATTGGGGATTTTCACAGAAGAGTGTCTGATTCTGAATTAACCGTCGATAAAACCAATGCGGAGACAAAAACAAATCCTGACTCCACATGAGCGAAGCGGAGGAGTGGAAAAGGATATTTTTCCGGGATGCCTGTCCGGCGTGTGTCTCATGCTGCCAGAGCAAAATCACTGCCCCCGCATTTGAGGCGCATAGGCTGCCTTATATTCGGTGCCAAATAAAGTTACATAAACGGCCGTGAAAGTTACATATTGACAGATAACAGAAGGCAAAGCGTTATCACGGCAAACGAGTGGACGATATACATGATAGAAAGATCAGTCATTTGCGGCAGGAGGAATATGGTATGGTAATCACGAATTTTTTGAACCTGTTTCCTGCACAGGGAAGGAGTGTTTTCGGAGCAAATGGGGTTCAGAATGTTAATTCGTTTCAGCAGAATAAGACGCTGAACCAAATTGCTGGAAAAGCGCAGCGTGCGGACAGCCGTTCGCTTCTTGAAGCATTGAAGGCGGAGGGAAGCGGAGATTCTCCTCTTTCCGGTATATCGGATGAAGGATTGCATCTTCTTAGATGGATATATGAGAATGGGGCAAGGGTGTCGGCAAATATGGAAGCTGACCTCACAGAATACCGGGATCAGTTGGCCTCCTTTGACCAGTCGATCCAGCGGTATCAGCAGATTTTAGATGGGACGTCAGATTTGCCGGAGGACTTGTCTATGGAGGATGTGGAATCCCTTCTGAAAGCAACGCAAAGCGCACGGGAAACTTTTTTGCGGGGCGGTGCGTATCAATTAAATCAGAGAAACCAGAAAAGAGGAGAAGAGCTGCAGTCTACATATGGGAAATATGCTGATTTGGCCGATGATACTTTTTCCAAGGGATTGGAGCAGTTTTCATGGGAAATAGATGCGGATGCGGAAGATATTTATGGGGAGGTTGACAGAGTACGCTCTGTCGCACACAGAGCGACCGAGACATTCAAAAAAGGAATGTCCATGATCGATGCAGAGCTGGCAAGGAGGAAATATAAAGATGATCCGTATCAGGCATATTTTGAACGTCAGAAAACAACGGGAAATGATTATATAGCGCCCCGGAACAACGTCTCGATTTTCCGGGAGACATATGGAACTGTCAGGGAGATCCTGCTGCAGACGGTTGATGGGAAAGGCGATACGGATCAGTAGATAACTATGGCAGCTCAAAATGTATTAAATATTCAAAATAAACAGGAAAGATCCAGGAGGTAAACAAAGATGAGATTAACAGGAATTGGAGCGAATAACGGCATATTCAACGCGGCTACTATAAATCAGAAAGTCAGCAGGCTGAGCAATGATAATGCCGCACAGGCAAGTCCTTTTATTCAACAGGCAAACAGGGACTCTGTTTTTATTTCCGGACAGGGAAAGAAGCAAAGTGTCATTCAGCAGCTTATGAATCAGAAACAGCTCATCCAGGAGAGCAAGGACGCCGAACTGAAAAGAGGTCTTGAAGGCGGATATGTGAACCAAGATAAAATAGATGAATATGACGAACAGTTAGAGATGCTGGATAAACAGATCGCAGAAGCGACAGCGAAACAGTTTGAGGAAGAAGGGGATGACAAGGAGCCGGGACAGATCTCTGACAAGAAGGTCATGACAGAAGAAGAGTATGAGCAGCGCAGGCTGATGGATATTATGGATCTGTCCTCCGGAGCAGCGCAGGCTGAGGTTGTTTCTTCCGCAAAGGCAAAAATGGATGGAGAGGCGAGAGTCTTAAAGGCGGAAATAGAGTCTGACGGCGCTGGTGCGCTTGAGAGCAAGAAGGAACGGTTAGCAGAAATAGAAGCGAGATCATCGGATCTACTGGGACAGGTCGGGGATAACATCGCGGATGCCAATGAAACTGTGACGGAGTCGAGGGCAGGCGTTTTGTCAGATGACGGTGTGGAGGAAGATAAGGCGTATGCAGTAGATGATGGAGAGGGTGCTGAATAAAGAAGAAAGCGGTAATTAGAGAATTATCTGCAGGGACATAATGCACAAAGAGATATGTAGATATGGGATTACATATCTCTTTTTGTGATTGCGATTATGCCTGGAGAGAGGAGACGGGACGTTTCCTGATCAGGGTAACGCTGTATGGAGCTTTAGGGAATCCATGACAGGTATTAATGCAGCGGGGCGATATATCCCATCTGAAATGCCTTCGCAACCGCTTCGGCAGAAGAAGAGACATCCAGCTTTTCGTATATATGCTGGAGATGGTTGGAGAGGGTTCTTTCGCTGATATAGAGTTCTCCTGCAATGTCTTTACGCTTTTTTCCTGCGGCAATCATCCGCAGGATGTTTTTTTCTGCACTCGTCAGATCTTCAATAACCGGACCGTTTTCATCGCAGGGAAAGCAGGAATGTCCTTGAAAGACTGCGAGGATGGAATCGAAAAGTTTATCAGGAGTTATACTTTTATTGAGAAATCCGAATACGCCTGCCTTTTTCGCCTCGTGGCGGTAAACGGGCAGATCGTAGCCGGTGAGCATGATAATCTTTAAATGAGGAACGGCTTTCAATAAGCTGCGTGCTGTCGAAAGTCCGTCGTTTTCATCCGATTTTCCCAGATTGATGTCCATCAGGACAATATCGATATTTTCCCGGATCACCATATCCGGCAGGTTCCCGGTTTCCTGGCGGATGACGAAATGTTCGATCTCAGGGTATTCCTCCAATGCGATTGCCAGGCTTCTGGCAAAGAGGGCGTGATCGTCAACTAACAAAATATTGATAAGAATCCTCTCCTTTCATCAAAAATGAAATCTCAATTCTGACGCCATGCGGAATGTTGTCGGAGACAGACATGGATCCGTTTAAACCGGAGACTTGTTCTTTTATGGAAATCATTCCTTTATGCCGGACAAAACTGCCTTTTTCTGCGTTTTCTTTCAGGGGATTTCTGCTCCCGTCATCACTGACACTAAGGTTTACCGTATCTTTTGACAGGGAAACCGAGACCTGCGCATGATTCCCGTCAGAATGTTTATAGATATTTGTCAAAAGCTCTTTTATGAGCCTGTACACCAGCATATCGTAGGGTTCTGCGAGGAACAGGGTATCGGGACACGAGAAAGTTACTTTGATATTCCGCCAGGGAAATACGGCGGAAACACTTTCGATTAAACTGTCCAGGTTCGCTTTCAGCGTAAGTGTTTTCAGGATTACCGGGTGATAATCCTGCATTTGATTGCGGATGCGCGTATTTAAGCCATCAAGTGTTTCGGCAATAAGGCTCTGTATGTCAGGACGGCAGCTTTTCGGCGCCATATTTTTTACGGATAAGAGATCCTGCAGAACCTCATCGTGCAGGAAATTTGCAAATTCTGTTTTCAGCTCTTCCTCATGCTTTAACCGGCTTAACGCGTATGCATAGCGGCTGTTTCCGGCGGCGACAGTCTTTCCGTGTTTCAGATTTTCCCCCAGCAGGATATTGCAGAGAAAAGCAAATGCCAGCGACAGATTCAGCAGAAGAATGAAGAGGATGAAGGAACAGTGAAGTGCAAGACAGACCATGCCGGAAAGCGCCGTGCCAACCACACCCAGGATCAGCCGCTGCTTTGGGTTAAATATGGCGGATAAGGGGACGCTATCCTTTTCTTTGAGGGCAATGCCGTGAATACTCAGTGAAAAGATCAGCACGACAATATAAACTCCAAAGTTACCTATATGGTCTCTGACATTCACAGTCATGACATAGTAGATCCCAAAAGCCGCTGTGGTAATACCCAGGGATAGGATGAGGGGGCGCTTTTCATTTCGCAAAACGAAGCTTACTCTTTTGCGGTGGCAGAAAAGAACAGCGGCAAAGCAAAGGAGGCTTACCACGGATTGAATACCATACGCGCAGGCATACACTCTGTCAGAAATAAAAACTCCGGCGGCAGCGCAGGCACAAGAGCCAGACATCAGGATATCCGTGGTTTTTTTGAGCTTATAATGATATCCCTGGAATAAAAACAGAAAACAGAATTTAAGGGAGAGATATATGATAAGAGGGCAGAGAAGCCGGAACAATATACGGACATGCTGCGTCGAGCCAGAGCCAAAAAGCAGGTACCAGCAGTCCGCTGCAAGCAGGCCGCAGAATAAAAACAGAACAGGGTTTCCTTTCACATTGCAGGAAGCGATATACGCAATATCTGCAAGAAACAATGTGGCAAGCACAAGAGGTACTGCATTCTGGACGGATACAGGCGATAAATTATCAGCCATGATGCTCAAAAGGAAAATGAAGATAATATGGTTTATAAACAGCAGGATTCTAATCTTCAGATCTTTCAATCGTTTGCCCTCCCCGGCAGTTATTTGATTCTATATTATAGCAGATTTTAAAAAGCAGGAAAAACTGTTTTATAGCATGCCCGGACAGTCAGAAAGTAATATACGGCGTATATGATTGCTGCCAATGAAACTGCGATCATGACAGGAACGTACTGTCTGAGGGAGCTTCCCAGAATATTCTGCATCAGTCCGGTTTTGTACACGATCGCTGCAAAAATACAGTCCAGAAACCCTAAAACAAAGGGGATGCAGAAAAAAGTCCGAACCTGCTTTCTGATAATCTGTTTGAGCCTCTTCTCCCCATATCCGATTTTCCACAGGATCTCATAGTCCGCCCGGGAATCCATTACGGCTGAAATATTATTGAAATACAGAATACTCCCAACCGCGATAAAAAACAGGATGACAAGAAAACCGATCAACAGGAAAGTCGAACTGTTCATATACAGCAGTTCGTTGATTCTATGAGAATGTCCCTGTAAATAAGGACTGCCTTTCAGGTATTCCGATAATGCCTGATACAACTCTTCGTTATCTTCAAGAGCTTTTCCATTCAGGCTCACAATACTCGCCGACGGCACCTGATTTTGGCTTATTTCAGCGTACAGGCTGTCGCTGAGCACAAGTGTCCCGATGCTGTTTGCAAAGGAGATGGCGTTGTCCATTGAGACTGCTTTCACAGTGACTGTCTTTTTTGTATTGCCCGACTGCAAGACGTACCGGTTTCCCTGTTCGCTTTTGCTGTCTGCATCCGGCAGATACTTTATTAAAATACATTCGTTATCTGACAGGCTGCCGGCCTGACCTGACACGGATTGCTTTCCCAAAACTTCCAGTAATCTTGTATATTGAGAATGGGGAATACATTCAAATCCGGCTTCTCTGAGGATATCTTCATTATTCTCCCCGTTTCCCAAAGTGCCTGCATTGTATTCCGGCGGCAGATTTTCAGAGTCCGAGGTGACTTTGTATATGTCAGTTCTTATCAAAGTGACGCCGCGGGTATCAGAAATGTGTTTTTTCAGTATTTGCTTTACCTCATCTGTCTGGCGGCTGTCCTCAATTCTAAATTCGATTTCGGACGGTGCAATGCGTGACATGGCGGCAATCGGGTAGTACAGCGTCAGGGCCATAACGCCGGACACTGTCAGCGCTGCTGCAGACAGCAGGGTAAGCATGATCAGTGTCCTGGCATTGGAGCGGATCCGGTAAATGAAATTCGGCGTTGTAATAATTTTTACATCCGTATAAAATTTCCGTCTCTGTTTTTTGCTCTGTTCCATGATATAGGGGAGACATGAGGCGATGAATAATGTCGTTCCGCAGACGATAAGGAGCATGGCCGCGAATCCTGTCTGATAGAACCCTGCTTTGATCCATACGGAGCTGCCTCCATGAAGAATATCCAAAGCGAGGATGTATCCGCCCAAAATCATAATAAATCCCAACAATGCAGGAAGTTTATGAAATTTCATCTTTTTTTCGGCACTCTTCTCAAAACGCACTAAGTTCATCAGCGGTGTTTTCTTTAAAAAATGTCCATTAGAAAAGATCAATACAAAAACTACAGCACATACAAAGAGAGCTGTTTTGGATACGGCGGCAAGGTCCCAGAAAAGGATTTCTGAATTGTCTATCCCTAAACGCAGCAGCCTGCTGATTAGGGAGACAATTCCTTTATGAGCGAAACCACCTGCCAGAATCCCCAGGATATATGCCCCGGAACAGACGAGAATATTTTCAAAAGCCAGAAGAGATAAAATGGCAGATTTGCGATATCCCAGCAGAGCATAGATCCCCAGCTCCTTTATCCTGCGCCGCAAAAAGAAGCGGTTGGAATATGACATATAAAAGACGACAAATATTATCAGAAAAACAGAGATTGTATTGCACATGGTTTCTACCCTGCCGTCCACAGAAATTTTCTCCAGCATTATTTTATTGACAGAGAAAGAGGTGAATGTGAAAAAAACGGTAATCACGAAAGCTGTGGATACCAGATACAGGGAATAGAAAGAAAGATTTTTCCTGAGATTTTTAAATGCCATAGAAAAAGTATTCATCAAAATATTCATCTTGACCCTCCTATCTGTCTGTGTCCAGCTTTGCGGTTTCTTCTACGATCAATTCATAAAAACTCCGCCTGGAAGCTCTCTCTTTTTGTAATTCCCGAATGATGCAGCCATCCTGAAAGATGAAAATGCGGTCTGCAAAGCTTGCCGCATAAGCGTCGTGCGTCACCATTAAAATAGTCGTATGCAGATCAGTGTTAGCCTCGTGCAGAGCGTTTAACAGCTCGGCCGCGGAACTAGAATCCAACGCTCCGGTAGGTTCATCTGCAAATAAAATCTCCGGTTTTTTCACAATTGCTCTCGCAGCAGACGCTCTCTGGCGCTGCCCTCCGGATAGCTCCCCGGGATATTTATTCAGCTGAGAAGCAATTCCAAAGCGTTCTGCCAGATCCCTTATTCTTTTTTCGATGTTTTCTGGAGTTTCTCTTTGCAGGGTGAGCGGAACGGCAATGTTTTCAAAGACAGTCAGGCTATCCAGCAGGAAATATTCCTGAAAAATGAATCCCAGATTATCCCTGCGGAAATCGGCCGCCCCGGAAGAACTCAGTGATCTTAGGCTGATGTCGTGAATCCACACCTCGCCGCTGGTCGGCGTGTCAATCGTGGAAAGAATATTTAGCAGGGTCGTCTTTCCAGAACCGGAAGCTCCCATAATTCCGATAAACTCTCCTTCGGCGGCCTTGAAAGATACGTTCCTCAGACTGGGATCCTGCCTTTTTCCATAAATCTTAGTCACATGATTTGCCTTTAAGATTGTGCGCATTGTAATCTCTCCTCCCGATGTTGTACAATCGCATTATAAAGCTCCCCTCTTATGCATGCATGAGTAAATCACGCAAAAATAATTGCGGGAAGTCTGCTTTTAGTGGTGTTTTTTGGAATATATTTGAAACGGCGGTGGATATACCGCTGTTTATTGATTTTACGAAGGAGAAGACAACGGCAATGGAAAAAAGGATCGACGAATATGAAGCATACCTGAAAGAACAGGAATTGGCAGATGGCACAGTCAGCACTTATATACGATATGCGAGGCAGATTGAATACTGTATAAAATTGTCGGGCGCGTCAAAAAAGACAGTTCTTGATTATAAACAGAAGCTGAAACAAAAGAGGATAGCACCATCCACTCTCAATCTTGCCATAATAGCTGTCAATAAGTATCTGAAATTTGCCGGGTATAAAGAATGTGCAGTGAAAACGGAAAAAGTACAGAAAAGAAAAAGCCTTGAAAATGTTATCAGCATAGACGAGTACAGAAGGATGTTAAGACATGCGAAAACGGGGAGGCGAAAAAAATATTATTATATTATGCGGACCCTGGCACAGACCGGCATACGGGTCAGTGAGCTTAAGTATTTTACTGTGGAAGTGCTGGAGAAAAAGAAAATCCAGGTAATCAGCAAAGGAAAGATAAGGGAGATATTTCTTCCGAACGGATTGATACAGGAATTATACGAATATTGCGAAGAAAATGGCATAACAGGCGGCGTCATATTCAAAGGGAGTTCTCAGAACCCTATCGGCAGGTCATCTGTCTATAAAATGCTTATGCGGATTGGGACTGAGGCCGGCATATCTAAAGACAAAGTCTATCCTCACAGCTTTCGCCATCTGTTTGCAGTGACATATATGAACAGCTATGGCAATCTCACAGAGCTGGCTGACATCTTAGGCCATTCCAGCTTAGAAACCACCAGGATTTATACGCTTACAACCGCAGAAGAAAAGCGAAAGCGCATGGATAATCTCGGACTGTAAAAGCGCATTGACAAGGGCAACAAAATACAATATTTTGTTGCATTTGTCAATACGCTTTTGCCGGAAGGAACGACATCTTAGTGTGCTCCGTGCAGGATTTTACCGCTAAGAGAAGAGGAGGGGAAGAAAGGCGGCGGGAGACTGCGAAACATAATATTGTATTATGGATATGGTTAAAGCAGAAATTGTGCCTCGGAACAGAGAGGTGATGAAAAATATCACCTGAAGCAAAAAAGGAGGTAATTATGGCAGAAACAGTATATGAGATGGTAGTTGTAACGGATAACCAGCAGGAAAGCTTCAGCCTGACAAAGGTTCCTGATGAAAACACCATGCTGGTAAAACTGCAGCAGAGGAAATTATCGGCGGAGCTGGATCTCAACAGGCTGATCACAAACCTGAATCATTCATCCACACTTTTATACATCGCCTATAACGCGCTTTCCGGCACCTCTGTGCAGTCAAAGGTGTCCGGTCTGCAGAATGATCTTTCGCAGCTTTGTGCAAAGAGCCAGGTCGCAATGTACGGGATTTCGTCTGAAACCGAGAATGTACTCAAACAGCTCCCTATGGTATACAGACTGCTGATGAGCGGAAAAGCAGCGGCGGCCATGACGATCCTTTCTTCGTGCAGCAAATGTGCGGGCAGGATGGCAGCGGCCTCGGAGGAGCTGGCGACGGAATTTGAGGCTATGACAGGAAAAACACAAAAGGCATTGGAATCCTCCCAGGATCTTTACGCCAGTGATCTTCAAAAACGGGAAGAGCTGAAAAAGCAGATCACTGAGATGACAGCGAAACAGGAGGCGCTCCAGGAAAAAGAAAAGCAGATCAAAGAGACGATACAGGAGATACAGGAAAAATATCAGGAAGCACAGAAACGGGAAGAAAAGGCAGAAAAAAATGCACTGATCATGGGAATTGTCAATATCGTATCGACGTCTTTATCTATGGGGCTTGGAGCTGTGGCAAATACGGTAAAAACACAGCAGGTAAGAGCACAGGACATGCAGAGCACGCAGGCAGATGGGCAGATACAGGAAAGTGAGGCCAAACTGGCCAGAGAGAAGAATGAACTGGCGGAATGTGAAGCGGCGGTAAAACGGCTGAAGGAAGAACTGGAGGAGGCGGAACGTGAATTGTCAGCAATTCGCGCGGAACAGCCGGCAGAGGGAGAAGAAGGCCAGGCGGCTTATGATGCCAGAAAAAAAGAGGCGGAGCAAAACGTAAAAAGCCTGAAGGACAAAATCGCAAAGGCGGAAAGTGACGCAAAACTCAAAAGAGAAGCAGTTGCCGCGGCACAGGGTGTCCTGAACGGACTGTCGGAACAGCTTGCCAAAGAGAGGGAAGAGGCCAAAAGTGCATTAGAGAAGGCACAGGCCACTACAGCGGAGCTGTTCCAGCTAAAGCTGGATATGCAAAAAGAAAACCGGGAAATTGCCGGTTCTATGGCGGAGATTGCCACCCTGTTAAAAGGGCAGAAAGAAGCAAAAATAAGCACGGATAAAGCTGTTGAGATGTTAAAACTGGCGATCCGCTGCCTGGGAAATGTCGTAGTGGCTTTTACAGAAGCGGCGCTGTTTTGGAGAACCATTGAGCAGGGATGCAACAATCTGAAAACGAATGCATTTATGGAGCAGGTACAAAATTTTTCGGAGTTTGACAGAGAACTTCAGGACGAGCTTTACGGAAGTGATGACTTTAAAATGCTTATCCTGGAGTATATGGCTACCTGGGTGGCACTGCGGTGTATCGGACGGGACTACGGGAAAGTTTCCGAGAAAGCAGGAAAGAATGTAAGGAAGCATATCCAGACAAATCTGTTTGAGGAGGATGCTTTTCGTGAGGCGACAAGGCTTGCCGAGGAGATTATGGCGTCCATGAAGGAAGAGGAGGCAGTGATCACGGCGAATACGGAAACACTCGAAACCATTTACGATGCATAAACAGAAGAGGAAAATGAGATGCCGCTTTATGATTATGAAAAAACAGACCAGAAGATACATGTAATAGAACTGCGGATCAAACAGGCTGTTTCAGGAAATGTCCTGCTGCTTTTTGCCAAAGAGGCAGGCCAGATACCCGTGTCATGCGAAGACAGGGCAGAGAAGCTGCGACAGATGGCGTCAGAAGCGACAAAAGAAATAAAAATATATGTGACGCAGATCTGGAATGATAATGCAGAACGCGAAAGATTGCTGGAAAAGCTGCAGGATGATTTGAACCAGAATATCCGCTACATAAAAGAACAGAAAATAAAACTGCAAAGCCATCTGGAAAGACAGAAGGGACTTTCCGCCCAGGAGAAATCTCTGACAGACTCCATACAGACAGTACTAAACAGATTAAATGACATTGAAGGAGATTTGAACAAGATATATAGCGCCTATGCAGAGGCATCTAAGAAGGGGTGGAAAATCATCTTCTATCCGGCACTCGGGATTAAAGTGATAAAATACAAGATTGAAAAGAAAGACATCATATTAGAGGAACAGAGAAAAATCCAGAAAGACAATCTGGATAAACTGTTCCGGGAGGAATACGATCTGCTGGAAGGAGAGCGGGAATTAAAACAGGATATTGATTCCTGCACAGAGGTGATAGCAGAAGCGGAGACGGTATTGATCATGCAGAAGGCAGAGCTGGGAGAGATGAAAGCTGCACTTGTAAAATGGACAAACGCCTATATCTATTATTCTATGCTCGGACAGACGATTGATCTTACAGAGCGCCAGATGGATTTCGAGAAAGATCTGTGTGAATCTGTAGACCGGATAGCTGTCACGCAAAAAGAGCTGGAACGTCTGCTTCTGCTGTGGGAGCAGAATAAAAATGACAGCGGGGCAGTTTATGACATCCTGAAAAGGATGTTTGACGCGGCGAAAACAGAATCTTATGGAAATGACATAGGCGATGATTTTGACGATTCGGAATATATGAGAAACCGGTTTGAAAAGATCCGGGGACTCCACATTCAGAGCGGATATATCGTGGATGGAATCCGTATTCTCTATAAAAATGAGATTGACAGTGAGCTGCATGGCGGGAAAGGAGGCAGCGGGAAGTATATCATATTTGATGAGGGTGATGAATTAAAACGGATAGAAGGAGCCTGGGGAGTACCGTATATGCGCCCGGGGGGAGACGCTGTCGGGAATTTGTTTATTGTGACCAGGAAGGGGAAACGATACGGACCATACGGGGAATGTGGAAACAGGGGCAGGAAATTTCAGATCGAGATACCAGAAAACACGAGCTTTGTAGGGTTTTACGGGAAACAGAGCCAGAACAGCTTTCTGACGAAAATAGGCCTGGCTTACATAGAAATAGACCAGGGATATGTGTACTGAACGATGTATGAGGAAAAAATGTGGAACATGAAGGAGAACAGATATGAGTATTGAGAAAAAATGTGACGGGTTTACACTGAATCTTAAGACAGTGCTTGAAAAACCTTCGGATGATGATTTTAAGAATATGAGTATGACAGGAAATATCGCACTGCAGTACGGAGCGGACTTTGAGCTTGTGTACACCGATCTGAATGAAAAAAGGAAAAACACTTTGGGAATCCTGCAGTTTATCAAGCCATCGGTGCAGATCAATGATAAAGTGGGAGATAAGGACAAAAATATTTTTATAGACAGTACAAGAAAAGATGGAACCAGTCCGCTTTCAGACTATTTATATGGAACCCCCAATGTAAAGATTAATTATGAAAACAGTCAATATGTGAAGAAGCTGATGTGTGAGAGGGAAGTGACGCGAAGTATAATACGGGATACGCCCCGGGAACTGCTGGGATATGTGACGGATAGGCAGAACGGAAGCGTAAGCCTCATAAAAGCGCCAAAGGTTGTATTCTACAATTTCGTAGTGGAAATAGATGGAACCTATTCCATAATTTATCCAAAAGGCGTGACCTGGAGTTACCAGATTACCCAGAAAATGGAGGACGGCAGGTTTGTAAATGAATATGAATATCAATATTCGGAGCTTTGCCGGGCGGATTTTAATCAGTTGAAATTAGAGAGTATCTTTGGAAGCAGCATTGCACCTAAATCCTATAGAGTATTGCGCGACTAATGCTGTCTGCCGGGCGGATAACGAAAAAAGTACTGTGTGACGGGGATGTTACGAAAACTTAACAATATTTAATCTGACAGAACATCTTTTTTAAAATTTGTATTCTATAATAAAATAATGCCAGGATTAAAGAAGTATGTCATAAAACGATATATCTGGCAAGGTTTTTATTAATTATTTCTTAAAAGCATACATTTCTGATACAAGATATTGTATACTGGAAAAAGATTGAGATACAAATGAGGAGATGGGACGTATGAATAAACGAAAGGGACGCCGCTATAATACTAATGCCGTTGTATTATGCGGACTGGTTTTTTTCGTGATAGCAGCGACAGTCTTCTGTATGGTTGCGAACGGCCGGGAAGTTGACAGGGAAGCAAAAAAGGCAGAGGCTCAGCAGCAGGCCCGGTCGGCGAAAGAGGCGGAACAAAAAGCAGCAGAAGAAGCCGCGGCAAAAGAGGAGGAAGAACGGAAAGAATCTTTTACCCTGCAGCCAGGCGTGGCAGTCGGGACAACGGAGGTGAACGAAGAGGAAAAAGTTGTGTATCTGACCTTCGATGACGGTCCATCAAAGAACACAGAGAGGATTCTGGACATACTTGAGGAATACGATGCTAAGGCGACTTTTTTCATTACGGGTCAGCAGAAAGATTATCGTCCGATGATCAAGAAAGCTTATGATGCCGGGCATACCATAGGGCTTCATTCTTACAGCCATGACTATAGCAAGATCTATTCGTCCACAGATGCTTTCTTCGAGGATCTGGATAAGGTCGGACAGGTGGCAGAAGAGCAGATCGGATTTGTGCCGTGTTTCATCCGGTTTCCGGGCGGTGCGTCCAATACGGTTTCAAAAAAATATACGAAGGGAATTATGGGAGAGCTGACAGAGATGGCTGTGGAAAAGGGATACCAGTATTATGACTGGAACGTGAGCAGCGGAGACGGCGCGAAAGCGACAAAAGAAGAGATTATCAAACAGTCAGAGACAGACAAATACAGCCATGTCATGATCCTCTTCCATGATGCGGCAACGAAGGATACGACAGTGGAGGCCCTGCCCGATGTGATAAAATACTACCAGGACCTGGGGTATGAATTTCGGGCGGTTGACAGGGAAAGCCTTATCTTTCATCACCAGATAAACAACTGATGCACGGAAGCATCGACTTATCCCCCTTTCTGTGATATGATTATAAATGCGTAATTATAGAACAGAAAGGGGTTTTTCTATGAAAAATTTACCCGAAAATGAAACGGATGATTCGATGGAAGAACTCTCACGCCATATCAATATCGGTCTTGTCGCTCATGTGGATGCCGGGAAGACGACGCTGTCAGAGTGTATGCTGTATGTGAGCGGAGCCATCAGGAAGCTTGGCAGGGTGGATCACCAGAATGCATTTCTGGACACGTATGAACTGGAAAGAGCACGCGGGATCACGATATTTTCAAAACAGGCCGCCTTTACATGGAAGGGCACAGATATCACACTGCTTGATACACCGGGGCATGTGGACTTTTCAGCGGAGATGGAGCGCACGCTTCAGGTATTGGACTATGCGGTGCTCATTATCAGCGGTGCAGACGGGATACAGGGCCATACAGAAACTCTGTGGAGGCTTCTTGACTGCTATCAGATTCCGGTTTTCGTGTTTGTGAATAAAATGGATCAGGATGGGGCGGACAGAGGGAAACTGACAGAAGAGTTAAAAAAACGGTTCGGGGAAGCGTGCGTCGATCTGACGGAGCTTTCCCTGGAAGAGGGGGAGATCCCGGAGGAGCTTGCGGTCTGTGATGAAAAGCTGCTGGACGAGTATCTGGAAAGCGGCACGATATGCAAAGAGACGCTTCGGGAAATGATTGCAAAAAGAAAAGTGTTTCCGTGCTATTTCGGTTCTGCCCTTCGTGTGGAAGGGGTAAAAGAGCTGCTGGATGCTATTGTGGAATTATCTGTGCAGAAGTCTTATCCGGAAGGGTTTGGGGCAAAAGTATATAAAATATCCAGAGACGGGCAGGGGAACAGGCTGACCTACTTAAAAGTGACAGGCGGCGTATTAAGGGTCAGGTCGCTTCTCGGGGAAACGCAAGAGAAGGTGAATCAGATCAGGCTCTATTCCGGAGAGAAATATGAGACGGTATCCGCTTTGGAAGCGGGGAGAGTATGTGCGGTCACAGGGCCGGAAGAGACATATCCCGGGCAGGGAGTGGGAAACGAGCCGGATTCTGATATGCCGGTTCTTGAACCTGTACTGACCTATCGGGTCAAACTGCCGGATGAATACGACGCCCATACGATGCTCAGGAATCTCCGCCAGCTTGAGGAAGAGGAACCTGAACTGCACATTGTGTGGGAAGAGAAGCTTTCGGAGATTCACCTCCAGCTGATGGGAGAAGTACAGATCGATATCCTGCGGCAGATGATCAAAGACAGGTTCGGCGTCAGGGTGGATTTTGACGAAGGAAGCATTGTTTATAAAGAGACGATAGCAGAACCAGTAGAAGGAGTGGGGCATTTTGAACCCCTCCGGCATTATGCCGAGGTGCATCTTCTGCTGGAACCCGGAGAGCGCGGGTCCGGGATGCAGTATGCATCCGATTGCAGTGAGGATGTGCTGGATAGGAACTGGCAGAGGCTGATCCTGACACACCTGGAGGAAAAGGAGCATGTGGGAGTGCTGACCGGGGCGGCAGTCACGGATATGAAGATTACACTGCTCTCCGGGCGGGCGCACCAGAAACATACAGAGGGAGGAGATTTCCGCCAGGCGACATACCGGGCAGTGCGGCAGGGACTTAAGAAGGCAGAGAGCCTTCTTCTGGAGCCTTTCTATGAGTTTCGTCTTGAGATGCCTGCAGAAAATGTAGGGAGAGCAATGTCGGATATACAGAAAATGTATGGGACATTTACAACGCCGGAAAGCGACGGGATGACAGCCGTGCTCTCGGGAAGCGCACCGGTATCGACAATGCGGGGATACCAGACGGAATTTGCCGCGTACACAGGAGGGAGGGGCAGAATGTCCTGCACACTGAAAGGGTATGACATCTGCCATAACGCTGCCGAGGTGGCAGCAGCAGCGGGATATGACTCCGAGTCCGATACGGAAAACCCGACAGGATCGGTATTCTGTGCACACGGGGCAGGGTTTGTCGTCCCCTGGTATGAGGTGGAGGATTATATGCATGTGGAGAATCGATACCATACCGGGGAAGAGGCAGGGGAGAAAATGACTGCCCCTGTGAGAAAACATGCATCTTCTTCTGGAATTGAGCTAACCCAGGAAGAACTGGACGCAATCTATGTGCGCACGCCGGATCCGGCACAAAACAGGGGCACCGTCACGGTACATGCCATGACGGAAGACAGGGGAAATGCAGCGGGCGGAAAGTGGTCGTCGTCACAAAAGAAAAAGGAGGAAAGGGAAGAATATCTTCTGGTTGACGGGTATAACGTTATTTTCGCATGGGAGGAACTGAAAAAACTGGCAGAAAGAAATGTGGAGGGAGCCAGGGGAAAGCTGGCGGATATCCTGTGCAATTATCAGGGATGGAAGAAATGTACGCTGATCCTGGTGTTTGACGCTTATAGAGTGGAAGGGAACCCGGGAGAGGTGATAAAGTACCATAATATTTATATTGTATACACAAAGGAGGCTGAGACGGCGGACGAGTATATTGAAAAGACGGTCCGCAGGATCGCAAAGTCTGCGGATGTGACAGTGGCTACCTCGGACGGATTGGAGCAGGTGATTATCCTCGGACAGGGAGCGCAGAGAATGTCTGCGGGAGGACTGCGGGAGGAGATAGAGACGGCGCTTTCCCAGATGAGGGAAGAGCATCTCGGGAAGCATAGCCAGGATAGAAACTATCTTTTCAACTATCTGAGCCAAGACGACTTGGAAACAATGGAAAAGATACGGCTTGGAGAAAAATCATCTTAAATATTGACGAAGACGGCGTTGGGAGATATGATTTAGGGGATAGGATATCTGATGTTATAGGAGGAGAAGGGATAGAGCAGGATAAAATGTGAAAAAATCTGGAGGGAAGGACATGAAAAAAATACTGAAATATTTTATTGCGGTTCTGCTGGCAGGATCTCTTGCCATATGGTTTCTGCCGGTTGTCCATGTCAGCATCCTGGAAATATCGGTCATGGATCTTATGAAGACCGGGTTGGGATTTTACAGCGGGACCGGGCAGGCGGAGCTGATATATGGGGGCATACGGACGTATATGGAGCCATATGCACTCTACATTGTCGGGGCAGTCGCGCTGATACTTATCGAGGCTTTCCTGACGGCAGTGATCAGCTACAAAGCGGCATATTTCCTCTCGCTGATCTGGTCGGTTCTTGACAGCGTGGCTGTGGGGATCATATTTTTCATGGTCAGGGCACAGTTGGATGAAACCGTACAGGAGGCGGTGTTTCTGGATATGGGCGATACCGTCGGCATTGATTATCTGCCGGTGGTACTGTGGTTTACAGTCTGTCTTTTGATATTGATCCTGTCTGTTGTGGGAATTGCACTTAAGTCATCCGGGAAGAAGGATGACGCGGAGGAAATGTACATTGAACAGATTGATATGTTGGAACAGGAGAATCTGACGCAAAAGAAAGAGGAGAAAAAGCCGGAAAGGATGGAACCGCAAAGACCGGCGGCGCCTCTGAAACCCCGGGAAGAGAAGACGACGGAAAAGAACCCTATACCGGAAGAGAGGTTCACAGGGGCGGTTGTGGGAGAATCTGTCCCCTATATGGGAAAGGCGTATCCTCTGTCTGATACCAGGGAAGTGTTTTTCAAAATCGAGGACGGCCATGCTGTGATCACACCATATGAGGATCCGGGCAGTCTGGCAGGAGTGTATTACATAGAAAAATACCGGGAGTATTGTGTGGAGCCGGCGGAAAAATGCTGCTTTTACCTTGAGAGCGGGCAGCCGCTGGGGAAAGGCAGAAAGTATTATCTGCCGAGAGGAACTAAGGTTTATCTGAAAGATAAAAATAATAAATTTACTTTAGCGTAGGGAGGAAACAAAGATGTTTTGCAAGAAATGTGGTACAGAGCTTAAAGAGGGGGCAAAATTCTGCCCGAAATGCGGCACTCCGGTGTCAGCGGAGACCGGGACACAGACTCAGGAACAGCCGGCAGGCGTCCAGCCGCAGCCGGCGGCAGACCTTGCGGGGGCAAAAGCGGGCAAGAAGATCCCGTATGTTGCAATCGGGGCGCTTGTAATTGTTATTATAGCAGTGGTGCTGTTTGTCAGGTCATGTGCCGGAGGAGGATATGAACAGCCAATCAAAAATCTGGTGAAAGGGATCGAAAATAAAAATGGGAATCAGATCCTTTCGGTCTTTTCCGACGAGATGCTGGAAATAATGGAGCAGGAGTCCGGATATGACCGCGATGAGATGGCAGAGATGATGGAAGATATGTTCAATTACGATATCGGTGATGTGAGCATTTCGGATGTGGATTACAAGATGGATTATGAGATCAAGGATACGCTCGATCTGTCAGCCAGGGAAATAAAGAATATCGAGGATGAACTTTCGGATGACGGCCTTGATATAGACATAAAGGAAGGAAAAGAAGTCGAGCTGACGCTGACCATATCGATTGACAGTCTTGGATTTGAGCAGGAAGAGGATATGACTCTGGAAGTGATCAAAGTAGGAGGAGACTGGTATATTAATCCGCTTTCCATGTAGAAGAGCACAGGCCAGGTACGTCAGTCAAAACAGCGAAAAAAGAAAGCTGTCCGGCAGAAGCAGGGAAGGAGAGAGAAAAATGGATAATGACAGAACAGTTCTGGTGAATTTTGAAGAGGGCCTGACACTTGAGCAGGCATATCTGGAGTTGGGCAAGGCATATTATGAAGGAGGATTTGAGGATCCTCTGCCGGAACTCTTGCCCCTGTTTGATAAGATTACAAGGCTTAAAAACCAGTCTGAAGGATATTTGGAGCCCGCGGCAAACATTGCAGAGCTTAAGCCTGAGATCCCGGCGCCTGTCCTGGAAGAGGAGGACAGCGGGGCGGGGACCCCGGGAATGTTCTGTACAAACTGCGGTGCGCCGCTGGAACCGGGAGCCGTTTTCTGCGGGAACTGCGGAAGCAAGATGGGTTGATGTATCATGAGAAATTTGATTCAAAACACAGGAGGATATAAAAATGGCTTTTTTAAGTGATCTTGACAAGAAAATTACAATGCTGGGGCAAGGCGCCCTGCAGAAGACAAAGGATGTGACAGATGCTGCCAAAATGTCCGCAGCTATCCGGACTCTGGATGTACAGAGAAAAGAAACGCTGGAGAAGCTGGGTGAGTTCTATTATGATGCATATCAGCAGTATGGGGGAGAACTCTCAGATCAGGCGGCGGATCTGGTGGCGCAGATCCAGAATATCGACGCACAGAAGAAGCAGCTCCAGGGACAGATGCAGAAGATCAGGGGAACGGTGTACTGCCCGAACTGTAATACCGAGATTCCTGCCAATTCCCAGTTCTGCAATGTATGCGGGGCAAAGATCGAGAGACCGCAGGTCCAGGAGAATATTGGGATCGCAATGCCGGGGAATGTCTGTGCAAAATGCGGAGCACCCCTTGAGGCGGACCAGATGTTCTGTACGAACTGCGGGGCAAAAGTAGAACAGGAGCCTGTTGCCCAGGAAGACCCCGCTCCTGCTTATGAGGAGGAGCCGAAGGCGGCTGAGAGCGCAAATGTCTGCCCGAACTGCGGAAGAGAATTGAAGCCGGATCAGAAGTTCTGCACCGGATGTGGGACGCAGGTGAAATAATCTGGACGGTATTTTGACCGGAGGAGGAAAATCATGAGATGTCCAAACTGTAACAGTCCTGTAGAAAAGGGAGCTGTGTTCTGTGAAGTGTGCGGAAGCAGCCTTACAGGTAAAAAGCGATCGAAACTCCCTGTTGTGATTATCAGCCTGGTCCTCATGCTTGCTGTGGCAGGAGGCATTACTGTATGGGTTGTTTCCGGGGAATATCATGAGAAGGGTGAAGTGAGCCGGGAAGACATCCCAACGGCGGATGAAGGTGCTCAGCAGGATGCAGGAGAAGGATCAGAAGAAGCGGCAGGAACAGAAAAAGGGGATTCTTTGGACGGCACACAGGATGGATTACAGGCTGACAGCCAGTCGGCAGGCGCGGCTGCGCAGCCGGAAGAGCAGGAGCCGGTCTATGATCCGACAGAGGGCGGCATACACCGATATGAGTATGTCGTGAGCGACTGTACCTGGACAGAGGCTTACCAGCGGTGCCTGGACGCAGGAGGATACCTGGTGAGGATCAACAGCCTGGAGGAATATGACTACATCCTCAGTGAGATAGAGAGCCAGCAGCTGCAGAATATCCAGTTCCGTATAGGGGGACGCAGGGATGCCGACTCACAGGATTATTACTGGGTCGATGAGGCAAACCAGCTTTACGGGGAAAAGATAAACTCGGGTACATATTGGAATAACGGGCAGTGGATGGCGGGAGAACCCAGCTTCAGTGACGGAAGTACACAGGAGACTTGTCTGGATATATTTTATTACGGAAGCGAGGGAAGATGGGTATGGAATGACGTTCCCGATGATATTTTATCTGTCGCTTCAGAATTTTCAGGGAAAATAGGATATATCTGTGAATATGAAAATTAGGAAAACGCTTTTATTCATACTGGCAGGAATTGCAGCCGCTGTGTGTCTTTACATCATTGGGGCAGGAATCCTGGAGATGATACAAAGAAGCTTGGGAAGCACTGCCGGAATGGGTGAAACATACCGGACGGGCAGAATGGTCCGGGGAATCCCGGACTACACTGCTGGCGCCGGTGAAAGTGGAAAAGCTGCGCAGTCACAGGCGGAGGAGACACTTGCCGGAATGTCTCTGGAGGAGAAGGCTGCGCAGCTTTTTATCATAACTCCGGATACGCTGGCAGGAGGAGAGACAGTAACGCAGGCTGACAGAAACTTTGAAGAGGCGTATCGGGAGCGCCCGGTTGGCGGGTTTATCATGATGTCCGAGAATATCCGTTCGCCGGAGCAGATTAGCGCGCTGAACCGAGATCTCCTTACGCTTGGCAGGGAGGTGTCCGGTATCGTCCCGTTCCTGTCAGTGGATGAAGAAGGGGGTACGGTTACGCGGATTGCGTCAAATGAAAGCTTCGGACTTACGGATGCAGGCAATATGAGTGATATCGGCTCCCGGGGAGATCCCCAGGCGGCTTATGAGGTCTGTGCCTATATCGGAGGTTATCTGAAAGAATACGGATTTAATCTGGATTTTGCCCCGGATGCTGATGTCTGGAACAATGAGGAGAATACTGTTGTCCGTTACAGGGCATTTAGCTCCGATGCGAAAGAGGCGGCAGAGATGACAGCAAAAGCAGTAGAGGGATTCCACAGCCAGGAGATATGTACGGCCCTGAAGCATTTTCCCGGGCATGGGGCGACGTCAGAGGACTCGCATCAAGGGTTTGCATGGTCCGACAGAACGCTGGAAGAACTCAGAGAATGTGAGTATCTTCCTTTTCAGGCAGGAATAGACGCCGGAAGCGAGTTTGTGATGGTCGGGCATATTTCCGTGCCGGAAGTGACCGGGGACGATACGCCGGCATCGCTGTCAAAGGAGATTGTAACGGATCTTCTGAGAGAGGAACTGGACTATCAGGGGATTGTGATAACGGATGCGATGAATATGGGAGCGATTTCAGAACATTATTCTTCCCGGGAATCTGCGGTGGCAGCGATTGAGGCGGGCGTGGATATGATCCTGATGCCTTCGGACTTCTATTCCGCGCTTGAGGGGATTACGGAGGCTGTAGAGAACGGCACAATTGCGGAAGAAAGGCTGGATCAGTCTGTGATGCGGATCCTGCAGCTGAAAGCGGAGATCAGCGGGAAATAGAGATGTTAACCTTGTACAGAGAACCAGTTTGATGTTATGATTAACAGAACATTTTAATTCTAATGAAAGAGAGGCAGGAAGAGTATGAAGTGTGTGAATTGTTATCAGGATATCCCGGATAACTCGGAATTTTGTCCATACTGCGGGGCGCAGCAGGAAAAAACGCAGAAGAAGGATTCCGAAGGGATACAGCAGCCATATGTGCCATATGAACCGCAGCCCCAGGAGGAAAAGCAGGATTCCCCCCAGCAGGCGAAGGAAGAGAAATATGACTCCCCCAGGCAGGCACAGGAAACGGGTCAGGATTATTCTTATCAGCAGGAGGAGACCCGGAATCAGCAGCCCTATACGGCATACCAGCCGGATGTTCCGGCAAAGCCGGTAAACTGGATTCCGTATCTGGTGTTATCCATTGTCTCAACCGTATGTTGCTGTCCTCCGTTTGGTATTGCTGCGATTGTATTTTCGTCCAAGATTGAGAGCAAAATTTCTGCCGGAAAGCCTCAGGAAGCGCAAGATGCGGCGAAGAAAGCAAAGATTTGGATCATTGTTGCCTTTGCAGCCGGAATCCTCTCGGCAATCATCATGTTCTTTGCTGCAATGCTTCTGAACCTGGATGGATCGTATTACTATTATTACTACTAAGGTCGGCAGGATTCGTCAGGGAAAGTTATGATAGGATGGATCAAAAACAGACGTTCTGCCAGGGCAGGCGCTGTGCTTGCCCTGGCAGCAGTTCTTCTGGCAGGCGCTGTATTTCTGTATCTGCATGATCCGTATCAGTATCCGCTTCCGTGCGCCCTGTATCTCCTTACCGGATTTTACTGTCCGGGGTGTGGGGCGGGAAGGGCTGCCTATTCGATCCTGCACGGGCAGTTTTACGAGGCATTCTGCTATAATCCTCTGATGGTGATGCTCCTTCCGTTCCTGGGACTGTATTTTGTCGTGAGGGGACTGGACTGGGTCGTCACCGGAGGAAATCATGTGGATGGGAAGATCAGTGCAAAACTCCTGATGGGGATTTTAATCCTTGTCCTGATCTATGGCGTGCTGCGGAATATTCCGGTGTTCCCGTTTGACCTGCTCGCGCCGGGAGGCATGAAACAGATTGGCTGAATAACAGCAGAATGGAGGAAATACATGATCAATAAACTCGTTGCGAAAATAAAAAAGACGAATGCTCCTGTTGTGGTGGGACTTGACCCTATGCTGGACTATATTCCCAGGCATGTGCTGGACAGGGCGTTCGATGAGTTCGGGGAAACTCTTGAGGGGGCAGCGGAGGCTGTCTGGCAGTTTAACAGGGAGATTATCGACAAAACGTATGACCTGATTCCGGCGGTGAAACCGCAGATCGCAATGTATGAGCAGTTTGGAGTACCGGGTGTTGCGGCGTTTAAGAAGACAGTGGATTACTGCCGTTCAAAAGATCTTGTCGTGATCGGGGACATCAAGAGAGGTGACATTGGTTCTACATCTGCCGCGTATGCGGCAGGGCATCTCGGGAAAGTCCGGATCGGGAGCAAAGAGTATGTACCGTTTGGAGAGGATTTTGCGACAGTGAATCCATATCTTGGGTCAGACGGCGTGAATCCGTTTATCAGTGTGTGCCAGGCGGAGAAAAAAGGGCTGTTTATTCTGGTTAAGACCTCGAATCCCTCCAGCGGTGAGTTCCAGGACCGTCAGATCGACGGACGTCCGCTGTATGAGCTCGTAGGAGAGAAAGTGGCAGAGTGGGGCGCAGACTGTATGGGGGATGAGTACAGCTACATCGGTGCGGTCGTGGGGGCGACTTACCCGGAGATGGGAAAAGTGCTCAGAAAGATCATGCCGAAAGCCTACATTCTTGTGCCGGGGTACGGCGCCCAGGGAGGCAGAGGAAAAGACCTGGTGCATTTCTTCAATGAGGACGGATTAGGAGCGATAGTAAATTCATCCCGCGGGATCATAGCGGCATATAAGCAGGAAGCATACGCAGAGTATGGCGCTGAGAACTTCGGGGATGCGTCAAGGGCCGCGGTGGAGGCAATGATAGCGGATATCAGCGGCGCCCTGGCGGCAAAATAAAAATGAAAAATGTCTATCTGCAGGGGTCAGGCTCTTTTCAGGAAAAGCGCCTGATCTTTTTCTAAGAACCCCTGTAAAAAAGGAGTATATATGTCAAGAAGAAAAGAAGATGCGGTGATCCTTTCCCAGGAAAAGATCGCAGAGGGTATTTACAGTATGTGGCTTAAGACAGATGCTGCCCGCGGGGCAGCGCCGGGACAGTTTATTTCCATGTATTCCAGGGACGGAAGCAGGCTGCTCCCCAGACCGATCAGCATATGTGAAGTCGGGAAAGGGAAAACTTCATTGAGGGTCGTATACAGGGTGACTGGCGAAAATACCGGTACAGAAGAGTTTTCCCGTATGGAGGCAGGGGATATGGTCCCGGTAATCGGTCCTCTGGGGAACGGATTCCCTCTTGAGAGGGCAGAGGGGAAAAGAGCGTTCCTCGTGGGAGGGGGGATCGGAGTGCCCCCGATTCTGGAGCTGGCAAAGCAGATGAACTGTGAAAAGAAGCAGATCATCGTGGGATACAGAAATGAAGAGACATTCCTGAAAGACGAATTTGGACGGAATGGGGAGCTCTATATCTCCACCGAGGATGGAAGCGTGGGGACGAAGGGGAATGTAATGGATGCGATACGGGAGAACGGACTTGCTGCTGATGTGATCTATGCGTGCGGCCCGACGCCCATGCTCCGGGCAGTCAAGGCATATGCGGAGGAAAAGGGGATCGAGTGTTACCTGTCCCTGGAAGAAAGGATGGCGTGCGGGATCGGAGCCTGCCTTGCCTGTGTCTGCAGGACAAAGGAGAAGGATCACCACACGAATGTGAAGAACAGACGGATCTGCAAGGAAGGTCCGGTATTCCTGTCTACGGAGGTGGAGATCTGATGAACATGAAGGTAAATATCGCAGGTATAGAGTGGAAGAATCCGGTGACAGTCGCATCCGGGACATTTGGCTCGGGGGCAGAATTTGAGGAATTTGTTGACCTGAACCGGCTGGGGGCGGTGACGACAAAGGGAGTTGCAAATGTGCCCTGGGAGGGCAATCCAACGCCAAGGGTGGCAGAGACGTACGGCGGCATGATGAATGCAGTGGGACTCCAGAATCCGGGGATTGATGTATTCTGTGAGCGGGATATCCCGTTCCTCCGCCGATATGATACGAGGATTATCGTAAATGTCTGCGGACGGTCCGCCGAGGATTACTGCGAGGTGGTGGAACGGCTTGCGGACGAGGATGTGGACATGCTGGAGATCAACATTTCCTGTCCCAATGTCAAAGAAGGTGGGATTGCCTTCGGGCAGAATCCAAAGGCGGCCGAGGAGATCACAAAGGCGGTAAAGAAATATGCGAGACAGCCGGTCATCATGAAATTAAGTCCTAATGTCACCAGCATTGCCGAGATGGCGAAAGCGGTGGAAGCAGGCGGGGCAGATGCGGTATCGCTGATCAACACGATCACGGGGATGAAGATCGATATCCGCCGGAAGACCTTCGTGCTTGCCAACAGGACTGGCGGAGTGTCGGGACCGGCGATCCATCCGATCGCAGTGAGGATGGTCTATGAGGCGGCCCATGCGGTAAAAGTTCCTGTTATCGGAATGGGCGGAATCGCGAAAGCCGAGGACGCCATTGAAATGCTTCTGGCGGGGGCAAGTGCAGTCTCCGTTGGAACGGCGAACTTCCATGATCCCGCAGTGACGATGGAGATCGTGGATGGAATCGGGGCATATATGAAGGAACAGGGATTTGGGACGGTCAGTGAAATGGTCGGAATCATCGGGTGAGAGAGAACAATGCCCTGGATTCCCGTATGGAAGGGTGTATCTGATAAAGATGCATCCTTTTTGCCGTTTATGGCGGCAGCACAGGACGGTTCTCCAGCCAAATTCCAGAATTGAAAATATCTGGTGGTTATGATAGAATTGAGAGGAATTGAAGGATATAACGGCAAAGAGCCTGTAAATATGGAGGTCTTAGGGAATATGGAACAGTATAAGCAGGAATTTATCGAGTTTATGGTGGACAGCGATGTGCTGAAATTCGGAAAGTTTACACTCAAAAGCGGGCGGAAGTCTCCATTTTTTATGAATGCCGGGGCATATGTGACAGGCTCTCAGCTCAAAAGACTGGGAGAATACTATGCGAAGGCGATCCACGACAGATACGGGGATGATTTTGACGTGTTGTTCGGACCGGCATACAAGGGAATCCCCCTGAGTGTGGTGACAGCCATAGCTTACAGCGAGCTGTACGGGAAAGAAGTCCGTTATTGTTCAGACCGCAAGGAAGAGAAGGACCACGGGGCAGATAAGGGAAGCTTTCTCGGAAGCGCGCCCAGAGATGGGGACCGGGTCATCATGATTGAGGATGTGACGACGTCCGGCAAGTCGATGGAAGAGACGGTACCGAAGGTGAGGGGCGCTGCGGATGTGACGATCGCAGGCCTGATCGTGTCTCTGAACCGGATGGAAGTAGGAAAAGGCGGCGAGAAGAGCGCGCTGGAAGAAATCAGGGACCTGTATGGATTTGAGACGGCAGCGATCGTCGATATGGCGGATGTTGTGGAACATCTGTACAACAGGCCGTATAAAGGAAAAGTTATGATCGATGATACATTAAAAGCATCCATCGATGCATACTATGAAACATATGGAGTGAAATAAGGAGGCGCATGGTATGGAAAAGGCATATCGTACAATGAAAAACAGTGGTACCGGGAGCATTATACTTGGGATTATCATCCTCGTCATAGGGATTACAGCGGGAGTCATTTCCATTGTAAACGGCGCAAATCTGCTGAGGCACAAGAAAGAGATCACATTTTAATGAAAAAAAGGGACAGACCTGCCAGAGAAAGGGACTGTCCCCTCTTCATGGGGGATATCACGTTTCCGGGATATTTCCTGCTGGGAATCAATGATGAAGGGGTAGCGTTTTGAGCAGAAAACAGGTGAAAAGATTCAGGATCTTGGGAAAGCTCCTGTTTATATTATATATTGGATTTTTGATTTATTTTTTATTCCTGTCAGACTGGTATGGCAGGGAAGGGGTATTGGATGAATACCGCTACAATCTGGAATTGTTCAAAGAGATCCGGCGTTTTGTCATGTACCGGGAACAGCTTGGGCCGTTCGCGGTTTTTTCCAATTTATTTGGAAACATTCTCATTTTTATGCCGTTTGGTTTTTTTATCTCTATGGCAAGCAGAACGAGAGGCTTTTTTAAGACTCTTTTTTACAGCCTGTGCCTGAGCCTCTGTGTGGAAATACTGCAGCTGGCCACCAGAGTGGGCAGCTTTGATGTGGACGATATTCTCCTGAACACGGTAGGAGGAGTTCTGGGATATCTCGTCTTTGTGATATGCAATCTGATAAGGAGAAGATGTTATGTTCGGAAACGGAAAAAACGCTGAGAACAGACAGAGGGACCGGGAAAGAAAGAAGCGGGGGACAAGAAAATACGGACAGGCGAAACTGAAACATTCCCATATGGGGATTCTTTCGTGCTGGTGTGCTGCCGGAGCACTCCTCATCCTTGCCGGCTGCATAGCCTGGGCATTTAGCACCAGAGGCGAGGCGGCAGGGATTGTCGGAGGGATTGCGGTTCTTGTCCTGATCCTGGCTGTCCTGGGGATCAGAGCTGCGGCAAAAGGGTTCAGAGAGAGGGAGAGAAGCTATCTCACGTGCAGGATCGGGCTGTTATTCAGCCTTCTCGCACTGATCTTGTTTCTCGCAATCTTTATAGGAGGTTTGAGATAATGGACAGAAAAGAAAGGCAGATAGAAAGAAATGAAAACTGTAAAGAACGCCACGCACTTGCCGTAGACCGGCTGCGCAGCGCTGTGTCAGAGGAGACGGTTGCGGAGAAGTATCTGGAGTTTTTTCAGTATACGGCAATCTTTCTTCTGGAACTGGAGAATGTCAGGAGAAAGATAGAAAACGGAAGCTGGGGAAATTACAGCCTGAAAGAAATGAAGAGCCTGAATGAGATACTCTACAGTGATGTTCTGGAAGAAAACTATGGGAACAGTTATGCAAATCCGGCGTATGCAGTGGGACAACTGGGGCCGGAGACGGGATGCCTGCTGAGTCTCCTCTATACGGAGATGCGCTCCGGCATCCCATATTCTTTTGAGGGGCGTACGGATTACCTGACGATCCTGTTTGAGCTGTTCATTGAGGTATACAACTGCTTCGAGGGTGAGAGAGAGCCGCAGGCGAAGGAAATACGGGATATTATCTACTGGTATGCCAGCGATTACTGTGATGTGTTTCTTGCGGACAGGGTGGAGGAGCAGATCAATCCGGAGTGTTCGTTCGCAGCAGACATTATCGAACACGCAGATCTTGAAAATGACAGCTATCTCTATCGATTCGGGGAGTATATCACGGAAAATGAGCTTGGTACGGCACATCATCTCAGAACGCTGCCGGAGTCGGTCCTGAGGAAGATGGCAGACGTCTATACAGAGGGTTACCGGACCGGTTTTATCAACACCGGAAAGAACCTGTCGAAAAAGTCCGTCGTCAATATACGTTACAGCCTGGGGTTTGAGAAGGTAATACGGATTGCCATTGAAAATTTCAGGAAGATGGGGCTAAAGCCGGTGATCTACCGGGCGGCGTCGGGAGTTATCACGAAACGCGAGCACCACAAGATCGGTTATTTCGGTGCCGTGGCGAACTGGCAGTATGAGTATGACCACAGGCATGACCAGGCGCTGTTTATGGATAAACGATATATTGAGCGCAAGCTGGAAGTGATGAAAACAGCCTATGAGAAAGAGAAAGAACTGGCAGCGCAGTTTGCCGGACCGGCAGTGATAGAAACTTTCGGCGAGAAACCGTTTTCCCCACAGGTGAAGCCGGAGGCCGCCTCATACAGCAGTGAACAGAGAGAACTGGCTCTTTCTTATGACAGCAGATCGGGACAGCTTACCAATGAATATATCAAGGGCGAGGAGAGAAGCTTTACGATCGTCGCTTATCCGGTCCCTGAAATTGGGGAGAAATATTCGGAAATATTCAATGAGGTGATTCGGATCAATACGTTGGATTCCAGGCTGTACACAGAGGTCCAGCAGACTCTGATCGATGCCCTTGACCAGGGGGAGTATGTGCGCGTACGCGGGAAGGGGGAGAATAAGACCGACATCCTTGTCAGACTGTGCACGCTCCATGACCCGGAGAGGGAGACAAAGTTCGAGAACTGTGTGGCAGATGTCAATATCCCGGTCGGAGAGGTGTTCACTTCCCCTGTATTGGAGGGGACGAACGGCATCCTTAATGTGAGCCGGGTCTATCTGGAAGGACTGGAGTACGAGGGACTTGAGCTCGAGTTCCAGGACGGCAGGGTCACATCTTATACCTGCAGGAATTTCGGGGATGAGGAGGAGAACCGGAAATATATTTACGACAATGTGCTTAAGAACCACGAGACGCTCCCCCTGGGGGAATTTGCCATCGGGACGAACACGACAGCGTATGTGACCGCAAGAAAATATGGGATCGAGGATAAGATGCCGATCCTGATCGCCGAGAAGACGGGCCCCCATTTTGCCGTCGGGGATACCTGCTACTCCTGGAGTGAAGATATCAGGGTGTTCAATCCCAACGGGAAAGAGATCGTGGCGAAGGATAATGCCATCTCCGTACTGCGCAAAGAGGATGTGTCGAAGGCATACTTTCACTGCCATACAGATATAACCATACCTTATGAAGAGTTAGAAGAAATAAGTGTAGTGACAAAAGAAGGCAAAAACATTATACTATTAAAGAATGGAAGATTCGTACTACCGGGAACAGAAATCCTGAATGAACCACTTAAGGAGGAAACAAAATGCCAAAAGTAGGAATTGTTATGGGCAGTGATTCAGATCTGAAAGTTATGAGCAAAGCTGCCTCAATGCTTGAGAAATTCGGAATTGATTATGAGATGGCGATTATATCGGCGCACCGCATGCCGGATACATTTTTTGAATGGGCGAAAGGGGCAGAAGAAAGGGGCGTGAAGGCCATAATTGCAGGGGCAGGCATGGCGGCGCATCTTCCGGGAATGTGCGCGGCGCTGTTCCCCATGCCGGTGATCGGAGTGCCGCTCTCAGGAAAGAACCTGGACGGGATGGACGCTCTGTATTCTATTGTACAGATGCCGCCCGGAGTACCGGTCGCGACAGTTGCCATTGACGGCGGGGCAAACGCGGCGGTCCTTGCGGCAAAGATCCTTGCCGTGTCCGATGGGGAGATCCTGAAGAAGCTCAAAGACTACTCGGTTGAGATGAAAGAGACGGTACAGGCGAAAGCTGACAGACTCCAGGAAGTCGGATACGAGGAATACATGAAATAACAGTTCAGCCATGCTGCGACGGGAAGAAAAAACATGCTTGCATGTTTTTTCAGGAGGGAAGCAGCATGAGGTGAGCGCCGGCTCATGAGCAAAAAAGCGGCATGGCCGCAGTTAGCACCGCAGGTGCGGTTTTGCGAATGGCGCGGCTGAACTGTGGAAGAAGCCGTGCTGCGACATGGAAGCAGTATGGACTGAACTGCGAAAAAGCCATGCTGCGAAGCAGCGGAGCATCGGATTTGGAAAAAAGGAGAATGAATATGGATTATAAGAACGCCGGTGTTGACATTGAAGCCGGATACAGGTCGGTGGAACTGATGAAAGAGCATGTGAAGAAGACCATGCGCCCGGAAGTCCTCGGGGGACTGGGCGGATTTTCCGGCGCTTTTTCTCTTTCAAAGATCAAAGAGATGGAAGAGCCGGTGCTGTTGTCCGGCACAGACGGATGCGGCACGAAGGTAAAGCTGGCAATGATCCTGGATAAACACGACACCATCGGGATCGACGCGGTGGCAATGTGCGTGAATGATATCGCCTGTGCGGGCGGAGAACCGTTATTTTTCCTGGATTATATCGCCTGTGGAAAGAACGAGCCGGAGAAGATTGCCGATATCGTCAAAGGTGTGGCGGAAGGCTGCCTTCAGTCGGGAGCGGCGCTGATCGGCGGAGAGACGGCAGAGCACCCGGGCCTGATGGCGGAGGACGAATATGATCTGGCAGGTTTTGCGGTGGGAGCCTGTGACAGGAAAGAGATGATCACAGGAGAAAATTTAAGGGCAGGAGATACCCTCATCGGCATGGCGTCCTCGGGAATCCACAGCAACGGATTTTCCCTTGTGAGGAAAGTGTTCAACATGAAGCGGGAGGCACTGGATACATATTATGACAGCCTTGGATGCACCCTCGGGGAAGCACTTCTTGTCCCTACAAGAATCTATGTGAAAGCGCTTAAATCCATCAAGGATGCGGGCGTTGCGGTCAAGGCGTGCAGCCATATCACAGGCGGCGGCTTCTATGAGAATGTTCCGCGTATGCTCAGGGAAGGGACACGCGCCGTGATTCAGAAGAACAGCTATCCGGTCCCGCCTGTCTTTGATATGCTCTCTGTGGACGGAGATGTCGGGGAACACATGATGTACAATACATTTAATATGGGACTTGGCATGATCCTCGCAGTGGACGAGGCGGATACGGACAGGACAATGGAAGCGATACGTGCGGCAGGGGAAACTCCGTATGTGGTCGGTTGTGTGGAAGCCGGAGAAAAGGGAGTGACTTTATGCTGAGGATTGTGGTCATGGTTTCCGGCGGCGGGACAAATCTTCAGGCGATCATCGACGGAGTCGGAAACGGAACGATCACGAATACGGAGATTGCCGGAGTGATCAGCAATAATAAAAATGCCTATGCCCTCGAGCGGGCGAGAGAGAACGGGATTCCAGGCATATGTGTTTCCCCCGGAGATTATGAGTCAAGGGAAGTATTTAACGGGAAGCTTCTGGAGGCAGTGGATGCATATGCGCCTGACCTGGTGGTGCTTGCCGGTTTCCTTGTCGTGATACCGCCTGATATGATCCGGCAGTACCGTAACCGGATAATCAACATTCATCCTTCCCTGATCCCTTCCTTTTGCGGAAAGGGATACTACGGGCTTAAAGTGCACGAGGCGGCGCTTGCCCGCGGGGTGAAGGTAGTGGGCGCCACGGTTCATTTTGTCGACGAGGGAACGGATACGGGTCCGATCCTTCTCCAGAAAGCGGTGGAGGTAAAGCAGGGGGATACGCCGGAGATCCTGCAGAAGAGAGTCATGGAGCAGGCGGAGTGGATCATACTCCCGCGTGCCATCGACCTGATCGCGAACGGGAAAGTCAGGGTAAAAGAGAACAGAACGATAATTGATCAGGAAACGCGGAAATGATGTCAGAAGGTGCGTCTGTGGATATTGCAGGCGCACTTTGCATAAAAGGGATTGCGAAAAGAAAAGGAGGCAGTTATGAAAGTACTGATAGTGGGAAGCGGCGGAAGAGAGCATGCGATTGCGGCAAGTGTGGCAAAAAGTCCGAGAGCGGATAAGATCTACTGCGCCCCGGGAAATGCAGGGATCGCAGAATATGCCGATTGTGTGGAGATCGGGGCGATGGAGTTTGACAAGCTGGCAGCCTTTGCGAAAGAAAAAGAGATTGATCTGTGCATTGTCGGGATGGATGATCCGCTGGTGGGCGGACTTGTCGATGTGATGGAGGGAGCGGGTATCCGCACATTCGGTCCCAGGAAAAATGCAGCGATTCTGGAAGGGTCGAAAGCATTTTCAAAGGACCTGATGAAAAAGTATCACATTCCGACTGCGGCGTATGAGAATTTTACAGATCCGGACCAGGCGCTTGCATACCTGGAAACTGCAAAATTCCCCATTGTGCTCAAGGCTGACGGGCTGGCTCTCGGGAAAGGCGTGCTGATCTGCAAGGACTTGGAGGAGGCAAGGCAGGGAGTCAGGACGATCATGCTGGACAAGAAGTTCGGCTCTGCCGGAAATGAGATGGTGATTGAGGAGTTCATGACCGGAAGGGAAGTCTCTGTGCTCTCATTTGTGGACGGAAAAACGATCAAGACTATGACGAGCGCCCAGGACCACAAGCGGGCGGGGGATGGAGACACAGGATTAAACACGGGCGGAATGGGAACATTTTCACCGAGTCCTTTCTACACGAAAGAGGTGGAGGCGTTCTGTGAGAAATATATCTATCAGCCGACAGTGGATGCGATGGCGGCAGAGGGACGACCGTTTAAGGGCGTGATCTTTTTCGGGCTGATGCTGACAGAGGACGGACCGAAGGTTCTGGAGTATAATGCCCGGTTCGGCGACCCGGAGGCACAGGTTGTGCTCCCAAGGATGAAGAATGACATCCTTGATGTTGTGGAAGCCTGCATTGAAGGCACTCTGGATCAGACAGACCTTCAGTTTGAGGACAATGCGGCAGTGTGCGTCGTGCTGGCGTCTGACGGGTATCCGGTGAAATATGAGAAAGGATTCCCGATCACAGGGCTGGAGGAGTTCAAAAATCATGAAGGGTACTACTGCTTCCATGCCGGGACGAAATTTGACGGGGATCAGATCGTGACCAACGGCGGACGCGTCCTTGGGGTGACGGCAAAGGGAAAAGATTTAAAAGAGGCAAGGGCAAACGCCTATGCTGCGACAGAATGGGTGCAGTTTGCGAACAAATATATGCGGCATGACATCGGAAAAGCGATCGATGAGGTGAGAGAGTGAAAGCACTGTATTTTGACGGGGAACAGGCGGTTTACCGGGAAGATTATCCGAAGCCTGCCCGCGCGGAGGATGAGAGCCTGATCCGAATCCTCATGGCAGCGGTATGCAGCACGGACCGGGAGATATTAAAAGGATATAAACCAGGATTTACGGGCGTGATGGGGCATGAGTTTGTCGGCATCGTGGAGGAGTCAGACGATGCTTCCCTGGTCGGAAAGCGCGTTGTGGGAGAATTAAACGCCGGATGCGGCCGCTGCCTGTATTGCAGAAGCGGGAGAGAGAAGCACTGCCCGGACAGGAAAGTGATCGGAATGGATGACAAGGACGGCTGCTTTGCGGAATATATGACGCTAAAGACCCGCCTGATCCACCGGGTTCCCGATGAACTTCCCACAAAGACCGCTGTTTTCACAGAGCCGCTTGCGGCAGCATTTGAGATTACTTCCCAGATACACATCAAACCAGATACGAATGTGGTACTTTTGGGGGATGGCAGGCTGAGCCTGATGATCGCCCAGGTCTTAAGCCTTACCGGGACCGACCTGACCGTGATCGGAAAGCATCCGGAAAAACTGGAGCAGTTCATGCCGTTTGCCAAAACTGCCACGCATACGGGAGAAACCTACGAGATTGTTGTGGATGCCACAGGCTCGGAGTCAGGGCTTCATCTGGCAAAGGATCTGGTCCGCAGGCAGGGGACGATTATATTGAAAAGCACATATGCAGGAAACGCCAGCATTGATATGAGCTATTTTGTTGTAAACGAGATCACGGTCAAAGGGAGCAGATGCGGTCCCTTTGAGCCGGCGCTGCGCATGCTGGCGCAGAAAAAAATCGTATTGCCGGAAATAAAGCTTTTTGAATTAAAAGACCATGAACAGGCATTTTCATACAGAGGATTTAAGGCGGGATTCCGCTTTTGACCTTCACCACAGAGGCTGCGAAAAGGAGAAAAAATGGGAACGTTAAGAGAAGTGACACATGTTGATAACGTGAAGTTAAATGAAGGGGCGACAGCGGTTGTCATCCTGGACCAGACGAAACTTCCGAATGTGACGGAGTATCTCACGCTTGAGACAGCGGAGGACATCTATGACGCAATCTTTGAACTGAAGGTGAGAGGAGCCCCGGCGATCGGGATCTGTGCGGCATATGGGATCTGTGTTCTCGCGCGGAAGATCAGGTCGGAGGATTACGATTCATTTTACAGGGAATTTAAAAAGAACAAAGAATATCTGGACTCCTCAAGACCTACGGCGGTGAACTTAAGCTGGGCGCTGAACCGTATGGAAGGGGTTGTGCTGGCGAACAGAGAAAAGACGGTATCGGAGATAAAGGACGCCCTTCTGCAGGAGAGCAGGAAGATCCAGGAGGAGGATATGCGTATGTGCAGGGCGATCTCAGAGTATGGTCTGTCCCTTCTCCATGACGGGGACGGGATTTTGACCCATTGCAATGCAGGACCTCTGGCGACATCCAGATATGGCACGGCGCTGGGGCCCATCTTTCTGGGAAAAGAGCGGGGAATGGAGTTCCATGTGTATGCGGATGAGACAAGACCCCTTCTCCAGGGGGCAAGGCTGACTTCCTACGAATTGCAGAAGGGAGGCGTTGACGTGACCCTGATCTGCGACAATATGGCAAGTATTGTCATGAAGAACGGATGGATACAGGCATGCCTCGTGGGATGCGACAGGATTGCGGCGAACGGGGATGCGGCAAATAAAATCGGGACAAGCGGCGTGGCGATCCTGGCAAAATATTACGGGATTCCATTTTACGTACTGGGACCGACTTCCACGATCGACATGAACTGCCCGGCCGGGGACGACATCAAGATTGAGCTGAGGAACCCGGACGAGATCAAAAAGAAGTTTTATGAGCAGCCGATGACCCCTGAAGAAGTTGCCTGCTACAATCCGGCGTTTGACGTGACGGATCACACCCTTATCACAGGGATCGTCACAGAGTACGGAATTGCGCGCGCACCGTATGCGGAAAGCCTCAGGGAGATTTTCCAGAAAAAAGAAAAAGGGTCGTTGCACAACCAGTAGACTGATGTTACAATAATGGATAATAAGTGACAGAGATTGTATAAGTGCCACTTATCAAAAACAAGAAGGAGGACTAATAGAATGAAAAAGAAACTGTTAGCGGCTTTTCTGTGCATTGCTATGGCTGCTTCCATGGCTGCAGGATGCGGAAGCAATTCTGATGATGCAGGGACAACGGCAGACAATTCCCAGACAAATTCAGATGAGGCTTCGGATGCGCTGAACATTGCCATCGTATCCAGTCCAAACGGCGTGGATGACGGCTCATTCAATGAGGACAATTACAACGGTATCCTGGCGTTTATTGAGGAGCATCCGGATGCGCAGGTGACAACGATCCAGGAGGAGACAGGTGTGCCGGAGACAGTCGTGGAGAGGATCACGGAGATCGCGGGAAGCTACGACGTAGTGGTATGCCTGGGATATCAGTGCGCTGGTATCGGCACAGTGGCACAGGATAACCCGGATGTTGACTTTATCCTTGTTGACAGTTATCCGACGGACGCAGAGGGCAATACGGTAGAGCTTGACAATGTATATGCGATGCTGTTCGCAGAGCAGGAGAGCGGATTCTTTGCAGGCATGGCGGCAGCGCTTGAGACCACGACGAACAAAGTGGCAGTTGTCAATGGACAGCCTTTCCCGTCCAATGTAAATTATCAGTATGGGTTTGAGGCAGGCGTAAATTATGCAAACGCACATTATGGAACGAGCGCTGAGTGTGTGGAGCTGGCATCCTATGCGGGAACGTATAATGATGAAAATATCGGCGGAAACTATACAGGGAACTTCTCGGATGAGGCGACCGGAAAGGTAATCGGGGAATCTCTGATCCAGGAAGGATGCGATGTCATCTTTGTCGCTGCAGGAGCATCTGGTAACGGTGTGTTCACAGCGGCGAAAGAGGCGAATGACGTGAAGGTGATCGGCTGTGACGTTGACCAGTATGACGATGGGGCAAACGGGGATTCCAACATTATCCTGACTTCCGCTCTGAAATGTATGAGCATCAATGTCCAGAGACAGCTCAATGCAATTGCAGACGGCAGCTTTGCAGGACAGAACATCACTCTGATGGCTGACACGGATTCTACGGGATTCGTAAAAGAGGAAGGCAGACACCAGATGTCGGATGACACGGTTGCAGCGCTCGATGAGGCGTTCGAGCTTGTAAAAGATGGAACGGTTGTTCCGCCATCAAGTGACAGCGACAGTACACCTGAAGATTTTCCGGGACTGAATTAACAAATAAGAACCAGGGTGGAATGGACAGTTCACTGTGACAGTGGGACTGTCCATTCCTGTTTTCACAGATGGGCAGGAAGAGAGTTTAAAAAGACAGGAGTTGCCAATGTCAGAAGAATATATTGTTGAGATGAGGCACATTACAAAGAGATTTCCGGGCATCGTTGCGAATGATGATGTGAGTATACAGATAAAAAAAGGCGAGATATATGCACTTCTCGGCGAGAACGGAGCCGGCAAGTCCACTCTGATGAGTATGCTTTTCGGAATGTATGAGCCTGATGAGGGAGAAATCTATGTAAAGGGGAAGAAGGTGAAGATCACCTCCCCCAACTATGCGACAAAATTAAATATCGGGATGGTGCATCAGCATTTCAAACTGGTGTCCAATTACACGATCACAGAGAATATCATTATGGGAATGGAACCGGTGAAAAAGATCCTCGGCATGTTCCCGTCAGTGGATATCAAAAAGGCGAACGAGGAGATTCGGAAGCTTTCAGAGGAATACGGGCTTGAGGTGGAACCGACACAGGTGATTGAGAAAGTGAATGTCTCCATCAGGCAGAGGGTGGAGATCCTGAAAATGCTCTACCGGCAGGCGGAGATCCTGATCTTCGACGAGCCGACAGCAGTTCTGACGCCCCAGGAGATCGAGTTCCTGCTCCAGATCATCCGCAACTTAAGAGACAGCGGGAAGACAATCATACTGATTACCCACAAGCTTGAAGAGATCAAGCAGGTGGCAGACCGCTGCGCAATTCTCAATCACGGGAAGATCGTGGATATTCTTGATGTGGCGTCAACCTCCACAAAGAAAATGGCAAACCTTATGGTCGGCAGGGAAGTTTCTTTCAGTGTGGAGAAAGCAGAACCGAAGTTCGGCGAAGTGATTCTTGACGTAAAGGATATAAGTGTCCATAACCAGGATCGTTTTGAGGTTGTCAAGCATGTATCTTTCCAGGTGCATAGAGGTGAAATCTTTGCCATCGCCGGTGTTTCGGGAAACGGGCAGGTTGAGCTTGCAGATGCGGTCGCCGGACTGATGAAAGTGTCGGGCGGGACGATCACGCTGAAGGGAAGAGACATCACGCATGAGTCGATACGCAGGAGAACAGAGATGGGGATATCGTACATTCCCGAAGACCGTCAGGAGTATGGTCTGCTGCTTGACTTTACGCTGAAAGAAAACCTGGCGATGAAATCTTATTATAAGGAGCCGTTTTCCGGGAAAAACGGGATTCTGAAACGGGATGAATTTGAGAAATACGGGAAAAGGCTGATTGAAGAGTATGATATCCGAAGCGGGCAGGGAACCGTCACACAGGTCCGTTCCATGAGCGGCGGGAATCAGCAGAAGGCGATCATTGCGCGGGAGATCGAGCTCCAGTCTGATCTGATGATCTTTGTACAGCCTACGAGGGGACTGGATATCGGAGCGATTGAGAATATCCATAAACAGATCATCGCGGAGAGGGATAAAGGCAAGGCGATCCTTCTTATCTCCCTGGAGCTGGACGAGATCATGAGCTGCGCGGATACCATCGGAGTCATCTATAACGGAGCCATAGATAAGATTGCTCCGGCTGATACCCTCTCAACAAGTCAGGTGGGAGAATTTATGATGGGGGTGAAGCATAAATGAAAAAACTACTTGTGAAAATTCTTGGAAATGAGAAAACACAGTTTATCGCGATACCTGTCTTTTCCATCCTGATCAGCCTGATCGTCGGTATGGCGGTCATCGGTCTGCTGGGGAAATATCCGGCTACGGCGTATATCAACCTCCTGCAGGGGAGCGGGTTGATGCCAAAACCGTCATATTCTGCATATCAGGGTATGCTGACAGATTTTACCAGCTTTTTGAATATGCTGACGCCAATGCTTTTTGCGGCGCTGTCAGTGGCAGTTGCGATGAAAGCCGGATTATTCAATATCGGTGTATCCGGGCAGATGCTGGCAGCAGGATTCATCGCTACTGTGACAGTCGGTTATTCGGCTCTTCCCTCTGCGGCGGCAAAGCCTCTCGTTATCCTGGTCGGGATCATAGTTGGAATGCTTGTAGGCGGCCTGGTGGGATTCCTGAAATATAGATTCAATATCAACGAGGTTGTATCTACAATCATGGTCAACTATATCGTTCAGTACCTCACGAGTTTTTTTATCAATACGAGGTACATGGATCAGATTTCCAGGCAGTCAAAGGCAATCAGCGGCGCGTCAAGGCTGACACTGATGGATGTACCGATGGCGGGCCTCCAGGTGGACCTGCCTCTGTGCGTTATCCTGGCTGTTCTCGCTGCTGTTCTGATCCGGTTCTTTCTGGACCGGACCAGCGTCGGGTTTGAGATCAAGGCAGTGGGGGCAAACAGGAACGCAGCCAGCTACGCAGGAATCAATGTGGGGAAGACAATGGTTCTCTCCATGATGATCTCGGGGGCGCTTGCGGGACTGGCAGGAGTGACCTATTATCTGGGATACCTTCAGTCCATCCAGCCCAAGGTGCTCGCCTCGACCGGGTTTGATGCCATTGCGGTGGCGTTGCTGGGAAACAACAACCCGGTCGGGATCATTTTTTCTTCTTTCCTGATTACAGCAGTGACGAAGGGAAGCAGTTATATGAGCTCGGCATCTGGCATTGACCCGGAGATTGCGTCAGTAATCACCGGACTGATTCTTCTGTTCAGTGCATGCAGTGCTTTTATCCGGTATCAGGTGGGAAAATGGAAGACTGAACTGGAAGAAGCAGAAAGGAGGAACGCTGATGTCAACAATAATCATTGATGGACTGTCATTTGCACTCCCGCTTTTTATTATGGCGATCGGAGCAATCTACAGTGAGAGAAGCGGCGTTACCAATCTTGCGATTGAAGGGCTGCAGGGATTCGGGGCTTTTATCGGAGCGCTCTTCGTAGTGCTTGTCTCGGGGAATCAGGGGACCAATTCCCAGGCTGTTTTTTACCTGTCTTTTTTCTTCGCGATGGTCGGCGGTATGGTGTATGCCCTGCTGCATGCCCTTCTGTGCGTGAAGTTTAAGGCGAACCAGGTTATCAGCGGCGTTGTGATCAATATTCTGGCGTCGGCGCTGACCGCTTTCCTGACAAAACAGGTAAACCGGGGAGTGTTCAACCAGCCTTCGGACAAATTCCAGCTAGGAGTTTCCAACAGATATACGGTGCCCGTGCTCTCGGACATTCCGGTCCTGGGCGCGGTATTTAAGAATATTTATCCCTTTGAGGTTATCATTATCATCGTAGCGGTGATTGCCTGGTTTGTCCTGTACAAGACAAGATACGGACTCCACTTAAGAGCCTGCGGCGACAATCCGCACGCTGTGGATGCAGCCGGAAGGAATGTCGGGCAGATACGCACGGCAGCAGTCATGGTATCAGGAGCACTTTCCGGTATCGGGGGGATGTGTTTTGCGTATTCTATCTCGGCACAGTTCTCCGGCAGCATTTACGTGGGATATGGATATCTTGCCATTGCGGCAATGATTTTCGGCAACTGGAAGATCCTGCCGACACTGGGGGCGTGCCTGCTCTTTGGCTTTGCCCGTTCAGCGGGATATCAGATCGTGCAGATCCTGGAAAAGCCCAGCAGTTATTCGGATCTTGTCATGATACTCCCTTATCTTCTGACATTGCTTTTGCTGATTTTCTTTTCCAAGTACAACAGATCTCCAAGAGCGCTTGGGGAGATTTACGATAAAGGAAAACGGTAATGACAGAGGGAAAGGACATACCGGGCAGCAGATGCTTCCCGGTATGTCCTTTCTTTGCAATTGCACGTTTTCACTCACGGCTGCTCTGTATTCTGGCTGTACACTTCAAATGATTTCTCCATTTTCTCCAGGATCTCCGAATATTGACGGAAAGCACTGCGCATTTCGATCTCATTGAATGGCTGGTTTTATAACAGATTCTGTGTTCCATAGCCGCCCAGAAATCCATCGATATTGTCCGAAACTGAATCTCCACGGGATAGTATTCCATCATGTCCATATAGTAGATCGGGACGCCTACGATCAGGTGATAGCTTCGGTAGCCGTTCGGCTTTTTTCTATACTGTCCTTTTCCTGGATGCGGCTTGTGACGCTGTGGATGGAGCGGTACTCGTTTTTCTCATATACATTGTGATCCAGGACCTTCAGGCGCGCCAGGATAAGATTCATGGCACCGTTATAGGGCTGAACAAGCAGATGGTATTGTTCATTTGTCATTTGTATCATACTCCCTTTCATATTCCTGGATCAGTTTAGAACGAGAATGTGACAAAATCGTGCATAGAATCTTATATTTTTATAAAGAATCGCTCAACGCTCCCTGCGAAAAGCCGTGACATACCAGGCAATGTTTACTGCGATCTCTGCTGCACACAGGAGGCAGGCTATTGCAGATGTGATGGAAAGACCGCTTCTGATATCTGCTCTGTAAATGCGGTTTATCAACTGTACGGCAGGAGCGGCGGAAAGAAGAGGGAGCACGATCAGAATGCCGATGGAACCAAGTGTGTAGATACCGACCACAGCGGCAAGGACGCCGCGTATGAACCTTACCTTAAGAACATAGAGTGCAAGCGGGATGAAATACATGATGCCTACCGTAAGAAGCGCGCTGAACATGCCCGGGCTGCCGAACCGGTTGGCGTTTCCAAGACCGGAAAAGGGGGTAAGGCTGCAGACGGCAGTTACTGCCATGAAAAGCCCTGCGGAGAGAATTGTCATCCCGGCAACCACGGGGCGTCTGTCTGTTTTTTTCACTATTATACCTCTTTTCTCTTTGCTGGGGCAAAGCTCTTATTTATGCTGTTTATTATACGGGAAATCGAGGGAGGATTTGTGTGATTGTCATAACCGGCTGGGCAGGATGTCATAACCGGGCGTGCCGCGACCTTTACTTCACCGGGTGGGTCCGATATAATAAATCATGTGGGGCAGCGATGATTCCCATGCAGGAGGAAGATAAGATGAAGGTCGCTTTCTGTGACGACAACGTGCAGGTGCTTGCACAGCTGGAAGATTATGCAGAACAAAACGGGATGAAGCCGGAGGAGTACGAGTCCTTTCATTCCGGTGAGGAGCTTCTTGGATATATGGAGAAGAGCAAGGAGAAATATGATATTTATTTCCTTGATATCTCTATGCCGGGAAAGAACGGCATTGATACGGCGTCTGAAATCAGGGAGAAGGACAGGGACTGCCTGATCATATTTCTGACAGATTATAAGGAATATGTGTATCAGGTATTTGAGGTGCTCCCGTTTCGTTTTCTGAGGAAGCCTTTGGGAGAAGAAGTCTTTTCGCAGGTGATGGAGCAGGCGAGGGAACATCAGAGGGTATTCGGAGGCTGGTTTTTCTTCCGCATTGGCAGAAGGGAATATCAGGTTGCCTGTTCGGATATCCTCTGTTTTGAGGCACAGGGAAGGAAAGTGTGCCTGCGCATGGAAGGAGAAGAATACACTTTTTACGGAAGGATAGGGGAAACGTGTGAAAAAGTGGAGCCGTCCCTTTTTGTGCAGACCCATGCTTCCTATGTGGTCAATATGGAAAAAATCCGTTCCGTGGATGACAGGGAAGTAATGCTTAAGGGAGGCGTCAGGATTCCTGTCAGCAGGAAATACAGGGCGGATCTGAAGAAGAGATATCTTGATTTTGTGAAATGGCGGTGTGGGAAATGACGACGGATTATCTGGCGGACCTGATGCTGTGTGAGCTGGATGTACTGATGGTTCTTGAGGTGTTCAACAGGACGTTTGGAAAGAGAGAAAAACATGCGAAGGCTGTCTGCGCAGTTATGGCAGGGGGCGTATTTGGTTGTGTTTCCTTCGGATACCTCTGTGGAAATCCGGCGGTATCTCTCTTTGTGCTGGCACTGTGTCTTTGCGTGCTTCCCCTGTATCCGGGAACATTTCAGAAAAAGATGCTGTTTGCCGTGGGTTTGATCAGCCTTAATATATCAGTTGTTCTTATTCTGAACGATATTACCAATATATTGCCAAAGGCGCGGTACATATACGGATATGCAGCCTGTCACGTACTGTTCTGGATCAATCTGTATCTTCTGATGAAAGCGGCAGAGCATGCGGATTCGGAGCTGAATGGTAAGATATGGGCGCTTCTGTATGCGGTTCCTGCCGTGTGTATTGTGAGCGTCCCGTTTCTGATCTGGCTGGCAGGCAATTACAGCGGATCGGTGAGACAGGCGTCCATGTATCACCTTCCGATCCAGACGGCCTTCCTGATGCTGGATCTGATGGCGTTCGTATTCTACGCCGAATTTGCAAAATATTACCGCCAGGCGGGGGAGAAGGCCCTTTTAAGCCAGCAGATGGAATATCAGAGAGAGCATTATCAGAAACTCAAAGACGCCTATGATACAATGCGGGAGCTGAGGCATGATATGAAAAACCAGCTCCGGACGGCTGCGTATCTGTTTGAGAACGGTTCTGACGCCGCACTCTCAGAATATCTGGAGACATCCGAAGCAAAAATCAGAGATGCGGAGCAGATTATTTATACGGGAAATATGGAGATAGACGCCCTGCTCAATATAAAGCTGGAGGAGATGAAAAGATCCGAAATCCAGTGCAGTACGGATATTCTGATCCCTGCGGACCTTGAGTTCCCTCTTGAAGATATGGTTATTCTCATTGGGAATATTTTTGACAATGCGGCGGAGGCATGTGAGAAAATCAGGAGTGATCAGAGAAAAGTAAATTTTTCCATGCAGTACCGGGACAAAACCTTGTGGATCCACATGGACAATCCGTGTGGGACGTTCTCAGAAGTGACAGAGAAAAGGGAGAAAGCCCTGCATGGACTGGGGCTGGAAAATATAAAAAGGACGGCAAAGCGATACGGCGGATTCGCGTCATATGAAGTTGAAAACGGTACGTTCAATATTGATATCACACTTCATATGCAGAAAATGGCAAATGGGTTTTAAAGAGAAAAACTATCAGTAAGTATTCTTGACAGAAACGCAGCATCACGGTATCATAACAGTGTTATATAACACTGTTACGAGGTGAAGGCATTTGAGCAGAGAGTTACAGGCAACACAGAAAAATATACTGGAGGCAGGGAAAAAGGAATTTCTTGCAAAAGGTTTCCGGGCAGCGTCGCTTCGTAGCATTGTGAAAGAGGCAGGCGTCACGACAGGGGCGTTTTACGGCTATTATAAGAGCAAGGAAGAGCTGTTTGACGCGCTGGTTATGGAGCAGTATGAGATGCTGATGAACCAGTTTAACAGGGCGCAGATAACGTTTTCAGAGCTCCCCCCTGAAGAACAGCCGGAGCACGTGGGAGATATTTCCGGGGACTGTATGGACTGGATGACGGAGTACATATATGAGGAGCATGATGTGTTTAAGCTTCTGCTCTGCTGCGCGGAAGGGACCAGGTATGAGAATTTTGTCCACGATATGGTAGAGATAGAGGTAGAATATACGCATCGTTTTATGGACGTCCTCGCCCATCTGGGCAAGCCTGTCAAAAAGATTGATCCACAGCTTGAGCATCTGCTGGTCAGCGGGATGTTTTCTGCCTTTTTTGAAATCGTCATCCACGATATGCCAAAAGAGCAGGCGCACAGATATGTGAGAGAGCTGCGTGAATTTTACACTGCCGGATGGATGAAAATTATGGGACTGTAAGTCCTGTAATTTTTTGCCATATAGTTAGATATGACTAATAAAAATGAGAGGAGGCTTACTAATTGAAGAAACAATCAAATCTTTCAAAGCTGATGGGATATGCCGGAGGCCACAAAAAGCTGACTATCCTGGGCTGCGTCCTGTCAGGTATCGCTGCGCTTCTCGGACTGGTACCCTATATCTGTGTCTGGATGGTAGCAAGGGAAGCGCTGAATGTGTATCCGGACATGTCAGCCGCCGGAGGAATGGTCAGGTGGGGGTGGATGGCAGTATGGTTTGCCATAGGAAACATTGTGACCTATTTTGCTGCCCTGATGTGCACCCATATTGCAGCTTTCAGGACCGCGCGGAATATCCGCCATACAGGAGTTGCCCATGTGGTGAAAATGCCGCTCGGGTTCTTTACGTCGGACCAGTCCGGGCGCCTTCGCAAAGTAATTGACGACAATGCTGCGCTGACAGAGGATCTGCTTGCACATAAGCTTCCGGACCTGACGGCGACGGTTGTCACCCCGATCGCAGCAATTGTCCTGCTTCTTGCCTTCGACTGGAGGATGGGACTGCTTTGCCTGCTTACGATGGTGCTTGCCCTGGCGTGCATGGTGAGCATGATGGGCGGCAAGAACGCCGGGTTCTTCCACCGCTATCAGCGGGAGATCGAAAAGATGAGCGGCGAGGCGGTAGAGTATGTCAGGGGAATCCCGGTCGTGAAAGTGTTCCAGCAGACGGTATATTCCTTTAAGGCGTTCTATAATGCAATTATGTCATACAGCGATCTTGCAAGCCAGTATGCCATGAGCTGCCGCAATGGACAGACCGGGTTCCTGACCTGTATCAACGGTGGGTTTGCGCTTCTGATCCCCGCAGCGCTGCTCCTGGCGCCGGGAGGAGACGGCTGGGAGGTCCTGGCAGACTTTATCTTCTATGCGCTGTTTGCCCCGGCATGCGGCGCCATGATCAATCGGGTCATGTATGCGTCAGAGTCCGTGATGGAAGCAGATGAAGCTATGATGAAACTGTCGGAGATCCTGGATCAGCAGCCCCTTGCGGAGCCGTTGGCGCCCCGGAAGCCGCAGGGAGCGGATGTGGCATTTGATCATGTGACGTTCCGGTATCCGAATGTGGAGCACGCAGCGTTAAACGATGTGAGCTTTACTGTGGAGGAAGGAAAGGTCGTCGGACTGGTCGGCCCGTCCGGAGGCGGAAAATCTACGGCAGCTGCATTGATCCCGCGATTCTGGGATGTGGAGAGCGGGAGCGTAAGGATCGGCGGCGTGGACGTCAGGGAAATGGACAGCCGCAGCCTGATGGAGAAGGTGGCGTTCGTCTTCCAGGACACAAAATTATTTAAAACGAGCCTGCTGGAGAATATCCGTATGTCCCGCCCGTCTGCGGATCTGGAAGAGGTGAAAGCGGCAGTCAGGGCGGCGCAGTGTGAGGATATCCTGGAGAAGCTGCCGCAGGGACTTGACACCGTAGTCGGGGCAAAAGGAGTCTATCTTTCCGGCGGGGAGGCGCAGAGAATCGCGCTTGCAAGGGCGATCTTAAAAAACGCGCCTGTTGTTGTTCTCGATGAGGCTACTGCGTTTGCCGATCCTGAGAACGAGGCCCTGATCCAGAAAGCATTCGGAGAGCTGACAAAGGGAAAGACAGTTCTCATGATTGCACACCGGCTGTCTACCGTACAGAATGCGGATCAGATACTGGTGATCGAAAAAGGCATTGTGAAAGAGCAGGGCAGCCATAAAGACCTGCTTGCCCGGAAAGGACTCTATGCAAAGATGTGGCAGGATTATCAGCAGGCAGCAGTGTGGAAAGTCGGCAGGCCGCAGGATGAGAACAGGGAGGTGGAAATATGATACGCAGGCTACAGCATGTATTTGCCCTCAGCGAAAAGGGAGCGAAAGATTTTGTAAAGGCGGTCATCTGGTGCTTTTTCTGTAATGTCAGCCTGATGTTTCCTGTGGGAATCGTGATGGCAACGGTCCAGTATATGCTGGATACATTGGAAACCGGCGGAGATCCGGCAGAGAAAGTGTGGGTGTATACGGGGATCGCGGTCCTTGTGCTCGCAGTACTGTTCCTTCTTCACTATTTCCAGTATGCGGCTCTCTACCTGGCGACATACAAGGAGAGTGCCAGCAGGAGGGTGGCGCTGGCAGAAACACTGCGCAGGCTGCCGCTCAGTTTCTTCGGGAACCGGGACTTAAGTGACCTGACAGCGACCATGATTGCGGACTGCTCCAGCCTTGACCAGATGTTTTCCCATTATATTCCGCAGCTTTTTGCCTCCATCTTTTCTACTCTGTTTATCGGGACCTGCATGTTCTGTTTTGACTGGAGGATGGCAGCGGCAGCGCTGTGGGTGCTGCCGGTGGCAGTGCTGCTGACAGCAGGGTCCAAAAAGCTGCAGGATATGTTCGGGACGAAAAATATTCTTGCAAAGCGCGCCGTGGCAGACAACATACAGGAGTGCCTGGAAACGATCCGTGATATCAAGGCGTGCAACCGGCAGGAGGAATACCTCAGAGGACTCGATGAGAAGCTGGAGGAAGCAGAGGGGTGTGCAATAAAATCCGAACTGGTAACGGGAGTGGTCGTATGCACTGCACAGGCGTTTCTGAGGATCGGGCTTGCAACAACTGTACTGGTCGGGGCAGGACTGATCACAAGCGGAGAACTGCCTTTCCTGTACTTTCTTGGCTTCCTATTCGCAGCGGCAAGACTGTATGACCCGCTCGGCCTGGTATTGCAGAACATTGCGGCAACCTTCAATGCAAAGCTGCAGATCAACCGGATGCGGACAATTTTAGAGCAGCCCGCCCAGGAGGGAAGCACGGAGTGCGACCCGCCAAACTTTGATATCACATTTGACCATGTGAAATTTGCCTACCGGGAAGATGAGGGAGTCTTAAATGATGTGTCCTTCACTGCCCGGCAGGGAGAGGTGACAGCCTTGGTCGGCCCATCCGGAGGAGGAAAGTCGACAGCGTGTAAGCTGGCTGCCCGTTTCTGGGATATTCAGGAAGGAAAGATCACCCTTGGCGGAACCGACATTTCGACTGTAGACCCGGAAACTCTTTTAAAACACTATTCCTTTGTATTTCAGGATGTGGTACTGTTTCGGGACACTGTTCTGGAGAATATCCGTCTGGGCAGGCGGGGCGCCACAGACGAAGAGGTATATGAGGCAGCAAGAGCGGCGCGCTGCGATGAATTTATCCGGGAGCTGCCAAAAGGATACCAGACAATGATAGGAGAAAACGGCTCCACTCTGTCCGGAGGTGAAAGGCAGAGGATCTCCATTGCCCGGGCACTGTTGAAGGACGCACCGATCATCCTGCTGGACGAGGCGACTGCCAGCCTTGACGTGGAGAATGAGACTGCTGTCCAGGAGGCGATTTCCCGCCTGGTGAAGAATAAGACGGTACTGCTTATTGCACATCGTATGCGTACCGTTACGGGGGCGGATAAGATCGTAGTACTCTCGGACGGCACTGTAGCTGAGCAGGGGACGCCAGAGGAACTGTATCGGAAGAACGGGATTTATACAAACATGGTGAGACTCCAGACAGAGAGCAGGGAATGGAGTTTGTAAGAAACAAAGTATCAGGCAGAGAAAATACCACCGCGGCAGCAGAAACCGTGGTGGTATTTTAAAAAGATCTGTATGAATGAGATTACAGGGGAGAAACGGATTGATTTATTCAAACCAGTGCTTTATACTGAGATCACGTGATAATGGACAGGAAAGATGAAAGGACAAAAGGCGATGGAGGAACTGCAAAAACTCTTTGAAAGATCGTTCCCGTTCTGGGACAGCCTGACACAGGAAGAGCAGTATGAGATGATACTGGGAACGACCAAAAATATGTGTAAAAAGAGAACCCGGCTTCATTTTGGAGGAGGAGAGTGCGCAGGCGTACAGATCCTTGAGGGCGGCCGCGCCCGCATCTTCCTCACTTCTCCAAACGGAGGGGATATCACGCTTTTCAGGTTGATGGACGGGGATGTGAGCATCTTAAGCGCAGCGTGTATGTTAAGCGGCATGGATGTGGAGCTTGATATGGAAATGGAGACGGACTGTACGGTTTATACGATACCGAAAAGACTGTACAAAAGTCTGTATGACGAAAACGGCGCGGTGAAAGATTATACGATGGAAATGATATCAGAAAAATTTTCTGATATTATATGGCTGTTTAACCAGTTTGTATTCTCAAATGTTGCGTCCCGCCTTGCGGGAGCGCTTCTTGAACACCGTGGGATAGAAGGAAGCGATATTCTCCCTGTTACCCATGAAGTTCTTGCGCGGGATGCAGGGACGGCGAGGGAAGTTGTCACAAGGCTTCTGAAACAGTTTCAGGAGGACGGGATGGTCCGCCTGACCAGAGGCAAAGTGGAAATACTGGATGCCGTAAAGCTGGGTAAAGTATAAGGGATTTTCGCGAAAATTTTTATGAGTTTAAATTGAGGTTGCGGGATAGCGCTGTCTGTGCTATTCTGTTTTTTTCGGGACGGCGTTCCTGCCGTCTGAATGATCTTTTGAAATGCTGCATCGGAAGATGCAGTGCAATTCTCATTTTCGGAGCCAGGGTCATGGCATAAACCCGATAATGAAAAAGCTGCTTCTCGCAGTGGGCAAAAAGAAAACTGTGCAGGAAATGTGGCTGATGTCTTTGAAACCTGGAAGATATGTGTTAGAATGAAAGGCATAAGATCTCCGTTCCTGTACGGAAAAGAGTGCAAAGAGCCGAAAGGAGTTTGAAGATATGGCAAAGGCAGACGAGTATATTGAAGAGGCGTATATGGAACTGGAAAAGCTGAGTCTGGATGAACAGAAGAGGATCAAGTATGAGGCGCGGCAGGAGAAGCGGGACTTTATTATCCGCATGATTAAAAAAGGTATGGATACGGAAGTGATATCCGAACCTGCCGATGCTTCTGCGGAAGAGATTGAAAAAGTGAGGAAGGACTGTAAAGGAGGCAGAAATGATCAAAGCGGTGTTTCTTGACATAGACGGAACCCTGCTCTCGCATGAGACGGGCACAGTGCCGGAAAGTGCGGGAACTTCCATAGAAAAGATCAGGAGGAAAGGCATCCTTGTGTTTGCGGCGACAGGCAGACACCTTCTTGAGATCTGTTATCTGCCGTTAGGTGATATCACATTTGACGGATATGTCATATTGACCGGACAGGCATGCCTGGACGGCAGGCGGAACTATATCTGGGAAGAACCCTTAGAAAAAGAAGATACGAGGAAAATGATCAGGATTTTCAATCAGCGGGAAGTGCCAGTCAGTGTGATAGAGAGGGACAGAATATACCTCAATTTCATCAATAGCAGTGTCAGAGAGGCGCAGGATGCGATTTCAAGTCCGGTTCCCCCTGTCGGTACTTATTTAGGATGCGAGGTTTATCAGTTCATCGTATACGCCAGAAAAGAGAAACTGGAAGAACTGGGAGTGAATTTGAGAAATTGTGTCATTACAAGCTGGAATCCCAAAGCGGTGGATGTGACGTCACGGAATGTCGGAAAGGTAAAGGGAATGAGATTTTTTATGGATCAATTCGGGATCAGGCAGGATGAGATTATGGCGTTTGGGGATGGAGAAAATGATATTGACATGCTTACTTTCGCAGGAACGGGTGTGGCGATGGGGAATGCAGATGAAGAAGTGAAACGCCATGCAGACTATGTGACAGATGCTGTGTCCAAAGACGGAGTGAAGAAGGCGCTGGAACATTTCGGGTTGATTTAAAAATACGGGGCATGAGGCGCTTTGCAATAGAGGAAAGGCAGTCTGTGATTTTGTCACGGAAAAGGAAAAGGAACGTGGTATAATAAACATGATGACAGACACAGAATAAATTCAGGCTGGACACAGCCGAAAAGAAGAAAGAGGAGGATATATAGATATGGCAGTTATGAAATTGACAAAGGACAATTTTGACCAGGAGGTAATGCAAAGTGACATGCCGGTTCTCGTTGATTTTTATGCGGACTGGTGCGGACCGTGCAAGATGATGAGCCCGATTGTGGAGGAGATTTCCGATGAGGAAGCGGGAGTCAAGGTGTGCAAGATTAATATTGACGAGCAGATCGAACTGGCACAGAGGTTTGGCGTAATGAGCATTCCTACATTTATCGCGGTAAAGAACGGGGAAATCGCAGGGAAACAGATCGGCGCAGTGCCAAAGAGCGCTCTGCTTAATATGGTGAAATAAATGATCTGATCGTGTATGCACCGGACATTCTTGACAAATCCCTGATATATCTATTATCCTGTATAAAAGCACTTTCATGAGATTCGTATGGGAAGAGGATGGGTATGAATATTTATGATATTGCCAGGGAAGCAGGAGTGTCCATTTCTACGGTTTCCCGCGTGCTGAACAACAAGGAAAATGTCAATGAAAATACGCGCAGGAAAGTGGAAGAGGTGCTGCGGCGCAGCAATTACACGCCCAGTGCGATCGCCAGGGGGATGGTCAGCAAATCCATGCGGACAGTAGCGGTGCTGACAGTGGATATAAGGGTTCCCCATTATGCAAGGACAGCCTATACGATAGAACGTGAGTTCAGCAGACGGGGATATGAAGTTACGATCTGCAACACAGGGGGAGAGCTGGCCGAAACGGAGAAATACCTCAGGACTGTCATAGAGAAAAAGGCGGACGGAATCGTTCTCGTCGGTTCTGTTTTCAATACCTTGTGCAGGACTCCGGAGATAGAGAGCCTCCTGAAAACCCTTCCCGTCGTGCTTGCAAACGGAAAGCTGGATCTGCCCAATTCTTATTCCGTCCTGGTTGACGACAGGTATGGGATTTCCCTTGCCGTAGACCATCTCGTCAGCCGGGGGTACAGGGAACTTTATTACCTGAAAGATATGGATACAGTCAGTGCCCGCCTGAAATGCGAGGGTTTTGTTGAGGCAAGGAAGAAGCATGGGCTGGAAGGCTCAGGGAAGTATGTTCTGGAAACATCCCTGAGTATCGACGGCGGAATGAAGGCGGTGCAGGAGCTGATCCGGACAAAGCAAAAGTTTGATGCGATTGTGTGCGGAGAAGATATTACGGCAGCAGGGGCAGTGAAGGCGCTTCTTCGGGCAGGAATAAAGGTGCCGGAGGAGGCGGCAGTAACCGGGTTTAACAATTCGGAGTATGCCAGAATATGTGAACCGCAGCTCACTACAATCGATAACAAACCGGAACTGGTCGCCATGCTAAGCGTACAGCTTCTGACCAGCCTGATTGAAAAGACGGACGCATACTCTTCCTGCACGATCCAGCCGGAGCTGGTGCAGGGCAAAACAACATAAGAGAATACAGGGAAAAGTGATCGCCTGACTGTGAAAAAGCAGTCAGGTATTTTTTTGTGGTTGAGGATAACCAAAGATTGGTCTTGCATGGGATTGAGATAAGTATAGAAGCGCTTTCACAAAACGGCAGAGAATAGCGGGCGTTTTTAACAAAAAACATATGCAAAAATAGAGCAGAATGACGAAAAATACGGAGCGTTTAAGTTTATATTGACAATTTTACCTTGCCGGATATAATGAAAATGAAGAAAGCGCTTTTATAAATATTGCAAATATTTTCATAAGAGTGAAAGGAGAAACAGAGATGAGAGTGAAATATGAGGTCATGGTAAAAGAATTTGCCCGGATTCTTGAGAAGAAAGGCTTCTGCAGGGAAGATGCGCAGAGTGCGGCGGCCATTTTCGCACAGAACAGTCTGGCAGGGGTCTATTCCCACGGGCTGAACCGGTTTCCAAGAGTGGTAAGCTACCTGGAAAAGGGAGAGATAGATCCAAAAGCCGCTGCGACATGTGAGATGCAGATGGGAGCCATAGAACGTTGGGACGGGCACAGAGGGTTCGGCCCCTTAAATGCAAAAAAGGCTATGGACCGCGCGTGTGAGCTGGCAAAAGAATATGGGATCGGATGCGTGGCGCTCGGAAATAACAATCACTGGATGAGAGGCGGTACATATGGGTGGCTGGCGGCAGATGAAGGATGCATCGGAATCTGCTGGTCCAATACAATGCCGAATATGCCTGCCTGGGGAGGCGTGAACCGTAAGATCGGGAACAATCCCCTGATTATGGCAATTCCAAGATCGAATGGGGAGCACGCCATGATTGACTGCGCGGTTTCCCAGTTTTCCTATGGGAAAATTGAAGACTGCCGCCTGCGTGGAGTGAAGCTTCCTGTGCCGGGCGGATATGATACGAAGGGCGAACTGACGACAGACCCGGCTGAGATCGAGAAAACATGGCGCGTACTCCCGATGGGATACTGGAAGGGAAGCGGCCTCTCCATCGCGCTGGATTTGATCGCGACTGTGCTGACCAATGGAAATTCGGTGCAGAAAATCGGAACCTTCGGGGACGAGATCGGCCTGACTCAGATCATGATAGCCATCGACCCGCTGAAATTCAATACGGTAGAAGAGACAGATGCTATTGTGGATGAGATCCTTGCGGATGTAAAATCCTCCGAACCGGCGGAAGAAGGTGCCCAGGTGTATTATCCGGGCGAGCTGGAACTGAAAAATATGAAAGAAAACAAAGAGAACGGAATCCCTGTGGTCGAAGAAGTATGGGAATCTGTTCTGAAGATGTAGGAGGGAATGATTATGGAATATATAATTGGTATTCTGCTGCTCCTCTCCTTTGTAGGACTTGCGGTATACGCGGTCCGGGGCGGGAACCTGATGATGGGTATGCTCATTATGGGAATTATCTGGACGGCGCTTCCCCTGATTGGGAATACCTTTGCAACCAATCCGGAATTTATCGCATCCTATCCGGGAGTTACAGATATCAGCTTTGTGGATGCCATAACAAATGTTTTCCAGTCGGGGCCGGAAGGCTGGGGAAGCGTTCTTGTCAATGTTGTATTTGGCGCATGGTTCGGACGGGTGCTTCTGGCGACAGGCATTGCAGACGCGCTGATCCGCAAGGCTGTGGAGCTGGGCGGGGATAAACCGGTTATCATCTGCGTGCTGCTCTCAACAGTTACGACGGCAATTTTCTCAACCCTGTTCGGTGCAGGGGCGGTCGTTGCGATCGGTGTGATTATCCTGCCGATTCTGATGAGCCTTGGGATACCCAAAACCCTCTCGATCGGTTCGTTTATGATGAGTGTAGGTGCGGGTATGTATTTAAATCCGGTGCTTACCGGACAATTCCTGGCATTCTTCCTTGATGAAGAAGGAAAACAGATGATCACATACGACGATCCTGCCCGTCTTAAGTGGGCGGCTGTCGGAGTTGCCGTACAGCTTATCATGGTAATTGCAATGTGTGTGTTTGCCCTCAGGAAGAAAAAGACAGTCCACGCATGGAACGCTTCGGCAGTGAGAAAAGCACGTCCGGGGTATGTTCCTACGGTGGCGCTGATCGCTCCGATCCTTCCGGTTCTTCTTCTGGTTGTGTTTAATATCCCGATTATTCTCGGATTTACGATCGGGAGCTTCTATGCGCTGGCAGTCTGCGGAAAACTGAAATCCTTCCGGGGAGCCTGCCGTGTGCTGAACAAAGATTTCTATGACGGTGTAGTTGACACAGCTCCCCTGGTAGGATTCCTGCTCATGATTCCGATGTTCAATAAAGCGGCAGAGCTGTGCGTTCCCTATTTCAATGCGCTGCTGGGAAATGTAATCCCGAATAATACGCTTGTTATCAGTATTGCATTTGCCCTGCTGGCCCCGCTTGGGCTGTTTAGGGGACCATTCACACTGTTTGGCTGCGGCGCGGCGACACTGGGGATCCTGAAGGGAATCGGCTTTGCGACCCCGTACCTGTATGCGTTGATGGTCATTCCGTCTGTCACGATGAACGTCTCGATCTGTATGACACAGAGCTGGATTGCATGGGGCGTAAGCTATGCAAAGGTTTCCACAAGAGAACATCTGAAACAGACTCTGCCGGTGGCATGGCTGGTGTGCGTGATCATGCAGGCAGTCACATATATCATGTTCGGTTAAGGAGGTACCGGGAATGGAGAACAGAAAAGTACGTATGGGAATCGATGTCGGCGGTACTCACACAAAAGCAGTCGCGATCGACAACGCAACCCATGAGATTATCGGAAAGTCTTCTGTAAAGACAACCCATGATGATAAAGCCGGGGTGGCAGCGGGAGTAGTACAGGCATTTCAGAACTGCCTCAAAGAGAACCAGATCAACCCCAAAGATGTGATCTTTGTCGCACATTCTACTACACAGGCGACAAACGCACTCATTGAAGGAGACGTGGCACGCGTCGGAGTGGTGGGCGTAGGCCCGAAGGGTCCGGGAGGCTGGATCGCAAAGCACCAGACCAATATGAAGGATATCAATCTTGGCTCGGGAAGATTTATCCGGCTCCACAATCGGTATATCTGTGACGAGAATCTCTCGGATGGACTTGTGGCGGATACGATTAAATCCCTGGCGGCAGAGGGAGCGCAGGTTATTGTGGCCAGTGAGTCATACGGCGTGGACGATATGGAAAATGAGAACGGGATCTGTGCGATCGCGAAAAATATGGGGTTTGAAGCTACGGCGGCAAGCGAGATCACAAAGCTTTACGGTCTGACAAGGCGTACCCGCACCGCCGCAATCAATGCCTCTATCCTTCCCAAGATGCTCAATACAGCCAATTCTACAGAACAAAGCGTGAAAAGCGCAGGTGTGGAAGTGCCGCTGATGATCATGAGGGGAGACGGCGGAGTTATGGAGATCAGCGAGATGAAAAAACGCCCTGTTCTGACCATGCTTTCCGGGCCGGCTGCATCTGTCATGGGGAGCCTGATGTATCTGCGTGCCTCTAACGGCGTTTACTTTGAAGTGGGAGGCACGACGACGAACATAGGCGTGATCAAGGACGGACGTCCTGCCATTGATTACTCTGTGGTGGGCGGGCACCGCACTTATATCAGCAGCCTCGATGTGCGGGTGCTCGGCGTCGCAGGCGGAAGTATGGTCCGGGCGGACAAAAACGGCGTCAAAGATGTGGGTCCAAGGTCGGCGCATATTGCAGGTATGGACTACGCGGTATTCACCCCTGAGGAAGAGATTGTAGATCCGAAGGTTGTATTTTTCAGCCCGAAAGAAGGGGATCCGGATGACTATGTGGCGATCGAGCTCAAAAGCGGGAAGCGGATTACGATTACGAATACCTGTGCGGCAAATGTCCTGGGTCTGATCAAGCCGGAGTATTTTGCGTATGGAAATGCAAACGCGGCCCGCAAGGCAATGCAGCCGCTGGCGGATTACATGGGAAAGACGGTCGAGGAGGTGGCGGCCGGGATCCTGACGAGAGCCTATGAGAAGATCCAGCCGATCATCCTGGAGCTGGCAGAGAAGTACCGCCTTGAGAAAGACCAGATTTCCCTTGTGGGCGTCGGCGGAGGTGCGGCGGCCCTGATCGGTTTCTGCTCGGATAAGATGGGGGTGAAATATTCGATTCCGGACAATGCAGAGGTCATCTCATCTATCGGCGTTGCGCTGGCGATGGTGCGGGATGTGGTAGAACGGGTTGTGCCAAACCCGACCCCGGAAGACATCCGTTCCATCAAGGCGGAGGCGATCGACAAAGCGGTGGAGAGCGGAGCTGCAGCGGATACGGTAGACGTACATATTGAAATCGATCCGCAGACTTCCAAGCTGACCGCAATTGCGCTGGGATCGACAGAAGTGAAGACAACAGACCTTCTCAAAGAATGTACGGAAGAGGAAGCGCGCCAGCTCGCGGCAGAGGACTTAAAAGAAAAGCCGGAGGCGATCGCGCTGGAATGTGCGACAAAAAATTTCTTCGTATTTGGCATGGACCGCAAGGCAAAACATCCGGTCAGAATACTGGACAAAAAAGGCTTCATCAAGGTGCAGAGGAACGATGGAAAGGCTATTCTTACAAAAGCCGGAAGTTATCGGAATATTGTTTCCCAGTTGTGGGAGGAACTGGCGATTTACCAGCAGGACGCCATCCTGCGTCCAGACTATTATATCTGCGCAGGAGCGCGTGTGATGGATTTTTCCGGTTCGGTTGACCTGGACAAGATCATGATGCTCATGGAAGTGGAAATGCAGATGATCAATCCGGCAGATGATATCATTATCGTAGGAGCAAAGAACAGTCTCTGAAATACGCCGGAATCATAAGAACGACGCAGAACAGACGGGTGAAACCGTCAGAAAGAGGAAAGGAGCGGCATATGGGGAAAAAGGAAAAGTGGAAAAGGCTGATGGATGCATTTGGCAGAAAAGCCGCTCCTGAATATGAGGAAAAAGGATATCCTCAGGCAGGGCTGCGCGAGATGGCGCAGACCCTTTCAGGGACGGACGCCAGGCAGTGGGGGAAATATGCCTTTCACCGGGAACCGTTGGAAGGAAAGTTCACAGAGGAACAGAAAGACGCCTTTACGCTCCGGGCAAATGCCTGCGGAAAGGAGTGGGCCAAACGCATTGCCGGAAAGTACGAGAGCCGTTCCCCGCGGAAGATTGCACAAAAGATGGGGTTAAAAATCAGGATGGATAACACTTCCCGCGGAGGAGCAAACGTCCTCTTCGCACAGTTTGTGCAGCCTGATGAGATTACATTGTTTGCCGACTGTATTGACAGGGGATGTGCACTCAGGGAAGAGAGCGGCTGCGCGCTTTTAGAGAGAGAAACCCTGACAGACGTTCTGCTCGCCCATGAACTGTTTCATGCGGTAGAAGAGAGAAATGCAGAAACGATTTATACCAGGACAGAGAAAGTTGAGCTGTGGCGGAAACCATTCTCTAACCGTTCCTCCATTGCATGCCTTTCCGAGATCGCGGCTATGGCCTTTGCGGGGCGGCTCCTGGGACTGGAAAGTTCTCCCTATATGCTGGACGTCCTGCTCGTGTACCCTTATAATAAAGATATGGCATGGGCGTTGTATGACGAAGTGTGCGCCCTGGTCGGAAAATAAGCAAGAGAGGTGGATACCATGCTGACAACGAGTCTCACACTTGCCGAGAAATACGATTACCTCGGCGAAAAATTTAAAAAAGCGTTTGCATTTTTGCGCGGCACAGATCTTATGGCACTTCCGCTCGGAAATATCGCGATCGACGGCGACGATATTTATGCGAATGTCCAGAGCTACACGACGATGCCTGCTTCAGAATGTGCATTTGAGAGCCACAGGGCGTATTTTGACATTCAGTTCATGGCAGAAGGGGAGGAGATCTTCGGCTATGAGCCGATTGCCAATCTGAAAGCCTCCACCGAATATGACGAAGAAAAGGACATGATTTTCTATGAGGAGCCAAAGCAGAGCGGGCAGATCCTCTTAAAGAAAGGCGACTTTGCGATTGTTCCTCCAGAGGATGCGCACGCCCCCAGAAGAATGTCAAAAAAGGGGGCGTGCCAGGTGCGCAAGATCGTGGTGAAAGTCAAGGTGTGATGCAGGACCGTCCGCCTACAGGTCAAGGGAACGGGTAGCTATTTTTTCCTGAAACGCCAGGTCATGCTCCACAAAAAGCATGGAAGGGCAGGATGAGAGCAGCAGGTCTTCAAGCTGCATCCGGGAAAAAATATCAAGGAAATTCAGCGGTTCATCCCAGAGAAACAGGTGGGCAGGTTCGCAGAGGGATTTGGCGAGAAGGACCTTCTTTTTTTGCCCTTCGCTGTAATCTTCAATCCGTTTTTCAAACTGTACCCGTTCCAGTCCCAGTTTTCTTAAGACAGCCAGGAACAGGGAACTGTCGACACCGTATTTTGCGGCAAATTCAGACAGTGTCCCTTTTAGGTAAGAGGTATCCTGGGAGATGTAGGAGATTTTTAATCCTCCGGCGGACCAGACTTCTCCGGTATGGGGGATGTTTTCGCCCAAGATAAGCCGGATCAGGCTGCTCTTACCGCAGCCGTTCTTTCCTGACAGGGCGATTCGCTCTCCCCTGCAGATCTCCATGTTGAAATGCGTAAGCAGGGGAGCGGCATCCCCATATCGGATGCGTACATCTCTCAGTGAGACAAGCCGCCGGCTGTGGTGCTCAAGTACATTGAGCTTAAGGCTGTCCAGAGTTTCTACATCCCTGAGCAGTCCTTCTTTTTCCCGGATGGAGGTTTCCTTCCGGTTTTCCAGATTCTTTGCCCGTTTCATCATCCGGGCAGCCTGATGCCCGATATGGCCGCGGTCTGGACGCAGTCCCGCGACACGTGTGCCGGTCTTGGTCTTTTCTGTTTTGTCTGACCATGCCGCTGCCTGCCTGGCAGCTTCTCTGAGCTTATGGATCTCCTTTTTCAGATGCTCATTCTGTTTTATCTCCATGTTGTCTTTTGCGGTTTTGTCTGCATACCAGGATGAGAAAGTTCCCTTGCGTACTTCGATCGTCCGGCGGTTCAGTACAAGAACGTGGTCAATGCACCGGTCCAGAAAATCCCGGTCATGCGATACGAGGATGAACCCCTTTTTCAGGGAAAGGTAGTCTGCGACCTTTTTACGGGCAGGTCCGTCCAGATGGTTAGTCGGCTCATCGATCAGAAGAAAAGCATGCTCTTTCAGAAACAGGGCAGCCAGAAGAGACTTTGTCTGTTCGCCAAAGCTTAAAGTTGAAAAAGGGCGGTACAGGATTTCTGCATCTGTATCCAGAAGGCTTAACTCGCGGATCAATTGCCACTGTTCTGCAGTCGGGTTAATCTCTTCGAGAATGTCCAGGGTGATCCTGGAAGCATCCTTTACTGAAAAGGGGAAATAGCCAAAATCCACGGAGGATGTGACAGAACCGCTGTATTCGTATTCATTCATAAGCAGCTTGAGCAACGTTGTCTTTCCCTTGCCGTTCCTGCCGATGAAACCCAGTTTCCAGTCCGTATCGATTCGGAAAGAGACATGTTCAAAGACAGGGTCAAAGCTGCCCTCATAGGTAAAAGTCAGGTTATTGATCTGTATAATCGACACGATGATATCCCTCCAGTCAGAAAAATATTGTAAGCAGTCGCCAGGGTCTCGGGCAGGCCCGGACACTGGCTCGTCGCGGTTGCAAAAAGAGAGCCGCAGAAAAGATTTCTCTGCGGCTCTCTTTGCACGTCTGGAATACTCCGCCGGACAGACATATGGCGGAACACCTGTATCATCAAAGAGGAGATAAAGATGAAAACTTTCCTGCGGGGGCATGCCAAAACATCAGAATATTTAAGCCTTGTCTGTCATGCCATAATGGATTTAGCAGGAAATAATAATCATCTTTACAACTCCGATCTTAAGGAAAACCATCCTTTATTCTGCGGACAGAATATCAGAATGCGAGGAGAAAGTCAAGAAATAAATCTCCATGACAGTATACTTTAGCGTTTTCTCAATATCACAGTATATAAGAGAAAACAAAATGGATTATTACTGCGATAATATATAATGCGCTGATAATTATTTTATATGTTTTTTTAATATGACTTTTACTCAATGAAATCAGAATACCTGAAACGGCAATAATAAATACGGCCAAAGAAATATTCTTATTTCTGATAAACTGTCCCTGAAAAACCAGTATTAGATTGCAGATTAAAAAAAGAAAATTATAAATCATTTAAATATGCTGCCTCCCTTGATAGTACATATAGTTTTATTTCATGATTGCTGCTTGCAAATCGCCTGCGTTAGTTGGAGCTAACACATTTATAGCATGATTATATCCCGGCTGCAATACACTTTTTCGCTTTTAAGATAATCTTAAGAAAACCCGCATCTTCACGTAAGGCGAAAAAGCAAAGGCAATCTTCTGCCTGTTATGTTATAATAAAATGATCTGATCGAAACTTGGAATATCAGCGCAGGAGGCGGCTCATGTCATTACAGTTTATATTCGGAAATTCCGGCAGCGGAAAATCCCATTATCTATATCAGCATATTGTGGAGGAGTCCATAAGGCACCCGGAGAAGAACTATCTTGTGCTTGTCCCGGAGCAGTTTACCATGCAGACCCAGAAGGATCTGTGCACAGCCCATCCCCGAGGGGGAATCATGAATATCGATGTCTTAAGCTTCGGGCGCCTGGCGCACAGGGTCTTTGAGGAACTGGGAAAAGATGACAGACAGGTCCTGGACGATGAGGGGAAGAACCTGGTGCTTCGGCGGATTGCAGGCAGATACGAGGACGAGCTCACGGTTTTGAAGGGAAACCTGAAGAAGCAGGGGTACATTAGCGAGGTGAAGTCCGTCATCTCTGAGTTCACCCAGTACGGGATAGATTTCATGCGGCTGGACGGGTTCATGGAGACACTGAATCCTGACAGTTATCTCTATTACAAATTAAAAGATATCCGCAGGATCTACGAGAGGTTCGAGGATTTCCTGAGGGAACAGTATATTACAAAGGAGGAAATGCTGGACGTCTTAAGCGGCGTGGTACCGGAATCTCAGATCCTGCAGGGGAGCGTCGTGGCGCTGGACGGTTTTACCGGCTTTACCCCGGTGCAGAACCGGCTCCTGGGGGAACTGCTCCGGGTATGCAGCCGCGTGGTCCTGACGGTGGAGATGGATGAGCGGGAAGATCCGTTTGCCTGCCGCCATCCGTATCAGCTTTTCGGGTTAAGCAAACAGATGGTGACGTCCCTTGCAAAGATCGCGCGAAGTGAAAAGATTGAGATGGAGGAACCGGTATGTCTGTACCAGAAGCCGCCGTACCGGTTCAGGGAAAACCCTGCGATGGCATTTCTTGAATCAGAGCTGTTCCGGTATTCCCCGCGTGCTTTTGAGGGAAAGCAGGAGGCAATCACCCTCCATGAAGCGAGGAATCCCAGGAAGGAGGCGGAATATGCGGCGGGGGAGATCCGCCGCCTGGTGCGGGAAAAGGGATACCGGTACCGGGACATTGCCGTGATCGCGGCGGATATGAATGTCTATGCGGACGCCCTGGAAAAAGCCTGCGCGTTATTTGAGATCCCGGTGTTCATGGATCACAAGAAGAGTATTCTGCTCAACTCCTTTGTGGAGTATTTAAGAAGCCTGCTGGCTATGGCAGAGCAGAGTTTCACATATGAGAGCGTGTTCCGGTATCTCAGGACGGGACTGGCAGGATTTACTCCGGAAGAGATTGACCAGATGGAGAACTATGTTGTGGCGCTGGGCATAAAGGGTTACAGAAAATGGCAGCAGGCATGGGTGCGCAGGACCCGTGAGGCGGGGGAAGAAGAACTGCAGGCGCTGAACCACTTAAGGGTGCGGTTCGTGGAGAAGGTAGACGCCCTTATGCTGATCCTGCGGCAGAAAAAGAAGACAGTGCGGGATATAACGCTGGCAGTATACGAACATCTTGTGCGTGAGAGGCTGCAGGAGCAGCTAAAGGAGATGGAGCTGCAATTCCAGGAGCAGGGAGAGCTCGCCCTTGCCAGGGAGTACGCCCAGATATACAGGATCGTAATGGAGCTGTTTGACAAATTTGTGGAGCTGCTCGGGCAAGAGCCGGTTGCACTTAGAGAATACTGCGATCTCCTGGACGCCGGACTGGAGGAGGCAAAGGTGGGCGTGATTCCGCCCAGCCTCGACCAGGTGATGATCGGAGACGTGGAGCGAACCCGGATCAGGAATGTGAAGGCGCTATTCTTTGTGGGGGCAAATGATACCCTGCTTCCCGGAAATGCCGGAGCGCGGGGGCTGCTCTCCGAAAGGGACAGGGAACAGTTCCAGAAGAAGGAGATCAGCCTCTCCCCCGGACCGAAGGAGAAACTTTACACGCAGAAATTTTACCTGTATATGAATCTGACAAAACCGACAGAGTATCTCTTCCTGTCATGGGCAAAGGTGTCGGGGGATGGCAAGACGCTCCGGCCGTCCTATCTGGTGCAGGATATGATCAGGCTCTTTCCGGAGATTGACCGGATTGACGAAGAGAAGAAAACGATGGCGCAGCGGGAGATTACGCGGAAGACCGGTATCCTTGAGGTGGCAGAGGGAATACGGGAGCGGCGCAGCGGAGTCAGCCGGGAGTGGAAGGAACTGTATTCATGGTTCCTGCGGGACGACAAAAGCCGCTGGGAGACAGAACAGATCCTAAGGGCCGGATTCCTTACGAAAAAAGGGGAAAGCCTGTCACAGGAGACTGCAGGCCAACTCTATCACAGTGCAGATCAGGTCAGCGTGACCCGCCTGGAACAGTTTGCCTCGTGTGCTTACGCCCATTTCCTCAATTACGGACTGCGCCTTACAGACCGCGAGGAATATGGATTTGAGGCGCTTGATCTGGGGAATATTGCCCATCAGTCACTGGAACGGTTTTCCAGGAAGGCAGATCAGGAACAGCTGGACTGGGTGTCTATGCCGGAAGAGAAGAGGGATGAACTGATTGAGGAGAGTGTGGATGAGAGTATTATCGATTACGGCAATACGGTGCTGTTTAGTTCTGCCCGCAATGAATATATGATCGAACGGATCAAACGGCTGATACGGCGTTCTGTGTGGGCGTTGACCAGGCAGCTTGAAAAGGGGGATTTCGTCCCCAGCGGATATGAGCTGAAGTTTGGCAGCGGAAAAATAGACCGTATCGATACCTGCACAGATGGCGATTGCGTTTATGTGAAGGTGACGGATTATAAAACCGGGATGAAGAGCTTTGATATCACTTCGCTTTATCACGGTCTCCAGATGCAGCTCCCGGTCTACTTAAATGCGGCGCTGACAGTGGAAAAGAGGAATCACCCCGGGAAAGAGATCCGCCCTGCGGGGATCTTTTACTATCGGATTCAGGACCCGATTGTGGGAAGAGAGCCGGAAGACGCGGCGGTAGAGAGAAGCATCCTAAAGGAGCTCAAGCTGGACGGTCTGGTCAATGGGACAGATGAAGTGGTGTCCCATCTGGAACGCGGTCTGTCCGGGACCTCGGTGCTGTTCCCTGTGGGGCGCAATAAAGACGGCTCTATCAGCAAATCCTCAAAGGCGCTGCCGCCGGAGGCATTTGAAACTGTTCTCTCCTATACGAAGAGGAAGGAAGAGGAGTTAAAGGAAAGTATGTATTCCGGGGACGTCGGGACTGCTCCTTACGAACTGGGAGAGGCGACGGGATGCGACTACTGCCCATTCAGGGACATCTGTGGTTTTGACCTGCGCATTGACGGATGCAGGTACAGGAAGCTGGAGAAATATTCTCTGGAGGAAGCAATCGGGAAAATGAATGAGAAGCTCGGCGAGAGCCGGGACAGGGGAACAGACAAAGAGCAGGGAGGGAAGGATAATGGCAGTCAGATGGACGGCGGAGCAGCAGAAGGTAATTGACTTACGAGACAGGAATATCCTCGTTTCCGCGGCGGCAGGCTCGGGAAAGACGGCTGTGCTGGTAGAGCGTATCATCCAGAGGCTGACAGACAGCCGGGACTCGGCAGATGTAGACCGGCTCCTGATCGTGACGTTTACCGAGGCGGCAGCTTCCGAGATGAAGGAGAGAATCGGGGCGGCAATTGAAAAGAAGCTCCAAGAGCGGCAGGGAGACGCGCACCTGGAGCAGCAGGCGACGCTGATCCACAGCGCGGCCATTACGACGATCCACAGTTTCTGTCTGTCCGTAATCCGGGAACACTTTCATGTGATCGGGATAGATCCGGGATTCCGGATCGCGGAAGAGGGGGAACTCAAGCTGCTAAAGCAGGATGTTCTGGAAGAGCTTCTGGAGCTCTGCTATGGCGAACAGGACAGCCGGTTCCTGGAATTTGTGGAAAAGTTCGGGACAGGGAGAAATGACAGGAAGATTGAGGGTATCATCCTGAAGCTCTACGAGTTTTCCCGAAGCTATCCCCAGCCGGAGAGATGGCTGGATGGGTGCGTGGAGGCTTATCGGATTTCGCCCGAGAACGCAAAGCAGTGTGACGCCGCCATACGTGCGCGTGAGAAGGTAAGCCGGCGCGCGGAGGAGATCCGTCATATTCTGGAAGGCGCCCTAAGAATCTGCGAGGAGCCTGACGGTCCCTATATGTATGCGGATATGCTGGAGTCTGACCTGGAAGGAATAAAGAAAATTACAGAGACAGAGGACTTTGAAGAGATGGGCAGGAGGGTGGACGGCTTTGTCTGGAAACGCCTGTCAGGAAAGAAGGACGAGACTGTCCTGCCGGAGAAAAAGGATAAAGTGAAGGGGCAGAGAGAACAGGCGAAAGCGCTGGTAAAGGACCTGCAGAAAACATGGTTTTATGCTCCTGTTAAGGAGTGGGCAAAGGATATGGCAGACTCTGAGGAAGTGATGGAGACGGTTGCAGGGCTGGTGAAGCGTTATGCGCAGATGCTCTCCGATGCGAAGCGCAGCCGGAATATGATTGACTTCCATGACATGGAACAATTTGCCCTTGCCATCCTCACAGAAGAAAAGGACGGGGAACTTCGGCCGTCTTCAGTCGCGCGGGAGTACCAGGAACAGTTTGAAGAGGTAATGATTGACGAGTACCAGGACAGCAACCTGGTGCAGGAAGCGGTCCTGACCAGCGTGTCGAGGGTCTGGGAAGGGCACTGGAATATTTTTATGGTTGGGGATGTCAAGCAGAGCATCTACAGGTTCCGTCTGTCAAGACCGGAGCTTTTTATGGAAAAATATGATACATACAGCCTTGAGGACAGCGTCAGGCAGCGCATTGACCTCCACCGGAACTTCCGGAGCCGCCGTGAAGTCCTGGACAGTGTGAATTATGTGTTCCGGCAGCTTATGAAAAAAGAATTTGGCGGGATTGAATATGATGACAGTGCCGCTCTGTATCCGGGGGCGGATTTCCCTGAGCTTCCTGAAACGGCGTACAGCTGCCGGACAGAGCTTCTTCTGATGGATAAGGAAGAGGCGGAAGGGGAGGATGAGAGGAGATGGGAGGCGCGCATGGTGGCGTCGCGGATCAAAGAACTGATGTCAGAGGGGAGTGTCCTTGACAAAGAGAGCGGAATATACCGCAGGGTACAGTATAAAGACATCGTGATCCTGACCCGCAGTATCCGGGGATGGGCGCAGACCTTTACGTCTGTCCTGGCAGAAGAAGGGATCCCGGCTTATTCCGTGAGCCGGGAGGGATACTTTGAGACTTATGAGGTCAGCGTCCTGCTGGATTATCTGAAGATTCTGGATAATCTGCGGCAGGATATGCCTCTCACGGCAGTGCTGACCTCTCCCTTCGTGGGACTTGCGGCGCAGGAGCTGGCCGAGATACGGCTTACCTGGCCCAACCTTCCCTTTTATGAGGCGGCGTCAAGGTATGCCCATCCTGGCCTGTTCAAAGATAGGGAAGCTATCCCCCAAAGAGAGATCATTCCCGGATTGCAGGAGAAGCTGGCGGACTTCTTCGGGCAGATGGAGAAATTCCGGCAAAGAGTACCCTATACAGCGATCCATGACCTCCTTGGGCAGATCATTGACGAGACCGGATATGGACTTTATATTGCGGCCATGCCGGGTGGCAGGCAGAGAACGGCAAATATAGAGATGCTGGCGGAAAAGGCGGCGGCATTTGAGGGGACAAGCTATAAGGGCCTTTTTAACTTTGTAAGGTATATCGAACAACTCAAAAAGTACGATGTGGATTATGGAGAGGCGAGCATCATGGATGAGCAGGCTGATACGGTGCGGGTCATGAGCATCCACAAGAGCAAGGGATTGGAGTTCCCCATTGTGTTTGCCGCCGGGCTTGGAAAAAGATTCAATGCTCAGGATACGAAAGGCAGCATCATCCTTCATCCGGAGTGGGGAGTGGGAGTAGATGTGATCGACCTTAAGCGGCGTACAAAAGCGCCTACATTCCTGAAAAAAGTGATTCAACAGGAGGCTTCTCTTGAGAACCTTGCAGAAGAACTCAGGATTTTATACGTCGCCATGACACGCGCGAAGGAAAAATTGATAATGACCGGCGTGGGCGACCTCCCGAAAGAGATCCCGGAAGTAAGCCTGTACCAGATGGAGGGGGCGAAGACCTGCATGGACTGGATACTGCCGGCAGTTTTCGCGGAAGACCGGAGCGTAAAAGCGGATGCCCCCTTTGATGTGAGAGTTTATACCGGGGAGCTCCTGGACGTACAGGGACAGATTCAGAACCGTGCAGAGAATATGGCGCTGGATGTGCTGCAAAACTGGAACCGGGGAGAGGCCTATGATTTGGAACTGAGAGGGCGCCTGGAAAAACAGATGGACTATGTTTATCCCTACGAGGGAGAGGGCAGGATGAAACTTAAATTTACGGTATCAGAGCTTAAGAAGAGGACTGCTCTTGGGGAAGAATCGGGAGAGGAAATGTACGAAGAGCCGGAGGTAGTGCCCCTTATCCCGAAGTTCCTGACAGAGGAAGAGACACTGACAGGCGCCTCCAGGGGAAGCGCGTACCATAAACTTCTGGAGCTTATCGATTTTTCGGCAGAGTATGACGAGAAGAGGCTCCGGGATGAAGTGGAAAGACTTCATGGAGAGGGAAAACTGACAGAAGAGATGGCGCAGTGCATCCGCTTGCCGGACGTCCTTTCTTTCCTGCACTGCGAAAGCGGACGGAGGATGACAGAGGCGTCCCGGAGGGGAAAGCTTTTCAAAGAGCAGCCTTTTGTACTGGGAGTGGATGCCTCCGAGATATACCCGGATGATAATTCTTCTGAGACTATTCTCGTACAGGGGATCATAGATGTGTTTTTTGAGGAGGAAGACGGGCTGGTCGTACTGGACTACAAGACGGACAGAGTAAAGACCGGGCAAGAGCTTAAGGAGAAGTACCATGCGCAGCTCGATTACTATGCGCAGGCACTCTCGCGGCTCCTGGAAAAATCGGTAAAAGAGAAGGTTATCTATTCTTTTACACTGGGGGAGGAAATACAGGTATGAGATATCTGATGGATTATCTGATTGTCATAAATATTATAACCTGGATGATGTATGGGTTGGATAAATGGAAAGCAAAGTCGGGAAAATGGCGGATACCGGAGCGGACGCTGCTTCTTGTGACAGCACTTGGCGGTTCTGCGGGGGCGCTTGTGGCCATGCTTCTGTTCCGGCATAAGACGAGGAAGGCAAAGTTTGTTGTGGGAGTGCCCGTGCTGCTGGTTGTGCACTGCGTGGCCATTGCGGGAATTGTGGTGAAAATTCTGAAAATGAGATAAAGAAGGTCCTGCGGTTTTATGGCCGCAGGACGCTGATAACGATTTATCTTGCCATTTCAAGCTGGGGGCCCTTTGCCTGGTGCCCTTTGATGACGTTCTCAATCTCTTTAAGGTCAGACGATGGCAGGTCTCCGGGTATCGTGTTTTTGACCGCGCTTGTCGCGTTCCCGATCTCCAGCGCTCTCCGGCAGTTATCAGGGTCAGAGAGAAGCCCGTAGAGAACACCGGATACATAGGCGTCTCCGCTGCCGATCCGGTCTACAACCTCAATATTGCGGTAAGGTTCTTCTTCATAGTACCTGTCACTTCGGGCATCATATAAGATAGAGCCGAAAGTGTGGATTTTGGGGCTGTGGACGACCCTCTGGGTGGACGCTACAATAGAGATCGGATACTCTTTGGTGAAGCTCTTCATGATCTCCTTTGCATCCCCTTCTTTCAAGAAAGTCAGCCTTGCAGTTTCTTCGGAGCAGAAGAAGATATCCACATAAGGAAGAATCTGTTCGATACATTCCTTTGCCTGGCTTCCGGTCCATAGATTTCCACGGAAATTCACATCAAAGGAAATGAGTGCTCCCGCCTCCTTGAAGTGCCGGATCATTTCCATTCCTGTTTCCCGGCACTGGCTGCTCAGCGCAAGCGTGATACCGCTTGTGTGGAAGCATTTTGTGCTGTGGAAGAGAGAATCGTCAAAATCATCGATGGAAATCGTGTTAATGCTGGAGTGTCTGCGGTCGTAGACGACCCCGGGTTTCCTGGGATAGGCGCCGTTTTCATAATAATAGATCCCAAGCCTTGCATCTGAGGAAGAGTCATATACCAGATAGTCATCGCTGACTCCGCAGAACCGGATGCGGTTTTTGGCGTATGTACCGATGTCGTTGGAAGGGAGCTTTGATATAATGCCGGTGCGAAGGCCGAGAAGAGAAACACCGGATACAACGTTTAGTTCGGCGCCTCCGACTTGTTTTTGGAGCGTCTCGCCTCTGACAAGACGTTCGTTGCTGGGTGGAGAGAGCCTTAAGAGAACTTCCCCGAGAGAGAGAAGGTCAAAGGACTTGCTCATAACTGATACCTCCTAAGCATAAGAATGATTTTAGCAAAATACCCCGCAGCCTGCTGCGAGGTATTCTGGGCGGAATACTGCATGGCAGACAGTATCCCTGCAAAATTGGGTTTATATAAAAGATAGTTGGCAAATGATTATCTCTGGACACGTCCGGAAGCATCTCCGCCTGCCAGTTTGAGAACCTCATCTATGGATACCATATTGAAGTCCCCTTCTATCGAGTGCTTCAGGCAGGATGCTGCAACAGCAAATTCAATCGCTGCCTGGGAGTCATATCCGTTTAAGCATGCGCAGATAAGACCGCCGCCAAAGCTGTCGCCGCCCCCTACGCGGTCTACAATGTGCATCACATATTTTTTGCTGAAATAGAAATCATCTCCGTCATAGAGCATAGCGGACCACTTGTTGTCGTTTGCGGAGATAGATTCGCGCAGTGTAATCGCAACCTTGGAAAATCCGAATCTGTCGGCGAGCTGCTTCGCTACGTCCTTGTAACCCTCATGGTTTACCTCGCCTTTCGTTACATCAGTGTCGGCTGCCTTGATACCGAATACGTCAGCCGCGTCCTCCTCGTTTGCGATGCAGACGTCAACATACTGGCAGAGCTCACCCATTACCTTTCCCGCCTTTTCTTTTGACCACAGTTTATTCCTGTAGTTCAGGTCACAGGAAACTGTCACACCGGCTTCCTTCGCAGCTTTACATGCCTCCAGGCAGATCGCAGCGACCTCGTCGTTGAGTGCCGGGGTGATTCCCGTAAAGTGGAACCATTCTGCGCCGTCAAAAATCTCCTTCCAGTTGAAATCTGCTGACGAAGCAGTTGCAATGGAAGAACCTGCACGGTCATAAATAACTTTGGAGGGACGCTGGGAAGCGCCTTTCTCAAGAAAATAGATACCTACCCTGTCGCCGCCGCGTGCAATATAAGAAGTGTCAACACCGTATTTTCTCAGGGAATTGACGGCTGCCTGCCCGATCTCATGCTTCGGGAGTTTGGTTACGAATCTGGCGTCAAATCCATAATTGGCAAGTGATACCGCCACGTTCGCTTCGCCGCCTCCATAAGTTGCGCCGAATGTGTCTGCCTGTACGAAACGATAATATCCTTCCGGGGCGAGCCTTAACATAATTTCTCCAAAAGTAATTACTTTTTTTGCCATCCTTATTTACCTCTGCTTTCCTTCACGATTTGAGCCGCTTCTTTGACAAGTTCTCTGATCTTGTCAAATTCTCCGGCGTTGATCAGATCCCCTTTTACCATCCAGCTTCCGCCGCATGCAAGGATTCTGTTATATGCAAGATATTCTTTGACGTTCTTCGGGTTGATTCCGCCTGTCGGCATGAATTTCATCCCTACGTAAGGAGCTGCGATTGCCTTGATATATGCAAGGCCGCCTGCCTGCTCTGCCGGGAAAAACTTCACTACGTCAAGACCGAACTCCAACGCCTGTTCCACATCGCTTGGATTCGCGCAGCCCGGTGTCACGGGGATGCCTTTGTCCACGCAGTATTTTACCACCTTCGGATTGAGTCCCGGACTGACGATAAACTTTGCCCCGGCATCCACCGCCCGGTCAACCTGCTCCGTAGTCAGTACAGTTCCGGCGCCGACAAGCATATCAGGAAACTTCTCGCTCATAATACGGATGGACTCGGCTGCGGCGTCAGTGCGGAATGTGACCTCCGCGCACGGAAGCCCGCCCTCGCAAAGCGCTTTGCCAAGCGGCTCGGCGTCCTTTGCGTCATTGAGCACAACAACGGGGACGATACCGATCTCTTCAATTTTTTTTAATACTTCGTTCATTTTCGATTCTCCTTTTCGAGTTTCACAATATGAAAATATGTTCCGCGATGTGATACATCCTATCTACAAGTATAACCCCCTGAATCAAAATGTCAAGTGTAAAATATATCAAAAAATAAAGCGGCCATTTTGTCTATAACTGCCAGTTGAACCTACTGTGGCGTCGTGATAAAATTGGTTTCATAATGTGGAAGTGCATTGCGCTGGAAGCAAGAATCGTACGCGGCGAAAGAAAGGATGGTTTATGGAACAGAAAAATCCGATACAGGTGGCAGACCGCCTGTTTCATACATTGGAATTGCTTGTGGATAACGGAAGTATGGGGCTTATGGAGATAAGCCAGAGGCTCGGCATCAATAAAAGTACGGTCCACCGTGTGCTCAACTCCCTGATTTATATGGGTTACGCCAAGCAGAATGAAGCGGATGGGAAATACGAGCCGACTTTCAAAGTGGTTGACATGGCGAATAAGATCATGAGCAAGGTGGATGTTGTCCAGATTGTACGCCCGTATCTTCGCAGGCTGATGGAAGCGACGGGGGAGACGGTGCATTTTGTTGAGAGGGACGGGCTTGATGCGGTGTATATCGACAAAGTAGAGTCGTTAAATAACGGGATCCAGATGGTTTCCAGGATAGGGAGCAGAGTCCCTCTGTACTGCTCGGGTGTTGGGAAAGCGATGGTTGCCCAGATGAATGAATGGGAGGCCAAGGAAATCTGGGAAGGCAGCAGGATTGCCAGGCTGACCCCCTATACTATCACAGATTACAGGGCGTTTAAAAAAGAACTGGACGGGATCAGGCAGAGAGGATACGCGCTTGATAACGAAGAGAATGAGACAGGGGTACGCTGCATTGCATGCAGCCTGAAGGATCAGATGGGACGGGCCAGATATGCGTTCAGCATATCCGCGCCGGTGAGCCGCATGGATGACAGAAGAGTGATGGAACTGGCCGGTTATGTGCTGGAAGCGGGAAGGCAGATGAGCCTTGCGCTCCATTCGTAGCTGTATTGCGCTGCGTTACTCGGCTTTGCGGAAGGACCGGGGGCTCTGCCCAAATTCCTTTTTAAATGCTTTGTGGAAATTGGAATAGTCATTGAAACCGCACTGTATGCAGGCGTCCATCATGGAGGCTCCGTCGCGGATCATGTTGCGCGCCACAGTCAGGCGTTTCTTAATAATAAACTGAAACAGTGTAAGGCCTGTGTAGGTTTTAAACTGGTGGGACAGGTATGATTTGCTGATGAAGCAGGCATCGGCAAGCCTGTCCAGGGTCAGGTCTTCTGCAAGGTTTTCGTTGATATACGCGACAACCTCGTTGATCTTTTCATTTTCCGTGATATCCTTGCGGACGATATCCGGGGTGGCGAAATACGCCCGGTTAAGGTAGACCATAAATTCTACCATATATGCATATTCCAGGGCGCTGCTTCCAAATTCAGAATTATCCCGGTTATTGAGGATTTTCTCCAGAATGTTTTTTAGCTGGGCGATCAGCTTCCCCTCCGGGCGGATCAGCTTATACTTTTTCTGGCTTGCATCCGTAAAACATGCGGAAAGATCAGAGCCGTACCGGTTCAGGACATCAAGGAAATCCGGGGAAATCCAGACGACAAAGCGCTCATACGGCTTGCCCGGGCGGATCTTGGGCCGGTGGATATCTTTGTTGTCGGTCAGAAGAATGTCTCCCGGCTGGAGCGCGTATGTACGGCCTTCTATATTATACGATACATTTCCGGACAAAAAGAAGAAGACCTCATAGAACTCGTGCTCATGAAATTCTACCTCTGGCGGAAACGGGTCTGAATAATGGTAACATTCAAAATCAGGACGAACCATTGTCTGTCGGAGTGAAAATATATCTTTGTACGAATTAGACAAAATTATCACCTCGTTTTTGTGGATGATTATATAATATAGCATTTAATACCATATTTCAAGCAGGATATACTATGAGAAATCAGCAAAAAAGTGGTAAGATATAAACAGGGTTGCAGACGGAAAACGTCTGAAAAATAAACAGAAAGAGAGGAAACTGAAAATGAAGAGTTTCATCAGTGAGGACTTTCTGCTCACTACCGAAGCGGCGCGCCGGCTTTACCATGATTATGCGGAGAATATGCCGATCTTTGATTATCACTGCCATCTGAACCCGGCAGAGATATATGAGAACAAGCAGTTTTCCGATATCGGGGAAGCATGGCTGGCGGGGGACCACTACAAATGGCGGGTTATGCGTGCGAATGCGATACCGGAAGAGTTTGTGACCGGAAGCGCGGATTACCATGAGAAGTTTAACCGCTTTGCAGACATTATGCCGGGACTGATCGGGAATCCGATCTATCACTGGTCACATCTTGAGCTGAAACGGTTTTTCGGTATCGACGAGCTTTTAAGCAGCAGTACGGCGGATATGGTGTGGGAGAAAGCAAACAGCAAGCTCCAGGGACCGGAAGGCGCTGCCCGTGCCCTGATTACGGAGAGTAATGTGCGTGCCCTGTGCACCACAGATGACCCGGCAGATGACCTTAAGTATCACAAGCTCCTGGCAGAGGATACACAGTTTGCGACAAAAGTCCTGCCGACTTACCGCCCGGAGAAAGCGCTGAATATTACAGACCCGGGATTTTCGTCTTACATGGAGAAGCTGGGCGAAGCGGCAGGGGTAAAGATCAGGACGATCAATGATGTACGCAGTGCGCTGGCAAACCGCATGGAATATTTTGCGGCTGCGGGGTGCAGGCTTTCCGACCATTCTTTCGGATCTCCGGACTTTACCATATGGGACGAGAAGGCAGCCGAAGAGGCGGTCAGGAAGGGGCTTGCCGGAGAGATTCCTACGGAGTATGAGGCTGCGGCGTATCAGTCGGTGATGATGGATTATCTTGGAGAACTCTATACAGACAACGGGTTTACCATGCAGCTCCATATCGGTGCGATCCGCAACCTGAATACACTCCGCTACCGCGCGCTTGGCGCTGATGTGGGATGTGACAGTATCGGCGATGTAATCTCTGCGGCGTCACTGGCAGCCCTGCTTGACAGGATGGCAGTAAAAGGCAAGCTTCCGAGAACGATTCTTTATACGCTCAACGCAGCGGACAACGACAAGCTGATTGCGGCCGCGGGATGTTTCCAGGATGACACTACGGCAGGGAAGATACAGTTCGGCTCTGCGTGGTGGTTCAACGATCACTATGACGGTATGACAGCGCAGCTTAAGTCTCTGGCAAACATCGGCGTGCTCAGCCGTTTCGTCGGCATGCTGACAGACAGCCGCTCTTTCCTGTCCTATCCGAGGCACGAGTACTTCCGGCGTATTCTCTGTGAAGTAGTCGGTGGCTGGATCGACAGGGGAATGGCGCCTGCAGATTATGAATCGATCGGCAGGATCATTCAGGATATCTGCTTTAACAACGTATGGAAATATATCGGACTGGACAAATAAGAAAATAGGAGGAAGAATTACTATGAAGATGTCTTTTCGTTGGTATGGAGAATCGGATCCGATTTCTCTGGAGTATATCTCCCAGATTCCGGGAATGCGGTCTATTGTCTCCGCAGTATATGATGTGAAACCAGGTGAAGTATGGCCCGAGGAGAGCCTTGCAAAGATGAAAGCAGACTGTGAGGCGCACGGACTGGTCTTTGATGTGGTGGAATCCATTCCCGTATCTGAGGATATCAAGCTTGGAACAGACAAGAGAGACGCGCACATTGATGTATACTGTGAAAACATCCGCCGCTGTGCAAAATATGGAATTAAATGCGTAACCTATAATTTCATGCCTGTTTTTGACTGGACCCGCACACAGCTTGACAAGAAAGCTCCGGACGGCTCCACGAGCCTGGTTATGTACTGGGATCAGATGAAAGGACTTGACCCGCTCAAGGACGACATCAATCTTCCGGGATGGGATGCAAGCTACACGCAGGACGAAGTGCGCGGCCTGATCCAGGCATACGGAGAACTTGGAGAAGAGGGGCTGTGGAACAATATCGAGGTATTCCTCAGGAAAGTGATCCCGGTTGCAGAGGAGTGCGGCGTTGTGATGGCGCTTCACCCGGATGATCCGCCGTATCCGATCTTTGGACTTCCCCGCGTAATCACCTGTGAGGAGAATCTGGACAGGTACCTCTCGATCGTGGACTCCCCGTCCAATTCGCTGTGCCTGTGCACTGGTTCCCTCGGATGTGCAAAGTCGAATGATATCCCGGCAATGGTACGCAAATATTCTTCGATGGGACGTATCGGCTTTATGCACATGCGCAATGTCAAGATCATGGAGGACGGTTCCTTTGAGGAGAGAGCACATCTCTCCGAGTGTGGTTCTCTTGATATGTATGAGATCACGAAAGCGCTTGTTGAGACCGGATTCGACGGATATGTACGTCCGGACCACGGGCGCATGATCTGGGGCGAGACCGGGAAACCGGGATATGGATTGTATGACCGTGCTCTTGGTGCAGCTTACTTAAATGGATTGTTTGAGGCATGTGAAAAGGACAGAGCCTAGTGGAACATAGACTGTAAATCGGATCTTGTGAAGGGAGAGGAGAAGAAAAATGGAAAAAAACGTATTGAATACTGATCTTACTGGGAAAGTATGTGTGGTCACCGGAGCAGGCGGGGCAATCTGCGGGATGTTCGCAGAGAAGCTTGCTGCTGCAGGCGGAAAAGTGGCGATCCTGGATCTGAATGAGGAGGCTGCCCGGAAGGTGGCGGACAAGATCACTGCTGAGGGCGGCATCGCCAAAGCGTATAAGGCAAATGTGCTGGAACGTGAGAACCTGGACCAGGTTCATGAGCAGATCCTGGCAGACTTCGGACCATGCGATGTGCTGATCAACGGGGCGGGCGGAAACAATCCCCGTGCAACTACAGACAATGAGTTCCACTTTGAAGCGAAAGATATCGAGAACTGCAAGACATTTTTCGATCTGGACAAGTCAGGCGTAGAATTTGTATTTGCACTGAACTGGCTGGGAACGCTGCTTCCGACACAGGTGTTCGCGGCAGATATGATCGATCGAAATGGGAATATCCTGAACATCGCGTCCATGAACGCGTACACGCCGCTGACAAAGATTCCGGCATACTCGGGAGCAAAATCGGCTATCGTCAACTTCACACAGTGGCTGGCAACTTACTTTGCAAAATCAGGGATCAGGGTAAACGCTATCGCTCCGGGATTCTTCGTGGGCAATCAGAACAGGGCGCTTCTGTTCAATGAGGATGGAACCCCGACAGCTCGTACGGCTAAAATTCTCGCCGGAACTCCGATGGGACGTTTTGGAGAGCTCGAAGAGCTGGTTGGAGCGGTGTTATTCCTGGTCAACAATGACGCGGCGGGATTCATTACAGGCGTTTGTATTCCGATCGACGGCGGCTATGCTGCATACTCGGGAGTATAAAGGCGCGTATATAAAATCAGGTATCGGGAAACCGGAATTAAGCGGACTGCCACAAAAAGGCAGTCCGTTTTATTGACAGCAAATGCTATATTTCCTATAATATGGAAAATGAAATAATATTATTAGGAGCTTAGTGCGTTGTCGCCCTGTTGCACCGAGGGAGGATCACATGGTATTTCACACAGGCGCTGCGCTGCTGGATGCGATTGTGCTGGCAGTTGCGGCAAAAGAGAAGGACGGGACATACGGTTACAAGATCACGCAGGATGTGCGCAGGGTGATAGAGGTATCGGAATCAACTCTGTATCCTGTCCTCAGGAGGCTGCAGAAAGATGGATGTCTGGAGGTATATGACAGGCAGTACGACGGCAGGAACAGAAGATACTACAGGATAACGGGCAAAGGCATCCGGCTTCTGGAGGAATATCAGGCAGAGTGGGAAAATTACAGGGACAGGATTGATCTCATATTCGGGGAGAAGGCGGGGCTTTAAAACCGGCTGTGGGTAAATGGCCGGGAAATGCCGGGCATACTGTATGCGAGCCCTTTTTTCAGGCAATACTCTGGAAAAACGGAAAGAAGGCATTGCAGTATGGGAAAGAAAAAAGAAAAGCCGGTAGATCTGAACAGCCTGGAACCGGAAGAAAAAATGAAATATGAAATAGCAGAGGAACTGGGACTCCTTGACAAAGTGCTGGAGCAGGGATGGAGGTCGCTTACATCAAAAGAGACCGGGCGCATCGGCGGACTGGTGACCAGGAGAAAAAGACGCGCTCAGAGAGAGGAATGATACCTGCCCGCTGCGCGGACAGGTAGGGGCAGCTTTGCAGAGAGTGCCCGGAACAGAAGTTTCGGGCACAGTTCTTTACAAAAATACATAAATTTGATACAATTTCTAACCTGGGGAGTGTCAACGGGTGATGGGTAGATGGAAGAAAAATTTAATGTTTTGGGAGTAGAGCTGGATTGCCTTTCGGCAAAGGACGCCATGTTACAGGCAATACAGTTTTTAGAGGATGAAACGCTCGATACGATTGGAATCGTGTCGATGGATATGCTTCTGTCAGGGCAGGACGACCGTCTGTGGACCGAACAGCTCGGGCAGATGAAGATGCTGCTTCCGGGGGAAGCGGAGATTCTTGAGGCGGGAGAAATACATGACTGGATCAGGCTCAAAGAAGCAGGGGAACGCACCTTTTTGAAAATGTTTATGAAATATCTTCAGAAACAGCATAAGAGAGTGTTCCTTCTCGCCGGGTCAGAAGGAGAACTCAGGCGTGTTGAGGAAGCTGTATCCAGATATAACCGCGGCATCAGGATGACGGGGCATGCGTTGCTGGGGCAGGATGGGGTTCAGGAGGAAGAGGTAGTCAATGAGATCAACGGCACGGAGACAGACTGCATCCTGTCTGTGCTTCCTTCCCCATACCAGGAAGAATTTATCCTGCGGAATAAAGCGCTGCTTAACTCCCGCGTATGGCTTGGGTGCGGGAATATATTATGGAAGAGTTACGATGAACGCAAGCTGCTAAAACATATCAAACATTTTATCCTGAAGAAAATCTTCCGGTATCAGGTGGAAAAACAGCAGAAAGAAAGCTGAAACGGGTCATCGGTCTTTTGTGAACAATGCATAGAAATTTAAATATGAATTTTTTGTAAAAAATTTGAGGAAATGCATAAAAAAAGAGTATTTCCTCTTTCTTTTTTCTGCGTTTTGCCTTAATATAATATGTGATTATGTCTACGGAATCTTTTTGCGGACTGAAAATTTGTGAAAAATGTACATGAATTTGCCCAAAGGAGTGGAGGAAAAAAGGATGATTTCTAATCAGATACTTCAGAATACGATCGAGGGATTAAAGGGGATTTCCAGAGTCGACTTCTGTGTGCTGGACACAGAAGGAAAAGAGCTGGCAGCGACTTTTGACACTTTTCAAGACTGCCCTGAGGCAGTACTCTCATTTGTGGAGTCCCCGGCGGACAGCCAGGTGATCCAGGGTTGCCAGTTCTTCAAGATATTTGATGAACAGAGGCTGGAATATGTGCTCCTTGCCGACGGTGAGAGCGAGGATGTGTATATGCTTGGGAAGATCGCTGCATTCCAGATACAGAGTCTTCTTGTTGCATATAAAGAGAGGTTCGATAAAGACAATTTTATCAAAAATCTGCTGCTGGACAATCTCCTTCTTGTTGATATTTATAACAGGGCGAAAAAATTGCATATTGACACAGAAGTAAAACGTGTTATCTTTATTATTGAGACATCGCACGAAAAGGACAGTGCCGCATTGGATAATGTCAGAAGCCTTCTGGGAGGCAAGTCGAAAGATTTTATTACTGCTGTAGATGAGAAGAACATCATTGTAGTAAAAGAACTTTCTGAAAAGGATGGAAACAAAGAGCTTGAGAAGATGGCGAAGGACATGCTGGATACGCTCAGGAACGAGGGAGGCGAAGAGCAGATCCACATTGCATATGGAACCATTGTAGGGGACATCAAAGAAGTTTCCAAGTCCTACAAGGAGGCGAAGCTGGCGCTTGACGTCGGAAAGATCTTTTTTGATGAGAAAGACATCGTGGCATACACTACTCTTGGAATCGGCAGACTGATTTATCAGCTTCCGATCCCGTTGTGCAAGATGTTTATCAAAGAGATTTTCGAGGGGAAATCTCCGGATGATTTTGATGAGGAGACATTGACGACAATCAACAAATTCTTTGAGAACAGCCTCAATGTATCAGAAACGTCCAGACAGCTTTATATTCACAGAAATACTCTTGTATACAGGCTGGATAAACTCCAGAAAAGTACCGGGCTTGATCTTCGCGTATTTGAAGACGCTATCACATTCAAGATTGCTCTCATGGTCGTAAAATACATGAAGTATATGGAGTCTTTAGAGTATTGATACCTGACCAAGCCATGCGCGGCATACAGGACCGCGCGTGTGAAGGGATTCACACAGAGCGGGAATGGAAGGCGCATAGGGCGCTCAGCCCAAGCGAGAAGAAGGACGGCAGTCCGGAATCGAGCTTGCATGGCGAGAAAGCGGAAAGAAGTGCGCGGCATACAGGACCGCGGGCGCTCAGGTGGGGGATATTCGCGTACGAAGGAGTATGGATAATTAGGAGGAACATATGATTGAATTAAGGAACGTAACGAAGGAGTACACCAAAGGAAATGCAGCTCTTAATGGTGTCTCTGTGAAAATCGAACGGGGAGAGTTCGTTTTCATCGTTGGTGACAGCGGCTCGGGGAAGTCTACTCTGATCCGCCTGATCATGAAAGAGCTGAATCCGACAGAGGGGACGATCATTGTGAACGGTCAGAACCTGAACCGGATGAAACATCGTCATATTGCAAAGTACAGAAGAGGGCTGGGAGTTGTCTTTCAGGACTTCCGTCTTCTGAAGGACAGAAATATCTATGAAAATATCGCATTTGCCCTTAGGGTGACAGAGACGCCGACCCGGATCATCAAAAAGAAAGTGCCGGCAGCGCTTTCTCTGGTCGGACTTGCTCAGAAGTATAAATCTTTCCCGAAGGAGCTGTCGGGAGGAGAACAGCAGCGTGTCGCGATCGCAAGGGCAATTGTAAATGAACCTGCCATTTTGCTGGCCGATGAGCCGACCGGAAACCTGGATCCGACAAACTCATGGGAGATCATGAGTCTGTTGAAGGAGGCGAATGAGCGTGGAACGACAGTGCTTGTCGTAACACATAACCAGGAGATCGTGAACGAAATGAACGAACGCGTTATTACGATGAGACAGGGCGTGATCGTGAGTGATGAACAAAAAGGTGGGTATGTAAATGAGGATTAGTACATTAGGATACGTCGGAAAACAGGGAGTTAAGAATATCTGGAGAAACAAGATGTTTTCTCTCGCATCCATTGCGACAATGTCAGCATGTATCTTCCTGTTTGGTCTGTTTTTTTCGATTATTATGAATTTTCAGTACATCATCAGGACAGCCGAGGAGGGCGTCGCCATCACGGTGTTCTTTGATGAAGATGCTACGGATGCGCAGGTCCGGGAGATCGGGGACCAGCTTCGGAGCCGGGATGATGTCTTAGAGGTCAAGTATGTTTCTGCCGATGAGGCGTGGGAGGATTTCCAACAGGAATACTTTGGGGACAGCCCGGAATTGGCGGAAGGGTTTCGGGATGATAATCCGCTTGCCGGGTCGGATAACTACGAAGTTTACATGAAAGTGTCGGATGCCAATGAGAGCCTTGTGGCGCGGAGCAGGTCCCTTTCAGCGACACAGCAGGACCTTGTCAAATTTGCCCAGAGCCTTGACGGCGTAAGGCAGGTCAATAAGTCTGACGTTGTCGCCAACACACTTTCAAGTGTGAATATGCTGGTGGCGTATATATCTGTTGCGATTATTGCGATTCTTTTAGGAGTTTCTGTTTTCCTGATCAGCAATACGGTTACGATGGGTATCACGGTCAGAAAAGAAGAGATCGCGATCATGAAATACATTGGGGCAAAGGACTTTGTAGTCCGGTCTCCGTTTGTGATAGAGGGTCTGATTATCGGTATATTTGGGGCGGTAATCCCGCTGGCACTGCTCTATGTGCTCTATGACAAAGCAGTGCAGTATATTATGGAGAGGTTCAGTATCCTTCAGAATATCATTGAGTTCCTTCCGGTCAGAAGCGTATATGTATATCTTCTGCCGATTGGACTGCTCATGGGAATCGGGATCGGTTTCCTCGGAAGTTTCTTCACGGTACGCAAGCACCTGAAAGTATAGGAGGTGTGCCGATGAAGGGACAGATGAAAAAAGCGGCTGCATTTGTGATGGCGTTTGCCTTGTGTATCGGTTTAGGGATGGATGCCGGTGCAGTTACGATAGATGAAGCAGAAAAGAAAGCAGACCAGTTGGAAGAAGAAAAGCAGGCCGCTGAGGAAGAAAAGGCGAATCTGACGGCACAGCTTAACCAGATCATTTCGGATATGAATGAGACGGAGAAGAAGCTGTCAGAGAAAGAAGCGGAGATCGAGGCGGCGGAGAATGAGCTGGTGCAGGCGAAGATAGATGAGGATAACCAGTACCAGAGCATGAAAAAGCGCATCAAGTTCATGTACGAAGGCGGCAATGCGCAGTTCCTTGAGATCCTGATGGAAAGCAAGAGCATAGGAGATCTTCTGAACAAAGCGGAGTATGTTTCCCTTCTTTCTGCATATGATAGAGATATGCTCACAGAGTTTCAGAATACTGTGAAAGAAGTGGAAGAAAAGGAGGCTGCGCTTCAGGAAGAATATGCTGACCTGAATGAGCTTCAGGATCAGCTGGCAGCTCAGCAGACAGAAGTCCAGCAGCTTGTGAACAGCAAGGAAGCACAGATAGCAGAGATCCAGGATGAGATCCAGGCGAACTCAGAGACTCTTGAGAAGTTAAAGGAAGAAGCAGAGAAGGCGAAGCGCCTGCGTGAAGAACAGGCGAAAGCAGCGCAGGCGGCACAGGCAGCACAATCAGGTTCAGGCGTCTCAGCTCCTGCATCAGGCGGGACGGTTGTCAGCGGCAGCGGATATTTTACACATCCCTGCCCGGGAATGACATATCAGTCCAGTTATTTTGGGGAAGTAAGATCCTTTGATCCTACGCCCCACAAGGGCAATGATTATGCGGCGCCCACGGGGACGCCTACATATGCGGCTGCTGCCGGCACTGTGATACAGGCAGGATGGAGCAACAGCGCAGGCAACTGGGTTGTAATCAATCATGGGAATGGGCTCGTGACGAAATATATGCACCATTCCAGTATCTGTGTCTCTTCCGGGCAGTATGTGGAGAAAGGGCAGCAGATTGGCTATGTGGGAAGCACCGGGCAGTCGACAGGACCCCACCTTCACTTCCAGGTAGAGTTAAATGGTGTGGCAGTCAGTCCGGACAGCTATATGTAATGCTGCAAATACAAAAGAAAAAAGAGGGAGGACAAAGTGGAGAAGAATCTGCTTTGTCTTTTCTTCGATTATGAGAAATATGTCAGGACGGTATTGAGATATGAATGAGTTTATGGAGCGGGATTCCGGGAATCAGACAGAGAAAGAGACGGGGAAATGCACGAGGGAAAAGAGAGGGAATCGTTTCCAAAAGGGTGTTCTTACCGGAGCGGCTGTGACGCTGTTCCTCACAGTGTGTGCGGCGTGTGTGTTTTATTTTGCGGGAAGAGGGTTTGTATCTGAAAATGGGATTGATGGGAAGCTGGATCAGATCCAGGCGATCGTACAGGATTACTACCTGTATGGCGATGAAATCGATGAGGCTGACCTGATAGACGGCATTTATTCAGGATATACACAATCCCTGGGAGATCCGTATACAGTATATTATAACGAGGAAGAGACACAAGCTCTTCTGGAATCCACGAGCGGTGAGTTTTCCGGAATCGGGGCGACAATGACTCTGTCCTCAGATGGAAGCCAGGTTATGATCATTGATGTCTATGAAGATTCTCCAGCGGAAGCGGCAGGGCTTAAGGACGGCGATGCGCTGTATCAGGTAGATGATCACCCCGTGGAGGGGGAAAGCCTGGAGACCGTTGTGTCTTGGGTCAAAGGAAAGCGGGGGACCGATGTTGTCCTTCACATAATCCGGGATGGAGAGAGATTGGAGCTGACCGCTACCAGGGATACGATACAGGCACAGACAGTAGAATACAGGATGCTGGAAGACAGGATCGGATACATCGCGGTCAGCGAGTTTGACACCGTGACCTACGACCAGTTTAAAGAGGCGCTGGAAAGCCTTGAGGACAAGGCGCTGGAAGGACTGGTGATCGACCTTCGGAACAATCCAGGGGGAAGCATCGATACGACCGCAGATATGTTAAGGCTTCTTCTGCCGGAAGGGACCATCGTTTCCATCGAGGATAAAAACGGGAATGTAGAGGAGATCACCTGCGACGGGGAACACGAATTTACAAAACCCCTAGCTGTCCTGGTAAATGAGAACAGTGCCAGCGCATCTGAGATTTTCAGCGGTGCAGTGCAGGATTATGGAATCGGGAAGATTGTAGGGACCACAACCTACGGGAAAGGGGTTGTGCAGCAGCTCATTGACCTGGGGGACGATACCTGCCTGAAGATCACAATTGCAGAGTACTTTACCCCCAGTGGAACAAGTATTAACGGAGTGGGGGTCACTCCTGATGTCGAGGTGGATTACGCCTTTGATTCCGAAGATCCCGGGGCGGATAACCAGTTGGAAAAGGCTCTCGAGACAGTGAAAGAAGAAGCGAAATGAACATGCCCTGAGCAGCAGGCGGGTAATTGCAGGGCCTACTTGGAAACGACGCGGTTCCGCCCCATCTCTTTTCCTCTATAGAGTGCCTGGTCTGCCTCCTGAATAAGCTGCGTCAAATTGTCCACAGTTCCTTGTCTGGAAACGCCGATTGTGATAGAAAATCTCAATTCCCTGTTTCCCCAGGATACCATGCTTTCTTCTACCGTGACGCGCAGTTGCTCCAAATAAACAACACTCTTTTCCGGTGGCATTGGGAAGAGAAACAAAAATTCTTCGCCTCCCCAGCGAAATGCAGCTGCTTCTGGTGGGAACAGTCCTGAAATGAGGGTGCCTAAATGTCTCAGTACTGCATCACCGGCATCATGTCCGTAGGTATCATTAAAGCTTTTGAAAAAATCCACATCGCCTAACGCCACTGTAATAGGATATTTCTCCTGTTCCCATACAGGACCTTCTTTCACTAACAGATGCTCTAACCCCCGCCGGTTTTTTAAGCCGGTCAGAGTATCCCGCTCTGCTTCAGTTGCCATTTGATCACTTTGGTGCAGTAATTTCAAAAAAATATTTTGGTAATTGCGCACAAAAATGTTGCTTGTCATACTTAGCAGCGTCAAACTGCCCGTAACATTCAAAAGGGTAAAGAAAAATTCTGCCCGATTATCAATTTCAGTCATTGGGGTCAAAAGATAGTCAACCAGTTCATCAGAGATCAAGTATCCTGCTATGCACAAAAAGCAGGCGGCTATCTGAAAAAAGCGCTGTATTCCAAAGGAAACATCTGCAAACCGGATATAGCTGCTGGGAATAATCAGCACAAGCAAGTACATTTGAATACCGCAATCGTCCCCCAGCACATAGACCGTTAAACATGACTGCGTTGCGACTAACAGCCAACATAACAGATAAATTGGTACAAAGCGGCGCAACTTTGTAATCCAGGTACATACAAGATAAATCAGGGCTGATACAATATAAAAAACAGGAAGATACGAAAGCCGTAGAATATATGAAATAATCAGATTTACTCCAGAAGCAACCGCAAATCCGATACACATCCATCGTATTTGATGTTCAACATTCTTTTGTATCCCTTCCATAAAGTGCCTCCCGCTTCACTAATTCAACTCCGTGTTTCCATGTGATAGCTTAATTATAGCGTCAATAATCCGCACCTGTCAAACAATATGAAAACAACAATCATATGGGAAATGGCTTGAAATCGGTCTCTATCCTGAAAGCAAATCAGTCTGCGGTTCAGGCGGCAGGGTCTTTTGCCGTAAATACTGCATATTTGAAAAAAGTTCATTATCCGCTTAGAAAAAATTCTTGCAAATTAAAAAAGGTTATGCTAATATTGGAAACAAGTTTTAGTAAACTAAAGCTTTAAATTGAGAAAGGCTGTGAACAAGACTCTGGTTTTCAGAAACTGACAGGAAGGAGGCGTCACCGACTGAGAGCGCCGGACAGAGGAGAAGGCTGAGGGAACACTTGGGAGCTGACTGCCTGAACCCAAGTAGGGCAGTACGGACCGCATACGTTACATGCAACAAAGAGAGGAACCGAAAGCACTTGACGAGAGCAAGCCGTAAGGCGCAGGTCGAGTCCTTAGTGCGAGGTTGTTCCGTGAGATTAGCGAATCCGAGCCGGAGGCGAAGGATAAGGTTAGCGAAGGGAACTTCCTTAAAGGAACACTTGACGAGAGCAAGCCGTAAGGCGCAGGTCGAGTCCTTAGTGCGAGGTTGTTCCGTGAGATTAGCGAATCCGAGCCGGAGGCGAAGGATGAGGTTAGCGAAGGGAACTTCCTTAAAGGTTCAATGCGGGTGGTACCGCGGATTTTATCTTGATAATTTCCGTCCCGGGATACATTTGTATCCCGGGACGTTTTGCGTGCCGGCAGCAGACGTATAATGCCGGAAAACGCAGGGCGTCCCGGGAGGCAGGATCTGAAAGGAGAAAAGAAAATGGAACTGGTAAAAGGAGTAAGACAGACAGAAACGTTGGAGCTTGGTGAACTGCTTGCAGAAGGGATGTGCGGAAAAACAGTAAAGGTAAACGGAGCCGTTCACACGATACGCGATATGGGAAACGTTGCTTTCATCATCCTGAGAAAAAGGGAAGGTCTTGTACAGTGCGTATATGAGGAGGGCGTTTCCGGGTTTGATTTAAAAGTAGTCAAAGAGGCGGACACAGTATGTGTGGAAGGGGAGCTGACCCGGTCGGACAAAGCGCCGGGCGGTGTGGAGATACGGCTTGGGAAGCTGGAGGTTTTGAGCAGTCCGGCAGAGCCGATGCCGCTTAAAATATCAAAGTGGAAACTGGATACCTCCCTGGAAGCAAAGCTCAATTACAGACCCATTTCCTTGAGAAATATCCGGGAGCGGGCAAAATTTAAAATACAGGAAGGCATTGTGAGAGGTTTTCGTGACTTCCTTTATGAACAGGGATTCACAGAGATACACACGCCGAAGATCGGGGCGAAGAGCGCGGAAGGAGGGGCAAACCTGTTCCGCCTGGACTATTTTCACAGGCCGGCAGTGCTCCAGCAGAGCCCCCAGTTCTATAAACAGATGATGGTGGGGGTGTTTGACAGAGTGTTTGAGACGGCTCCGGTGTTCCGCGCGGAAAAGCACAATACGAAGCGGCATCTCAACGAGTATACCAGTCTGGATTTCGAGATGGGGTACATCGACGGATTTGAAGACCTCATGGCGATGGAGACGGGATTTCTCCAGTATACGATGAAACTGCTTGCGGAAAAATATGACAGGGAGCTGAAGCTGCTTGGTGTAGAGCTTCCGAAGACGGAGGAGATTCCGGCAGTAAGATTTGATGAGATCAAACGCCTTGTGGCGGAGAAATATGACAGGAAGATCAGGAACCCATTTGACCTGGAACCGGAGGAGGAAGGGTTGATCAGCCGTTACGCAAAGGAAGAGTGGGATGCGGATTTTGTATTCGTGACACATTATCCGTCAAAGAAGCGTCCGTTCTATGCGATGGATGACCCGGAGGATCCGACCTACACGCTGAGCTTTGACCTGCTGTTCAGGGGGATGGAGATTACCACAGGAGGGCAGCGTATCCATGATTATAACAGCCTTCTGGAAAAAATGGAAAAACGCGGTATGACGGACGAAGGAATGGAGCAGTATTTAAGCGCATTTAAGCACGGGATGCCGCCCCACGGAGGACTGGGAATCGGGATGGAGCGTCTGACCATGAAACTGCTCGGCGAGGACAACGTAAGGGAGACGACACTTTTCCCGCGAGATTTAAGCCGGCTGGAACCGTAGTATTACAGTGAGACAACAGTTTCGTGATTTTGGAAAGGACAGAGATTATGGCGAATAAAATATCAGATGAAACAATCGAATACGTAGGGATTCTGGCAAAACTGGAGCTGTCAGAAGAAGAAAAAGAGGCGGCGAAGGAAGACATGGAAAAGATGCTGGACTATATTGACACGCTCAATGAGCTGGATACGGCAGGAATTGAACCTATGTCCCATGTATTCCCGGTCAACAATGTATTTCGTGAGGATGTGGTGACAAACGGGGACGGGAAAGAAGAGACACTGGCAAATGCCCCGCTCAGGAAAGAAGACAGTTTTGAAGTGCCTCGCACGATCGGATAAAGACAGAAAGGCGGTGCAAAAAATGAGTGACATATTGAAATATACAGCGGCAGAGCTGGGGAAAAAGATCAGGGAAAGAAAGGTTTCCGTAAAAGAAGCCGTGGATGCGGTGATGGAGAGAATCAGGACCGTCGAACCTAAGATAAACAGTTACGTGACCGTTGATGAAGATGGGGCATATGCCCAGGCGGAGGAGATACAGAAGAAAATTGACACAGGGGAGTTCACAGGACCTTTGGCGGGGGTGCCCGTGGCGGTGAAGGATAATCTCTGCATCAGGGGCGGACTGACAACCTGCGGCTCAAAGATCCTGTCCGGCTTTAAACCCACCTACACGGCAGAGGCGGTATGTAAGATACAAAAAGCCGGGGCAGTAATCATCGGGAAGACAAATATGGATGAATTTGCTATGGGGAGCACAACAGAGACGTCCTTTTACGGACCCACAAAAAACCCCCACAACACAGAGCATGTTCCGGGCGGCTCATCGGGCGGTTCGTGTGCTGCGGTGGCAGCGCAGGAATGTTACTGTGCGCTTGGCTCTGACACAGGCGGTTCCATCCGGCAGCCGAGTTCTTTTTGCGGCGTGGTCGGAATGAAGCCGACATACGGAACAGTATCCCGCTATGGGCTCGTGGCGTATGGGTCCTCTCTTGACCAGATCGGACCGATCGCAAAGGATGTGACGGACTGTGCGGCAATCCTGGAGACGATCGCTTCCCACGACCCGAAGGACAGTACGTCGGTGGACCGGGGGAGCTATTCCTTTACAGAAGCGCTAAGAGATGATGTGAAGGGACTGAAGATCGGGATCCCACGGGATTATATTGGGGACGGGTTAGATGAGGAAGTTCGCAGGGCCGTCATGCAGGCGGCCAGGGTACTGGAAGAGAGAGGAGCGGAAGTCGAGACATTTGATCTTGGCCTTGTGAAATATGCGATCCCGGCTTACTATACCATTGCGTCTGCTGAGGCAAGTTCTAACCTGGAGCGGTTTGACGGGGTGAAATACGGATACAGGGCAGACGGCTATGACGGACTCCACAATATGTATAAAAAGACACGTTCCGAAGGCTTTGGGGAGGAAGTGAAACGCAGGATCATGCTTGGCTCGTTTGTCTTAAGCTCAGGGTATTACGATGCGTATTATCTGAAAGCACTGAGGACGAAAGCGCTGATCAAACAGGAATTTGACCGGGCATTTCAGAAGTACGACGTGATTCTCGGCCCGGCGGCGCCCACGACGGCTCCCCGGCTTGGCAGCAGCCTGTCCGATCCGATCAAGATGTACCTTGGAGATATCTATACCATATCGGTCAATCTGGCAGGACTGCCGGGAATCAGCGTCCCGGTGGGAAGGGACGGGAAGGGTCTCCCTGTCGGGATGCAGCTTATCGGAAATGTCTTTCAGGAAGAAACGCTGCTGCGTGCGGCGTATACCTATGAATGTGCGACCGGAAAACAGTATGAGGCTCCGGCAGCCGGACTTGGAAAGGGGGAGTAGAGATGGCAAAGCAGTATGAGACAGTCATTGGACTGGAAGTACACATTGAGCTGGCGACGAAGACGAAGATTTTCTGCGGGTGCAGTACCGAGTTCGGCGGCGCCCCCAATACGCATACCTGCCCGGTATGTACCGGCATGCCGGGATCCCTTCCGGTCCTGAACAGGCAGGTGGTCGAGTATGCGCTGGCGATCGGACTGGCGACAAACTGTAAGATCACACAGGTCTGTAAGTTTGACCGCAAGAACTATTTCTACCCGGATAATCCGCAGAACTACCAGATATCACAGTTGTATCTCCCGATTGCCCGGGACGGGTTTGTTGAGATCGACACGCCGTCCGGGAAAAAGAAAATACGGATTCACGAGATGCACATGGAAGAGGACGCGGGGAAACTGGTCCATGACGAGTGGGACGACACATCACTAGTGGATTATAACAGAAGCGGAGTCCCCCTTGTGGAGATCGTCTCCGAGCCGGATATGCGCTCAGCCGATGAGGTCATTGCCTATCTGGAAAAGCTGCGGATGATCGTACAGTATCTGGGAGCGTCAGACTGTAAGCTGCAGGAGGGTTCCATGAGGGCGGACGTAAACCTGTCGGTCAGGGAAGCGGGGACTGACAGCCTCGGCACAAGGACCGAGATGAAGAACCTGAACTCCTTTAAGGCGATCACACATGCGATTGAGGGAGAGCGTGCCCGCCAGATCGAGCTTCTGGAGGCAGGAAAGGATGTGGTCCAGGAAACCAGAAGATGGGACGACAACAAAGAACATTCCTATGCTATGAGATCCAAAGAGGATGCCCAGGATTACAGATATTTCCCGGAGCCGGATCTGGTTCCCATTGTGATCAGCGATGAGTGGATCGCACAGGTGAAGGCAAGGCAGCCGGAGCTGCGTACCGAGAAGCTGGAGCGCTATAAGAAAGAATTTGATATACCGCAGTATGACGCGGAGATCATCACGGAGTCCAAAAGGATGGCAGATATTTTCGAGGCTGCCGCTGCAATCTGCAAAAAGCCGAAGAAGGTATCCAACTGGCTCATGGTGGAGACGATGAGGCTTATGAAGGAATATGGGACCGAGGCGGACCGGCTCTCCTTCTCGCCGGAGAACCTTGCAAAGCTGATCGACCTTGTGGATGACGGAAGCATCAGCGGCTCTGTTGCAAAAAAAGTATTCGAGCAGGTATTCCTTCATGATGCAGATCCGGAAAAATACGTCGAAGAGCACGGTCTTAAAGTCGAGAATGATGAGGCAGCTCTGGAAGAGACAGTGCGAAAAGTCCTTTCGGATAATCCGAAGGCAGTAGAAGATTACCGGGGCGGTAAGGAGAAAGCACTGGGCGCCCTTATGGGACAGACTATGAGGGCGATGAAGGGGAAAGCAAATCCTGCCACAGTCAATCGGATGCTGCGGGAACTGCTGAAATCAGAGTAATGCCCTGGAATCAGCCTGAAGTCCTGCTTTCCGCAGGCTTGCAAAATCGTGTGTGATGACGTAAAATAGGTCCATAAGTCTCGGAAGAGGCAGGCTGGAGGTGAGACACGGATGGGGATCGTCCATGCGGAGAAACTGATATATGAATATGACAAGAGGGATGAGGAAGGAAATGTCATCGGGACGAACCGCGCCATAGATGGTGTTGATATCGATATTCCCCAGGGGTCTTTTGTCGCGATACTGGGGCATAACGGCTCGGGAAAATCGACCCTTGCAAAACATATGAATGCGCTTCTTCTGCCAAGCGGCGGAACCATATGGGTGGACGGAAAGGATACGAAAGATCCTGCGGAAATATGGAATGTAAGGCAGGCGGCGGGAATGGTTTTTCAGAACCCGGATAACCAGATAATCGGGACTGTCGTGGAAGAAGATGTGGGATTTGGACCGGAAAATCTGGGCGTCCCCACGGATGAGATCTGGAAAAGAGTTGAGAACAGCCTCCGGTCGGTGGGGATGCTGGAATACCGGAAGGACTCCCCTAATAAACTTTCCGGCGGGCAGAAGCAGAGGGTTGCCATCGCGGGCGTCATCGCGATGGAGCCAAAGTGTATTGTCCTGGATGAACCCACAGCGATGCTGGACCCCAATGGAAGGCGGGAAGTCATCCTTGCCGTAGAAAAACTGAAAGCCGAAAAGAATGTAACAGTGATTCTGATCACGCACTATATGGAAGAGGTCATCGATGCAGACCAGGTGTTTGTGATGGATGACGGCCATATTGTCATGCACGGCACTCCGCGGGAGATATTCGGCAGGGTGGATGAACTGAAGGCATACCGCATGGATGTCCCCCAGGTGACAATGCTGGCGGAAGAACTTAGAAAGCGCGGACTTTCACTGCCGCGCGGGATCCTGAGAAGGGAAGAATTGGTGGAAGCATTATGTCGATTGCGTTAGAACATGTAAATTATATATACAGTCCGGGCACAGCCTATGAAAAACATGCGTTAAAAGACGTCAGTTTTGAGATCGGGCAGGGACAGTTTGTCGGAATCATAGGCCATACCGGATCAGGTAAGTCTACCCTGATCCAGCATCTCAATGGATTGGCAAAGGCAACGTCAGGCGATGTATCCTATAACGGCGAGAGTATTTATGCGGAGGGGTATGATATGAGGAAACTGCGCAGCCAGGTGGGCCTTGTGTTTCAATACCCCGAACACCAGCTTTTTGAAGTGGATGTTTTAAGCGACGTATGCTTCGGGCCAAAGAACCAGGGGTTTTCCCAGGAGGAATGTGAGAAGCGCGCAAGGGAGGCGCTGGGCCTGGTAGGCTTCCCGGAAAAATATTACCGCCAGTCTCCCTTTGAACTCTCAGGGGGACAGAAACGCCGGGTGGCAATCGCCGGGATACTGGCAATGCATCCGAAGGTACTGATATTGGATGAGCCTACCGCAGGACTGGACCCGAAAGGGCGGGACGAGATCCTGGACCAGATCGAGCATCTCCATAAAGAGACGGGGATGACTGTTATCCTTGTCTCCCACAGTATGGAAGATATCGCAAGATATGTGGAACGGATCATTGTGATGAACCGGGGGCAAAAGATGCTGGACGGGGCGCCGGCAGAAGTGTTTCAGCATTACAGGGAGCTGGAGAAGGTGGGACTTGCTGCCCCGCAGGTAACATACATCATGCATGACCTGAAAGAACGCGGCTTCGACGTGCCGGCAGATGCGACGACAATCGAAGAGGCGGCGGATGAGATAATGAGGAGTTTTCATGGTTAGGGATATCACGATCGGACAGTATTATCCGACAGAAAGTTTCATACACAGGCTTGATCCGCGGGTGAAGATCGTCTGTACATTATTGTTTATCGTCTCGCTCTTTATCCAGAACAGCCTGCCGGGATATGTAGTTGCAACGATATTTCTTGCGGCTGTTATTAAGATGTCCAAAGTTCCGGTGGGGTTTATTGTCAAAGGCCTTAAGCCGATCGTGATCCTGCTTCTGTTCACTGTCGTGATGAACCTGTTTCTCACCCGGGGAGGCGCGGAACTTGTCCAGTTCTGGATTTTTACCATCACGGAGAGCGGGCTGAAAACATCGGTCTTTATGGCGGTCAGGCTGATTTACCTTGTGATGGGGTCATCAATTATGACGTTTACCACTTCCCCCAACGGCCTTACAGACGGACTGGAGAAGCTGCTCCACCCGCTGAATAGGGTGAATGTCCCGGTGCATGAAGTGGCAATGATGATGTCCATCGCCCTGAGGTTCATCCCGATCCTCCTGGAAGAGACGGATAAGATCATGAAGGCGCAGCAGGCAAGGGGAGCAGATTTTGAGACGGGAAATATCATTCAGAGAGCCAAATCGATGATTCCCATTCTGGTTCCACTGTTTGTCTCTGCGTTCAGGCGGGCAAACGACCTGGCGATGGCGATGGAGGCAAGATGCTACCACGGAGGCGAGGGAAGGACTAGGATGAAACCCCTTAAATATAAGCGGGAGGACCGCCTGGCATACGCCGTGACGGTCTTTTATCTGGTGCTCATATTTGCCGTGGGCAGATTCGTGCCATTGCGCTTGTGGATTTTTTAAATAAAGGACGGCTTGTTGGAGATGAAGAGAATCAGACTTACTGTTGCGTATGACGGCACGGCATACTGCGGCTGGCAGATCCAGCCCAATGGAATCACGATAGAAGAAGTGCTTAACCGTGAGCTTTCGGGACTGACAGGAGAAAAGACCAGAGTGACAGGGGCAAGCCGGACGGATGCCGGGGTCCATGCTATGGGGAATATTGCGGTGTTTGATTCAGAGACGACAATACCCCCGGAGCGGGTTGCACACGCCCTGAACTGTAGGCTGCCGGAAGATATTGCGGTCGTAAAGTCAGAAGAGGTGCCCGGGGAATGGCATCCGAGGCGGGAGAAGTCTGTTAAGACTTATGTGTACAGGATTCTCAACAGAGAGATGCCGGACCCGGTACGGCGTCTGACCACATATCATGTCTCCTTTCCTCTTGACCTGGCTAAAATGCAGGAGGCGGCGGGGTATCTGAAAGGAGAGCACGATTTTAAAAGCTTCTGCAATGTGCGGACAGAAGTGGAAGACACGGTAAGGACCGTCTATGACCTGGATGTAGCCAGAAAGGAAGATGTTATAACGATCAGGATACGGGGAAACGGTTTTCTCTACAACATGGTCCGCATTATAGCGGGCACGCTGCTTGACGCAGGGAGAGGGGCGTATTCTCCAGACCGGGTGAAAGAAATTCTGGAACTGAGGAACAGGGCAGCGGCAGGAGCAACGGCGCCCCCCCAGGGACTTATGCTGATGGAAATCTCCTATGCAGACCGAGGAAATGCAGGCTTTGCCGGAAAAGGGGATTCTGAGAAATAACCTCAAGGATTGACAATCTGAAGCTTCATTGCTAGTATTATTTTAAGCGGCGCTGCCGGGGGATGGAAGGAGCAGTGCATTGCCGGCATGGTGCGGGCATAATGTAGATTGAGGAGGATGATGATATGAGGATTTATGAGGCAAAAGATTACCAGGAAATGAGCAGGAAGGCGGCGAATATCCTGTCCGCCCAGATCATTTTGAAACCGGACTGCGTATTGGGGCTGGCAACCGGTTCTACACCGATCGGTACATATGATCAGCTTGTACAGTGGTATGAAAAAGGGGATCTTGACTTCCGTGAGGTCAGGACGGTAAATCTGGATGAATACAGGGGACTGGACCGCGGCAATGACCAGAGTTACTATTACTTTATGCATCAGCATCTGTTTGACCGGGTAAATATTGTGCCGGAGAATACGAATGTGCCGGACGGAATGGAACCGGATTCTGAAAAAGAATGTACCCGGTATGAGGAACTCATCCGTTCTATGGGCGGAGTGGATATCCAGCTCCTCGGCCTGGGGCATAACGGGCATATCGGGTTTAATGAACCGGATTCTTCTTTTGCGAAGACGACCCACTGTGTTGACCTGACAGAGAGCACGATCGAGGCGAACAAAAGATTTTTTGCATCGGCTGATGATGTGCCGAGACAGGCGTATACGATGGGAATCGGAACAATCATGAGGGCAAAGAAGATCCTGCTCATTGTGAATGGAGAGGCTAAGGCAGATATAGTAGCCAGGGCTCTTTTTGGCCCGATTACGCCTGAGGTGCCGGCATCTGTGCTGCAGCTTCACAGTGATGTTGTGATCGTGGGAGACAGCGCGGCTTTGGCAAAAATTCCTAGAAATTAGAGGGGAAATGTGAAGAAACTATAAAAAATGTAAAAAAATCATAAAGTAAAAAGTTGACTTTACTGTATTTTTCTGTTATAGTGTAGCCAAGAATTAAATAGTACTGGATTGTTACTGTAAGGCAGGCAAAACCAAATTTTGTAAACAACGCAAGGGCGAGTGTTTATGAGATTTGGTTTTTTTAGCCTTTTGGGTAGGTCAGCTATGATTATAGAAAAAGTGATCAACAATAATATAGTGTCTGCTTATGACGAGACAGGAAAAGAAGTCGTTGTGATGGGCAGAGGAATCGGATTCGGAGCGAGAGCCGGAACTGTAATCAATGAGGACAGGATTGAAAAGATTTTCAGGATCAAAAGCCAGAGTGTTGCAGATCAGTTCAAAGAGCTGATTGCAAATATGCCTCTGGAACATGCCAAGATTTCAAACGATATCATAACATATGCAAAGAAGACGCTGAAGCTCAAGCTGAATCAGAGCATATATGTGACTCTGACGGACCACATTAATTTCGCGATTGAAAGATGCCAGAAAGGAATTAACCTGGAAAATGCACTTTTGTGGGAGATCAAAAGATTTTATCCGCAGGAATATGAACTTGGGAGATATGCGATAGACCTGATCCAAAAAAGGCTGGATGTGGCGCTGCCCGAGGATGAAGCTGGTTTTATCGCCCTGCATTTCGTCAATGCGGAGTATGGTACAGATATCAGGGACGCCCTGCATTTTCCGGATCAGATGAAAGATATCCTGGGTATAGTCAGCCGTGAACTGGGCATACAATTGGATGAGGGGACGCTTCACTATGAAAGGTTCATTACACACGTAAAGTTCCTTCTTCAAAGGGTATATCGGAAAGAGCTTCTGCCAAATGAAGAGAGCGAGCTGGCGGATATGATGCAGTGTAAGTATCCGAGGGAATATGCCTGCAGTCAGAAAATAGCTGAGTATATAGAAAAAACTGCAAACTGTAAATTGTCGGGGGAGGAGATCATGTATCTGAGTATCCATATCCGGCGCGTAACGATGGCGGAAGATTAGGAGGGATCTGATGTTCAATTTTTTCAAGAAGCAAGATGACAGATGGATGCTGGGATCGCCTGCAAAAGGAAAAGCAGTGCCGCTCAGTGAGGTGAAAGACCCTACGTTCAGCGAGGAGATGCTGGGGAAGGGGATCGCGGTAATCCCCTCGGAGGGAAAGATCTACGCGCCCTGTGACGGTGAGATCGCAATGGTATTTGATACGCTCCACGCGGTCAGTATGACGGCAGATTTTGGCGCGGAAATCCTCATCCATGTCGGGCTGGATACCGTGAAGATGAATGGAGACGGCTTTGCCGGATATGTAAAAGCAGGCGACAAGGTGAAGAAGGGAGCGCTGCTCCTGGAAGTAGACCTTGAGAAGGTGAAGACGGCAGGATATGATACGGCTATTCCCGTAGTAGTGTGCAATACGCCGGATTACAGTTCTGTGGAGGGAATTGCCGGGGAAGAGGTCAGTCCCGGAGACGATGTAATCGCTGTCCGGAAATAAATTCCGCAGCATAGCCGTTATGTTCTTTGATTTTGACCGGGGATGAAATCCGGTTGAAATAGATAAAGGGATTAGTAATGAGAGATTCAAAGAAGGAGGAAGAATATGAAATTTTTACAGAAATTAGGAAAATCTTTGATGCTTCCTGTGGCGTGTCTGCCTATCTGTGGTATCCTGATGGGTATCGGATATGCGCTTGCTCCGGCTGCAATGGCAGGAGAAGTTGCAGGATATCATGCGAGCGGTCTTGCGTATCAGATTGGATTTTATCTGATCAAGGCAGGCGGCGCCCTGATCGACAACATGGCGATTCTGTTCGCCATCGGTATCGGTGTCGGCATGTCAGAGGACAACGACGGGACGGGCGGTCTTGCGGCGCTGGCGTCCTGGCTGATGATCACGAACCTGCTGTCAACGGCAAACGTTTCTGTCATCATGACACTGTCTGAGGATGCCACACTTGCATTTGACAAGATCCAGAATCCTTTCATCGGTATCATCTCCGGTATTATCGGAGCAATGTGCTACAACAGATTTAAGAGTACACAGCTTCCAAACTGGCTGTCGTTCTTCAGCGGCAAGCGCTGTGTGGCAATCATTGCCGGTGTTGTGTCCATTATTGTATCTGTGGTACTGCTGTTCGTATGGCCGGTCCTTTTCGGAGCACTTGTCGCACTGGGCGAGGCAATCGTAAGTCTGGATGCTGTCGGAGCAGGACTCTATGCGTTCTTCAACAGACTTCTCATCCCGTTTGGCCTGCACCATGCGCTGAACAACGTATTCTGGTTTGATACGATCGGACTTGGGGACCTGACCCACTTCTGGGCAGGCGAGACATCTGCGGATGTTACATGGAGCCTTGGAATGTATATGTCAGGATTCTTCCCGTGTATGATGTTCGGTATTCCGGGAGCAGCCCTGGCTATGGTACATACGGCAAAGAGCAACAAGAAAAAGGTTGCAATCGGTCTCGTTACTTCTGCAGCGGTCGCAGCGTTTGTCTGCGGTGTTACAGAGCCGTTTGAGTTTGCATTTATGTTCCTTGCGCCGGGTCTCTACGTAATTTACGCTCTGCTGTACGCAATCTTCACCGTGATTACAGTGCTGGTAGGATTCCGCGCAGGCTTTAGCTTCTCCGCTGGCCTGACAGACCTTGTATTCTCTGCATCCCTTCCGGCGGCACAGAATACCTGGATGATCATTCCGCTTGGTATTGCAGCATTTATCGTGTTCTATGTAGTATTCCGCTTCGCGATCACGAAGTTCGACCTGAAGACGCCTGGGCGTGAGGATGATGACCAGGAAGCAGAGAAGCAGGTTCAGCTTGCCAATGACAACTTCACGGAAGTGGCATCCATCATTCTGGATGGAATCGGAGGAAAAGAGAACGTGACTTCCATCGACAACTGCATTACGAGACTCCGTCTTGAGATCAAGGACTATACGAAGGTTGACGAGAAGAAGATCAAATCTGCGGGGGTTGCAGGAGTGATACGTCCGGGCAAGACTTCTGTTCAGGTAATTGTCGGAACAAAAGTACAGTTCGTGGCTGATGAGTTCAAGAAACTCTGCAAGTAAATGTCTATATAAATAATCCCTTTTGAGATTGGGGACGTAGTGAAATTCAATTTGGCTACGTCCCCAATTGAGTTTTGCTGTGTCCCATTTTGATGATTTTATTAATTTAAGGGCAGAGGAGGAGAAAAATGCCGTACATTTTGGAAGTGTGCGCCGACAGCGTACAGTCGGCGATTGAAGCGCAAAAAGGAGGGGCAGACCGCATTGAACTGTGTTCGGGGCTTGTTATAGGCGGACTGTCACCGAGCGCATGTACGTACCGGCAGGTGAAGCATTATACGGATATTAAGGTGAGGGTTTTGCTGCGGCCCAGATTCGGAGACTTTTGTTATGATGAATATGAGTTCCAGACAATAAAGGAAGAGGTACAGATGTTCCGGGAACTTAGGGCAGACGGCGTCGTGATCGGGGTGCTCAAGCCGGATGGAACACTAAATATGGAACAGATGGAGGAACTGAAACAGGCAGCAGGAGATATGGAAGTGACGCTCCACAGGGCATTTGATGTGTGTCGGGATCCATACGAAGCGCTGGAGCAATGTGCCGCACTGGGAATTGATACAATCCTGACCAGCGGGCAGAGAAGTTCGGCGCAGGAGGGGAGAGATCTGCTCCGAGAACTGTCTGACCGGTCTCAGGGAAGAGTCGAGATCATGGCAGGGGCGGGGATTACTCCTGAGTTGATCGAAGGCCTGTATTATGATGCGCATGTGACAGCCTTCCACATGTCTGCAAAAACCGTGAAGGACAGCAGAATGAAATTCCGAAGGGAAGGAGTCCCTATGGGGATTCCGGGATTTGGCGAGTTTGAGGTCTGGCAGACGGACGGGAAGCAGGTGGAAAGGGCTTCCGAAATCCTGAAAAAGCTTCCGCAGGGTTAGAGAGGGGAATGGTGTTGACAAGGAATTGTTTTTAACGTTATACTAGACCTGTGAACTTGTATACTAGTTTGATGATCTAGTGGTATACAAGCAGATTAATGAAAGTATGGTGCAGGGAATGATATTAAGAGAACGGTACAGCAGGGAGACGGGGAGAGAGTATGTCTTACGAATACTGAAAGAAAATATTGTACGGCTGGAGCTGGAGCCGGGGGGCAGAATCAGTGAGAATGAGCTTGCCTCTGAGATAGGCGTATCAAGGACTCCGATCAGGGAAGCGCTTATTGAGCTGAGCAAAAGCAAAATTGTAGAGATCTATCCCCAGAAAGGAAGCTATGTGTCTCTGATTGACTGGGATCTGGTGGAAGAGGCACAGTTTATGCGCCTGACGCTTGAGAAGGCTGTCATCCGCCTGGCATGTGAGGGAATGGAGGAGGAGAAACTCAAAGGGCTGGAAAAAAATGTAAAGCTTCAGCAGTTTTATGTGGAAAACGGAGAAACAGATGAACTCCTGGAGATGGACAATCAGTTTCATAAGGAGCTCTTTGAGATCACGAATAAGGTCCATATTTATAAACTGATGAGCGGGATGATCCTTCATTTTGACAGGCTCAGGACACTGAGAACAAAGACAGTGGACAATCAGTATGTGGTGGATGACCACATGGCGATTCTGGATGCGATCCGAATGAAGGATCCAGATAAAGGCGAATACGCAATGGACAGACATTTGACAAGACATGTGATCGATGAGGAGATCGTAAGAAGTAAGTTTCCGCAATATTTTAAGTCAAAGAAAAGCTGACAGTCTTGTCATAAAAGAATGAAAAGGGCAGAAAATAAAGCAGGGTTTCAAAACATAAAATTGAAATTCTGCTTTATTTTTGTGCAAAATATGAGAAAAACAGGAATAAAAATACAGGAAAATAAGATGGAATTATTCATTTTGTAGAAAAAAGTGTTTCTATAAAATATTATTTAAGAAATCATTGACAAAAAAATACTTGTAGCTTAATATACTAGTATACAAGTAAAACCGTTTGAAATCAAAAAGGAGGATGTATCTATGAAACTCAGGAGAAAAGTGCTGTCGGCTCTTCTGGCAGCGGCAATGGTTATGGCTATGACGGCATGCGGCAGTTCAGGGACAGGTTCTGCTTCGGGGGATAGCGCAGGCGGTTCCGGAGAGGGTTACAGGATCGGCTTTACCAACAGTTTTAACGGAAATACGTATCGTCAGCAAATGGAGGCATATGCCCAGGAGGCGGCAGATGAATTGACGGGAACAGGGGAGATTTCCGAGTTTACGATTGTAGAAGCAAACAATGATGCGTCCAGGCAGGTACAGCAGATTGAAAATTTCATTCTGGACGGTGTGGATGCGATTATCATTGACCCGATTTCCGCGACAGCGCTGACCGGAGCGATCCAGGAAGCATCAGACGCGGGGATTCCGTGTATTATCATCAATGACGGCCCGGTAGAATCCGATGCAGAGCTTTGCTATCAGATCAATTTTGATACGGTAGACCAGATGTCCACTCTGACAGAGTATATCTGCGGGGCAATCGGCGGAGCGGGCAGCATGATTGAGCTGAGGGGGACCGCAGGAGCAGAGTTTGACAACATTGCACATGAAGGTGTTATGCAGACACTGGAAAACTACCCGGATATTGAAGTGGTTGCAGAAGTTTACACAGACTGGACGGGATCCAAGGCACAGTCTGAGCTTGCAAGTGTCCTTCCCACACTGGATGAAGTGGATGGCGTTGTGACGCAGGGCGGAGATTCCTATGCAACGGTACAGGCTTTTGAAGACGCCGGTTTGGATGTACCGGTCATCGGCGGAGATAACCGGGGATATTTCCTGAAATGGTGGGCAAATGAGGCGCCGGAGGACTATGATACGATTTCCGTATCCTCGAATCCGTGGGACGGAGCAGCGGGCGTGTATGTGGCATGCGACATTCTGAGCGGCGAATATGACATACCGACTGATATGACCTTCCCGTTCGCAGTTGTGACAAAAGATGATGTACAGAATTATGCGGATATTGGCGATGAAGAGATCGGCGCGCCGACCTATGACCGTGACTGGGTAAGAGAAACATTGTACACGGCAGAATAAGGAGAAAACGGCCTGCGGTCTGTAAGCCGCAGGCCTGTCTGTTTTTAGGAGGATATCGTAAGAAAGAGGGATGGCATTATGAAGGAACAGGTAATATCTTTGCTGAGGCAGGCACTGCAGTCTGCAGACATCACGGATCTGAGCTATACGCTGGAGCCGGGGATGCCGGTCTGGCCTACACATGCGAGGTTCGGAGCTATTGTGTACGAGACATATGACGAGGGCGCAGCCTCCATGCACAGGCAGTTGTCTTTCGGAGAGCATACAGGAACCCATCTGGATGCCCCGAGACATTTCTTTAGAGATGGGATTTCTATTGCGGAGGTGGATGTGGCTTCCGTCATGGGGAGGGGCGTCATGATCGATGCATCTTTCCTGGAACCATGTGGGACATATACGCTGGAAATGCTAAAGGACTTTGAACGGAAAAACATGGAGATAGAAGAGGGGGACATTATCCTTTTCCACTTCGGTCAGGAAGAGAAGTACGGACTTGGCGCAGAGTCGGGGGAATTTCTGAAAGACTGGGCAGGACTTGGAGGGGACGCGGCACAGTATCTTCTGGACAAAAAGGTGAAGGCGGTCGGAACGGATGCGCTGGCGCTGGACCCATATGGGAGCGAGGATTATCCGTGCCATTATATCCTGCTCGGAAACGGGATTCCAATCATCGAAAACCTGATGAATCTGCATAAACTTCCGGTTTTCTCATATGTGATCGGCCTGGCGAACAAGATAAAAGACGGTTCGGCGTCCCCGATCAGAATGATCGCCCTTACGGATAGAGGACAATAGGAAAGGAGCTTGGAACAGTGAAAAGACAGGAAAATCAGACTCCTTATATACAATTGGAAGAGATTGACAAGTTTTTCGGGATCACAAAAGCGCTGCAAAAAATCAATCTTAAGATTTACGCGGGTGAGGTGATCGGCCTGGTAGGTCCAAACGGAGCGGGAAAGTCGACCCTGATGAAGATCCTGACTGGTGTGCTTTCGCCGACTGCCGGAGAGATCTCCATATCTGGGAAAAAGATGGAAAGATACGCAACAAAAGAAGCGAAGGAAGCCGGGATCGCCTGTGCGTACCAGGATCTGTCGCTCTGCACGAATCTCGGCGTATATGAGAACTTTGCGATGCTCAATCTTTCTCACGGTATTTTTACCAGACCGGGATGGAGAAAGGATGCGCAGAAACAGGCAAAGGAGCTTTTGGAAAACTATTTCCCGGGGAATAATATCGATGTCGGCAAGCCGGTGGAGCGCCTGACCCTGGCGGAGAGGCAGATTGTGGAGATATGCAAGACGCTGATGACGGATAATCTGAAGGTGCTGATCCTTGATGAGCCTACCTCCGCACTGTCGACAGATAAAGCGGAGCAGCTCCACCGGGTGGTGCAGGAACTGAGCGGGAGAGGAATAGCAGTGATATATATTTCTCACAAGCTGGATGAGATACGAAAAGTCTCGGACAGGATCGTACTGATGAGAAATGGGATGAACTCCGGCGAATGCGACCCTGACGAGATTACAACAGCCGACCTGGTAGAACTTCTCGGGGGTACCGGAGACAGATCGAAAAAACGGGAAGGGCCAGGGGAAGAGATACATAAAGGGGAAACGGCAGCCAGGATAAGCGGCTATACCGGAAAGGGTCTCTATGAGATCAACATGCATGTGGACAAGGGCGAGATCGTCGGGATTTCCGGTCTGGTAGGTTCAGGGCAGACAGAGCTGCTCAATCTTCTGTTCGATTCCAGAAAATACCCGGGAAGAGAGAAAAAGGGGGTATTTGTAAATGCCACGGTATCCTATGTGAGCGGAGATCGGGAGAAAGAAGGGGTCTTCCATCTGTGGGATATCTTTGACAACACGATTGTTGGCAATCTGGATCAGGTGAAAAAGGGGCTGTTCCTGGATAAAAAGAAATCCGAGAACTTGGCGCAGACATGGTACGACAAACTGAAATTTAAGGCGGAGGGGATACACAGCCCGATCATGTCGCTGAGCGGAGGCAACCAGCAGAAAGCGCTGATTGCCAGAGGAATCGCGTCAGGGGCGGAGCTGATCATACTCAATGACCCTACGGCCGGAGTGGATATCGAGACAAAGCAGGAGATATACGGTCTCCTGGATGAGGCGAAAAGGGCAGGAAAGGCAGTTATCCTCTATTCGACGGAGGATTCTGAGATCGAGATATGCGACCGCGCATATATCATGCATGAAGGCGAGATCACGGAGGAACTTACAGGAGACGAGATCACTGTCCCGAATATCGTCAGGGCATCTTTTAAAGAAGTAAAACAGGAGAAAGCCTCAGCGGAGAAAAAAGAAACGGTTCTGAACAGGATCCTGACGTCAAGAGTGCTGCTTCCTGTTGCCACAATGCTGATTATGATTCTTCTGAATGCATATATGAATCCGAGGATCCTTTCCTACATGGGAGTGAGGATGCTGGTGTCATCTGCAGTGCCCCTTGTCTTTGCGGCACTGGGGCAGATGTTTGTTGTTGTGGCAGGAGACGTGGATATGGGAAATGGTTATTCGATTGCGCTGGTAAACGTCCTGGTCGGGATTGTCCTGACGGGAAATCCTCTGGTCGGAGTGGTTGGATTACTGATTTTTATTGCAGCCTACGCATTGATGGGAGCGCTGATCCATGTGAGAAATATCCCGGCAATTGTGGTGACACTGGGAGCACAGTTCGTATGGTACGGCATTGCCTTGGTCATTGCGCCGTCTCCGGGCGGATCCTGCCCGGAGTGGCTGTCTGCCATTTACCGCTTTGAATTTCCGGTCGTCCCGATGCCGGTGATCCTGTGTGCGGCAGCAGGAGTGTTTTGCTGGTTTGTATTGTTTCGTGCCAAGTATGGCATGGTCTTAAGAGGAATTGGAAATAATCCGGCTGCGGTAGAGCGCTCTGGATGGTCTTATCTGCAGGCAAAAGTGACAAATTACGCACTGTCAGGACTGATGGTCGTGCTGGCGGGAACAGTCTATACAGCAGTGTGTTCCGGGGCAGACGCAAACTCTTCCGTCTCTTACTGTATGCTTTCCATTGCAACGGTTATCCTAGGCGGATGTGAGATGGCAGGAGGAATTGTCGCACCGGGCGGCGTTGTATGCGGAGGTATCGCAATGTCTCTGATTACGACAGTCCTGACCTCTTTCAGAGTTGACTCAAACTATCAGACGGCAGTAACAGGACTGATTCTGATAGGTGTACTCGCAATCAGGCTGATTACTCATAAAAAGGAGGTCAGATAATATGAAGAAGGCAATGGCAAGATATACTTTTATATGGCCGCTTTTAGGATCGGTCCTCTTGTGGATCGCAATATCAGCAGTGTCGGGCAGGTTTAATGCAGGGCAGATTTTTTCGAGTGCGAGGCTGTGTACCTTCGCCCTGCTCCTGGCCCTTGGACAGATGGTCGTAGTTACCAGCGGCGAAGGGGCGATCGACCTGTCCCAGCAGTATATCCTTACACTGGCGGCGTACCTTTCCTGTGACCTGATGAAATATAATATTGTGCTCGGACTTGTAGCAGCGGTAGGCGCAGGCGCCCTGTGTGGCCTGGTGAACGGCCTGGTGAACATCTACCTGAAGGTTCCGGCAATGATCACGACACTTGCAACGGGATATATCATCTTCACAATCGTGCTCGTGATATCCCCCGGCATGACGACACTGCCAAATTCGGATTTTGTGAATTTTATCAGTTTAAATGTGGGAGGCTTCTCCATGTTGACGGTGATCAGCATTGTAACTGCGTTGCTTCTGGGACTGCTGCTTTATAAGACGAAATATGGCAAACAGCTCCACGCTGTGGGACAGAAACGGGTGGCAGCCGGATATGCGGGGATTAATACAAACCGCGTTGTGATCACAGCATTCACACTGGGCGGAGCGCTCTGTGGACTTTCGGGAACCCTGTGCGGGGCCTTTAACGGCGGAGCGTTTCAGGATATGGGTTCCACGTATTTTCTGCCATCCATTGCGGCAGCGTTTGTCGGAGGAACGGCTGCCTCGGGTGGGAAATCCAGCGTGGCAGGCGTGTGCGTCGGCGCTTTGATGATGTATCTTCTGACAACTTTCCTGAATGCGGCGAGCCTGTCTGTCGGGATGCAGAGACTGATACAGGGAGCAGTGCTTGTCCTGATCCTGATTGCGTCTGTTTCTAATGACACTAAAAAGAAATAGAAAACGGACAAGGCAGTTCTGAAAATATTGAGCCGTGCTTCTGTGGTACGGCAGAATGGAGGAAGACATGAAAGCAATTCAAATTGTAAGACCGGGCGAGCTTAGGCTGATTGAGATGGAGAAACCGGTGCTTACAGAGAAAGACAATGTATTGATCAAGATGACGGCGGCAGGTATCTGCGGCTCTGATATGGGAATCTATCACGGGACAAATGCCGCTGCGACATACCCGAGGGTGATCGGGCATGAGATGGTCGGCGTAATAGAGGAGGTCGGAGCAGGTGTGACCCATCTGAAAGTGGGGGACAGGGTTATTGTAGACCAGGTCGTAAGCTGCGGACATTGCTATGCCTGCCGGATTGGAAGAGGGAATGTATGCGGCAGCCTGAGAGTACGGGGGGTACATATCGACGGCGGGTACAGGGAATATATGGCAGTACCGGAGCATGACTGTTATCTTCTTCCGAAGACGCTCCCGGATACGGAAGCGGTGATGATCGAACCGACCACGATTGCGATCCAGAGCTGCTCCAGGGCAGGACTCTGCGAAGATGACACCCTGCTGATCTTAGGATGCGGCGCACTTGGAAGCTCCATCCTGAAGATAGCCAGGCTGAGCGGAGCAAGGATCATAGTTGCAGACATGGTCGAAGAGAAACTGCAGGAAGCACTGAAAAACGGAGCGGACTATGCGGTTAATATCCAGAAACAGGATGTGGTGGAACAGGCGAAAAAGCTCACCGAAGGATATGGGCCGACTGTGTCGATCGATGCTGCGTGCACGAAGGATTCCCTCCTGACGCTGCTCAATGCGACAGGAAATGCGGGACGTGTGATGACGATGGGGTTCTCTGTGGCGCCCACAGAAGTAAACCAATATGTCATCACATCAAAGGAACTCGATGTAAGAGGCTCCAGGCTGCAGAACAAGAAATTCCAGACAGCGATCGACCTGATCAATGAAGGGAAGCTGGACCTGGCGGGGACAATTTCCCATACCTTTCCGCTTGAGAAAGCGCAGGAGGCGTTTGATTTTATGGACTCAAAAGACAAATCCATACGGAAGGTCGTACTTACATTTGAGGAAGAGTAATGGAGGAAATGGAAATGGATATGACACTGCGATGGTTTGGAAAGAAGTTCGATACCGTGAAGATCGAACAGATCAGGCAGATTCCCGGAGTCACAGGAGTGGTCTCCACTCTGTATGACACCACGCCGGGAGAAGTATGGAAAAAGGAAGAGATCAGAGCGCTTAAGAGGGATGTAGAAGACGCAGGGCTGAAGCTGCTGGGGATCGAGAGCGTAAATATACATGATTCGATAAAGGTGGGAACGCCAGAAAGGGATCAATATATCGAGAATTATATTACAACGCTGGAGCGCCTCGGTGAGGAAGATATCCACTGTATCTGCTATAACTTCATGCCTGTTTTTGACTGGACGCGATCCGACCTTGCCAGGCCCAGGAAGGACGGCTCTACGGTGCTTGCCTACAATAGGGATCAGGTGGAGGCGATCGACCCTGACAAGATGTTCGACTCCATGCAGGAAAAGGCGAACGGCGCGACACTTCCGGGATGGGAGCCGGAGCGCATGGCGAAGATCAAAGAGCTTTTTGAAATGTATGCAGATGTGGATGAGGAAAAGCTTTTCAACAATCTGAAATATTTCCTGGAAGCGATCCGCCCTGTGTGTGAGAAATATGATATCAAGATGGCGATCCATCCGGATGATCCGCCGTGGCCGGTGTTCGGGCTTCCGCGCATCATGACATGCAAAGAGAATCTGATCCGGCTTACGAAGATGGTTGACGCTGAGTTTAACGGCATCACGCTCTGTACGGGGTCTCTTGGATCCAATCCCGATAATGACATACCGGATATAATCCGGTCACTTAAGGGGAGGATCTATTTTGCCCATGTGAGAAATGTAAAGCACAATTATCCCGGGGATTTTGAGGAGGCAGCACATTTGTCGTCAGACGGTTCGCTTGACATGTACGAGATCATGAAAGCGCTGTATGATATCGGATTTGATGGGCTTATCCGCCCGGATCACGGAAGGGCGATCTGGGGCGAGGTTTCCATGCCGGGGTATGGGCTGTATGACAGGGCGCTGGGAGCTGCATATCTTAACGGCATCTGGGAAGCAATTCAAAAAGGGGGTGAAAGGAAGAGATGAAATTAAAGCGGAATACATTACACGATCCGTTCTGGAAAGAACATGGGATCGAGACGCCTCGGTTTGATGTGGAGAAAATGCGGGAGCAGACAGGGGATTCTCCGGTCTGGCTTCATTTTGGGGCAGGAAACATCTTCCGGGGATTTATTGCAGAACTCCAGCAGCAGCTGCTGGATGCGGGGGAAGAAAAGAGCGGCATTATCGCCTGCGATACATTTGACTATGAGATTATCGATAAAATATATAAACCGTACGACAACTTGACGCTGTTTGTAGGACTTAAACCTGACGGGTCTACAGACAAAACGATTATCGCATCTGTCGCGGACGGGATCAAGGCGGATTCCTCCGACGGAAAAGAGATGGAAAAATTGCGGGGCCTGGCGAGAAAACCCTCCCTTCAGATGTTCAGTTTTACCATTACGGAAAAAGGGTATGCGCTTGCGGATATGAACGGGAAGCTCTTTCCTGCCGTCGAGGCGGATCTGGCAGGCGGACCGTCAAAGGCTTCCCATGCCATGGGCATTGTGGCGGCTCTTCTGTATGAGCGGTTCTGCGCAGGGAAATATCCTCTTGCCGTTGTGAGTATGGATAACTGCAGCCATAATGGAGAAAAGTTAAAAAGTTCGGTCCTTGCAGTGGCGGAAGGTTGGAAGAAAAACGGTTATGTGGGAGATGAATTTCTTTCCTATCTGGAGAATGAAGAGAAGGTATCATTTCCCTGGAGTATGATCGATAAAATTACGCCGCGCCCGGCAAAAGAAGTTGAGAATATGCTCCGGGAAGCAGGAGTGGAGGAGATGGCTCCTGTCATAACCGGGAAAAACACATTTATCGCTCCTTTTGTCAACGCGGAAATGCCGCAGTATCTGGTTATTGAAGACCAGTTCCCGAATGGCAGGCCTCCACTAGAAAAGGCAGGAGTCTATATGACCGACCGGGACACCGTGAACAATACAGAGAGGATGAAGGTGACTACCTGCCTGAACCCGCTTCACACTGCTCTGGCAGTTTACGGATGCCTGTTAGGCTACACCCGGATTGCGGATGAGATGAAAGATAAAGAGCTGAAAACCCTGGTGGAGAAGATCGGATTTCAGGAGGGGATGCCTGTGGTAGTGGACCCGAAGATCTTAAGCCCCTCGGATTTTATCCATGAGGTAATTGATGTACGCCTTCCGAACCCGTTCATACCGGATAGTCCGCAGAGGATCGCGACAGATACAAGCCAGAAGATCCCGATCCGGTTTGGAGAAACGATAAAATCCTATGTGAAGGATGAAAAGCTTGATGCCGGAAGCCTTACTTATATCCCACTGGCAATTGCGGGATGGCTGCGCTATCTGCTGGGGAAGGACGACGATGGGGAAGAGATCCAGGTGAGCAGCGACCCAATGCTGGAAGAGCTGCAGACAGCGCTTTCCGGCGTTGTCATCGGGGAACCGCAGAGTGTTGAAGGGAAACTGGCATCAATCCTTTCCAATCCAGTCCTTTTTGGGACCGACCTCTATGCGGCAGGATTGGGAGCGAAAATTGAGACGATGTTCCGGGAGCTGATCGCCGGAAAAGGAGCGGTCCGTAAGACGCTTCAGAAATATCTGGACTGAAAGCCAGGATCAAACCTTTCCTTCTTGACAAATGCGGTTTGGCAGGTTAAGATATGCTACATACGAAACAGGCTTTGAAGGGAAGAAGTAAGGGACAACTGTGAAAACAGAAAGCGGCCGGCTGATGAGAGGCGCATGATACAGTGTTTTCTGAATACATCCCGGAGCTTCGCACCGAAACATTCCAAAGAGCCGGAAGGGCAAGGCGGGATGCAAGTAGGCTGCGACGGAATGGAGCGCGTTACAGCTCATAAGAGGCTGACAGAAAAGAATGTCGGTGAATTAAGGTGGTACCACGGTCAGAGATCCGTCCTTATTGCAGTTATGCAGTAAGGGCGGTTTTATTATTCTGACGGAAAATTTGTAAAAAGGAGAGGAAATATGGGAATTTACGAAGAACTTCAGGCGAGGGGACTGATCGCCCAGGTGACGGATGAAGAGAGGATCAGAGATCTGGTGAACGATGGAAAGGCAGTGTTCTATATCGGCTTCGACCCAACGGCTGACAGTCTGCATGTCGGGCACTTTATGGCACTGTGTCTGATGAAACGCCTTCAGGAGGCGGGGAACAAGCCAATCGCACTGATCGGCGGCGGGACAGGATATATTGGAGATCCGTCGGGAAGGACGGATATGAGGAGTATGATGACGCCGGAGCAGATTCAGCACAACTGCGACTGCTTTAAGAAACAGATGAGCAAGTTTATTGATTTTTCCGAGGGGAAAGCGCTGATGGTAAACAATGCGGACTGGCTGCTCGGCCTGAATTATATCGACCTGCTGCGTGAGGTGGGACCCCATTTCTCTGTGAACAGAATGCTGGCGGCAGAGTGTTATAAGCAGAGGATGGAGAGAGGCTTAAGCTTTCTTGAGTTTAACTATATGATCATGCAGGCGTATGACTTCTACGCACTGTTCCAGAAATATGGATGCAACCTTCAGTTCGGAGGGGATGACCAGTGGAGCAATATGCTGGCAGGAACAGAGCTGATCCGCAGGAAACTGGGAGAAGACGCAGGCGCTATGACGATTACGCTCCTCTTAAACTCCGAGGGAAAGAAGATGGGAAAGACCCAGTCCGGCGCCGTGTGGCTTGACCCGGAGAAGACATCCCCCTTTGATTTCTATCAGTACTGGAGAAATGTGGCAGATGCAGACGTGCTTAAGTGTATCCGTATGCTGACCTTCCTTCCTCTCGAGGAAATCGACAGGATGGACTCATGGGAAGGGTCTCAGCTTAACACGGCGAAAGAGATCCTCGCCTATGAACTGACGAAGCTTGTACACGGGGAAGAGGAGGCGCAGAAGTCGCAGGAGAGCGCAAGGGCGCTGTTCAGCAAGGGGAATGCGGCTCAGATGCCGACAGCTGAGCTTGCGGAAGAAGATTTTGAGGACGGCTCAATCCATATCCTGACCATGCTTGTAAAAAGCGGCCTTGTGCCGTCCAGGTCTGAGGCGAGACGTGCCGTGCAGCAGGGGGGCGTTACAGTAGACGGCGAAAAAGTCCAGGATATCAACGCGGTGTTTGCGAAGGAAGATCTTGCCGGGGAAGGCGTGATTGTCAGGAAGGGAAAGAAAAATTTCCGCAGGGTAGTGGTAAAATAATACGGCAGAAGGATGGTGGATTATGGGTTTTAAAGAGATAAATATTGAAGATCTCCGGTTCAATCCTTTCACGAAAATAGGGAAAGAATGGATGCTTATTACGGCAGGCGATGAGAGGAAGCACAATACAATGACGGCAAGCTGGGGAGCAATGGGAATTATGTGGGGAAAGGATGTCGTAACCGTGTATCTTCGCCCACAGCGTTATACAAAAGAGTTTGTCGACAGCAAGGAGAAATTTACTGTTTCCTTTTACGGGGAAGAGTACCGGAAAGCACTTAATATCTGCGGCTCCAGGTCAGGCCGCAACTGCGGCAAGGAGAAAGAAGCGGGGCTGACGCCGTACTATACGCATGGGACTACTGCATTTGAGGAGGCAGACATGATCTTTGTCTGCAGGAAACTGTACGCCCAGCCTATGGCTCCGGAATATTTCACGGAGGAATGGATCGACGGAGAGTGGTATCCAGAGAAAGATTACCATGTGATGTACATGGCCCAGATTGAGAAAGTGCTTATAAAGGAGCAGTGACAGAAGGCAGGGAATGAAAAAGAGCGCCGTGGGAACCGGATTGGTTTCCGCGGCGCTCTTAAAAGATGATTCCGAAATTCTATACTGCTTTGAGATACTGGATGCTGTATGGCGGCATTGAAAGCTGCCCATTGAGCGTGATCTTCCCTGGAGAATCTCCGGATGTTTTGTCATCGGCTTTGCCTGTATCAGCAATGAGGTTAAAGTAAGTTCCGTGCAGCTCCCCGTTTCCTGCGGAGTATTCTGCGTCTGATGCGTTGATCGCAACAAGGACGCGCTCTCTGTCAGTCTTGCGCTCAAAGATAAGCTGATGGTTGGTGATGACGACATTGCGGTAAATGCCGTTGCAGAGGGCATCGCTGTTCCTGCGGATTTCGATCAGCGCCCGGATAAAATCTGTCAGTTTATTTGGCTTCGGTTCCTCAAAACACGGACGCAGCGCATAGTCGTTGTCGGGGGCTTTGACGCCTTCTTCGCCCCACTCGCTTCCATAGTAAATGCACGGAATACCCGGCATACCGAAAAGGATGCCATATGCAAGGGGAAGGTGGCTCTTGTTCGTCAGGATGCTGGCGATCCTTGTCACGTCATGATTGTCAACAAAATTCATCAGGTGCTTGCCTCTGTAGATGCACCACTGCTCCGGGCCGTACTGCCGGTTCAGGGAATGTGCAATCTCGAAAAGGTTCATGCTGTTGAAACTGGAAAAGATTCCTTTGTAGCACTCATAGTTTGTACAGCTATGGAGCATCTCGTCATTGACGATCAGGTTATAGTCTCCGAAGAGGACTTCACCGATCAGGGCAAAGCCGGGTTTGGCTTCATCGCAGAACCTGCGCAGGCGGCGCATGAAATTATGGTCGAGCGAATATGCGACATCCAGGCGGAGCCCATCTATCCCGAACTCATCGATCCACATTTTTACACAGTCCAGGAGGTAGTCTGCTACAGCGGGGTTCTGGAGATTCAGCTTGACAAGCTCGTAGTGCCCTTCCCAGCCTTCGTACCAGAAGCCGTCGTTATAACCGCTGTTGCCGTCAAAATTGAGAATAAACCAGTCTTTATAAGGGGAATCCCACTTTTTCTCCTGGACGTCCCGGAACGCCCAGAAACCCCTTCCTACATGATTGAACACGCCGTCCAGCATGATTTTTACGTTGTGGCTGTGGAGTGTTTGGCACACCTCTTTGAAATCTTCGTTTGTGCCGAGGCGGCAGTCGATCTTTTTAAAATCTCTTGTATCATATCCATGATTGTCTGACTCGAAGATCGGATTCAGGATGATAGAGCCGATTCCGAGCTTCTGCAGGTATTCTGCCCACTCACCGACCTTGAGGATGCGGTGAGCCAGGACTCCGTCGTTGTGGACCGGAGCGCCGCAGAAGCCAATGGGATATATCTGATAAAATGTTTCGTTGTAAGCCCACATGATTCTGATACCTTCCTTTGCATTTTGTTACAATGTTAATAGTATAACATTAAATACAGAAAAATGACAGCTCTTTTGGTCATTTTTTACAAAAGGACTGATTGACAGTCATTTGTCGTAAGATTATACTTGTAGTTAAGATCAGGCAGAACAATGAACTGTATTTTTGGAGGGTAAGATGTTGATAAAGGTTTATACAATGGCAAAAAAAATAACCGTGTTTCTGCTGGCTGTGATTTTAGTCCTGGCGATGGGCACCGCCACCGTTTCGGCACAGGAAGGGAGTGAACCTTTGACAGATACAGGAGGGACCGGAGATGGGAACAATACGCCTCCCGGCAGAGGGACAGAGGGGGAAGAAGAGAATGGCGGGGAAGGGGATGAGCCGGCATCTGTGGGCGGATCTTCTATAAATACACTTTCCCTGGATCAGAATGAGGGAAATGGTGAGGAAGACTTTGAAAGCGAGGAAGACGATGGGACATCTGGAGAGGTCCCCGGTAGCAGTATAGAAGGAACCGGGAGCAATGTGCAGGAAAGCAATGTGTTCTGGCAGGAGGACCCGTCAACCGGTATTCTGGCAGAGGGGGCAGAAAATGTTTTCCCGGCGGGAACATTTCTTTATATAACTTCGTTGGAGAGCGGGGAAGAGTACGAGGGGATCAGCATGCTTATGTCTATGATAGCAGATCAGTTCAGGGCGTTTGATATCCGTTTTCTCTCCATGACGGACTATTCTATGCAGGAGCCGGCAGGAACCGTCTCAATCTCCATACCGATACCGGAGGGATATGATACGGCGCATCTGTCTGTTTCTTGTCTGGGAGAAGATGGAACAAGAACAGAGATGGGATTCTGGATGTCAGACGGAAAAGCGGTGTTTGAAACAGACCATGCCGGTACTTTTATTGTGGCCCAGATGAAAGCCCTGCCGGATTCGCTGGAGATGACGGAAAAAACAGAGAAGCTAGAGCTTCGCGAATATGCTGAAATTAAGAACCCCGGCGGGGCGGCGCTTACACAGAAAGTATTGCCGGCAAGCCCAAAGACGGGGGACTCAACGTCGCTGGCTGTCTGGGGAGTTGTGCTGGGGGCGGCGGCAATAGTATTGGTTATCACGCTTGTGTTGAAAGTTTGGGACAGGAAAAAGAAGTGACAGACGAGATAGAAAAATGGCGAATGGGTTAGAAAAAGCTTGACATCAGAGTGGACGCGTACTATAATAGTACAGCGTGAAAAAAGGAGAAACAGCATACGCCACAGCCCCGGAGTGTGCTGATTTCACATATATAAGCTAATGTTATCTGATGATTATTGTAGGAGGAATACCCATGAAAACTTATATGGCTAACCCTGATAAGATTGAAAGAAAATGGTATGTAGTTGATGCTGCCGGCTGCACGTTAGGACGCCTTGCATCTGAGGTCGCTAAGGTGCTTAGAGGGAAGAATAAGCCGGAATACACGCCGCATATTGATACGGGCGATTATGTGATCGTTGTAAATGCAGAGAAAGTAAAAGTTACAGGCAAGAAGCTTCAGCAGAAGATTTACTACAATCATTCCGAGTATGTGGGAGGGATGAAGGAGACGACACTTGCCGAGATGATGGAAAAGAAACCTGAGAGGGTTATTGAGCTGGCTGTTAAAGGGATGCTCCCGAAAGGACCTATGGGAAGAAGCATGATCAAGAAGCTTCATGTATACGCTGGCGCAGAGCATGCACATCAGGCTCAGAAGCCGGAAGTTCTGACAGTTTAGGGAAAGGTTGAAAGGAGGATATAACAGTGGCTAATGCAAAATACTACGGAACAGGAAGAAGAAAAAAATCTATCGCAAGAGTATATCTTGTGCCTGGAACAGGCAAGATCACAATAAACAAAAGGGACATTGATGAGTATCTCGGACTTGAGACGCTGAAGGTTATCGTCCGCCAGCCACTTGTGGCAACAGGTACAGCAGATAAATTTGATGTACTTGTAAATGTACACGGAGGCGGTTATACAGGACAGGCAGGCGCGATCCGCCACGGAATCGCAAGAGCACTGCTTGAGGCAGACGCTGATTACAGACCGGTTCTCAAGAGTGCGGGTTACTTGACCCGTGATCCGAGAATGAAAGAGCGTAAGAAATACGGACTCAAAGCAGCGCGTCGTGCTCCGCAGTTCTCCAAACGTTAACCGGATACAATTATATACGGACCAGAACGCCGCAAGGCGATGCATGGCCTCCCAGGACATTTGTTCTGGGAGGTTTTTTGTGCATATTTTACGGAGGGTTACGCGCATGAAAAGGAAATGACAGATGGCTCCTAAATTGCAAAAATACAGCTTTGTGTTACTTGCCGGGGGGCCTGTTGTTGCAATATGCCTGCAACTATTTGCAGAAAAATAACAGAATACTTTAATTTGCTTTTAATTTTTCTCTGATATGTTTATCTTACACAAGGAATAGGTTATCCATGCAAGAAAGAGTGGTTGTAGATAAAATGATCCCGGTGTATAGTATAAATATATGGTTTCTTCATTACGCTATACTTTCCGGGATTAAGGAACAGGTGCAATTTTGGGAATGACGGATAATATGTCATAGCGGAAAGGGATGGAGTTGAATGAAAAGATCAAATAATATACGCTGGAAAAGTCCAATGATTGCAACAGGTATGATGATTCTCCTTGTCGTGACGATATCCTTTGGCATGATAAGCCATATAAACCGGATGGAAGAGGAAAAAAGCTTTGAAAGGCTTTATGAGGAAGTGGGTACTCTGGCGGATGAAATTGAGATGCATGTAAGCAATGACAGGGAAGCCCTTGAGATGCTCTCGTCAGTGGTTGGAAAATTTGATGAGATGGATTCTGCTGAGTTGTGGTCTTTGCTGGATTCTTATACAGATGTGGGGATGATGTCCCGGATCGAGATGCTTCTTCCGGGCAATACAGTGCTTACGAAAGGCGGGGAAAGGGTTGACGCCGATGGGACCCTGTCATTTGAAGAGGAGGCCTCCCGGGGAATCCATGTTTCAAACAGGGAGACAGATGTTCTTGACAGCAGAAATTATATCGTGAGACATTATATGCCGATTCACAGGGGTGGAAAGACGGTCGCCATGCTTTATGGAGTTGTGGAGCTGGGGAAGCTTCCTGACAAGATGAATCTGGCGCCGTATAGCGGAAAAGGGGCACTGTATATCATTGACGGTAGTACAGGGGATTTCCTCATTGACACATGGCATCCGGGTAGGGCCGGAAATATATGGGAAATGGGCGAAAGGGAGATGGCCCCGGGATATGATTCGGGGCAGATGAAACGAGGGCTGATAGAAGGAGACAGCAGATATATGGTTTTTGTCTCCAGATCAGTAGGAAAATATCTCTATTTTTATTATGAACCCATCAGGATTAATGAGTGGAGAATAGCGGTATCTGTGCCGGAAGGCGTGGTTTTTGGGGGTACAGATGCGATAAAGGGGATATTGAACATATTTCTTTTGTTTGAGATGGTATGCTTTGTTATGTACTTCCTGTGGATGATCGGTTATGTTCGGAAAGTGACAGGAGAGAAACAGAGACGCCTCGATATGCTCAACTACATATATGATGTGGAAAAACTGTTGTTCAATGCCCACGAAAAGAAAGAGAATATAAATGCAGCTCTTGAAAAGATCGGGGAGATTATTTCGGCCGGGAAAGTAGGGTTCTGGCTTGTAGGGCAATCCTATGATGCGTCAGCTTTTTTGTGGGAAAAGACCCCGACTGGGATAGAGGACAAGGAAAAAGGCATAAAAGAATATATCTACAGGCTGATTAATTATTTTGAGGAGGGAAACAGTGAATTTGAGGTGTATGACGAAAAGTACTGCCGGGAGCTGTTCCCGGAAAAGAAATGGGGAGAAATCCATAATGTAGTGGCTGTTCCGGTAGAAGATATGGAGGGCAATATGTGCGGTATCCTGGCGGGATGTAATATAACGGAAGGAAATGGCTCGGCGTCATTGCTAAAAAACATGAAATTCAGCTTCAGTATGTTTTGCCTTAACCTGAAGAATTATATGGAGATAAGAGACCGAGGGGAACTGGACGCCCTGACAGGGCTTTATAACCGCAACCGTTATGAACGGGAGATTCCCCACATTTATGCGGAACATCGAAATTCCCTCGCATGTGTCTATATTGACGTTAATGGTTTGCATGAGATCAATAACACAAAGGGGCATGATAAGGGGGATAAAATGCTTAAAGCAGTAGCGGAAGGCATCCGGGAAAATTTTGATACAGCATATTCCTATCGGACTGGCGGAGATGAATTTGTTGTATTTCTTGCTGATACCGATGAGGCGGAGATAAAGTCCCGGTGTGCAAAATTCGTAGCTTCCCTGGAGAAGAGAGACTATCATATTTCCGTGGGGATCCAGAATGAGACAGAGGTCTCTTCCATACAGGAACTGGTAAAATCCGCAGAAAAGAAGATGTTTGTAGAAAAGAGAATATTTTATGAACGGGAGTCAAATAACAGAAGACGGAGATCCCGGGGATAGGGGATGCGTTGGGAGAAAGAGGATAAAAAGACCGGTACAGTGCCGTGGTGTGCTACCCGTCAAGTAGACAATGAAAAAAATATAAATTTTTTGTATTGCCCGGTTTGTGCCGGGCAATATTT